>CAKRPO010000006.1 GCA_934378195.1 uncultured Blautia sp.
GGAAATCTGTGGAAACTGTCAGTGGAATGAAATCTGCAGTAATAAAGAGAGCAGATGGAAAAAATAATGTTTTAGGTTCATAAGAAAAAGATGTCGTACGACCATCAGAAATGATGCGTTGCGACATCTTTTTTGCATTAGATTATTTAACAGGCGTCCGTTCTGCTGACAAGAATACAATGACTGCTCCGATGACGACAGAAATCACTGAAAAGATAAGCATGGCATTTACTCCGGAGATATCAATGAGTGCACCGCCGATAAAAGCTGCGGCAACACTTCCAAGTGTATAGGTCATAGTAAAATAAGCCTGGCCTTTGATGACGTCTTCTTTTTCCATGATGATATTGACATAATAGACAGATACCACTGTCATCAGTCCCCATCCCAGCATCTGAAGCGTCTGTACGCTATAGTAGGTCAGGACATTCGGGGCCAGAAGCGATCCAATTGCCTTAATAGCATAAAAAATACCGGATATACGAAGCAGGATATCACATCGGATCTTTCGGACGATAAAACTGAAAAGAAAGAGGGTAGGAAGTTCGCACATGGCCGCAATAGCGGTTGCTGTTCCCATCTGAGCACTTCCACCACCTTTGCTTTCAATGATCTGGTATGTAAAATTATTTAAGAGGACATGACTTACATAAATAAAAATACAGCCAAGAAGTACCAGGGAAAAACGTTTATATTTTCGAAAAAATACAAGAGGATTGGAACTGTTGGAAGCAGTCTGGGATTTTGGGGCAGTTGATGCCACAACTTTGGTAAATGGAAACAGTGCAACGACTCCGGTCAGAGACAGCGTGATCAGCATGACAAAAATCGGGACAGCAGAAGCTCCAGTCCAGCTGGTTACAATTCCAAGGACATAGGATAAGCCGGCATATGCGACAGACCCCATTCCGCGGGCCAGGCCGAAATTAAGATTGTTTCCCTGATTGATGCTTTCCATGCCAAGGGCACTTATAAATGGTGTCAGAATCTGGAGCAGGGCAATGCTGCATCCATAAAGAAGTCCGATGACTGTCGGAATCTGCACGAAGAGCAGCAGGATTCCAAAAATCAGCTGAAGAAGCAGGAGCAGCTGCATAAGCTTTTTCAGGGAAGGACTTTGGGGGTGATCGGCATAGCTGGCAAGGACAGGCTGAAGAATCGCGGAAATGATACCTGCGACAGCGATGATGATTCCAATCTCTGTGTTGGAAAAGTCTTTTGCGAGGAGATAATAACCGGAATATCCCATGATCGCAGCAAAATTCATCCAGTAGAGTCCCTGGATAAATGCATAAAATACTGTGAGATTTTTACTTTTGACAGATGGCATGATCGTGAATGCTCCTTTGTATAAATTATCTTTATTATACATGCAAACAGGGGAGTGATAAAGCACAAAATACTTGCGGATTCGCTTTTTTTATCTTAAGATAAAAGACAGAAAAAATACTTGTACGCGAACAGGAGGAAATGCATTCATGAAGAAAAAAATAGACGTATTTGAACATATGGGAGAAATCCTGAACGGAGTAAAAAACGGTGTCCTGATTACGAGTAAAGCAGATGACAGAGTGAACTCCATGACGATTTCCTGGGGAACTGTCGGAGTAGAATGGGGCAGACCAATTTTTGTTACATTTATCAGAGAAAACCGTTTTACCAGAAGTCTTCTTGAAAAAAACGGGGAATTTACTGTTAACATTCCAATAGATGACAGTGCAAAGAAAATTCTTGGTTTCTGTGGTTCCAAATCCGGAAGAGATATTGATAAGGCAAAAGAGATCGGTCTGACATACGAGGATTCGGAAATGATCTCTGTACCGGGTCTAAAAGAACTTCCTCTGACTCTGGAGTGCAAAGTGGTTTACAAACAGAAACAGGATATGGCAGCCATGACAGAAGAAAACAGAGCCAAATTTTATCCACAGGATGTAGACAGCCTGTCTACAGGAGCAAACAAAGACACACATGTGGCATATTATGGAGAGATTGTAAATGCATATGTAATCGAATAAATAATAGAAATAACATGAAGGCAGCTCCCCGGAGACGGGGGTTATTATGGATAACTTAATAATATTTATAAAAATTCAAACAACCGGTCAGGCATTTTTCCTTACCGGTTGTTTGTTGATCATTTCTTATTTTCCTTACGAAAGTGTTCTGTAAGTTCGTAGAGAATCTTTATCTGTTCACTGGCAGTATCCTACTATGAACGGAGTGAACAGTAAAGAATGATCAGATATGAGCACCATTCGTTATTTCTGTCATAAAATATAGAGACACATTTTTTGTGACAGAAAGGATTTGTTCATGGAAAATTATCAGATGAATCGTCCATGCGGCCGTCCATATCAGGCAACGTGTGGAATGGCCAAAGAGATGATGTCCGGGCAGCAGTGTTCCTGCCGGAATAATTCCAGAAATCAGGCATCAAAACCATCTCCATGCCCCTGCCATCTTCCGGATGCCAAGACAAGAGATGCTGAGATGTATACGCATATTGACCAGATGGAAGCCACTATGGCATATGTTCCGTGTCAGAAATTTACGACCACATATGATCTTGGCTACGCCCTGAAAGTCGGGACTGTTTTTCCGCAGCTTTGCAAACCGTTCTGTGGAAAGCGAGGTGGCCGGCGATGATGTATCGTAACCAGTGTACTGCACGAGAAAAATTGATGGATCGAATCAATGAAGTCGGTTTTGCAGTAAATGATATCCTGCTTTATCTGGATACACATCCGTGCTGCGAAGAAGCTATTTCCTTTTATCAGGAATGTGAGCAGGAGCGTCAGAAACTGCTGAAGGAATATGCACAGTGCTATGGACCGCTGACCGTAGATGCTGCACTGGAGTCCGGCGGTGATACATGGAAATGGGTACAACAGCCATTTCCATGGGAAACGGAAGGAGGCTGCAGATAGTTTATGTGGAATTATGAAAAAAGGCTTCAGTATCCGGTAAATATCAAGACCCCGAACGCCAAGATCGCACAGTTTATTATGAGCCAATATGGTGGCCCGGATGGTGAGATTGGCGCGTCCATGCGCTATCTTTCTCAGCGATTCACCATGCCAAACCGTATGGCAATGGCAGTGTTGAATGACATTGGTACCGAGGAACTGGCACATTTGGAAATGGTCTCTACGATCGTTCATCAGCTAACCAAAGACCTCTCTATGGAAGAAATCGAAAAGAGTGGTTTCGGGCCGTACTATATTGACCACACAGTTGGTGTATGGCCACAGGCAGCAGGCGGAGTTCCATTTAATGCATGTGAATTCCAGAGCAAGGGCGATCCGATCACAGATCTGTTCGAAAACCTTGCTGCAGAACAGAAAGCCCGTGCAACTTACGACAATATTCTCCGTGTTGTCCGTGACATTCCGGAAATCGCGGATCCGATTCGCTTCCTTCGTGCGAGAGAAGTCGTTCATTTCCAGCGTTTCGGTGAAGCACTCCGCTCAGTACAGGAACAGCTTGATGCGAAAAACTTCTACGCTTTTAATCCAAGTTTTGACTGCCCGTGTGAAGCATCCTGTAAAAATTCATAGAGAACAAGCAATTCATGAGACCTGGGAGCAAATGCTTCCAGGCCTTTTGAAATTTACAATTTTTACCATACATGTTATTATGATAGCACATTAAAATGCGAAAGGAAAAACAACCATGGAATTTCTGACACTGGGAATTTTCTGTGCATTACTTATTTTGTGCATTATGACAGGAAAATCTATTTTATATGCACTTCTGGCAGGATTTATTTTGTTCAGTCTGTATGGAAAGCGAAAAGGTTATGCCTGGAAGCAGATTGGTAGAATGGCCGTGCAGGGGATTGGGAAAGTAAAAAACATTCTGATCACATTTGTTCTGATTGGGATGCTCACTGCAATATGGAGACAGGCCGGGACGATTCCGGCAGTCATCTGTTATACAGTGCATTTCATTAAGCCTTCGACATTCCTTTTGATGACTTTTCTTTTGAATTGTCTGATTTCTGTATTGACGGGAACAGCTCTTGGAACAGCGGCAACCATTGGTGTTGTATGTGCAACGATGGCTTCAGCACTGGGAATCCAGCCATGGATGACCGGCGGAGCAATTTTGTCCGGTGTATATTTTGGAGACCGATGTTCCCCGGTATCTACAAGTGCCTTGCTTGTAGCGGAACTGACAGAGACCAGTATTTATGACAACATAAAAAACATGATAAAAAGTGCGGTCGTGCCATTTGTTCTTACCTGTATGGTCTACCTGATTATCAGTATGCAGCTTCATGGAAAGACAAAGATGCCGGATCTGGTACAGATCTTCAGAGGGGAATTTCAGATCAGCTGGCTGACACTTTTACCGGCAGCTGTGATACTTATATTATCCGTGATGCAGGCAGGCGTTAAGATAGCCATGCTTGCGAGTATTGTTACAGCGATTCCAATCTGCATGACTGTGCAGCATATGCCGGTGAGTGAACTGCCGCAGCTTCTTCTGACAGGTTATCACTGTACAGAACCGACAGTGGCAGCAATGTTGAATGGCGGCGGTATTACATCTATGTTAAAAGTAGGTGCGATCGTCTGCATTTCTTCCTCTTATTCCGGTATTTTTCAAAAGACAGGAATCCTGGATGGGATTCAGAAAATGGTCCATGCACTTGCGGCAAAAACAAAACCATATGTGGCAGTTCTTATCACAGCAATCCTGACCAGTGTCGTTGCCTGCAATCAGACGCTGGCAATCATGTTGACAGATCAGCTCTGTCGTAAGGTAGAGCCGGATAAACTTCGGTTTGCAAATGATCTGGAGGACAGTGCGGTGATCATAGCACCATTGGTTCCGTGGTCGATCGCATGTGCAGTGCCGTTGACTGCAGCAGGAGCACCCGGATACAGTGTTCTTTTTGCTTTATTCTTATATCTACTGCCATTGTGTGACCTTGTTTTGGTCAGATCGGATAGAAAAGACTGATATTTATTGTCAAAAAAGTATCAGCCCTCTTGTAAAATGACAAAAATAGTGATATTCTGTAAGAAATTGAATAATAAAAATAACAGGTGCTGATCTTATATATCAATAATTATCAGTTAAAAGGGAAACAGGTGTAAGTCCTGTACGATCTCGTCACTGTAAGCAGGTAATGTGGAGTCATGTGCATGTGCACAGTCACTGGGAGACTGGGAAGACGATTTCTGCGTGAGGATCTGTGAGTCAGGAAACCTGCCTGCTATTGGTACGGGGATTTTATATTCCGGATCACGAGTAATTGGTTGTACCATAATCCAGAAATTCTTAGCCCGGCAAGAGTTTTTTTTATGTAATAGGAAATTACTCCGTAATGTTCCTATTACATAAAAACGCTCCGCGAGGATGCGACCAGATGCATTTAGAATATGTCTGCTAAAGCAGACTGCATCTGGCGCGCAAAGCGCAGCAAGTCCCTCAAAGATTGAGGGATTCAGGGAGCTTGAAGCGGACTTGTTCGCTTTGTTCCTTTATTTGCAAAAAGCTGCCCGGCATAATCCGTACTTTGTTATTCATTTTAAAATTCTATGTAATACAGGTACAGGAGGAAAAAACATGAAAAACAAAATCGTAAAAGCAATGGCACTGGCAATGACAGTAGCAACCATCACAATGATGGGTTCTGCAAGCATCTACGCAGCTGATGATGCTGCTGAGACAGCAACAGAAGAAACGGCAGATGACGCAGAAGCAACGGACGGAGAAGAAGCTTCTGATGACCAGGCAGCAGCAGACAATGTTGCAGCATTGATTGATAAGATTTATGTTCAGGAAAGAAACGACACAACTGATGAAGACTGTAAGGCAGCCAAAGAAGCATGGGATGCTCTGACAGATGCTCAGAAAGAGCTGGTTGAAGGCGAAGAAGCAAGCCCGGAATACTTTGGAGCAGACACAGGTGATGCTTCCAAAGATGATCCGCGTAACCAGGATGAGATTGGTGAGAACGAACTTCTTGTTGTAAGCTTCGGTACTTCTTTCAACGACAGCCGTGCACAGGATATCAAAGGAATTGAAGATGCTCTGGCAGCAGCTTATCCGGACTGGTCCGTAAGACGTGCATTTACAGCACAGATCATCATCAACCATGTAGAAGCAAGAGATGATGAAGTAATCGACAATATGCAGCAGGCTCTCGACCGTGCAGTAGCAAATGGTGTTAAGAACCTCGTTGTTCAGCCTACACATCTGATGCATGGAGCTGAATACGATGAGATGACAGAAGCAATCGATGAATATAAGGATAAATTTGAATCTGTTGCAATCGCAGAGCCAATGCTTGGCGAAGTTGGTGAAGATGCTACCGTGATCAACGATGACAAGAAAGCAGTTGCACAGGCTATTACAGATGAAGCTTGCAAGACAGCAGGATATGACAGCATGGAAGCTGCTGCAGAAGATGGAACTGCATTTGTATTCATGGGACATGGTACTTCTCATACAGCAAATGTAACATACGATCAGATGCAGACACAGATGGAAGATCTTGGATTTACAAATGCTTTCATCGGAACTGTTGAAGGAGAACCGGAAGACACAGCATGCGAAGAAGTTATTGCAAAAGTAAAAGATGCAGGATTCAAGAAAGTTGTTCTTCGTCCACTTATGGTTGTAGCTGGTGACCATGCAAACAACGATATGGCTGGTGATGATGACGATTCCTGGAAGAGTCAGTTTGAGGCTTCCGGAGCATTTGACAGCGTTGACTGCCAGATCGAAGGTCTTGGAAGAGTTGCAGCTGTAGAAGATCTGTATGTAGCACATACAAAAGCAGCAATTGATTCTCTGGGAAGTGCTGACGCAGCAGAAGAAACAACAGATGACAGTGCAGAAGCAACAGATGATGCAGCTGATGGAGCAGAAGAAACTACCGAAGAAGCTGCAGAATAATAAAACGGTACATAATTAAGCAGATAGTTTATCGTTATGTAACATAGCGGGGCTGCCCGGAAGGATTCAGGTCCTTCCGGGCATTTCCTGTAAAATAGGAGGATTTATATTATGAAACGTTCAGTGGCAATGATGGCATGTGTATTAAGCGGAGCACTTATGATCGGCAGCTTTACCCCGGTTCTGGCAGAAACAGGAGCAAAAGCGGTTACTGCAACAGCAGCAGATTCCAAGACAAAAGATGATGCAAAAGCTGATACAACAGACAAAAAGGACGATACAGAAGACACAGTTCTGGAAGACGGAACTTACAGTGCGGAATTTGATACAGACAGTGGAATGTTCCATGTAAACGAAGCAAATGACGGAAAAGGAACACTGACAGTCAAAGACGGAAAGATGACTCTCCATGTAAGTCTGGCTTCCAAAAATATCGTAAACCTGTTTGTGGGAACAGCAGAGGATGCACAGAAAGACGGTGCAGAGCTCCTTCAGCCTACAACAGATACTGTTACATACAGCGATGGAATGACAGAAGAGGTTTATGGATTTGACATTCCGGTCGAAGCTATCGACAAAGAGTTTGATCTTGCACTGATCGGAAAGAAAAATAAATGGTATGATCATAAAGTGAAAGTTACCAATCCTCAGAAAGAATCTGACGAAGTCGCAACGACAGAAGATACAAAAGATACTTCAAAAGATGAGAAAAAAGACGATTCAGAGAAATAGAAATTGTCTGCAGGCAGAATAATAAATATAAATTTAAAATAAAGATATCCTGTACGGATTCCGCAGTGTGAACCCGCCAGGATATTTTTTTTGTAATAGGAAATTACTTCGTAATGTTCCTATTACACAAAAACGCTCCGCGAGGATGCGACCAGATGCATGAGGAATATGTCTGCTGAGGCAGACTGCATCTGGCGCGCAAAGCGTAGCAAGTCCCTCAAAGATTGAGGGATGCAGGGAGTTTGAAGCGGACTTGTCCGCTTTGTTCTTGCAGGAAATTATTTTGTAATTACCATAGACTGTTCATTAAAATGGAAAGACAGTTTTATTTGATGCGAATCTTGATCGTTGCTTTCTTTCCAGATCCGTCAATGGCTTTTGCTGTAATCGTAACAGTACCTTTTTTACCTTTGACTGTTTTAACTTTACCGTATCTGTCAACGGTAGCCAGCTTGGTATTGCTGGAAGTCCATACAACAGATTTGTTTGCTTTACCGTTCTGAGTAGTAACGGTTGCCTTTACCTTTGTAGTTTTGCCAGCTTTAACAGTAGTAGTTCCGGACAGTTTGATACGTTTTACAGAACCTTTCATGCAGGTAAGAGTAATCTTAGCGTATTTTTTGCTGCCATCTTTTGCTGTTGCGGTAATGACAACTTTTTTGCCACCGGCTTTTTTATTAAAGGTTACAACACCGTTTGCATTAACAGTAGCTACTTTTTTGTTGCTGGATGTCCATGTTATACCTTTGTTTGTAGCATTGGAAGGAGCAACGGCAGCTTTGAGCTGTACTCTCCTGCCAGCTGCGATGCTGCGGGAAGGAGTAGCAGCGAGCTTTACACCAGATACTTTAACGACTGGGTTAGCAACGGTAAACGTACATGTTGCTTTAACGTTTCCGGCTTTTGCAGTGATCACTGCAGTACCTGCTTTTAATGCTTTTACAGTACCATTAGAGGATACAGTAGCAACTTTGGTATTGTTGGAAGACCATACAACTTTATCTGTTGTATCAGCAGGAGCAACCGCAGCTATTAAAGTAAAGGACTTGCCTGCTTCGAGTTTCTGGCTGGTAGTGTTCAGCGTGATTTTTGTAGCAGGAGCGGTAACAGTAACGGTGCATTCAGCTTTTACGTTTCCAGCGGTAGCAGTGATAACAGCAGTACCGGCTTTAACAGCAGTTACAGTACCATCATCAGCAACTTTTGCAACGGCTTCATTGCTGGAAGACCATGTAACTTTATCTGTTGTGTTAGAAGGCTCAACAGTAGCTGTTACCTGGAAGGATTTACCTGCTTCGAGTTTCTGGCTGGTTGTGTTCAGAATAATGCCTGTAGCAGGGATTGGAGCAATTGTTATATCAGAAGCAACGGCATCTTTTTCGGTTGTTTCTGTCATGGAGGAAGAATCAAAGGAGATTGTCTGAACAGTACTCCAAGGTTTTCCGGCTTTCAATCTGTCAGTACTTGTAAAACATGCATGAATAGAATCTGTCAGATTGGAAACAGGGATAGTGTACCAGTAACCATCATCACCACCAGCAATATACCAGTTAACTTCGTGATTGGTAGCTTTGGTTGCGTCATCAGTGAGTGCCATATAATTTCTGTTTGTGCTCTTCTGATGCATTCTTACTAAGTATGTACCATCATCCTGTTTAGTTATAATTGCATTTTCCATTGCATACATGCCAGATGCAGCTCCACTGCTGTTGATAACGTTAACCGTGATGGAAAGGGTTTTACTGATTGTAACTTTACATTCAGCTTTGACTGCACCTGCAGTAGCAGTGATAATAGCGGAACCTTCTTTTAATGCAGTTACAGTACCATCCTTAGCTACTGTAGCAATATCGCTGGCACTGGAGGACCATGTTACGCTATCTGTTGTGTTAGAAGGAGTAACAGCAGCAGTCAATTTGAATGTAGTTCCTGGAATCAGGGCTTTACTGGAGGAATCCAGAGTGATTGCTGTGGCAGGAACCGGAACTACATTAAGTGTACTGTTAGTTTTACTGATGTTGAATACACGTTCATACCAGGCGTTATTCTTTACAGAATGGAAGGAGAAAACAACATCTTTATCAAGATAATTTGTTGTAGTTGCTCCACCCATTGCGTTTTCTTTAACGACAAGATCAGCTTTTCTGCCTGTAATTGCTGTAGTTGTTTCTGCTTTGGCAGCATCTGCAGCAGATCCGATATATACTTTGTCGAAGCTGTCGCTACCCATGGTCAGATGGAGAAGTTCTTGGTATCCATTGGAATTTGGTCCGCCGATTGTTTCAAGAGAAGCAGCGTCAACCTTGAACATTTTAACACCGTTGGTGACAGTCAGATCTTTGGTATGGTCGTAATCGCCGGTAACTAAAGTTTGAGCAGTCTCATCAATTACAGCCTGACGAGGATAAAAGGCTCTCTCGAGAGAATTCTGACCATTTTCGTATTTGGTGAGGTAGCTGTTGGAGATAGCTACGATTGGAAGGTGGCTTTCACCCTCTGACACAGGAATAGTGAACTGCCATGATTTATCAGCCTGCTGTACACCGGCAATCCAGTTATCTCTGTTATCACCGTTTGCAGATGCCTCTTCATAGGTACCTTTGTACAGGTAATGATAACCCTGACCACTTAATGTAATGATAAGATTTTTTCCTTTTTCATCTTTTTTCAGAATTGCATTGGTAACTTTGAACATTCCAGTATTGTTTGTTACAGCAAGGGAAGTTTTGGTAACTGTAGCTGGAACTGTATTTACATCTGAAATGTTGGCATCTTTTTCTGTAGTGTCAGTCATAGAGTTAAGGTCAAATTTCAGAAGATATGGACCTTCCCATTTTTTTCCATCGTTTAATCTGCTCTGACTGTTGAATGCCAGATAAATAGGATCTGTAAGAGATTTTACAGGAATGGTATACCAGACTTCTTTTTTGTTATCAGCGCTAGTAGTTGTTGTGCCATGATACCAGTCAACTTCATGGTTGGTTACAGGAACAAGATCTGTTTTGGCGTTACCTTCAGCAAATGCAATATAATCTCTGACATCAGAATTACTCTGCATACGAACCAGATAAGTGCCATCTTCCTGCTGAGTGACAATTACATTTTTGAAACCATAGATATAGGTATCACTTGTTTTATTATTTACAGTGACTTTGATGGAATGAGTCTTTGCTTCTGTAGCATCCTGTGCAGATACGCCATCAGCAGAGAATTCGTCTACCTCGCCATCGTTGAACAGATCTGTTGAAGTTGAATCCATATCTGCGTCAGTATCTTCGGCTACATCTTCTTCCACTGTCAGATCAGCAGATTCCGCATCATCTGCTAAAACAGAATCATCAGTTACATTAGAATCATCAGTTACATTAGAATCGTCAGTGATATCAGTATCATCCTCATCTGATTCAACTGCGATTTCTTCACTTGCAATATCCAGATCTTCCGCAAGAACCGGGATAGAGGCCACAGGGGTGGTTGCTACAGATGCGCTGAGAAGCAGTGCTAATAAAATTTTTCTTCTTTGCTTCATAATATCTCCTTATATTATAATTGAATTCAGACACAGTCGTGTGTCTGGTGTAATTGGAATGCTCCGCGCACTGCAATCCATGAATTCATCATAACACTTATCTTTAGGAATGACAAATAATAATCAAAAAAGCCCGTAGATTTTTTGGTACAATTTTGCACAGTTTTGGTATAACTTCCTTAGTATAATATGTACATATAAATCAGGACTACACCCTTGCACCTTATTTGATATATTGTTATAATAAAAACAATATAGGAACTCCAGTGCTGTTTAGACAGATAATAGGGAATCAGGTGAGAATCCTGAGCGATCCGGTCACTGTAAGCAAGATAAGAGAGAATCATAGAGAGTTACTGGGAACAGTAACTACAGAAACCATTACGCAGTAAACTGTGTGAGAAGGTGTGATTTAGTATACTCTGCAAGCCAGGAGACCTGCTGGAGAATCAGTGAAAAGCTTCCGAAGAAAGCAGAATTTCACAGAAACAAAACATCCGGTTATACGATAGGGATGTTTTATTTGTGCGACTGAAAGTCTACTCATCTGAACCGGAGAGTAGGCTTTGTTTTTACTTTATAGGAAATTACTTCGCAATGTTCCAATAAAACAAAATTGGGAAATCCTATATGAGTACTTATAAAAAGTGGTTTATCAAAAAGGAGAGAGAAGTATGCATTCGAAAAAATTTCTTGCTGCATTCCTTGCACTGAGTATAACAGCCGTGCCACAGGCTTCAGTTCTGGCATCAGCAGAAACCGCATCGACACAGGAGAGCAGTGAAAATTCAACAGAAAAAAAATCTGACGAAGGTTCTGGTGAAAATGCGGCCGAAGAAACAAAAAAAGAAACAACAGACGATTCAAAAGGAGAGGCATCCGAAGGAGTAGAGCAGAACGAAGACACTGCCCCGATAAATGAAGAATTCCTGCAGATTACAGAGAAAAAGGCATACACAGAGGGAGATTCCATTCTGATCGAAATCGTTTCTGCAAATACGGCTTATAACCGGTTGTATATCGGAAACAGAACGGATGAAAATAAAACACCTGTGATTGAAGGCACTCTGGATGAATCAGGAAAATATCATTATCTGTTTTATATCGATCCACAGTACCTTGGAGCAAAGGCTGCTTATGTTCCGGGAAACAGTGAAAATGACAGCTGGTATACAGAGGAAGAACTTTATATGATGCTTCCGGCTGAGATAACAGAAGCACCGGTACAGGAAACGACAGCAGACAGTGCAGAAAATCATTCAGAAGAAGCACAGACAACAGAAACACCTGCATCAGCAGACAATTCCGGTGAGGGAATAATATCAAAGAGCTCAGAAGGTGACACGGACTCTTTGTGGCAGATCGGTGCACTGGAAGAAGATGCCGCAACACAAGAGCAGAATACAGCCGCAAGTGATGAGTATCGCATTGAAAGCCTGGAGACAGACAACATAGAAGCAGATACTGAGGAAACAGAGGCAGCTGCGGCAGGTACACTGAAAGATGGCTCTTATAAAGCAGATGATTTTAAGTTTGAAGGTGGTACTGGCAAGACAAAGATTACCTGCGAGGATATCAGTGTAAAAGATGGAAAAACGTATGCGACAATCAAATTCAGCAGCAGCAGTTTCACAAAGCTGGTGGTAGAGAACAAAGAATACCAGCCTACAAGCAATACGGACGGTTCTTATTTTGAGATTCCGGTAACCTTAAATAAAGATATGGTTATTACCGGAACAACCGTTGCTATGACGGAACCTCATGATATTGACTATACGATCCATATTACAAAGAGTGGTGCGGATACACCGGATGCAGAGCCTACGACGAAACCTACAGATACTCCGACTCCAACACCTACGGTCACACCATCCAGTGAAGTGCCGAAAGATGGTACTTATACAGGAACGATAACGCATGTATCTGGTACAGCAACCATGTTCAAGATCAATGCATGTACGATTACGGTAAAGAATGGCAAGCTTACAGCTACGATTACATTGAGCGGAACCGGATATGACAAATTATTCCTGGGAACAAAGGAAGAGGCACTGAAAGCAGATGACAGCAAGCTGATTTCTTATAAAGTAGATAAAGATGGCAAATATACATACGAATTTGCACTGGAAGGTTTAAATAAAGATATTAAGCTGGCTGCACGTTCTCATCGCTATTATGAAGCCGGTGAGAAAGACAAGATGTGGTACGATCATACACTGAAATTTAACGTAGACAGCAACAATTCCGGCAACGGTGGAGATGGTTCCAAAGATGATTCTAATGGAAACAACTCTAATGGAGGTAATAACTCCAACGGAAATAATTCGAATGGCAATAACAGTTCGAATGGCAATAACAGTTCGAATGGCAATAACAGTTCAAATGGCAATAACAGCTCAAATGGTAATGGAAGCAGTTCAAATGGCAGTCACTCCAGTGGCGGAGGTTCAACTGGTTCAGGCGGAAGCAGTGGATCTGGTGGAAGCAGCACCAATAAAAATTATACATCCAAGACCGATGGTAAGACAAGCCAGGTAGATTCTTCAGCAGGAGAACTGAAAGATGGAGAGTATGGTTCCGATGCCTTTTCTTTCTCCTGGTCAGGGGGAACTGGTACACATGGCCTGAATATCACCTGTGACAAGATCAGCGTTGAGGATGGTCAGGCATGGGCATATATAACATTCAACAGTGGTAAATGGATCTATGTTAAGGCAAGCGGAAATCAGTATGATCCGGTAGACCAGGGAGATAAATACAGTACATTCAAGATTCCGGTACAGCTTAATGCCAATAATAAAATTGTAGGTTGTACAACTGCAATGTCAAAACCATACGAAATTGAATATACACTCTATTTTGGAATGGATACCGGAAGCAGTTCATCCAAGAGTTCTGGCGGCAGCAGTGTGACAGCAAAAGCAGCCGGAAATGTTACAAAGCTTTCAGATGGTCAGGAGGCCAAAACGGATGCAGGTACTGTATATAAAGATGAGGCAGCACCGAAGATCACTGGGCTTGAATATATGAGTTCACTCAAACTGGAACATTCCAAGATGTTCAAGATCCATTATTACAATAATGATATGACAGTCCTTGAGATCACACTGAATGATGAATTTGGCAAAGACAGCGTGGATCTTACACAGAATAATACAGCGCAGGCTTCTTCAGACAGTACAGATGGGGATACGACCGAGACATCAAACAAAACTTCCAGTGCAGAGGGAGAAGAGAGTGCTGCCTCTGAACAGGATTATGCGAAACTTTATAAACAGGATGTTATCCGTTATCTGTTGGTACCGGAAGATAAAGCAGATCAGATTCCGGCAGGAATTGATAAATCTATCATTGTAATACAGCTTCCGATGGATAAGACATATGTTGCATCTGATGTAGCCCTTGAAATGATTGATAAGATCGGAGCGGATAAAAATGTATCTGCCGTCTCTGTTACAGAAGAAGACTGTAAGATTGATTCAATCAAAGAAGCGCTTGGAAAAGGTGATATCATTTCTGCAGGAACTTATGATAAGGCAGATCTGAAAGAACTTGTAAAGGACAAATGTAAGCTGGCAATAGTGCCGTCTGATATTCTGACTGCAAAAGCAGAAGACACCACAGATGCACCACAGAGCAGTGGGGCTGAGAGTGAAGAAAATCAGATTGCGGCGAAGTATCCGATAATGACTGCTTTGGCAGAGAAACTTGCAATCCTCAAAATTCCGATGATCCTGGATCGATCCAAAGACGAGAAGGATGTACTGGCAAAATACGAATGGAGCAAAGTATATGGTGCTCTGTTTGGCTGTGAAAAAGAAGCTTCCAAACTTTACGAATCGGCTGTGAGCGGTCATAGTGGAGATACAGCAGAAAAAAGCACAGATACAACAGAAAATACAGATACAGAACAGTAATGTAACTACAAAACGGGCGGTCTTTGGATCGCCCGTATATAAAAATCGGAGGACAAAAACATGAAAGAAAAAAGTACAAGGGCTCTGTGGCTGCCTCTGCTGGCGGCAGGTCTTTTCCTGGTGTGCATGTTCAGCCTGTCCATGAATGTAAAGGCTGCAGATAACGATTCTTCCGCACCTGAGATTCCGGGTCTGACGTTTCAGTCAGAAATGCAGAACGATTTTGCGGAATGTTTCCATATATATTATTACAATGATGACTATACACTGATTGATGTACCGGAGAGTGGAAAGTTTTTGCTGGTACCGGAGGGAAAGAGTGCACCGGACGGATTGGACAGTGACATCGTAGTGCTTCAGAAGCCATTGGATAATATCTATCTTGCAGCAACTTCCGCAATGTCGCTGTTTTCCTCACTGGATGCGTTGGATGATATTAAATTCTCCTCTCTTCAGGCATCCGGCTGGTATGTAGATGCAGCAAAACAGGCCATGGAAAATGGAGATATTGTTTTTGCCGGTAAATACAGCGAGCCTGATTATGAGCTTCTCGTAAATTCAGGATGTAATCTGGCAATTGAATCCACGATGATTCTGCATACACCAAAGGTGCAGGAGATGATCGAGCAGATGGGAATTCCTGTATTCACAGATCGTTCCAGTTATGAGAGTCATCCGCTTGGACGTACTGAATGGATTAAGGTTTATGCAGAAATGGTAGACAAGAGAGAAGAAGCCAAGGCATTTTTTGATGAGCAGGCAAAAGTAATCTCAGATCTGAAGGATTTCAAAAATACAGAAAAAACAGTTGCATTCTTTTATATCAGTACAGAGGGTTCCGTGGTTGTGAGAAAACCAACGGATTATGTTCCGAAGATGATTGAAATCGCAGGCGGTCGTTATGTTCCGACGCAGGTAGATTCGGAAGAAGAAACCAAACGTTCCTCTGTACCAATGACCATGGAAGAATTTTATACACAGGCAATTGATGCAGATTATCTTGTATATAATGGAACGATTGATGATCCAATTAACAGTGTGGACGAACTTCTGCAGAAAAGTGAACTTTTTGCGGATTTCAAGGCAGTCAAAGAGGGAAATGTATGGTGCGCCGGTAAATATCTCTATCAGGCAACAGATATTGTTGGTAATATGATCACAGACCTTCATCTGATGCTTACTGGCGGTGATGCAAGTCAGATGACATTTATGACCAAAATTAATTAGGTACAGGAGCAACTATGAAGAAAATACAGACAGGTGAAGGCGTCGGATCCTTCCATATGGAAAATTTCCGGCGGCGTTCACGTTATGCGGCAGTATTTGCAGTACTTGCGGTGGCACTTTTTGCAATTTTGATATTAAATATCAATACCGGAACGACAAATATTCCGGTTTCACGTATCCTGAAGATTATTTTCCTGCGAGATGGTGCACAGACAGAATACAATATTATCTGGAAGATTCGAATGCCACGTCTTCTGATGGCAGCAATTCTGGGAGGTGCATTGTCTCTCTCGGGATTTCTGTTACAGACTTTTTTTGAAAACCCTATTGCCGGACCGTATCTTCTGGGTATTTCATCCGGAGCGAAGATGGTCGTAGCACTGGCAATGATCTATTTCCTGGAGAAATTTAACAAAGTTTCTTCTTATACGTTAGTAGTTGCTGCTTTTGTTGGTTCTCTGATCGCTACAGGATTTATCCTTCTGGTATCCCGACGGATCAAACATATGGCAACACTTCTGATCGCTGGAACCATGATCGGCTATATCTGTTCTGCAATCACCGACTTTATGGTTACTTTTGCAGAGGATTCTGATATTGTAAATCTTCATGGCTGGTCTCAGGGAAGTTTCTCTGGTATGAGCTGGAGTAATGTACAGATCGCCGCTGTGATCGTAGCAGTAGCTGTAGCGTTGACTTTTATGCTTTCCAAACCAATCGGCGCGTATCAGCTTGGAGAAGCTTATGCACAGAGTATGGGAGTTAATATCAAGGTATTTCGTGTGACATTGATTCTTTTATCCAGTATTTTGTCTGCAACAGTGACTGCGTTTGCAGGTCCGATTTCTTTTGTAGGAATCGCAGTTCCACATCTGGTAAAACAGGCATTGAACACTTCAAGGCCGCTGGTCGTTATACCGGGAACCTTCCTGGGTGGTGCAGTCTTTTGTATGCTCAGTGACCTGATCGCAAGAACAGCATTTGCACCGTTGGAACTGAATATCAGTACCGTAACTTCAATCTTTGGCGCACCGGTCGTGATCGCAATGATGCTGAAACGCCAGAAAGGAAAACAGTGATATGGCAGAGCAATATATAAATATGGACAATCTGGCAGTCGGCTATAATGGCAAAGCCCTGATCCATGATATCTGCATTGGGATTGAAAAAGGAGAGATCGTAACCTTGATCGGACCGAATGGCGCAGGTAAATCCACGATCCTCAAAAGTATCACACGCCAACTCAAGATTATTTCCGGAAATGTAATGATTGCAGAGGCAAACCTCTCAAAGCTGTCTTTCCGTGACCTTTCTACAAAAATGGCGGTAGTTCTGACCGACCGTATGAAACCGGAACTCATGACCTGTCATGATATTGTGGCTACCGGACGTTATCCGTATACTGGAAAGCTCGGTATCTTAAGCAGAGAAGATGAACAGAAGGTTGACGAAGCTATGGAAGCTGTTCATGCACAGGAGCTTGGTGACCGGGATTTTAATGCGATCAGTGATGGTCAGCGTCAGCGTGTTCTTCTGGCACGAGCAATCTGCCAGGAGCCGGAGATCATCGTTCTTGATGAGCCAACTTCATTTCTGGATGTGCGCTATAAACTGGAATTGCTTTCCATTCTCAGAAATATGGCGAAGAAAAAAGGAATCACTGTAATCATGTCTCTCCATGAGATCGATCTGGCTGAAAAAGTTGCGGATAAGATCATTTGTGTAAAAGGTGACCGTATTGCTCATTATGGAAGGCCGGAAAGTATTTTTAAAGAAGAAGCAATTCGTGAACTTTATGGTATTGATAATGGATATTTTGATCCTGTTTTCGGCAGTCTGGAACTTCCAAGACCGGAAGGAGAACCAAAGACACTGGTTATTTCCAGCGGTGGAACCGGAATTCCCGTTTACCGGGAACTGCAGAGAAAAAATATTCCGTTTGCAGCCGGAATCCTTTATACAAATGACATTGATTACCAGCTCGCACGCCTTCTTGCCGTGCGTACAGTGACAGAGCAGTCGTTTGAGGCAATCAGTGATGAGACATTTGCAGAAGCCATGAAATTGATGGATTCTTGTGAAAGGGTTATTAATGCAGGTGTAATAATTGGAAGTGCAAACCATAGAGTTACAGAACTTCTTGAAAAAGCGCAGAAAGATGGAAAACTTGAAATAAGATAAAAAACAGAGCTGACCGTATAGGGTGCAGCTCTGTTTTTACGAACAGACGTCAGGAGAATCTTTTCTGTAACTGGAAAGAATCCCGTCAATAGCCCTGTGAAGGTAGGGCATATATTCTTCAAGTGGAACAGGCTGCTGATAGAGGATACAGTTGTAACATGTTGAACTTGCAAGCTCGATCACAGAGAAGAGCATCAGATCAGGATGCTCATAAACCTGCTGGCCTTCTTCGATCAGCTGCAGATATTTGTCATAAAAATTGACGTCTCTGTCCGGCATCTGCTCTTCCAGAGCTGCCTGAAAAACACTCCAGGAAAGATTTTTGGAAACAAAGATCAGGAGCTGGGAATCGTTTCGGAGAGAGTCCAGAATATGATCTATCATAAAATGAAGCTGTGCCGGAAATCCACTGATCTGATTCTGGCGTACAGCCTGATAAGCGGCATAAAAAAGATCCTTGGTCTTGTGCGAAGCAAGCTTGTTTCTTATATCATATTTATCTTTGAAATAGAGATAAAAGGTTCCCTTGGCAACACCAGCCCTCTCAACGATGTCAGAAATCGTAGTCTTGTTCGTACCTTTGGTCGTAAAAAGCTCAAAGGCAGTATTATACAGTGCGTCTTCTTTTTTCTTTTTATTCAATTCTAATTTTCCCATAAGAAAACCTCCTGTATATAGTGTATTCGCCATTTATTATAGTCAAAACTGACCAGAAGTCAATATTATAAATGAAAAGTATATTTAATTGTAAAAAAATAAGTGTTGATTTTTGGACACATTGGCAAAAACGTATATTGACTAATGGTCAGTTTTGGTATATAACTCTTTATGAATAAAAAGTGACTAACGGTCATAAATGAGAAAGAAAGTCAATAAGGAGGACATGATGATTAAATTTGGAAAATGGATAGCAAAGCATAAAGTGATCATTGTAATCATCAGTTTGCTTCTGCTTATCCCGTCATTCCTGGGAATGGCAGCGACAAGAGTCAATTACGATATCCTGAGTTATCTTCCGGATTCACTGGAAACGGTAGAAGGACAGGACATCATGGTGGATGAATTTGGAATGGGTGCATTCTCCATGGTAGTTGTAGAAGATATGGACCTGAAGGATGTAGCAGCATTAAAGCAGAAATTTCAGGATGTGGAACACGTGAAGGATGTGCTTTGGTATGACAGTGTGGCTGACTTAAGCATTCCGGTAAGTATGATTCCAGATAAGTTCAAAGATGCATTCTTTAACGGAGATGCAACGATGATGATCGCACTGTTTGACAATACGACTTCATCCGATGCAGCGATGGAAGCAGTCACCGATATGCGTAAGATCGCAAATGAACAGTGTTTTATCAGTGGTATGTCCGGTGTTGTAACCGATATCAAGAACATCGCACTGGAAGAAATGCCAATCTACGTAGTGATCGCAGCCTGCCTGTCTCTGCTGGTACTTATCCTGGCAATGGACTCACTGGTTGTTCCGGTACTGTTCCTCATCAGTGTTGGCCTTGCAGTTGTATATAACCTTGGAAGCAATATTTTCCTCGGTCAGGTATGCTATATTACGAAATCTCTGACAGCAGTACTTCAGCTGGGTGTAACAATGGACTATTCCATTTTCCTTCTGAACTCCTTTGAAGCATATAAAAAGAAATATGACGAGAAAGAACGTGCGATGGCACATGCGATCGCAGATACATTTAAATCTGTAGCAGGAAGTTCTGTTACAACAATTGCCGGATTCCTTGCCCTGTGTGTTATGACATTTGCGCTGGGACGCGACATGGGTATCGTTATGGCAAAAGGTGTTGTCATCGGTGTTATCTGTTGTGTAACCGTTCTTCCGGCAATGATTCTTGTATTCGACAAGGCAATCGAGAAGACCAAACACAAAGCACTGCTTCCGAATATGGATAAAGCATCCGGATTTATCACCAAACATTACAAAGTATGGCTGATTGTATTCCTCGTACTTCTGTATCCGGCTATCTACGGTAATAACCATACACAGATTTACTATAACATTGATAAATCTCTTCCGGCTACACTGGACAGTAACGTATCCAATGAGAAACTGAAAGAAGATTTTGATATGAGTACCGTACATATGGTACTTCTGAAAAACGGACTGGACAGCAAACAGAAGACACAGATGCTGGATCAGATTGAGAAAGTGGATGGTGTGAAGTGGTCACTTGGAATGAATTCCCTGATTGGACCGACTTTCCCGGAATCCATGATTCCTTCCAATATCAAAGAAATGCTTCAGTCTGATAATTATGAAGTACAGTTTGTCTGCTCTGAGTATTCCTCAGCAACAGATGAATGTAACGCACAGCTGGATGCAATCCAGAAGATTGTCAAGGAATACAGTCCGGAATCCATGGTGATCGGTGAAGCACCACTGATGAAGGACCTTCAGGATACAACTGATGTCGACCTGCAGAGAGTAAACATTCTTTCCATGGCAGCAATCTTCGTGATTATCCTGTTTGTATTCAAATCGATTTCCCTGCCGTTCATTCTTCTGGCAGTTATCGAGTTTGCAATTTTTGTTAATATGGCGATTCCGTACTATCAGGGAGTTACCCTTCCGTTCGTAGCGAGCATCGTCATTGGAGCTATCCAGTTGGGTGCGACTGTAGACTACGCGATCCTGATGACCAGTAATTATCAGAAGCAGCGTCACCTTGGCAGGACAAAGAAAGAATCTATTTCCATTGCACATAAATTCTCTATGAAGTCTATTATCATAAGTGGATGTAGTTTCTTTGCAGCAACCTTTGGCGTAGCTCTTTATTCACAGGTAGATATGATCGGTTCCATCTGTACGCTGCTTGCACGTGGTGCAGTCATCAGTACCGTTGTCGTACTTCTTGTATTACCTGCAATGTTTATGGTATTTGATCCGGTTATCGTCCATACATCAAAAGGATTTTTACCGGATAAAAAATAAAGAAATAATTTGAAACTACAAATATAAATCAGGCCAATGGCTGGAAAAGGAGTCGTATAACATGAACAGAAACAGAAAAAAAGCAGTAGCAGCTTCTGTGGCAGTAGGAATGACCATGGTACTGGGAGTCAGCCCGGTTCTTGCAGCGAATACAGATATTTCCAAAGAAGAAACCGTATATGTCAATGCGGCAGCTGATGGAACACCGCAGGAGATCACCGTTTCTGACTGGCTGAAGAATTCCGCTTCAGCAGGAGATTTAAGTGATACTTCTGATCTGAAAGATATCAAGAATGTCAAAGGTGATGAGACATTTTCACAGGATGGAGATAAGATCACCTGGAATACAGAAGATAAAGATATCTATTATCAGGGAACGACTAACAAAGACCTTCCGGTTTCCATGGAAATCAAATATTATCTGGATGGTGTACAGGTAAGTCCGGATGATCTTGGTGGCAAGAGCGGACATCTTAAGATTGAAGTAACATATAAGAATAACGTCAAGAACAAAACAAAAGTCGGAACCAAGACAACAGATATGTACGCACCATTCGTTATGGTAACCGCAATGATCCTTCCGACTGACAATTTCACGAATGTTATGATCGACAATGGTAAAGTCCTTTCTGACGGACAGAGAAATATCGTAATCGGTATTGGTATGCCGGGTCTTGCAGATAATCTGGATCTCAAGAGCGTAGACGAAGATATTGATCTGGATATTCCGGAAGACTTCACAATGGAAGCAGATGTCACAGACTTTAACATGAGTTCTACATTTACATTTGCACTGACAGATATTTTGGATTCTCTGGATACAGACGATATTGATGGTCTGGATGACCTGAAGGATTCAATGAAAGAACTGACAGATGCAGCAGCACAGCTGGTTGATGGAAGCAAAGAACTTTCTGATGGAGCTTCTACTTTGGATGAAAAATATCAGGAATTTGATTCTGGTATCGGAACCCTTGTAAGCGGTGTAAGTTCCCTGAACAGTGGAGCTGCTACACTTAAAAGCGGTATTTCCTCTTATACAGCAGGTGCAGATAAACTGGCTTCCGGTATTAATGAATATGCATCCGGAGTTGGCACACTGTCCAAATCTTTGAAAGAATATAATAGTGGTGTGTCTACTTTGTCATCTGGTGTACAGAAGTATGTAAAAGGAAGTAATACCCTGACATCCGGCGTAAAAACTTATGTGGATGGAGCAGCAACGTTGCAAAATGGAATTCAGAAATTGAAATCCGGTCTGGCTCAAAAATTCACACCAGGAGTTAAGGCACTGGCAGATGGTACGAAAGAATTAAATACAAAAGTTTCCGGACTGGCTGCAACGATTGAAGAAAAAATGCCTGTGCTGATCAGTTCTCTGTGTGACGGCACAAATGAAGAAAGTATGATGACATTTGCAAATAAAACAGAACAATATGCAGATGGTGCAGGTCAGTTTGCAGATGGTGTACTGGAGTATACAACTGGAATGAATGACGGAGTTAAGAAACTGAAAGCAGGAGCTGCAGCACTGAGCAATGCTATGGGCGGTACTGCTTCCTCTGGAAGTACAGGCAACAGTGAATCTTCCGAAGCAGGTACACAGCAGATTGAATCAGGCCTTGCAACAGCAAAGGAAGCAGCAGATTCTGTAGCAGCAGTATCCGGAACTTCTGCAGCAGACCAGTTAAATGCAGCAGCAAGTGCTGTCAGTGCAGCTGCAGGAACTGGTGATGCACTGCAGGGTGATGCAGGCACAATCTCAGCAGGTCTGGACAGTGCAAGCTCTGCAATCGATATCTTAAGTGGTATTGATACTTCTTCTATGGATGCAGACACAGCAGCTGCCGTCAACAGTGCCGTACAGAGTGCAATCGGTGCAATTTCTGGTGGTGTGGCTACAGCTCAGGGTGGTGTGGCAAGTCTGGAAGCACATGCAGGTCAGGTTTCCGGTCTGAATGACCAGGCTGCTCAGGTACAAGCAGCAGCAAGTGAAGTCAGCTCACAAGGTGAACAGGCAGCGGCAGTTAGTAATGCTGCAGCCCAGCTTCAGAGCGGATTGTCTCAGATTGAAAGTGGTCTTGCAACATTGAATGCAGACGATACAGATAAAGAACAGGCATCATCCGGTTCACAGCAGGAACAGCTTCAGACACTTATCAAGCAGCTTTGTGATGGTATTAATGCTCTTCCGGATGAAACGGATAAGTCGGTACAGACAATTATGGGAACAGCACAGGCATTTTCCGGAACTGCTGAGAACAGTCAGACACAGCAGCTTATCGCAGCAGCGAAGAAAGTTCAGACAACACTGGCGGGAATCCCGGATATGCTGACACAGTATCTCGGAAAAGATAATGAGAACCTGAAAACACTTACAGAGAAGGTAGGTCAGCTTGCTGATGGTGCCAAAGCTCTGCAGGATGGCTATAATTCTCTTGTTCTGCCGGGCGTTGACCAGCTTCTTTCAGGTGCAAAAGAACTTACAAAGAATAATAAGACAATCAAGAGTGGTGCGACAGCACTTGAAACAAATGGCAAGACACTGACCAGTGGGGCAGGCAAACTGACCAGTGCAAGCAAACAACTGAACAGTGGAACATCTCAGATCACAAGTGCAACCAGTCAGCTGACCAGCGGAGCCAACACACTTTCTGCAAATAGCAGTGCATTAAACAGTGGCGCAGGACAGCTTGCATCCGGTACACAGCAGCTCATGAGTGGAACAACAACACTCAGCAGTGGAAGCGCACAGGTTAAGAGCGGAATCAAGAGCCTTGCAGACGGAGCGAAGAAGCTTTCTGATGGAACAAAAGAATTCGACGAAGATGGAATCCAGAAACTGTCTGATATCGTAGATGATGACCTTCAGGACATCCTGGACCGTCTGGATGCAATCTGCTCTGATGATAATGCATATCGTTCCTTCAGCGGTAAACAGGATGATATGGACGGAAATGTGAAGTTCGTGATCGAGACAGCAGCCATTGACAATGACAGCAATAAATAATAAGCTATAAGAAGCAGATAAAAATACAAAGAGGTGGCTGTTTACAGTAATGTAGACAGTCGCTTTAAGCGAGATGACAGGGGGATGGAATGTATACCGTTTCCCTGTTTTTTTCTTGCGGACGTGGAAGGAGTCTGCTATACTGTATGCTATGAGTAGAAAAAAAGCAGTTGTAAGAAAACCAAAATTAAAAAAGAAAACCGATTATTATGATTACAGTCTTCTCGCGGTTATCATTCTTTTGACTTGTTTTGGACTGGTTATGCTGTACAGCACCAGCGCTTACATGGCAGAACTGAACTACGGCGATGATATGTATTATTTCAAGAAACAGGCCGCGATCAGCCTTGTATGTATCATAGCGGCACTTGCGATCTCTCAGATTGATTATCATATACTGAGCAGGTTTACAGGCGTTATTTATGGGACAGCGGCAGTGTTGATGCTGCTGGTCAAGACTCCGCTTGGACGAAGTGCGAATGGTGCACGGCGATGGCTGAATCTGGGACCATTATCGTTCCAGCCATCGGAGATTGCAAAGATTGCGGTGATCGTTTGTCTTTCTTATATGATCGTCAATATGGGAAGGAAGATCGGCACGCTGAAGGGCTTTATGATGCTGGCAGGAAGCGGTGGTGCACTTGCGTTTATTACGTATGTGTTTACAGATAACCTGAGTACTGCGATCATCATCTTTGGTATTACGATGGGACTGATCTTTATAGCACATCCGAAGGTACGACCTTTTCTGATTGCAGCAGGAGTTTTACTGGTTGTAGGTATCATTGCGATCAGCTTCTTGAGTGCAACGATGGAGACCAGCTCCAGTTTCCGTCTGAGACGAATCCTGGTATGGCTGCATCCGGAGGATTATGCGGCAGGAGATGGATATCAGACGATACAGGCTTTATATGCAATCGGATCAGGAGGATTCCTCGGCAGGGGGCTTGGCAATAGTATCCAGAAGCTTGGAAGTGTACCGGAAGCACAGAACGATATGATTTTTTCTATTGTATGTGAGGAACTGGGGATTCTGGGAGGACTGATCGTTCTTCTGTTGTTTGCATATCTTCTGTACAGACTGTTCTTTATTGCACAGAATGCCCCGGATCTGTTTGGATCCTTGATGGTGAGCGGAATCTTTATACATATTGCACTGCAGGTTATCTTTAATATAGCCGTAGTGGTCAATCTGATGCCGAATACCGGTGTTACGCTGCCGTTTATCAGTTATGGAGGTACTTCGATCCTCTTCCTGATGGCAGAGATGGGACTGGCTTTAAGCGTAGCCAGACAGATCAAATTCAAAGAGCCTGAAAGGCTTCTCTAAAATGAGCAAAATCTATTGACAAATAGGTTTCCAGAATATATACTTTGCACATCAAAGTAGAGTAAATGTTACTTGATAAAGGAGAAAAGCAATGTTAGAAGAAATGAGAAAAATGATCGCAGAACAGTTAAACTGCGACGAAAGCGAAATCACAACAGACACTTCTTTTAAAGATGATCTTGGAGCAGATTCTCTTGATCTTTTTGAACTGGTAATGGCTCTGGAAGATGAATACAATATAGAGATCCCTGCTGAAGAGCTGACAGAACTGGCAACAGTGGGAGATGTGATCGAATATCTGAAAGGCAGAGGCATCGAAGCTTAGTATGCAGAACATTCCCTGAGGCAGTGATGTCTCAGGGGTTTTTTCTGAGTTTATATATTATTTGAGTTTATATATTTTGAAAGGCAGGAAAGATACAATGACAAAGATCAGAACAAGATTTGCACCGAGCCCTACAGGAAGAATGCATGTAGGTAATCTTCGTACAGCACTTTACGCATATCTTATCGCAAAACATGAGGGTGGAGATTTTATCCTTCGAATCGAGGATACTGACCAGGAACGTTATGTAGAAGGCGCTGTAGATATCATCTATCGTACGATGGCCGGAACAGGTCTGATCCATGACGAAGGTCCGGACAAGGATAAGGGATATGGTCCATACGTACAGAGTGAGAGACAGGCATCTGGTCTGTATCTGAAATATGCACAGCAGCTGATCGACCAGGGTGATGCATATTACTGCTTCTGTGGACCGGAAGAGCTGGAATCTATGAAGCGTGTAGTGGCTGGTAAGGAGATCTCTATCTATGATAAGAGATGTCTGCATCTGTCCAAAGAAGAAGTGCAGAGACGTCTGGATGCAGGAGAACCACATGTTATCCGCTTCAATATGCCGACAGAAGGAACGACTACTTTCCATGACGTGATCTATGGAGATATCACAGTCAATAACGAAGAGATGGAAGATCTGATTCTGATCAAATCTGACGGATATCCGACTTACAACTTCGCAAACGTAATAGATGACCATCTGATGGGAATCACACATGTAGTCAGAGGAAATGAATACCTTTCTTCTGCACCAAAATACAACCGTATCTATGAAGCTTTCGGATGGGATATCCCGGTTTATGTACATTGTCCGCTGATTACCAACGAAGAGCATCAGAAACTTTCCAAACGTTCCGGACATTCTTCTTATGAAGACCTTCTGGATCAGGGATTCCTTACAGAAGCAATCGTCAACTTCGTAGCACTTCTCGGATGGAGCCCGCAGGATAACTGTGAGATCTTCTCTCTTCCGGAACTGGTGAAGGCATTTGATTATCATCATATCAGCAAATCACCGGCAGTATTTGACATTACAAAGCTTCGCTGGATGAACGGTGAGTACATTAAGAAAATGGATCCGGATGCATTCTATGAGAAAGCACTTCCATATATGAAACAGATTCTCAAAAAGGACTATAACTTCCGCAAGATTGCAGGAATGGTTCAGACAAGAATCGAGACATTCCCGGATATTCCGGCTCTGATCGATTTCTTTGAAGAAGTTCCGGAATACGACAGTGCAATGTACTGCCACAAGAAAATGAAGACAAACGAAGAGACATCTCTTGCCGTACTCAAAGAAGTACTTCCGGTTCTGGAAGCGCAGGAAGATTATACCAATGATCCGCTGTTTGCATCTTTAAGTGCATTTGTCAAAGAAAAAGGCTACAAGAACGGTTATGTAATGTGGCCGCTTCGTACAGCAGTGTCCGGTAAACAGATGACACCGGCCGGTGCAACAGAGATTATGGAGATCATCGGCAAAGAAGAAACACTGAAACGTGTAAAGGCAGCAATTGAGAAACTCAGCTGAGAGTAATACATGATAAAAAGAAACTCATCTCAACAAAGAGCAATCGCTCACCTGTCAGGACCCATGATGGTTCTGGCAGGCCCCGGTTCGGGGAAAACTTCCGTAATCGTAGAACGAACAGCATATATGATAAATGATGGCGGGATTGCACCTGGCAATATTCTGGTAGTGACTTTTTCCAGGGCCGCGGCAAAGGAAATGAAGGAACGGTTCTTAAGCTTTACCGGGCAGCAGCATACCCCGGTTACTTTTGGTACGTTTCATGGCGTTTTTTATGGAATCCTGAAGCATGCATATGGATTCACGGCGGCTAATATTTTATCCGAGGAAGAAAAATTTGGTATTCTCAAAGAACTGATACTGAATTATGGGGGAGATCTGGCTGAGGAAGGTGATTTTCCGGAAGAGATCGCGAAAGAGATCAGTGTCGTAAAAGGAAACAAAATCTCACTGGAGCATTATTATTCGTCGTGCTGTCCGGATGAAGTGTTCCGGCAGATCTATCAGGGATATCGGGAAATGTGTCAGAGCAGACGCAAACTGGATTTTGATGATATGATTCTGTACTGTTATGAGCTTTTTGTACAGAGAAAGGATATTCTCGCGGCCTGGCAGCGGAAATTCCAGTATATTCTGGTAGATGAGTTTCAGGATATCAACCAGCTGCAGTATGAGATCGTCCGGATGCTTGCACAGCCACAGAACAATCTGTTTATCGTCGGAGATGATGACCAGTCTATCTATCATTTCCGTGGGGCCAGACCGGAGATCATGCTGAATTTTACGAGGGATTACCCGGAAGCAGAAACAGTTACACTAAATGTGAATTATCGATGCAGTGGACAGATTCTTTCATCTGCCATGCGTGTGATCGGAGAAAACAAGAAACGTTTTTCAAAAAAACTTTCCACGCCGAATCCGACAGGAGATACTGTGCGGATCCGGGAGTTTCAGAATCCGAGAGAAGAGTATCTGACTGTTGTGTCGGAGCTTCGAGAAAGAATGGAAAATGGAGAGAATCTGGAAGATACAGCAATTCTTCTTCGAACCAACCAGGAGGCAGAGGGGCTTGTAGGTGCACTGATGGAGCGGCAGGTTCCGTTTAATATGAAGGAAAAACTGCCCAATCTGTTTCATCACTGGATCTGTCGAAATCTTCTGGCATATATGCATTTTGCGGCGGGAGACAGAAGCCGGAAATATTTTCTGGAATTTATGAACCGGCCGAATCGATATATTGCGAGAGATGCCCTGTCACTTTCCCCGATTGTTGATCTTGAACAGTTGAAAGAATATTATAAGGACAAAGACTGGATGTGTGACCGTATTACGACGCTGGAGACACATTTGCGGGTTCTGAAAGGACTGGCTCCATATGCAGCAATCAACTTTATTCGTAAAGGAATGGGATACGAAGAATACTTGCATGAATATGCAGAGTATCGTAAAATAAAACCAGAAGAGTTAAGCGAGATTCTGGACCGACTGACAGAAAGTACAAAGGGAATAAACAGTCTGGAAGAGTGGGAAGCTTATATTGAGGATTATACGGCCAAGCTGGAAGAACAGGCACGCAAGGCAGAGCAGGAACGGGAGGGCGTTCTGATCTCGACGCTTCATGGTGTCAAAGGACTGGAATACGATCAGGTGTACATCCTCAATGTCAATGAGGGCAGCATGCCTTATCGAAAGGCTGTACTGGAACCTGCGATTGAAGAAGAACGCAGACTGTTTTATGTCGGAATGACCCGGGCCAGAAAGAAGCTTGCTTTGTGTTACGTGAGGCAGCAGTATGAGAAGAAGCGGGAACCGTCCCGGTTCTTAAAGGAGGCTGGAGTATGAAGGCGGTTATTTATTTTACAGAAGTTTCGGAAAAATATGAACACAAGAATATGGAGCATATGATCGGGGAGAAGCTTCTGGCTGAGGGATTGTACAGAGAGTATGGTCTGAAGCTGGCTTTTGAGCCAAGGGCGACAGGAGAACACGGCAAACCATTTCTGACATTACAGCCAAAGATTCATTACAATATCACACATTCTGGCAAATATGTTATGTGTATTATTGCAGATCAGGAAGTTGGTATTGATGTGCAGGTACACAAGAAGGTGAATTATGAGCGGATGTTGGAGCGGATGGTACCGTCCGATATGATCCGGGAGATTATGGAGAGTGATGAACCGGAGAAAGCTTTTTTTGCCCAATGGGTTTTAAGGGAAGCTTACATCAAATGGACCGGAGAAGGGCTGTCGAGAGATCTTCGGACGATTCCTATGGATGACGGTAGTTATCTGATGCTTGAACTGGGGGAAGATTACAGCGGCGCTGTATGGACACGTAAACCACTGGAGCTGCGTTGGGAGCATGTGGAAGTACAGTTGCCTTAAGGGCAGAGTAGAATGATGACAAAGCAGCAAGAATGCAGAGGCATTCTTGAATGCTTATAGAGTTCTGATAAAAGGGAGGTATGCACGTATGAAAAGGATACAATTAGCATGCTTACTGGCAATTGCCATGACTTTTAGTAGTCTTGACGGTACGGCTATGGCAGTCAGCGGTGCTGATCTTTCATCGGAGCCGCTTACAGAAGAGATTTCTGTAGAGACAGAAGAAGATGCAGGTGCAGTTGATGATGAGACGGTAGTTCTGTCTGAGGATGAAGAAGAAACGGCCGTGGATGCTGGTTCAGAAGTAGAAGTTCAGGCGGAGGCAGAATCGACAGAAGCAGACTTTGATGATGGAATGCTGGAAGAAATTATTGTGGCAAAAGTGAATATGGAAAATGTCAGAACAAAATTCTATTCTGGAATGGAAAACGTTTATCTGGACAGGTGCAGTATTGAGGTTTCATATGGAAATGGTGAAGAAGAAACTATTGTTTTAGATGGAACTTCGGATATGAAGGACTCCTATGGAAATCGATTTGGTTATGGATTTGGAGAACAGGATGGAAGTTATGTTTATCCAATGGGAAGTGCGTTGAGTGATGGAACTTATGATCTGATATTTACTGCAAACGGTGAAAAATTAGATGTAGGTGCTGACTATACGATTACCGTGGGTAAAATGGATTCGTCGGAACTCAGAGAATTGAAGCCTGGAGTAAATAAAATTATCTATAGTCCTGACAATAGTTTTGCATGGTATTGTTTCACACCGAAATATACCGGGGACTATATCATTGAGCCATCAGAAGAAATGGTGATATATTATGAAAATACAGTCTATAACTGGATGGATCAGGTAAAGGGAGAATATGAAAGTGGCAGATGGTCGTACGTACTTTCAGCGGGTGTGACATATTATATTGGTTTACGTGGCTCTATTTATGATTATAATACAGGTCCAGGTAATCGCTGGAACTATTTTGATATGATGATTATCAACTCGGAATGTGAGTTTGAACATACAATGGGGAGCTGGAAGACTACATCTAAGCCAACTGTCCTTAAAGAAGGAAGACGGGAACGCACATGCAAAGTCTGCGGAGAGAAAGAAACCACAAGGATTGCAAAATTGAAGCCTACGATCAGACTGAATCCTGCAATTGGAAAGACCATTCCGCTGAAAGTAAAACAGTCTTTCCCGGCAAAGGCAACCGGCCTTGCAAAAGGTGATAAAGTCGTTTCCTGGACAAGCAACAGCACCAGGATCACAACTGTTTCCAGGACAGGAACCGTTGTTGGTAAAAAAGCAGGAACAGCTACGATCACAGTGAAACTGCAGAGCGGACTGAAAGCAAGCTTTAAGGTCAAAGTACAGAAGACAGATGTAGCGACCACTTCTCTCAGAGTAGTCAACAAAGCTACCGGAAAGACATTCAAATCCGCAACACTGAAAGTAAAAAAAACACTGACACTTGTATCAACAGTTGCACCGGTAACAAGCAAACAGAAAGTGACTTACACTTCTTCCAACAAGAAAGTTGCAACCGTAAATGCCAGAGGCGTGATCACAACCAGGAAAAAAGGCAAAACAACCATCACTGTAAAATCCGGCAAGAAAGCAGTCAGGATCCAGATCACAGTAAAATAATGCGATATATAAATTCAGACAGAATCCCGCGGCAAAAGCTGCGGGATTTTGTCGATGAAAAGAACTTGATTCAAGTACATATACTTGTTATGCTATATCTGTAGCAAATCTATGATCTGATGGCGAGTCAGCCAGGTGATTCCAGATAAAAATGAAAAAATATATGGAAAATGAAAGAGAAGCCTTGTATCTTATGGGGATGTTTTATATAATAAACCCATAGAACATAACGGCGTATGATTCTGACGTTTTCCATTCTAAAGGCAGGAGGGAAAATGTCAGAAGAAAACAGCCATGTTGAGAAACAGCCAAAGAATCCCATTACATACCAGAACAAAGATGTAGTATCCAAGATATTTGGGGAAAATCTAAGAGAAAAGTCTCTGGCAGTTTATGGGGTTAACATACCAAAGATAACAGAAGTATTACCAACAAATCTGCCAGTGATTGAAGCAAATGAGATGCGTCTTGATAACCTGTTTCGTTTGGAGGATGGTTCCATAGCACTTGTGGATTATGAAAGCGTATATAAACGTAAGGATAAGATTAAATATTTGGGCTATATTGTCAGAACTCTGAAAAGAGATGAACTTCTGGGTGATTCAGAAAGAATGATTCGCATGATTGTAATCTATACCGGAGATGTAAAGAAGGGAACGACAGAAGCAAAGTTGGATACGGGGTGTTTACAGTTTACAGTAGAAGAAATCTTTCTGTCAGAATTGAATGGAGCTGAGATTGAGAGTATGCTGACTGAGCAGATTAAGTCAGAGGGAGTTCTTAATGAAGAAGAACAGATGCAGTTTGTGATCCTTCCACTGATCTATGCAGGAAGAAAAGAGAAGCAGGAGTGCATCCGCAGATGCTTTGAACTTGCAAAGGAGATTAAGTCTTCGGAGATGCAGATATTTTTATTATCTGGTTTGTTGGTATTTACAGATAAAGTAATTATGCAGGAAGATTCAGAGAGGATTCGGAGGTGGATCAAGATGACGAAGGTAGGAAGATTATTTGAGGAAGAAAAGTTGGAAGCGTTAAGGAAATTGGAAGAAGAGAAAGACCAGGAGATAGAAATAATAAACAGAGAATATCGTCAGAGCTTAAAGAAAATGAAAAAGGAGAGAAAAGAAGCAGAAAAAGAAGTTAAAAAACAAACGATACTACAATCATCGAAAACCATTGCACGACGTATGTTGAAAGATGGAATACCAATAGCCGAGATTCAGAAATTCGTCACAAACCTCAGTTATGAAGAGATAGCTGCCTTGAAATGATATAAGTCATGCAGATTCCCGTGGCAAAAGCTACGGGAATCTTTGTGTTATGCAAATAGCATAAAAATAGATGCGAATTGTTGGCTAATTTACCTAATAGACAGAAAATGTAACATAATTTTAATTATGTAATAATGGACACAGAAAACCGTACGTTATATACTGATTTTGTATAACTTTATTTATACAAAGGAGGTATAGAGTTATGAAAAGAAAACGCTTGGCGTTACTGCTGGCGGCGGCAATGACTGTGACAAGTCTTGACACATCAGCCATGTTTGTCAGTGGTGCAGATTTTTCTTCTGAAGTAGAAGAAGAGGTAGCTACGCAGGCAGAGGAAGGAGAGGACGTAGCAGAGGAAATTTCTGCTGATGACACTTCTGCAGATGTAGAGTTCTCAGATGAGACAATCGATGCAGAAGTACCGGATGAATCCGAAGTAGAAGCGGAAGTCACAGATGAAGAGCCATCTCAGGACGCAGATGTGCAAGTTGAGGAAGACACAGACGAACCTGACTTCAGTGCAGATGTGCAGGAAGAGGTGGCTGCAGATGCCGGGGATGATATGCATGAAGATGCAACTGTACTGGAACTCGACAGGGATTACACGGTAGATCTTAAGGTTACGGATGAGGATGTATGGTTCAAATTTACTCCAGGTGAATCTGGAAGATACAATTTTTATTCAGAGTCAGAGAGATTTGAACATCCAGCTGTTTATTTTTATGATCCGGGCTACAGTATGGAGGAGTACTGTAGCGATGCCTGCGATAATAAAGGCAATGATTTCGCATTGACTTCTCTCTATCTTGAAGAAGGGCAGACTTATTATTATCGGGTAAGGCTTCAGGAACTGGAAGAGGGTGCGGAAGGTGTACCTTTTACTGTACGGTTGGAGAAGAAACCAGAAGTAAAGGATGTCAGCATAGACCTGTCCAAAGTAAAGAAAGAATTTATTGCAGGAATGGATTACTTTAGTGCCAACGGTGTTCAGGTTACTGTTAACTATGACGGCAGCAGTACTCCAAGAGTATTGACCTTTGATAATGACAGATACAGCAATTCTGTAAATGATTCTAAGGGAAATAGATTCTACTATATTCTTACCAAAGACGGTGAGGAGGACGACTATGATTATGAAGAACTCCTGACTGCAGGCACGTATAAAGTAAGTTTCTGTTATTGGGATAGAAATTATGAGGAACAGGAAATTGCGAAAATCACAGTGACAGCCAAGAAACCGGATGCATCTATGTTTGATGCATTGAATATTGGAGACAATACGATTGAAATCAATCAGTATGAAACAGTTCACTGGTATTATGTCGAAGCAAAAGAAACCGGTGTTTATAAATTATCAGTCGAAACAATATATGACGAGAAGAATGATGACTATCTCTATCCGGATGAGAGGTGGAAAAAAATCAATCAGGATGGCACAGTTTCTGATGAATATCCAGAAAGAGATTCGGATGATATTGGATATTATCTGGAAAAAGGAGATAAATACCTTGTAGGATGGTATGTTTATTCTGATAATACTCCATTTAATACCAAAGTTAATGTCAGCAAAGTGCCACAGGTTACATCCGTTACTGCAATCACAGATGATATGCAGACAGAATATACAGAACATGTAGAATATATCAACGCATATGACTTGCAGGTAAAAGTAACCTATGAAGATGGTACAAGCCAGAAAATTGCATATGGGGATGAAGATACCTATGGCCGGTATTTAAGCGGCTGTCTTCTGACGGAAAATGGAGAGAATGTGGCTGGTTATCGTCCACAGGCAGGAAAATATATATTCAGAGTTCGCTTGGGTGGAAAAGACGTAGCAGATATTCCGATAACAGTAGTCGATGTAGATTCCAAAGTCACAGATAAGATTTCAGACGGTACATCTGAATTTGCCAATAATGGCAAAGTGCTTCTGAAATATACGGCTTCCGAAGATGGTCGTTATCAGTTTGATTTTAATGCTCCAGTAAACCAGATTGAGATTTACAAAGCAGATGGAAATTATGCGGACAATGTTTCTGTTGAAAATTCAAGAGTATTTGCAGATCTTGTAAAGGGTGCTACCTATTATGTATATGCACAGCCGGATGATCTGTGCAAGAAGTTAACGGTAAATGTAACGCTTACAACAAGACCGGCAAGCCTGTCAGCGAAGAGCCTGAGAAAGACCGCTTACATTGCAGGTATTGATTCATTTAATGCAAATGATATCGAGACAACCGTCAGCTATGGAAATACCAGCAGAACGATCAGAGGAACGGACCTTTTAGAGGGATATAACCTGAGATACAAAGTAATGCAGGGCGAAGACACCGATGGCTATGGATGGGACGAGGAACCTTTGACAGAGGGAACCTGGACAGTAACTCCATATCTGGCGTCCGGAACTGCAATTGATGTAGCCGCATCATCTACAACAGTTACAGCCAAAATGTTTGATGCAAACGAAATGAAAGCCTTTCCGGCAGTTGAAGAAAATAAATGGACGTCCGTTGAGAATACAAGAGGTGACAGAATGTTCTATACATTCACACCAAAGGAAAGCGGACTTTACACTTACAGCTGGGGAAGTGAAGAGGAATCTTATTCATTAGGGGTTTACAGAGCTGCTAATGCTCAGTACAGAAGAGTGTATGCAGACTATTCTACCCAGAATGTATTGTTTGAAGCAGGACAAACATATCTCCTATTAGTCAGTACGTATGGAAATGCAAAATTTAAGATCGACCGTTTAGATCCGGGGGCCAAGCCGGAAACATTGAAAGAGCTTGCTCTTACAGATGGCATGAAGAAAAATGTGGAGATTGATAAATCTGTCGATTATCTTACATGTACCTTTACACCAAAGGAAAACGGAACGTATCAATTTGACATTTCTGAGTATGATGGAAACTATGTTGATTCAAGTATCGAACTGAGACAGGGAAATGAAGTGATTTCTGATCGTTCCGAAAGAATTACAGCTAAGTTAGAAGCAGGGAAAGAATACGTTTACAGAGTCAGAACATACGATGATGATGAACCGACAACGGAACCATTTACCCTGGAGTTCAACAAAATACAGAAGAAAGAAATCAAATCCATTGATCTTGTACTTAAAGATGGCAAAAAGGCATCTGATCTCAGAGTCTTTGATAATTTCGGCGATTTTTATCAGCTGAAAGTTACTTATGCAGATGGCAAAACATGGACGAAAGATTTTGAACTGTATTTTAACGGATACGATTCTGTAACGGATTCGTATGATAATGAAATTGCAATCAGAATTGGTAGTACAGGTTCATTTGCGGATGCGACAATGAAAGCAACTGTATATCTTGAAGAAATATCAAATGAAAATAGCAAGCTGATAGAAAAAGAGATAGACTGCAAAGCAGTTGGATCATTACCGGCAATTGAGGCTGGCAAAGATTACAAGGTACCAAAGTCATCAACACAGTACAAATTTATTCCAAAGGAAGACGGAGAATACATCTGTACACGCAGCGACAGAGGCGGTATTTCCTATGTATCAGTGTTCAGAACAGACACAAGTTATCTGTATAGTTCTATGGAAAGTGTCAATGAAGGTGAAGAAGGATATTCCATGCAACTGGAAAAAGGCAAGACATATTATATCAATGCCGGCACTTACCAGTCTATGGGAACAGATGCAACCTTCCGCATCCAGAAGATCAACAAGACGATCAATGGCTTGAAGGTAGTGACACCTCCGACCAAGAAAACACTTCTTCCAAATAACAAAGTGTATGAGAACGAGCTTGTTTCCTTAAACGGACTGAAGGTAGAAATAAGTTATACCGATGGAACGAAAGAGACGATTGCTTATGGTCAGCCAAGCCAGGAAAGACGATATATACGTCAGTCAGAAGTTGTGTGGATGGCAAATGGAAAAGCAAAAGTTTATGTAGCGATTGGCAGATACACAGCAAGCTTTGAACTTAAAGCAGATTCCTGGGATAATGTTCCGGAGGTCAAACTTGGTGAAAGCAAAACACTTGATGCTCAGGCAGAGGATTTTGTAACTCTGAAATTTGTTCCGAAAGAAACTGGTGTTTACTACATCTATACAACCAATAGTTCTGTATCCGGATACATTCGTGGAACAGGTGCAGAAAACAAGACAGACTATATTGACGGATGCAATCTGAAAGCAGGAGAAACCTATTACTTTACCGTAATCGCAATAAGCGGCAAACCGGTAGTTACAGTCAGGGCTGCATGCAAGGATGACAAGCATTCCTTCGGCGCATGGAAGACAGTTAAGGCTGCTACCTGTGTGGCAACAGGCCTGAGAAGTCACACATGTACGAATTGTGGAAAAGAAGAAACAGAAGTCATTCCGGTAACCGGCAAACATACCATGAGCAACTGGAAGACGGTTAAGGCTGCTACCTGTGTAGCAACAGGACTGAGAAGCCATACATGTATTAATTGTGGAATTGAAGAGACAGAAGTTCTTCCTGCAACGGGCAAACACACCATGGGCAGTTGGAAGACTACATCTGAAGCAACTGCTGTCAAAGAAGGAAAACGTGAACGCACATGTAAAGTCTGCGGCAAGAAAGAGACATCTAAGATTGCCAAACTCAAAGCAAGGGTTACTTTAAATGCCGGCATAAACAAGACGATTCCGCTGAAAGTGAAACAGTCTTACCTGGCAAAGGCAACCGGTCTTGCAAAAGGTGATAAAGTTGTTTCCTGGACGACCAGCAGTGCCAAGATCGCAACAGTTTCCAGGACAGGAACAGTTGTTGGTAAAGGTGCCGGAACAGCCACGATCACAGTGAAACTGCTGAGCGGACTGAAGGCAAGCTTCAAAGTAAAAGTGCAGAAGACAGAGGTAGCAACCACTGCTCTTAAAGTAGTAAACAAAGCAAATGGCAAGACACTCAGATCTGCAACCCTGAAACTGAAAAAATCACTGACACTTGTAACAACTGTTACACCTACGACCAGCAAACAGAAAGTAACTTATACATCTTCCAATAAGAAAGTTGCGACTGTAAGTAGCAGAGGTGTGATCACAGCAAAGAAAAAAGGTAAAACAACCATCACTGTAAAATCCGGTAAGAAAGCAGTCAGGATCCAGATCACAGTGAAATAAAAGCAAAGCAATAAAAGCAACATAATAAAGTAACAGGTTAATAAGCAAAGTACAGCCCCTTTTGGAGAGATAAGTCTGGAAGGGGCTGTACTTGGGAGTAAATAAATGAAAAATAAAACAAGACAGATAAACTGGGATCTCCTTCCGATAATCCTGATGGTGGCTGTGCTGCCGCTTGTAGCAATCGGGCAGAAAGTAACAGTCAGCCTTGGCAAATATGCGTGGTTTCCAGATGGAGATGTTCAGTATGATTTCTTTATGCATGCGAAAAGTATAGCATTTCTTGTTCTGATTGTCTGGATGCTGATCGTGCTGGTGGACAGAGCTCTGATCAGACGGATAAAGATCTGTAACTGGAAATATTTTGTTCCGCTGTATCTGTATTTGGTATTTGTTTTTCTTTCAACGATTTTGTCAGTAGATAAGGCACTTTCGCTGAAAGGAATGTGGCAGCAATATGAATCTGTCTGGGTTTTGGTCGGATATGCGATTATTGTTTTTTACTGTGCGCAGGTAATAGAAAAGATTCGAGACATAAAAATGATTGCCATTGCCTTGGCTGTCGGAGCAGCATTACAGGGACTGATCGGACTCAGCCAGGTTACAGGAAAAGATTTCTTTTCATTTGGAATCGGCAGAAAGATGCTGACTGCAGGAATTGATGATGCAGCACAAAACACTCTTAGTTATCAGTTTATGGGAGACAATCAGTCATCGGTATATATGGCATTATTTAACCCGAATTATGCAGCTGTTTATATCATTATCCTGCTGCCACTGATACTGATGCTGGCGATTACAGTAAAGAAAAAAGTTGGTAGAGTTTTATGTATAGTATTAAGTGTGGTGTTGTTGATCTGTTTATATGGCAGTGGCTCTGAAACAGGACTTTTGGTTGGTGGAACACTGATCGTTATTTCAGCAATAGCCGTGGAGATTCTGAGAAAAACGACTCCGGTAAAGAAAGTATCTGTCATTGTACTGTGCCTGATTCTGGTAGTGGGAGGAGTTAGTGGATATGATATGGCAAAAGGCCATGTTCTGAGCAGTGCATTGAAAAGAAGTGTAGAAAAGCATACCTATTTTCTCAAGACAATCGAGATGGATGAAGAAGGCGTGACATTTGATTTTGGGGACAGAACATTTAAGCTGATTCCGGAGATGACGGAAGCAGGACAGATGTTGACGGCAGTGGAAAATGGAAAAACAGTAATGACCGCATCCTGGGACACGGAACGCCAGTGCTTTCGCTTTAAGGATACGAACTACGATGGTTGGAATTATGATACATATGAAGTAGATGGAACGCAGTATCTGACTATGCAGGGAAAGAAAGTTACCTGGAATTTCTGTAAAAAAGCAGGAAGTGATACTTATATGTATCTGAATATTTATGGAAAAGAGGATCAGATAGAAAATGCCAAAGCAGTATTCAAGGGATACGAACGAGCTTTGTCCGGACGAGGTTATATCTGGGGAAGAACCATTCCTCTTTTGACCAGATATCTTCTGTGGGGAAGTGGTCCGGATACATTTGTAGAAGTATTTCCACAGTCGGATTATGTTATGAAAGTAAATACGAGCATGAGAATGCATCAGGAACTTACAACAAAAGCACATAATATGTACCTGCAGACAGCAGTTCAGACAGGCGTTCTGTCACTGATCTGTCTTCTGACCTTCTGGATCCGATATTTCGTATTGTTTGCACAGAATATCCGAAAAGGAGAGAACAAAGAGCTGCTTTTGATCCGTTGTGGTATTGCAGTTGGAGTCCTTGGATTTTTGCTGATGGGCATGTTGAATGATTCCACTCTTGCGGTCTCACCGGTATTCTGGTGTATCCTTGGAATGGGAATTGCAATGGAACAGAAAACCTTTCACAGTTAAATACTGTGGGAGGTTTTTTTCGTACTAAATTTCATTTCAAAACATATATTGTAAAAAGAAAACCTACGTTAGCATTCACAAAAAGAGGTGAGAACGATCAGGGCGGGACAGATTCAAAGCCTTTTTGCCGGAAACATCCGGAAACTACTGGAAGAAAGTATCGTAGATTACGAGAAGCTTTATGAGATTCGGCTTCGGACAGGCCGGCCTGTATTCTTATGCTATGGAGATGGGGAGAAATTCCTTCGGACCGCAAACGGGCTGCCGTATCGGGTGACGAGACAAGATCTCAAAGAAACACTGGAATATATCAGTGGATATTCTTTGTATGCATACGAAGATGAAATCCGGCAGGGGTACTTAAGTGTGCAGGGTGGTCATCGTGTAGGAATCACTGGCAAAGTGATCTTGGATGGAGAACGTATCCGGGGAATGAAGTATATTTCCTGCATCAATGTCCGACTGGCGCATCAGGTACAAGGGTGTGCAGATGAAGTGATGCCGTATATTCGAAGTGAAAAAGAAATCTGTCATACACTGATCATATCACCACCCAGATGCGGTAAGACAACTTTGCTCAGAGATGTGATTCGACAGATCAGTAACGGCACAGATGAGATTCCGGGGGTGACAGTGGGCGTTGTCGACGAGAGAAGCGAACTTGCAGGCTGTTATCAGGGAGTGCCGCAGAATGATCTGGGAATGCGGACAGATGTGCTGGATGCCTGCCCAAAAGCAAAAGGAATGCAGATGCTTTTGCGTTCAATGTCTCCGATGGTTGTGGCAGTAGATGAACTTGGAAAAAAAGAAGACTATAAGGCAGTAGAATCTGTGATCCACTGCGGTTGTAAGCTTGTAGCAACTGCTCATGGAAATTCGCTGGAGGATGTTTTGAGACAGCCCTTTTTTCAGAAGCTGAAAAAGATGGAAGTGTTTGAACGCTATATCGTATTAGGAAAAAAAGGACATGCAGGAAGCATCGAAGGAATTTATGACGGGACGGGAAAGGCATGTTGAAGCTGGCGGGTGCAGTAATGATTATCTGTGCATCGGTGGGGATTGGCTGCTCCAAAAGCCGGGAGCTGACCTTGCGTGAAAGAAACCTGGAAGCGTTTTTACAGGTGCTTTTGTGTTTGAAAGGAGAGATACGATGTGGCAACAGTTCTCTGCCGGACGCACTTCGGGACACGGCATATCGCTGCCCGAAAGCATATGAAGCATTCTTAAGCGGAATAGCTTGCTGTATGGAATCTGGTACAGAGGAAAACCTGAGCATCATTTTTCAGGACTGCACAGAAAAATATCTGAAAAATCTGGTATTAGATAAAGAAGAAAAAAGGAAGATCAGTCTTTTGGGAGAACGTCTTGGATATCTTGATCGGGAAATGCAGCTTCGGCAGTTAGAATTGTACGAAAATGATTTTCAGTATCTGCTTTGCACTTTACAGAAGGACAAGGAAGAAAAGAAAAAGCTTTACCGCAGTCTCGGAGCAATGGGAGGCATCATGCTGGCGGTGTTATTCTGGTGAACCAGGAGAAAGGAGGGAGAATGGAAGTCACTATCATATTTAAGATTGCGGCAGTTGGAATCCTGGTTTCTGTTCTTTCTCAGGTATTGAAGCACAGCGGCAGAGATGAACAGGCATTTATGGTCAGCCTGGCAGGACTTCTGATCGTTCTGTTCTGGATTGTTCCGTATATTTATGAATTATTTCAGGATATTCAGAAGCTGTTTGTGATTTGATCAACAGAAAAAAGAGACAGTGACGGGACAGAGTGAAATGTAACAGGTTTGGTGCAAACGAAGTGCAGGCATCGGAGGACAGGAGGCAGCATGGATATTATCAGAATTTCACTTCTGGGAATCTGCGGAGTCATACTTGGATTCTTTCTGAAAGGGACAAGACCAGAGTATGTTACGTTTATAACGATGGGGATAGGTGTGATGATTCTGGGACTTGCGGTGGATAAGCTACAGTATCTGTTTCAGACGGTCAGTAAGATCCAGCAAAATCTCTCCATCGATCCGGAATATTTTTTTACACTGATTAAAATGGTGGGAATCACATATATTGGACAGTTTTCGGCTGGAATCTGCAAAGATGCAGGTTATCAGGCGACGGCAGCCCAGATAGAACTGTTCTGCAAACTTTCTGTAATGGTCTTAAGTGTTCCGGTGCTGATGGCACTGCTTGAAACAATCCAGGGGTTTCTGGGATGAAGCAAGGATGTACAGGCAGGGGACAATATAAAAAACGACAACAGTTGTTTTTCATAGCTCTCACTCTTCTGTTGCTGGATCTTCTGAATCCGGGAGTCGCGGGCCTGTTTTCTGGAACGGAGATCTGTCTGGCGGCAGAACAGGAAACAGCACAGACACAGAATGAGACGATCAATGGTGTCCTGGAAGAGCTGGATCTTTCACAGGTACAGAAGATGCTGGATCAGATGCTGGGAGAAGAAAGCTTTTCCATGAAGGACATGCTGGTCGGCCTTACAAAAGGAGAAAATGTGTTATCAAAAGATACTGTGCAGGATCTGCTGCGCAGTTTTTTATTTTCCGGTATGCAGAAAGAAAAAAGTCTTCTGATCAAAATTCTGCTTCTTATCCTGCTGGCGGCAGTGTTTTCAAATTTTGCAGCAGTGTTTGAGAACGGACAGATTGGGGAGATTTGTTTCTATATAGTGTATCTTTTGCTGTTCATTCTTCTGATGGATTCATTTTCTTCCATGAGCCATTCTCTTCTGCAGACGGTTTCATGGATGGGAGAATTTATGCGTGGACTTGCTCCGGCATATTTCCTGACCATATCGTTGTCTTCCGGCAGTGCAACGGCAGCAGTCTTTTATGAAGGGATTCTGATTCTTACATGGCTTATACAGACTGTGATCGTCAACATACTTCTTCCGGGAGTTGGCATGTATGTACTGATCGCATTACTCAACAATCTGTCCAGGGAAGAGATGCTCGGCAGGATGGCGGAACTTCTTGATACAGCAGTAAGCTGGGGTCTTAAGACACTCCTTGGTGCAGTTGTCGGATTACAGGTGGTGAGAGGACTGGTAGCACCGGTGATAGATACTCTGAAACGAAGTATGATCGGAAGAGCGGCAGGTGTACTGCCGGGAGTTGGAAGTGCAGTGAATATGGTAACGGAACTGGTGCTGACCAGTGCAGTCCTTATAAGGAACAGTCTTGGCGTTGTGATTCTGCTTGCTTTTGTGGCAGTGGGAGCCGGACCGGTGGTTCACTACGGGCTTCTGTCATTGCTCTATCGTTTTCTGGCAGCGATCGCACAGCCGATATCGGATAAAAGAATCGTGGATTCACTGGCAACGATGGGGGAGGGGTGCGCGCTGCTTCTCAGGGCACTTTTTACAGCGGAGATTCTCTGCGTACTTGATTTTATCATCGTGATGAGTGGAATCGGAGGTAGCGGATGAAAACAGAGATTTATCAGTGGGTGAAGACGCTGGCGGTGTTTTATATTGTATTTTCGGCGGTTCTTCATCTGGTGCCGGATACAAAATATGAGCGCTATATCCGATCTTTTATGGGAATCCTTCTGATCTATATTTTGTGTACACCGGTTTTTGCTTTGTTCGGAAACGGAGAAAAATTACTTCAGGATTTTCATCTGAATTATCAGGAAGAAATGGCATCGATGGAGCTTCAGAATGCGGAAAATCTGCAGGCACTTTATCTGCAGGAAAATTACAGCAGAGAACTGGAAAAAGAAATTTCGCAAAAGATCGAAGAAGATGGAATAAAAACAGAGGCGGTTGTCGTAAATATAAAGGGAGAACAGGTAATGGCGGTGATCAGTACAGCGGAAAAGATCACACAGGAGCAGGAAAGGAGAATCCGGGATGGACTTGCCAGGGACTTCGGGATCGAAGAAAAAAACTGTCAGTTCCTTATGGGGAAAGATGAACAGACAGCAGTGGCTGGTAATCCTGCTTCTGGGACTTCTGCTGATGGTGATCGCATTTCCGGTTTCGAAAACAGATAAAGAGAAAAATGGTGCGGGGACTGCTGCTTTTTCATCTGTTACAGAAGAAAGCAGTGGAACGAAGACGGAACTCGAAAAAAGACTGGAAGAACTTCTTGAAAATGTGGAAGGTGTCGGCAAGGTAAAGGTGATGCTGATGACGGATGCCGGACAGGGGCTGTACAGTACCGACAGTGGCGAAGTGACAGGAGTTCTGATTGTAGCAGAAGGGGCAGATAATTCTGTGACCATTCAGAAAATACAGGAGGCAGTAATGGCATTATTTCAGATCGATGCTCATAAAATAAGAATAATGAAAATGAAATGAGGAGTGAAAGCGTGAAAAAAATATTCAAAAAGAATCAGGTGATCATCACATCACTGGCAGTTCTGATCGCAATAGCCGGCTATCTGAATTTTGCAGATGTGGATCTGGGATTTGGAGACAAGGAGGCGAGTACAGACAGCAGCAGTATTCTGGATCAGGTGGAGTATGATCTGAGTGATGAGACGGCGGTTATGGATGAGAATGCTGATACGGCGACAGAGACAGCGGAAGTGCCGGACAGTGGAAGTACACCAGGAGAGGCTGTACTGACGGGGGCTTCAGACTTTGCAGCACAGGCAAAGCTTTCCAGAGAACAGGTGCGTTCGCAGAGTAAGGCAGATCTGCAGGAAATCCTGAATAATACTGAAGTGGGAGATGACCAGAAGCAGGAAGCGGTAAATACCATGGTGCAGATGACCGAAATCTCCGAAAAAGAAGCAGCGGCAGAAATGCTGCTGGAAGCAAAAGGATTTGAAAATGCAATCGTCAATCTGACAGGAGAGACGGCAGATGTAGTTGTACCACAGACAGATCTGGATGATGCCAAAAGGGCGCAGATTGAAGATATTGTTAAAAGAAAAACCGGAATCGCACCGGAAAATATTGTGATCACGCCGTTAAATGAAAGTGAGGAAGAGGCATCAGCAGAATCTGTGGCAGACACAGAGTCCGACAGTGTGGATGGCACATCTGCAGGGCAGGATACAACGGATACATATGACGATCAGGAGACCTCAGGCGAGGACATCGTGACAGATGGAATTTATGACTGAAAAAGATACCTGCCCGGTAACTGTTCACAGGGTAGTATCCCGCGAGGTGTTTTGCCATAAATATGGCAAAATCCCGAGACATACGGGGCAAAATCCCATCACCGTAGGTGATTTGGAATGGATTTTGACCAAGTTGCTGTGAACGGAGTGAACAGTAACCCTGCCCGGACCTCTAAATCCGGGCAGTTGTGCTGCCTTTTTTCCTTGACATCAGGGTATTCTATATAATAGAATAAAAAGTTGTATAGAAATCGGAAAATAGAGAATAAAGAAGAATGGGTAACTGTGAAGGAAATGAACAGTTACATAATAGACAGGAGGAAAAACGTGTCTAAGTATGCGAAAGAAATAGAAAAAAGAAGAACCTTTGCCATTATCTCCCATCCGGATGCAGGTAAGACTACTCTGACAGAGAAATTCCTGTTGTACGGAGGTGCCATTAATCTGGCCGGAAGTGTTAAGGGTAAAGCAACTGCCCGCCATGCAGTATCTGACTGGATGGAAATAGAGAAAGAAAGAGGTATTTCTGTGACCTCTTCCGTACTGCAGTTCCATTATGATGGTTATTGTATCAATATCCTGGACACACCGGGACATCAGGATTTCTCCGAGGATACCTACCGTACACTGATGGCTGCGGATTCAGCAGTCATGGTCATTGACGGAAGTAAAGGTGTAGAGGCACAGACCAGAAAGCTCTTCAAAGTCTGCGTTATGCGCCACATCCCGATCTTTACTTTTATCAACAAAATGGACAGAGATGCAAATGATACGTTTGATCTTCTGGATGAAATAGAGAAAGAACTTGGAATCGCCACATGCCCGATCAACTGGCCAATCGGTTCCGGTAAGAAATTCCGTGGTGTTTATGACCGTAATACACACAAAGTCCTGACATTCTCCGATACACAGAAGGGAACCAAGGAAGGTGTGATCGAAGAGATTGATATTGATGATGAACGCCTGAATGACATTGTTGATCCGGACCAGAGAGAACAGCTGATGGAAGAAATCGAGCTTCTGGACGGCGCAAGTGTGGATTTTGACCAGGAACAGGTAAGCAAAGGAAATATGACACCTGTGTTCTTTGGTTCTGCACTGACCAACTTTGGTGTGGAGACATTCCTTGAGCATTTCCTTAAGATGACAACTTCTCCGCTTCCACGAGTATCTGATGAGGGTGAGATTGATCCGATGTCCGATGATTTTTCGGCATTTGTCTTTAAGATTCAGGCAAATATGAACAAAGCTCATCGAGACAGAATTGCATTTATGCGTATCTGCTCCGGTAAGTTTGATGCATCACAGGAAGTTTATCATGTACAGGGTGACAAGAAGATGCGTCTTCTTCAGCCACAGCAGATGATGGCAGAATCCCGTCATGTTGTAGATGAGGCATATGCCGGAGATATCATCGGTGTCTTTGACCCGGGTATTTTCTCGATCGGAGATACAATTTGTGCGCCGGGAAAGAAATTTGCGTTTGAAGGAATTCCGACCTTTGCACCGGAACATTTTGCACGTGTCCGTCAGATCGACACCATGAAGCGTAAACAGTTTGTCAAGGGAATCAACCAGATCGCACAGGAAGGTGCAATCCAGATTTTCCAGGAGTTCAACACCGGTATGGAAGAGATCATCGTAGGTGTTGTTGGTGTCCTGCAGTTTGATGTCCTTAAATATCGTCTGGAAAATGAATATAATGTTGAGATACGTCTGGAAAACCTGCCATATGAGCATATCCGCTGGATCGCAAACAAAGAAGAAGTTGACGTTGCAAAGATCGTTGGAACTTCTGATATGAAGAAGGTTACAGACCTTAAGGGCAATCCGCTGCTTCTGTTTGTCAATGCATGGAGTGTTGGCATGACTGAAGATCGTAATCCGAATCTGGTACTGACAGAATTCAGCAAATAAAACGCTTTTAATTTGTAATCAGATTTGATATACTAAGCCTATGAAATAATTGAAAAATAGTTGCTGTGAACAGTAACGATATTCGATTCGGAATCCGCAGGAGGAATTGAAATGGCAGAAAAAAGAACAACTTATAAATTACAGGATGTAGGAGGAATCGGTGAAGTCAAGATCGCCGATGAAGTCGTAACCGTTATCGCAGGACTTGCTGCTACAGAAGTGGAAGGAGTTGCTTCCATGGAAGGCAATATCACCAATGAACTGGTAAGCAAGCTGGGAGTCAAGAATCTTTCCAAGGGTGTTAAGGTAACTGTACTGGAAGGTGTGGTTACAGTAGATCTTACCCTGAATATCGAATTTGGCAAGAATATCCTGGAAGTCAGCAAGAAGGTTCAGGATAAGGTAAAATCATCCATCGAGAATATGACAGGCCTGGAAGTTGCAGATGTAAACATCCGCATCGCAGGTGTTGATATGGAGAATGAGAAAGACAAGTAAGAGTAACTAAGAGCAACCAGAAAAAGGAAAGTGTTTCTTTCCTTTTTTCTTTAGGAGGAAACATGCGAAGAAGCGAACAGAGAGAACATATTTTTAAACTGCTGTTTATGACACAGTTTAATTCTGAAAATGAGATGTCAGATCAGGTTTCCATGTACTTTGATACACTTGGAGAGCTGGAAGAAAAAGATCAGAAAGAAATACAGGCAAAGTATCAGCACATTCTGGAACATCTGGATGAGATTGACCAGATTTTGAATGATTACAGCCGTGGATGGAAGACTACACGTATGAACCGTGTGGATCTGACTGCACTGCGTCTGGCAGTATATGAAATGAAAATGGATGATAATGTACCGGTTGGCGTTGCAATCAACGAAGCAGTCGAACTTGCCAAACTTTTTGGCGGTGAAGATTCCGGTTCATTTGTCAATGGTATCCTTGGCAAGATTGCCAGCGGAAAGAAAGATTCCGGCGAAGAGCACAAAAGACCGCGTCGTCAGACTCATTCTGCAAAGATCATTATCCGTTCGTCCAGGAAAGATGCCAAAGACTCCAAAGAGCATAAAGAACAGCAGAAAGCGTCCGAAGAAAGCGCAGAATAAGAATGAAAAATATTTTTTCAGTAGGGCAGATCAATCGATATGTCAAAAATATGTTCACGCAGGATTTTATTCTGCAGAAAATCTATGTAAAGGGTGAAGTATCCAACTGCAAATATCATACCAGCGGACATATTTATTTTTCACTGAAGGATGAGACAGGAGTTCTTTCCTGTGTAATGTTTGCCGGACACCGCAGAGGACTGGCATTCCGCATGAAAGACGGAGACCGTGTTGTTGTAGGCGGTGCAGTAGACGTATATGAGAGAGACGGCAGATATCAGCTATACGCCAGGGAGATTACGCTCGAAGGTGCAGGTGCACTTTATGAGCGTTTTCTGGCACTGAAAGCAGAATTAGAAGAGATGGGGATGTTTGCACAGGAATACAAGCAGCCCATACCGGCTTATGTACGAAGACTTGGTGTTGTTACGGCACCGACTGGTGCAGCGGTACAGGATATCCGCAATATTTCGCTCAGGCGTAATCCGTATCTGCAGATCATACTGTATCCGGCACTTGTCCAGGGAGAAGGCGCAGCGGACAGCATCGTACAGGGAATCCATATGCTGGATAAGGCAGATGTGGACGTGATTATTGTCGGACGTGGAGGCGGTTCGATCGAAGATCTCTGGGCGTTTAATGAAGAAAAAGTTGCCAGAGCGATCTTTGAATGTCAGACACCGGTCATTTCTGCAGTAGGGCATGAGACGGATTTTACGATTGCTGATTTTGTTGCGGATCTTCGTGCACCGACACCATCAGCGGCGGCAGAGCTCGCGGTGGCAGATTTCAGACAGACGCTGCAGAGTATCAATGGTTTCAGAGACCGGATACAGCGTGGAATGCTGCGTAAGACAGAGATTACACGGACATTGCTGGAACAGTATCAGTTGCGGTTTCAGTACCTGAATCCGGAAGCGAAGCTTCGGGACAACAGACAGCGCATTGCAGATCTTGATGAAAGAATTCGAAGGATGATGAAGAATCGTCTGGCAGAAGAAAGACACACGTTGGGAATCTATCTGGAACGATACAGAGGATTATCACCGTTATACAAATTAAATCAGGGATATTCTTTTGTTGCGGATAAGGATGGCAACGGAATCACATCTACACAGCAGGTGCATTCCGGAGATCTTGTGGAGATTTCTGTGACAGATGGTGTGATCGAGGCAGAAGTGCGCAGCAGCAGGAAGGAAGACTGGAATAAATGACAGAACAGATTCAAAAAACAGATACACAGGATAAAGAGATTGAAGAAGTCTTTCAGGAACTGGACACCATTGCTGAAAAGCTGGAAAGTGGTGAGACATCACTGGAGGATTCTTTTCGTTTATACAAAAAAGGCATGGAGCTTCTGAAATACTGCAGTGACAGACTGGACACTGTAGAAAAGAAGATGCTTCAGATGGATGAGGATGGAATATTACGTGAATTTTAAAGAAAAATTACAGCAGAGAACTGATTATGCAGAAGAAGTAGTTCGCAGATGGTTACCAGTGGAAGAGGGATTCTCTACGACGATGGCACAGGCTATAAATTACAGTATGTGTGCCGGTGGTAAGAGACTGCGGCCAATCCTTCTTCTTGAGACATTGCGGCTGTTTGATGGCGATGAGAAGCTTGCTGAGCCGTTTATGGCAGGAATCGAAATGATTCATACGCATTCTCTGATCCACGATGATCTTCCTGCAATCGACAATGACGATTATCGCCGTGGACGTCTGACTACACATAAGATATACGGGGAAGCCATGGGCGTGCTGAGTGGTGTTACACTTTTGAATTATGCTTATGAGACAATGTTTCGTGCATTTGACCTGACAGAGGATAAGGACAGGGTAATTCGAGCAGTTCGTATTATGGCACAGAAGACCGGCATTTATGGTATGCTCGGCGGACAGAGTGTGGATGTGGAGAATGATGGTAAACCACTGGAAAAAGAGTTGTTGGACTACATTTATGAACATAAGACATCGGCGCTGATCGAGGCATCTATGATGGCAGGCGCTGTTCTTGCCGGAGCGGATGAAGAGAAAACAGCCATGATCGAGGAAGCTGCGTCTGCTATTGGACTCGCTTTCCAGATTCAGGATGATATTCTGGATGTGACCAGCACCAGTGAGGAACTGGGCAAGCCGGTCCACAGTGACGAAAAAAACAACAAAGTCACTTATGTGACTCTTTTCGGGGTAGAGAAAGCATCTGAACAGGTCAGAGAACTTTCTGAAAGAGCCCTGGCAGTTCTGGACAGACTGAATAATAAAAATGAGTTCCTGAGAGAGCTTGTCATGGAGATGGCGAGTCGAAGGAAATGAAAGAGGGATACAAAGGATGTTGGAAAAGATCAATAAGCCTAATGATATACACAAGATAGCTTTGGCGGATTTTCCACAGCTTGCGGATGAGATCAGACAGTTTCTGATTGAATCGGTCAGTCAGACGGGTGGTCATCTGGCATCAAATCTGGGTGTGGTAGAGCTGACGCTGGCTCTGCATAATGTGCTGGATCTGCCACAGGACAAAATTATATGGGATGTAGGGCATCAGGCATATACACATAAGATTCTGACCGGAAGAAAAGATGGATTTAAGAATCTCCGTAAAGAAGGCGGAATGAGCGGCTTCCCGAAGCGGGGAGAGAGCGATTGTGATGCATTTGATGCGGGACACAGTTCGGATTCTATTTCTGCAGGTCTTGGTTATGTAAGAGCCCGTGACCTGTTGGGACAGAAGCACCGTGTGGTATCTGTGATCGGCGATGGTGCACTGACCGGAGGTATGGCATATGAGGCACTGAATAATGCAGCAGAGCTGAAGACGAACTTTATCATCGTGCTCAACGACAATAACATGTCCATTTCCAAGAATGTTGGCGGAATGTCCTCTTATCTGAGCGCGTTGCGTACAGCAGAAGCTTATACAGGAATGAAGCTGAATGCCACCAAGATGCTCAAAAAGATTCCAAAAGTTGGTACGGCTGTTGTCGATACTATGCGTAAGACCAAGAGCAGCATCAAGCAGCTGATCATACCGGGAATGCTTTTTGAAAATATGGGATTGACTTATCTGGGACCGGTGGATGGCCATAATATGCGCCAGATGATGAAGCTTTTTAATGAAGCAAAACGAGTGGAGGGTCCGGTAATCGTTCATGTGTTGACCCAGAAGGGAAGGGGATATGCACCGGCAAGCCTTCATCCGGATCAGTTTCATGGCACAGGGCCATTTGACATACAGACCGGCAGACAGCTTTCGGTGAAGAAAGGCCCGACTTATACAGATGTATTTTCGAAGACAATGGTAAAACTTGGGAAAGAGAACCCAAAGCTGGTTGGTATTACAGCGGCCATGAAAGAAGGAACCGGGCTGAAAGAGTTCGAAAAGGCCTTTCCGGACAGACTTTTTGATGTCGGGATCGCAGAGGAACATGCAGTAAGTTTTGCTGCAGGTCTTGCACTTGGTGGAGTGACACCAGTAGTTGCAATCTATTCATCATTCCTTCAGAGAGCTGTAGATCAGATGCTCCATGATGTCTGTATGCAGAATCTGCATGTAGTCTTTGCAATAGATCGCGCAGGACTTGTTGGAGCAGACGGAGAGACACATCAGGGAAATTTTGATCTGTCATATCTGACAATGATGCCAAATATGACTGTTATGGCACCAAAGAATGGCAGAGAGCTGGAAAAAATGCTGGAGTTTGCTGTCCATGCGGCCGGACCGTGCGCAATACGCTATCCAAAGGGTAGCGCTTATCAGGGAATGGAAGAATATGACAGCCCGATACGCTATGGTAAGAGCGAAATCCTTTATCATGGAGAGAAGACAGCAATTTTGTCTGTCGGAAGCATGACGGAAGTCTGTGAACAGGTATATAAAGAACTGAAAAACAAAGGAAAAAATCCTACATTTGTAAATGCAAGATTTGTGAAGCCTCTTGATACAGAGCTTCTTGATGAACTTGCAAAAAATCATAAACTATTCGTAACAGTAGAAGAAAATGTCAAAAACGGTGGATTTGGTGAACACGTGGCGGCTTATATGGAAGCCTGTCATCCGGAAGTACGTGTGCTTCCAATCGCAATCTGGAACCGTTTTGTAGAGCATGGAGAAGTTGCAAGCCTGAGAGCCAGAATTGGCCTTTCAGCACCGGATATTCTCGATGCGATAGAGGAATATGAGGAGCAGGAATGAAGAAAAGACTGGATCTTTTGATGGTAGAGCGTGCACTTGCACCTTCCAGAGAGAAAGCAAAAGCATATATCATGTCCGGAGATGTCTATGTAGACGGACAGAAAGAAGATAAAGCGGGAACAATGTTCAAGGAGGACGTAAAGATCGAAGTCCGTGGAAATACACTTCCATATGTAAGCCGTGGAGGACTGAAACTGGAAAAGGCTATGAATCATTTTGGAGTTTCTCTCGATGGCAAAGTATGTATGGATGTTGGTGCGTCCACCGGTGGATTTACGGACTGTATGCTGCAAAATGGCGCAGTGAAGGTATATTCTATCGATGTCGGCTATGGACAGCTTGACTGGAAACTGCGCAACGATTCGCGTGTTGTGTGCATGGAAAAGACCAATATCCGTTATGTGCTTCCGGAGAATATTGCAGAACCGGCACAGTTTTCATCCATTGATGTATCTTTTATTTCACTGACAAAGGTTTTACTTCCGGTACGGAATCTGCTGACTGAAGATGGAGAGATTGTATGTCTGATCAAACCGCAGTTTGAAGCAGGAAGAGAAAAAGTAGGCAAGAAAGGTGTTGTCCGTGACCCGGCCGTACATCTGGAAGTGATCGAGAAAGTGATCGCTTATGCATCCACGATTGCAATGGAGCCTTGTCACCTTTCGTTTTCACCGATCAAAGGACCAGAGGGTAATATCGAATATCTGCTTCACTTAAAGAAAAGACCGGAAGGTGAAGTGATCCAGTCATCTCTTGAGGTGACACCTGAGGCTGTTGTGCAGGAGGCACACAGTCAGCTGGATTAACCAGATAAGGAAGGCTTAGGGGAGATGGACAAGTTTTATATCATCACGAACAGTGATAAAGATAAAGAGTTTCAGATTACAAATGAGATTGTTTCTTATCTGAAGGCAAATGGAAAGCAGTGTCAGGTCCAGCAGGCGGAGCGTAAGCTGGAGGGAGCATATCATTATACAAATCCGGCACTGATCCCGGAGGGAACACAGTGTATTCTTGTTCTGGGTGGTGACGGCACGCTTCTTCAGGCGGCAAGAGATGTGGTTCACAGAGAGATCCCAATGCTGGGGATCAATCTTGGAACACTGGGGTTCCTTGCAGAAGTGGACAGAAATTCAATCCATGCGGCACTGGCGAAACTGATCGCGGACGATTATGAGATTGAAGAGAGAATGATGCTTACCGGGACAGTATGGCATGGTGATCAGATCATCGGACAGGATATTGCCCTGAATGATATCGTGATCGGCAGAGAGGGACCGCTTCGAGTTGTAAGATTTAAAAATTATGTAAATGATGTTTATCTGAATTCCTACAATGCGGATGGAATCATCATTTCCACACCGACAGGTTCTACCGGTTACAGCCTTTCCTGTGGCGGACCGATCGTATCTCCGAATGCGACGATGACGTTGATGACTCCGATTGCACCGCATACATTGAATACGCGAAGCATCATTTTTCCGGCGGAAGACGTGATTACGGTTGAACTTGGCAAAGGACGCCGACAGGTTCAGGAACAGGGTCTTGCTTCTTTTGACGGAGATACAGAGATTCCGATTGTAACAGGTGACAGGATCGTGATCCACAAGGCTTCTGTCAGCGTAAAGATTCTGAAGTTGAATCATCTGAGCTTTGTAGAAGTATTACGACAGAAGATGGAATAGAAATAGAATGCAAATCGAACATCCGTGTTGCAGAAAATATGATGCAGAAAATATAATGGAGGGAATACAGTGAAAAGTGCAAGACATGACAAGATCATAGAACTGATCCAGGAATATGATATTGATACACAGGAGGAACTTGCTGCCAGACTGAATGAGGCTGGTTTCAAGGTAACGCAGGCTACGGTGTCCAGAGATATCCGTGCACTGAAACTTATGAAGGTTGCCGGCAAAGATGGAAAGTCCCGTTACGCGATTCTTACCGAGCCGTCAGCAGAGCTGGGCGACAAGTATACAAGAATCCTTCAGGATACACTGACATCTCTTGATGTGGGTCAGAATATGCTGGTGATCAGGACAGTACCTGGTATGGCTATGGGAGTGGCTGCCGCACTGGATGCACTGAAATGGAAAGAAATCCTTGGAAGTATTGCCGGAGATGATACAGTAATGTGTGTGGCCCGTGATTCAGAACAGGCAGAGATCGTGGCAGAAAAGCTGAAAGGAATCCTGAAATTATGTTAGTTCATCTTCATGTGAAGAATCTGGCACTTATCGAAGACATTGAAGTAGAATTCGGTCCGGGATTAAATATCCTGACCGGAGAGACCGGGGCTGGTAAGTCTATCCTTCTTGGATCTATGCAGCTGATCCTGGGAAGCAGGATCGCGAAGGATATGATTCGGGCGGGTGCTTCTTATGCACTGGTGGAACTCCTTTTTCAGGTAGAGAATCCCAGAGCAGAGGAAGCACTTCGTACACTTGGAATCGAGCCGGAAGACGGACAGGTGATCCTGTCCCGCAAGATCATGGATGGTCGTAGTATCAACAAGATCAATGGTGAGACCTGCACAGTCAGTCAGATGAAGGCGGTAGCATCCTGCCTTCTGGATATCCATGGACAGCATGAACATCAGTCACTTCTGTATCAGGATAAACAGCTGGAGATTCTGGATGCCTATGGCAAAGAGGAAATCTGGCCGGCAAAGGAAGTGGTAAACAGTGCTTACCGTACATATCGCGATTGCCTGAGAGATTTAAAAGCACTTGATATGGATGAAGAACAGCGCAACAGAGAACGCGCTTTCCTTGAATTTGAGATCAATGAGATTGAGAGTTCTGGTCTGAAACCTGGTGAGGATGAAGAACTGGAGAAACTTTACCGCAAGTTGGATAATGGAAAGAAAATCCTTGAGACTCTGCAGGGAGTACGGGACCTGACAGGGAATGATTCTATGCAGGGAGCCGGAGAGTCGGTGGGTAATGCTGTCCGTGAGATGATGCGTGTCACGGAATATGACAGCCAGTTGGAGTCTATGTCATCTACGCTGCAGGAAATTGACGGACTTCTGAATGATTTTAACAGAGAACTTTCGGCTTATGTAGAAGAACTGAATTTTGATGATGAAACCTTTTATGAAACAGAAAAAAGACTGGATCTGATCAATAATCTTAAAGCGAAATATGGTCAGTCGCTCGAAGAGATACAGGCATACTGTAAGAAACAAAGACAAAAACTGGAAGATCTTGACAGATATGAGGAGAACTTTCAGAAAGCAAAAGCTGAGGTGGAAAAAAGCCGCAAAAAACTTGAGAAGGTTTCGGATAAACTTTCTGTTATCCGTCAAAAATACAGTCAGATGCTTACGGAGAAGATCATTGAAGGCCTGAAAGACCTGAATTTTCTGGATGTACAGTTTCGTATTGATTTTCAGAGAAAGAAAGATTATACCGATAATGGGTTTGATGATATTGAATATGAAATTTCTACCAATCCGGGCGAAAGCGTGAAACCGCTGGGAAGAATCGTCTCCGGTGGTGAACTTTCTCGTATCATGCTGGCGATCAAGGCAATTCTGGCGGATCGTGATCAGATCGAGACGCTGATCTTTGATGAGATTGATACAGGTATCAGTGGAAGGACAGCGCAGAAAGTGTCCGAAAAGATGGCTGTTATCGGCAAATGTCATCAGGTACTCTGTATCACACATCTTCCGCAGATCGCAGCGATGGCAGATACACATTTTGAAATTGAGAAACACCAGAAGGGTACAGAGACGATCACAGAGATCCATCCGCTGGAGGGCGATGATTCAGTGAGAGAACTGGCAAGACTTCTGGGCGGTGCCGAGATTACGCAGGCGGTTTTTGAAAACGCAAAAGAAATGAAAGAATTGGCACAGGTTCATAAAAATACAAGACTGAAATAGCTGCATTCACAGCATAATAAGAGAGGACGATCCAACAGGATCTCTTCTCTTTTTTCTTGTGTAATAGGAAATAAAGGCGATGATTTTACAAAAGAAAGGATGTGGCTGAATGGACAGAAGAAAGAAATACCGGCGTCTTCTCTGGTGGGTCATAACGCTGGATCTGCTCGTGGTGATATGGCTGGGATACCGCTGCCTTGACAGGAAGATTCCGGATGAGCTTTATGTAACAGAAGACCAGAAACAGCAGGTAAAAGATGTTCTGGATTATCCGCTGCTTTCTTTTGATGATGCGATCACCGTATCGGGAGACGGAAGTTATCTGTTGTCGGCACGAATTCTGGGTGTGATTCCGTTTAAAGATATCAAAGTCATTCCGGCAGACAGTACATCGGTGCTTGTCAGTGGCAGCACGGTTGGAATCTATATGGAAACAGACGGAGTTCTGGTGATTGACACAGGAGAGATTATTTCAGAAGAAGGCCAGACTGTAGATCCGGCCTGTAATATTGTAGAACCGGGTGATTATATCGTGGCATTTAATGATGAAACGATCACATGCAAAAAAGATCTGGTAAAAGACCTGGAAAATCTGACTCAGGATACGGTGACGTTGCAAGTGATACGAAACGGAAAAAAAATTCCTCTGTTGCTGGATCCTGTAAAGGATGTCAAAGGAGAATATAAGCTGGGTGTCTGGGTGCGCGATAATACACAGGGCATTGGAACACTTACGTTTGTGGATCAGAATGGAAAGTATGGAGCACTTGGACATGGAATCAGTGATGTGGATACCGGTGAACTGCTTCATATTGATGATGGGGCACTGTACCAGGCACAGATTGTCGGAATTCAGAAAGGAAGCAGTGGCAGTCCGGGAGAACTGTCCGGACTGATCCATTATGAGGCAGAAAAAATCATAGGGAGTATAGAAAAGAACTGTGAGCAGGGAATTTATGGAAAGCTGACCGATATGTCCGGGCTGTCGGGACTAAAGAAAATGGAAATCGCTTACAAGCAGGAACTGGAAATCGGACCGGCTTCTGTATTGTGCTGTGTGGATGGAGAAATCCGTGAGTTCGAAGCAGAGATAACAAGAATCGATATGAATCATGAGGATACAAACAAAAGCTTTGTGATTCAGGTAACTGATCCGGAGCTTCTTGAGATGACCGGTGGGATCGTGCAGGGAATGAGTGGAAGTCCGATCATACAGAATGGGAAATTTGTTGGTGCGATCACCCATGTTTTTGTACAGGATTCTACAGGAGGATACGGAATATTTGCAGAAACGATGCTGAAAAATCTGTCGACAGATAACTGAAAAAGTGTCGAAAACTGCCATGCAGAAGAAGCGGGAAAAAGCAAAAATGAAGAAAAATAAGAAAAAAGAAGCTCTGAAAAAGTCGATTCAGGACGAACGAAAATCCAGTGTTTCAGCCAGTTTCGGCTTGATTTCGCGAAGGCCTTTCCACTATAATGTCCTTGTTGTAAAGAAGAAGATTTTTGTTGGTTAGGAGGGAAAGGCCTCATGGAAAAATTAAATGTGGCGATTGCAGATGATAACGTAAGAATGGCTGACATGCTCGGTCAGATGATCGAAGAAGATAAAGACCTGACACTGGTCGGGAAAGCACATAATGGAGAAGAAATCTGCAACATCATCAGAGAAAAAGAGCCGGATGTTGTAGTACTGGATATTATTATGCCGAAGATGGATGGACTGACAGTTATGGAACACTGCAGTCATGACAGCAATGTAAAAAAACAACCGGCATTCATTGTTATATCGGCAGTCGGGCAGGAACGGATCACAGAGGATGCGTTTAATCTTGGCGCATATTATTATATGCTGAAACCTTTTGATAAACAGGTACTTTTAAGTCGGATCAAACATATACGAAGAGGAAATGAGCGAAAAACAAGAGAACCGGTACTTAAGAAGCAGAGCGTCCGGGAAGAACCGGCTCCGTATGGAACACGCAATCTGGAAACTGATGTAACGAATATCATACATGAAATCGGAGTTCCGGCACACATAAAAGGCTATCAGTACCTGAGAGATGCGATTATCCTGTCTGTGAATGATATGGAAATGTTGAATTCAATCACCAAAGTCCTTTATCCAACGATTGCAAAAAAACACCAGACAACCCCCAGTCGTGTGGAGAGAGCAATCCGTCATGCAATCGAAGTAGCTTGGAGCAGGGGAAAGATGGATACGATTGATGCTTTGTTTGGATATACCGTCAGCACCGGAAAAGGTAAACCGACAAACTCTGAATTTATTGCACTTATTGCAGATAAAATTCGCCTTGAATACAAAAATCACTCTTTTCAACAAAGTGGTTTTGGAGTATAATAAACAAAAGGTCTGTCATAGACAGAAATGTCAGAAAATAACCTGGCATCGGGATACAAGGAGGGGTATTTACAGATGAAAAGAATCTTATTTGCAACATCAGAGGCGGTACCATTTATTAAAACAGGCGGTCTTGCCGATGTAGCTGGCGCACTTCCGAAATGTTTTGACAAGCGCTATTTCGATGTTCGTGTTATCTTACCGAAATATGCCTGCATGAAGCAGGAATGGAAAGATAAAATGGAATACATCACCCATTTTTATATGGATCTGGGATATAAGAACTGTTATGTAGGCATCATGCATATGGAATATGATGGAATTCAGTTCTACTTTATTGATAATGAATACTATTTCAGTGGACCAAAACCGTACGACAGTGCACCGTGGGATCTTGAAAAATTTGCATTTTTCTCCAAAGCAGTCCTGTCTGTTCTTCCGGTGATCGGATTCCGTCCGGATGTGATCCACTGCCATGACTGGCAGACCGGTCTGGTTCCTGTTTATCTTCATGATTCTTTCCAGCAGAATGAATTTTTCTGGGGCATCAAGACAGTTATGACGATCCACAATCTCAAATTCCAGGGTGTATGGGATGTGAAGACCGTTCAGGGAATTACAGGACTGTCTGATTACTATTTTGCACCGGATAAACTGGAAGCATACAAAGATGCGAACTTCCTTAAGGGTGGAATCGTATTTGCAGATGCAGTCACAACGGTAAGTAATACGTATGCGGAAGAAATCAAGACACCGTTCTATGGGGAACGACTGGAAGGGCTTCTCTGTGCAAGGTCACATGATCTCAGAGGTATCGTCAACGGAATTGATTATGATGTATTTAATCCGGAGACAGATAAATGTATTACAAATAATTACAATGCAAAGACTTTCCGTAAGGAGAAAGTGAAGAATAAGCTCCAGCTGCAGAAGGATCTTGGCTTGGAAGTAGACCCGAATGCAATGCTGATCGGAATTGTTTCCCGTCTGACGGATCAGAAAGGTTTTGATCTGATCGCTTATGTAATGGATGAGCTCTGCCAGGATGCTGTGCAGATCGTTGTGCTGGGAACAGGAGAGGAACGTTATGAGAATATGTTCCGCCACTTTGACTGGAAATATCATGGCAAAGTGTCTGCACAGATTTATTATGATGAGCCGCTTTCCCACAGAATTTATGCAGCATCGGATGCATTCCTGATGCCGTCTCTGTTTGAGCCTTGCGGACTCAGTCAGCTGATGAGCCTTCGCTATGGAACTCTGCCGATCGTACGTGAGACTGGTGGACTGAAGGATACGGTACAGCCTTACAATGAATATGAAGGAACCGGTACTGGATTCAGCTTTACAAATTACAATGCACATGAGATGCTTGCGACGGTCCGCAATGCAGAGCATGTATTCTATGACAATAAACGTGAGTGGAATAAGATGGTTGACCGTGCCATGGCAGCAGATTTCTCATGGAGTCATTCTGCAGCACAGTACGAAGAGATGTACAACTGGCTGATCGGTGATAAATAAATAATAATGGAATCACAAGGGGCACTGTGCAGGCAGTGCCTCTTTTTATGCAATAGGAAATTACTCCGTAATGTTCCAGGATTGGCAGAGTATAATTTTGTTTTAACGGGTGTATAAAATGTAGAAAAAAAGAACATGCGGTCGAAAAGTTTTGCTTGACTTTACTGTAGATTTATAATAGCATATAAGAAGAAAACACGAACATAGGTTTGGTATATGCGTTAAAATAAATATAAGGAGAATCCATAAGATGATGAATGAAGAGAAGCAGAAAGCGCTGGAAGCAGCGCTTGGACATATTGAAAAGCAGTACGGTAAGGGTTCTGTTATGAAGCTTGGAGATTCCAGTTCCAATATGGTTGTTGAGGCCGTCCCGACAGGTTCTCTCGGACTGGATATCGCACTTGGTGTCGGTGGTGTGCCGAAGGGACGTATCGTAGAAATCTATGGACCGGAGTCCAGTGGTAAGACGACTGTTGCATTACATATGGTAGCAGAGGTACAGAAGCGTGGAGGAATCGCAGGATTTATTGATGCAGAGCATGCACTTGATCCGGTATATGCGAAGAATATTGGCGTTGATATCGACAACTTATACATTTCTCAGCCGGATAATGGCGAGCAGGCCCTTGAGATCACTGAGACAATGGTTCGTTCAGGTGCTGTCGATATTGTGATCGTAGACTCTGTTGCAGCTCTTGTTCCGAAGGCTGAGATTGAAGGCGATATGGGAGACAGCCATGTAGGTCTTCATGCACGTCTGATGTCCCAGGCTCTGAGAAAGCTGACCGCAGCGATCAGCAGATCCAACTGTGTGGTTATCTTTATCAACCAGCTTCGTGAGAAGGTCGGCGTTATGTTTGGTAATCCGGAGACCACGACCGGTGGACGTGCTCTGAAGTTCTATGCATCGGTACGTCTTGATGTCAGAAGGACAGAGACTCTGAAGCAGGGTGGCGAGATGGTTGGTAACCATGTAAAGGTCAAAGTTGTTAAAAATAAGGTAGCTCCGCCGTTCAAGCAGGCAGAGTTTGATATCATGTTTGGCACCGGTATTTCCAGAGAAGGTGAGATCCTTGATCTGGCAGCTGAGTGTAATGTTGTGAATAAGAGTGGAGCCTGGTATTCTTATAATGGAGAGCGTATCGGACAGGGAAGAGAGAATGTCAAGATCTTCCTGAAAGATCATCCGGAGATATGCGAAGAGATCGAGAGACAGGTAAGGATCCAGTATCATCTCATCCCGGGTGAGGAGAGTACTGATGAGAAGGCAGAGACACAGGCCACTGTAGAAGAGCAGGAATAATTGAATGACAGATATGGAACAGCAGCAAAAGGAAGCACGTAAGAAGGCACTAAAGCTTCTGGAACATATGGACCGCACGGAGAAGGGATTGTATGATCGGCTTCTCCGTGCCGGCTTTTCGGAAGTTCTGGCGGCTGATGCACTTGCTTATGTAAAGGATTATGGATATATAGATGATACGAGATATGCGACGAATTATATTATGTACCGTATCCACGACAAGAGCCGGCAGAAGATTTTTCAGGAATTGCAGCAGAAAGGAATTGACCGTCAGACGATCCAGAATGCATGGGAAGAAGCATCAGAGCTCGAGGAACCTGATGAGAGAGAGCTTCTCTGCCGTATGGTAGAGAAGAAGTATGAGCCGGGGACACAGCTTGACGAGAAAGAGATGCGCCGTCTTTTCGGTTATCTGGCACGCCGCGGATTCCGTTCCGGAGACATTTTTTCTGTGCTGGAAGAAATGGGAATTTTGCAGGAGTAAACAGCAACTTAAATTTTATAAATATTTCAACAATTGAATAGAAAAACTTGACATAAATCTTAAAAACAGCTAAACTTGTATTGTTGTATTTGTACAATGAAAACTAAATAAGGAGGTGCTCCTGTGGCAATTACAATTATTGTAGCAATTGTCGCTGTAGCGGTCGCACTGCTTATTGCGGTTCCTCTTACTTGCAAGGTTGCGGTTAACAACAAAGCTAAAAAAGATGCTGAAGTTGTTGGCACAGCAGAAGACAGAGCAAGAAGCATCATAGATGAAGCTTTAAAAACTGCTGAGACGAAGAAGAGAGAAGCTTTATTGGAAGTAAAGGAAGAATCCCTCAGAACGAAGAATGAACTTGAGAAGGAAACCAAGGAGCGCAGATCTGAACTGCAGAAATACGAAAGACGTGTTTTATCAAAAGAAGAATCTGTTGATAAGAAGGCTGATGCAGTAGAGAAGCGTGAGGCAGAGTGCACAGCAAAGATTGCTGAGTTACAAAAAAGAGAAAAGAAAGTAGACGAACTTGAACAAAAAGGAGTACAGGAACTGGAAAGAATTTCCGGTCTGACCTCCGACCAGGCAAAAGACGAGTTACTCAGAAGTGTAGAAGACGACGTCAAAGTTGATGTTGCCAGAATGTACAAGGAACTGGAGAACAGAGCCAAGGAAGACGCTGGCAAGAAAGCAAAAGAATATGTGGTAAATGCCATTCAGAAATGTGCAGTTGACCACGTTGCAGAAACTACGATTTCTGTTGTGCAGCTTCCAAGTGATGAGATGAAGGGACGAATCATCGGACGTGAAGGACGTAACATTCGTACTCTTGAAACACTGACAGGTGTGGATCTGATCATTGATGATACTCCGGAAGCTGTTGTTTTATCTGCTTTTGACCCGATTCGCCGAGAGATCGCCAGAGTCGCTCTGGAGAAGCTGATTGTTGATGGACGTATCCATCCGGCAAGAATTGAAGAGATGGTAGAGAAAGCACAGAAAGAAGTTGAAGCACAGATTCGTGAAGATGGTGAGAATGCTGCAATGGATGTTGGTGTTCATGGTATCCATCCAGAACTGCTGAAGCTTCTTGGACGTATGAAATTCCGTTCAAGTTATGGACAGAATGCTCTGAAACATTCCATCGAGGTAGCACAGCTTTCCGGTATTCTTGCCGGAGAGATTGGGGTAGATGTCCGTATGGCGAAACGTGCCGGATTGCTTCATGATATTGGTAAATCCATCGACCATGAAGTAGAGGGCTCACATATCCAGATTGGTGTGGATCTTTGTAAGAAATACAAAGAATCAGCGATCGTTATCAACACAGTTGCTTCCCATCATGGTGATGTGGAACCGGAATCTCTGATTGCATGTATCGTACAGGCAGCTGACGCTATTTCAGCAGCCAGACCGGGTGCAAGAAGAGAGACACTTGAAACTTATACGAATCGTTTGAAACAGTTGGAAGATATTACAAACGAGTTCAAGGGAGTTGACAAGTCATTTGCTATTCAGGCAGGCAGGGAAATTCGTGTAATGGTTGTGCCGGAACAGGTTACAGATGCAGACATGGTTCTGCTGGCCAGAGATATTTCTAAGCAGATTGAAGCTGAACTGGAATATCCGGGTCAGATCAAAGTCAATGTGATCCGTGAGAGTCGTGCAGTAGATTATGCGAAATAATCTTTCTGAACATAGAAGTTCGAGAATAACATCAAAGAGTATGATACTGAGAAGTGTCATACTCTTTTTTTCGTTCTAACTTTAACCGATATCCCGTAAACTGATATGGGGTGAGGTGATGGAACCAAAACGATCTGTACACAGAAATGAAACACTTGGGGGATACTATTTGCTGTTTATTGGCTTTGTGATTGGAATGATTCTTCCTAATTTGATGTACAAAATGGAATGGAAACAGGACATGGCTGCTGCATTGTATCTGATGGGAATCTATGCAGAAGAGAGTGGCATGGATTATTTCTGGAAAGTTATAAGAATGAGGGGTGGAATTTGGCTGTTGGCAGCAGGAAGCGGACTGACGATCTTTGGTGTTCCGATTGCTGTTGGTGGATTGATTATATTTGGAATGCAGACAGCGATGCTGCTGACGATGTCAATTCTTCAGTTTGGGTTATATGGTGGAGTGGTAGGAGCCGGACTGCTTTTTCCTCAGATTATTGTGTATCTGCCCTGTGTTCTGGCTGCTTTCGGAATTATATATGAAAGTTCCATACAGATTTGGAAAAATCGAAGTTTTTTGCCTGGCCAGATTTCAGCTTATATCTTGAAGATGGCTTTATGTACGGCTGGCTTTGTGGTGGGTATTTTGCTGGAAACTTATTGCAATCCGGTGATTACCAGAATCCTGATACGTAATCTGAAAATTTTTTGAAAGGGATTTACCATATATGGTGTCGGTTGACAATAAAAAGACGTTATTTTGTGGAAATGATGAAAAAGCTTGATTTTAAAGGGATTTCGCACAGAAAAAAGGTTTGATTTTATGTAAAATAGCAAGTATAATACAGGTACATTTGGGGAAGATGAATTTTTAATTAAGGTACGGGAAGTAATGGGGATGGAAAAAGTAATTGAAAATTTTATTGCGTATATGCATGAGACGAAGAATGCATCGCAGAATACTGAGATTTCATATGAGCGTGATTTGAAGAAGCTGCTTCGATATTTGCAGGAGCAGGAAATTCAGGATTTTACGGACGTTACAAGTACAGATTTGCAGGGATATCTGAAGGAATTACAGAGGGAAAATCTGGCAGTTTCAACGATTTCCAGAAATATTGCCTCGATCAGAGCTCTGTATCACTATCTGGTAAGGAATGGCAAGATGCAGGAGGATCCATCAGAGTCACTGAAACCGCCAAAGCTCGAGAAAAAGATACCGGAAATTCTATCCGTGGAAGAGGTAGACAGGCTTTTGAAACAGCCGAATCTGAATACACCGAAGGGTATTCGAGATAATGCCATGATGGAATTGATGTATGCAACCGGAATGCGCGTAAGTGAACTGATCCATTTGCAGATTACAGATATTAATCTGCAGATGGGATATGTAATCTGCCATGATTCGGAGAAAGAGAGAATCATTCCAATTGGTAATGTGAGCAGAAATGCGATATTGCAGTATATGGAGCACTCCAGAGGCTTTTTTGTAAAAAATAAGAAAGAGACATCGTTGTTCACAAACTGTTCGGGTAAATCTATGAGCAGGCAGGGATTTTGGAAAGTGCTGAAGGGATATGCGGAAGGAGCAGGTATCTACAGAGATATCACGCCACATACCCTGCGGCATTCGTTTGCTGTACATATGCTTCAGAATGGGGCTGATGTCAAGAGCGTACAGGAAATGCTTGGACATTCTGATATTTCTTCTACGCAGATCTATCTTGGAATGAATGTATCAAAGATGAGAGATGTATATATGAAAGCACATCCGAGACATTAATAAGCATCAAAAAGAGCACAGTCAGTTAATGGCTGTGCTCTTTGTCACTTTACAGGAAATTACTTCGTAATGTTCCAATAAAGCAAAACTGTGTGCATAAGGATTAACACATTTCAGCAATCGTATAAAGCAGTTTTTCGGATTCTTCCCAGCCAAGACATGGGTCTGTGATGGATTTTCCGTAAATGTGTTCTCCACCAATCTTCTGGTTACCTGGCTCAATATAGCTCTCGATCATAAATCCTTTTACCAGTTTGTGAAGTTCTGGATCTACCATACGGCTGTGCAGAACTTCTTTTGCAATACGAACCTGCTGTTCATACTGTTTGTTGGAATTGGAGTGGTTGGTATCTACGATAACAGCCGGGTTCTGGAGATTCTTCTCCTGATATTTTTCCCACAGAAGACGAAGGTCTTCGTAGTGGTAGTTCGGAATCGCTTCTCCATGTTTGTTTACTGCACCGCGAAGAATAGTGTGGGCAAGCGGGTTACCGGTTGTTTCAACTTCCCAGCTTCTGTAAATAAAACGATGGGAACCCTGTGCTGCAACGACAGAGTTCAGCATAACACTGTAGTCACCACTGGTTGGATTTTTCATGCCGGCCGGCACATCCATACCACTGACTGTCAGACGATGCTGCTGGTCTTCTACAGAACGGGCACCGACAGCAACATAAGACAGGATGTCGGAAAGATAACGGTAGTTTTCCGGATAAAGCATTTCATCTGCACAGGTAAAACCACTTTCCTGGATTGCATGAATATGCATCTTACGGATGGCAATCAATCCGGCAAGCATGTCCGGCGCTTTTTCAGGGTCTGGCTGATGGACCATACCTTTATATCCTTCACCGGTAGTACGTGGTTTGTTTGTATAAACACGCGGAATGATCAGTACTTTGTCAGCAATCTTATCCTGAACTTTGCGCAGACGAAGAAGGTAATCGCATACAGCATCTTCGTTGTCAGCAGAACATGGACCAATGATCGCAAGAAATTTATCAGATTTGCCTGTAAAGACATCACGGATTTCCTGATCTCTTTTTGATTTCAGCTCCTGGATCGCAGCATCAATCGGATACTGATTACGGATCTCAGCAGGAGTAGGCAGTTTCTTTAAAAAAGTGAATCCCATAATTTCCTCCTCGCGTCCGGTCAAAAACCGAACATAATGGTTTATTCATATTTATGCTAATTATAAACGATTGAAAAGTACTTGTCGATAGGAAATGTTATATCAGATGTGAGATGACTCCCACCTTTGTAGGTGGCGAGCAACAAATTAGTATCAGTGGTGGGAGTCAATCCACCATCTGATATAGCCTCCGGCAGGATTGCAGAGATGCGCAGAAGAAGTATGTCATGCGTTGCATGACGCGCATCTCGCAGCAAGAATGCAGAGGCATTCTTGAATATTAACGCAAAAGTTTAGCACGGTGCGAGAATAAAGAACAACTGCACTGTTATGATTCCATATGATACAGGGCATAAATATGCAGAAGACTGAGTACGATCTCACTGAGAAGCAGTCCATACAGATAGCCGCGTATACCGATGGCGGGAATGGCAAATACTACAAAAGAGATCCGAAGAAGTACCCCGATAACGCTGTGAATGAGGGTCATTCCGGTCTTGCCCAGTCCATTCAGGATACTGGTAAGGGCAATATTCGTATAGAGAAACGGGCAGACAAATGAGAGTGTGCGGATATAGAGCCCGGCTCCTTCACTGTGAAAAAGCAGCGTTCCGGCGAGGGATCCGAAAAAATAAAAAAAAGCAGTACACAAAGTCCCAAGAAGAATACATGCAGAAAAGGTATGGCGTGTGACATAGCGGATGCGGCTGCGGTATCCAAGTGCCTGCATTTCGGCAACAGAAGGCGTCAGCATAACAGAAGCAGAATTGGTGATCGTTGCGGGGAAAAGGATGCAGGGCAGTGCCATGCCGGTAAAAATTCCATACAGACTTAGAGCCTCAGACTGAGAAAGACCGTACATACGAAGACGCTGAGGAATCAGGACTACTTCGATGGCGGCCAGCACAGAGAGCAGAAGACGGTTCAGTGTCAGGGGAAAGGCAGTCTGACTGATCTCAGAGAATTTCTGCAGTGGTGTTTCTATATAATGCGGTGAATCAGAATGCTGAAAACTGATAAACAGAAAGGCGCACAGGGCAACGATAAGCTCTGAGAGAAAGCTGCCGGCAACTGCAATCATGGCGGTAATGGTGATGCTTTTTTGCAGACAGATCTGCCAGACCAGACAGGATGACAAAATACGTACAGCCTGTTCCAGAACCTGCAGGGCGGCTGGAAAAGCAGCTTTTTTGAGCCCGAGATAATAGCTGTTGATACAATTGTGAAGCGAAGCAAAAGGAAAGCTTAACGCAAGCAGACGGATCAGTGGTTCAGTGGATGGCTCTTTTAAAATCTGTACGGCAAAAAAATCAGAAAAAGTAAAAAAGATCCAGGCAGTTACGGCAGACAGACAGAAGGCAAGAAAGGTTCCGATACGGAAGGTATCCTGTGATTTTTTGTGCTCGCCAAGAGCAGCATAAGAAGCAATCAGACGGGAAAGTGCAGTCTGGATTCCGGAAGTAGTCATGACCAGTACCAGATGCTGCAGAGGTACGACCAGCTGATAAAGACCAATTCCTTCTGCACCAATGGTATGTGACAGGAATATCCTATAAAAGAAGCCCATGACACGGCTCAGAAGACCGGCAGATGTGAGCAGAAAGGTCCCTCTGAAAAAACGTTTTTTTGACATAAAAAGGCCTCATGGCTTTTTTGTCAGTATATGCAGAAAACCTCCTTGACAGAACAGATGTATTCTGCTAAAGTATGACTTGAAATAAATCCGACGAAAACACTAGGAATTAAAGAGGTGAGTGGATGAAACTGTCAACAAGAGCGCGATATGGTCTGAAAGCATTGATCGACCTGGGGCTGCATTGTGAAACAGAAGCCGTTTCCATTCAGAGTATTGCAAGTCGACAGAATATTTCAGACAGCTATCTCGAGCAGCTTATGGCGAAGCTCAAGAAGGCAGGACTGGTGGAGAGTACCAGAGGCGCCGGCGGCGGTTATCGTCTGGGACGTCCGGCAGCAGAGATTTCTGTAGGAGATGTCCTGAGAGTTCTGGAAGGAACTCTGGAGGCAGCACAGTGTTCCGGAATGGAAGATGAGAGCACCTGTGAGAATCACGATATCTGCGTGACGAAATATGTGTGGAAACGAATCAATGACAGTATCACACAGGCGGTAGACACTATGATGCTGGACCAGTTGATTGAGGAAAGCCGGAAAAAACAACAGGAAAAAATGTAAAATTCATTTTTTAAGCAGGAGGAAAAAACAATGAGTAAATTAATATATCTGGATAATGCAGCAACAACCAAAACTGCTCCGGAAGTTCTTGAAGCTATGCTTCCGTATTTTACAGAGTATTATGGAAATCCTTCCAGTATCTATGACTTTGCACAGAAGAGCAAAGAGGCTGTGACGAAGGGAAGACAGCAGATCGCAGCTGCACTGAATACCAGAAAAGAAGATATTTATTTTACAGCCGGTGGAAGTGAAGCTGATAACTGGGCACTCAAGGCTACTTTTGAAGCATACAAGTCCAAGGGTAATCACATTATTACAACAAAGATCGAGCATCATGCTATTCTGCATACATGTGAATATCTTGAGAAAGAAAGAGGAGCAAAGATCACATATCTTGATGTAGATGAGAATGGAGTTGTTCGTCTTGATGAACTTGAAAAAGCAATCACACCGGAGACAATCCTGATCTCTGTAATGTTTGCGAACAACGAGATTGGAACCATTCAGCCGATCAAAGAAATCGGACGTATTGCCAAAGAACACGGCATCCTCTTCCATACAGATGCAGTTCAGGCATTTGGCCAGGTGCCGATCGATGTGGATGAATATAACATTGATATGCTGAGCTCCAGTGGACACAAGATCAACGGACCAAAAGGAATCGGTTTCCTTTACATCCGTAAAGGCGTCAAGATCAAATCCTTCGTACATGGTGGCGCGCAGGAGCGTAAACGTCGTGCAGGTACAGAGAATGTTCCTGGAATCGTCGGATATGGCGCTGCTGCAGAACGTGCAGTAAAGACTATGAAAGAACGTACAGCTAAAGAAATCGAACTGCGAGATTATCTGATCAATCGTCTTACCACTGAGATTCCATATTCCAGACTGAACGGTGACAGAGTAAAACGTCTTCCGAACAACGTAAACGTAAGCTTCCAGTTCATCGAAGGTGAGTCCATGCTTCTGATGCTTGATCAGAACGGCATCTGTGGCTCCAGCGGATCTGCCTGCACATCCGGTTCTCTGGATCCGTCCCACGTACTTCTGGCAATCGGCGTGCCGCATGAAGTTGCACATGGATCTCTGAGACTTACTTTAAGTGATGAAACAACAAAGGAAGATCTTGATTTTGTAGTAGAGAAGCTGAAAGAGATCGTACAGTATCTGAGAAGCATGTCTCCATTATATGAAGACTTCATGAAGAAACAGCAGCAGTAAGCAAAGCTGGATAAAACGACGTTAATAAAGGGTAGACAATTATAATCAAAAGACAATAACAGGAGGAATTAATATATGTACAGCGAAAAAGTTATGGATCATTTTCAGCATCCAAGAAATGTAGGAGAAATCGAAGACGCAAGTGGTGTAGGAACTGTTGGTAATGCCAAATGTGGTGATATCATGAGAATGTTCCTTGACATCGATGACGAGACTCACATTATCAAAGAATGTAAATTCAAGACATTCGGCTGTGGTGCAGCAGTTGCAACCAGCAGCATGGCTACAGAGATGGTCAAGGGAAAGACCATCGAAGAAGCAATGCAGATCACAAATAAAGCCGTTATGGAAGCTCTTGACGGACTTCCGCCGGTCAAAGTACACTGCTCACTTCTTGCAGAAGAAGCAATCCATGCTGCACTGTGGGATTATGCACAGAAACATGGAATCGTGATCGAGGGACTGGACAAGCCGAAGTCAGATATCAGCGAAGGTGAAGAGGAAGAAGAATACTAAAAACTGCGACTGCGAGGTGAAATGTTGACAGGACTTACAGACGAACAGGTAAATGAGCGAATCGCAGAAGGCAAGGTTAATGCGGACGAGAATCCGAATACCCGGACCTATAAGCAGATCATAAGAGAAAACACACTGACATTTTTCAACTTTCTGAACATTGTACTTCTGGTTCTTGTACTTCTGGTTGGCTCTTATAAGAATGCATTTTTTGTATGTATCATTGTTATCAATACCCTGATAGGTATTGCCCAGGAGATACGTGCCAAGAAAACAATCGATAAGCTGGCAATTCTTACAGCCCGGAAATCAGTTGTTATTCGTGAAGGACAGAAATGGACCGTTCCGACAGAAGAACTGGTACTGGATGATGTGGTCTGTCTTAAGACAGGTGATCAGGTGCCAGCGGATGCGAGGGTGCTTGAAGGCAGTGTAGAGGTCAATGAATCTCTCCTGACCGGTGAATCCGACAACCTTCCAAAGAATGTGGGAGATGAGCTGTTTTCCGGAAGTTTTGTGACTTCCGGAGAGGCAAACTGTCAGATCATCCATGTCGGTAAGGACAACTATGCAGCCCAGATCACCAGTGAGGCGAAAGAATTCAAACGCCATAATTCAGAACTGAAGAATTCTCTGAACGCGATTCTGAAAGTGATCAGTATCATTATTGTACCGATCGGAGCGTTGTTGTTTTACAAGCAGTACTACATTGTTGGAGATACATTTAAGGATTCTGTCGTAAGCATGGTAGCCGGAGTCCTTGGTATGATCCCGGAGGGACTTGTTCTTCTGACCAGCGTTGCGCTGACACTTGGAGCACTTGTCCTTGCCAATAAGAAGACACTGGTGCAGGAACTCTATTGTATTGAGACACTTGCCAGAGTTGATACGCTTTGTCTGGACAAGACTGGTACGATCACTGAAGGAACCATGTGCGTGGAGCGCGTGGAGCCTTACAGAGTTTCTAAAGATGAGAGTACAGATACGGAAGTCGAAGCAGAATCGGCTGAGATTACGGAATCAGCAGAATTGACAGAAGCTGACATGGAATCTGGGCAGACGGATGTACAGGCAGCCGGCGTATCTGTATCTGATACAGAAATAACAGAAGTTTCTGTAACTGAGGCTTCAGCAGAAGAGACAGACGCAGATCCGGCATTCATGGATGAAGTCGGCGAGATCATGTGCAATATGATGTATGTGCTCAAGGATCAGAATGCAACGATCGATGCATTGCGCAGGCGCTTCCCGGCGAAGCAGGGGATGACTCTGGAACATGTAATTCCGTTCTCTTCCGACAGGAAGTACAGCGGTGCTGTTTTTGAAGAAAAAGGCACATACCTGATGGGTGCTGCACAGTTCCTGTTTCCGGAAGATAATCAGGAACTGACAGAGCAGTGTCAGAGATATGCAGAAGAAGGTCTTCGTGTGCTGGTATTGGCGCACAGTCCGCAGATGGCTGAGGGAACAGAGCTTCCGGAAGGACTGGAACCTCTTGCACTGATGCTCCTGACTGATGTGATCAGAGAAGAAGCACCGGATACACTGGCATTCTTCGACAGCCAGGAGGTTGATCTCAAAGTCATTTCCGGTGATGATCCGGTGACGGTTGCGGCGATTGCAAAGCGTGCCGGACTTAAGAATGCAGACAGGTATGTGGATGCGACGACGCTGACATCCGATGAGATGCTTCAGGATGCGGTGGCAGAGTACAGTGTCTTTGGACGTGTGACACCGCAGCAGAAGAAGGCGATGGTTCAGGCGCTGCAGTCCCAGGGACATACAGTAGCCATGACCGGTGACGGTGTCAACGATGTTCTTGCCCTGAAAGAGGCTGACTGCAGTATTGCCATGGCACAGGGAAGTGATGCAGCTAAGAATATCGCTAATGTTGTTCTTCTGGATTCGAACTTTGCATCGATGCCGCACATTGTAAATCAGGGACGAAGAGTTGTAAACAACATTCGTACAGCAGCATCCATGTTTCTGATCAAGACGATGTTTTCCGTTATGTTGTCATTGCTGACAATCTTCTTTGGAAATGCCTATCCGTTTGAACCAATCCAGATGTCTCTGATCAGTGCGTGTGCGGTAGGTATTCCGACATTCCTGCTTGCACAGGAAAATAACTATGAGAAGATTGACCATACCTTCCTGCGGCATGTGTTTATCAATGCATTTCCTGCAGCGATCACGATCACATCCTGTGTGTTTGCGGTCATGCTGGTCTGCCAGAATGTATACCATTCTACGGCAATGTTAAACACAGCATGTGTGCTTGTGACAGGATGGAACTATATGGCTGCATTAAAGACGGTTTATGCACCGCTGAATACCTATCGTAAGACGATTATTTACGGTATGCAGTTTATATTCTTTGCGGCGGCCGTTATTTTCCAGAAACTGCTTTCACTTGGCTCCCTGGATTTTGGAATGATCATCCTGGTATTTATCCTGATGACCTTTGCACCGGTACTGATCGATGTGATCACTGTCTGGCTGAAAGGCATTTATGCACGTTCACTGGATAAAGAAAATCCGGGAAAATTCACTACATTTATCGACAAACTTCGTAAATAAAAAGATTAAAAAAACAGCATTGTAGCATATGAGCTATGATGCTGTTTTTGTGTAAAAAACAAATCTGAAAAACAAATCTGAAAAACAAATCTGATATCATCAATAATGTCAGAAATTAAAATTATAAAAACATAAATCATAACGATAAAATGATACTTTTGTTGCTTTTGACAGGACTGGATTGTATAATAAAAAGAAAGAACTCTGAATATTTATAAAATTCGGGAAACAGAGAAAAGTAACATTTTAGGGGTGGACGGACAGTATGAATCTGGGAATAGATTTTGGAAGTACATATACGATTGTATCAATATACGATGAAAATAATAAATTACTGGAAGCACTGTTGCTTGGAGGGATGACATCACCTTGTATTCCTACAGTTGCAGCACTGAAAAAAGACAAACTGAGCTTTGGTGTCACTGCCAAGAATGCAACCGGACAGATCAAGACCAGAATGTTCAATGGATTTAAGATGCTTATTTCTGAGAATGATCAGGATGAGCTGGCGAGGAGAGGTTTTGACCAGGAGTACACACCGGTGCGCCTGACGAAAGAGTTTCTTGAGAATATTGTACAGATGGCAGAAGCAAAATGCGGAGAATCAGAGATTGAGAATCTGGTGATCGGAGCACCGGAGGTCTGGTTTCAGGAAATGAACACCGTATCAGGAAGAGGAACGCTGAGGGACATTTGCCAGCAGTTGCCAAATGTGAGACCGGAAGGTGTAAAGGTTGTCAGCGAACCATCCTGTGCAGGTGCTTTTTTTGCATATAATTATATGGTTCTCAAGGGCAAACCATTTTCCGGACATATTCTTCTTATTGACTATGGCGGAGGAACGCTGGATATTAATCTGACCAGCATCAGTGCAGAGCCGGGACCGGATGGCAGACAGGCGATGCAGATCAAAGTCCTGGAGAGTACAGGCGCCGGAGAGAATACAGAAGGTAAGATCGGACAGGCCGGCATGCGCTACATGGAAAGTGTGGCAGAGCGGGCGCTTATCAAGAACGAACTCTGGGATCCGGATGACCTTCCACAGCCGGATGGCAAATTTTACCGTCTGGTAAATCAGCTGGAAGCCAGCATCGTGGCAAGGACCGGCGAGATCAGAAGTCAGTTTATTGCCTACAACGGCATGGATCTGGAGGATCTGGAAGAGGAAGAATTTGATACTCTGGAATATAAAGATGAGGAAGTGGTTATCAGCTATGCGACACTTCTGGAAGTTTACGATGAAGTGATCCGTGATGTTCTTGGCTCCAAACTTATGGAGATGAAGAACTTTATTAAGAAGCATAATATAGATACCAGCGATGATGAGAAATTCAAGATCGCACTTGTAGGGGGCTTCGGTAACTATTATCTTGTTCGCAGACAGGTGGATGAAATCTTTGAGAACGGCAGTCTTGACGGCAGCATGAAAGACATCATTCAGAAAGAAGAAGACCGTGAAAAAGCAATCTCCTATGGAGCAGCATTATTTGCATCCGGGATTGTAGGCATTCGCCAGACAGCGCCGTATTCCATTGCGTTGTATCAGACAGGACAGGATGGAAATCCGGAAGTAAATTATGCCTTCCGATACAGAGAAGATATCAAATACGATATTCCATATTTCCCAAGTTATGAAAACGGTCAGCCGGTAATCATTTTTATGGCATCGGGCGGCGTGAAGGAGTTCGTCATCAATATGGGACATGAGAGGGAAACTGCCCTCAAAGTACCGCTGAGAGAAGAATTCAGAAGTAAACTGATCGGCCTTGTCACAAACCAGTACAAGACCGCGGCCATCGGATTTTCCCTGGATTCTTCAGAAATCCTGAGAATTCATGTGCACGAATACGATCTTCTCAAACAGAAATTTACAGAAAAAGGAAAAATCATAGAGCTTGCCAAGTTCTCTGAACTGTTTGATATTACAGCAGTAAGGCCGGTATATCCTTCCAAATAATAAAGGAGGAGCGTATGAAAGAGTTTGATTCAAAAGATGGTCTGATTCATTTTTTATTTGCAGAAGAAGATGATTATTATCTGGACTGCCTTCTCAAGTTGGATTTGACACACTATATTTATCATAATCTTAAGAAACAGAAGTATGACGGAATGTATTTCCTAAAACCAGAAAATACGATTAAGACAATTCTTGGAAATAAGGAAGAAATCTCCGTATATTGTTTAGATCAGAATTCCAACGATGCTTTTCCGATGGATGCAGGCTATCTTGGCGGAACAATCTACAAAAATGAAAAAGTACAAAAAAATCACAAATTATACTGTATACGAGGCAAAAAAGAATCGATTGTGTCACGTATCCAGACATTGATGAAACAAAGGGAAAAATATGCGTTTATCCTTCCAATCTCGATGATGCCAAATCTGCTTCAGACAGGCACATTCCGTGAAAGTCTGCAAAACGCCGTGAATGAAAAGAAAGGGAACTGCATGTTTGCACTTGTTGCATCCAAGTCAGCGGAAGATTCCTTTGAGGAACTCTTCAGTCTGGCAGAGGAATATCCGTTTCTGTTCAAAGAAGTAGCTGATATATTGGAGAGCAGGGAGAAACTTCCTTTTTATCAGACTATGAATCTGAAATATGGCAATCGCATGCAGATCTGGAATCAGATGGATCAGAAGTCTGTTTCTGATATGCTTCGAAGAATGATCGTTGAAGGAAGTTTCAAGGGCGATACGGGAAACTGGAAGGCATATGCAGATTTATTATATGTATATACAAGGGACACAGAAACACAGAGAGAACTGAAACCTTTTATGGAAAAGGGATCTGCATATTCGCTGCAGGCTATGCGGAAAAGTCTGGACAGCGACAAAACCTGGGACAAAATAAACCGTCTTCTGGAGAAAGAATCCATAGAGAGCCGGAAACGTAAAGTCAAAGATGTACAACAGTGGAAACGAGATGTACGATATCCTGTATTTACCAGAGCGGGATCGACGCTCAATGCAGTGGATATCCTCTGGAAAGAATTGGAAAATCAGCGGACAAACGGGGTTCACTGGGATGACAACTGTCTCCGGGTTCAGAGAATCATGGATCATGTACGGACACCCTGGAATGTATCCAATGATTATGAAGATATTGAAGCTTATGTTACACAGTGCGTGGTGCAGATGAAGAAATACATAAACCTGTACAAGTCACATTCCAAAGATCTGCGATACAGTCCTGTTACGGCGATCATTAATGATATATGGTACAAAATTGCAGACAGCAACAGTTATTATAAAGAGGAAGAAATTACAAAAGAAAAACAGAAGACCTATGATGCTTTGATCCGGACGTCAGTGACACTGATGGAATGTCTGAAGAATTATGACCAGCAGAAACAGGAAATGAATTACTGGAGTCAGGAGCTGAATCAAAATCTCGAAGAGAGTTCCAGACTTAACGGTTCCATAGATAAAGAACTTCATATGAAAGACAGTGTGTTTGTGGCAAACCAGAAACTCAGACTACGCGAGTTGGATACAAATATTCACAATTCAGAGGAATGGATTGAGCGTTACAGGAAATCAAATGAGGTGCTCCTTCGGAATATCCAGAATCTCAAAAAAGCACTGGAAAGCGCGAATCTCAGCCTTTCACATTGGACAGGAGAAAGTACGGCAGAGATGGCAAAACTTCTGGAACAGCTGAATAATCTGAATAGTTCTACACAGAAGCAGATGACAGAAGCTGATATAGCCGGACAGGAATTGAAAAGTGAGATGCAGAGCATGGAAAAGATGTACGAGAGTCATAAGATGGAGGAGCACATATATGGAATTTAAACTGACAGAGGATACCCTGCAGCGCCTCGAACAGAAAGAAGAAATTACGATCCGGGACATTATGGGATTTGTGGTTTCAGATATTTGCAGGGATCTCCAGAACGGATGTGGAGAACTGACCCGTCTCAAGCTTGGAAATGATGAGAAGGAAGAGGAAGACGCCATTCTTTTTATCTGCAATCTTGCACGAAAGCTTGCCAAGATCCAGAGCAGAAACCAGGAAAAATTTGACGATCCGGATCATCGCCCGGTATGGAATGGAGCAAATAAGAAGCTGCAGGAGGCGATGGCACAGCTTACATCTATAGAAGAAGAGATTACCAGGAAGCAGCAGATCGTTGCTGAATTAGAAGAAACTCTTGAGAAGTTTGGTGACAGTCAGGCTAAGATCGCAGAATACGAAAAACTGACGAAAGAAAAGGAAAATGCGATCCGCCTTATGCAGAGTATTGATGAAAAATGTGTGGAACTAAAAGAAACGACTGCACAGATCAAAGAAGAAAAAATTCCGGCAGTGAAGCGGCAGCAGGAGGCATTGGAAGCTGATTTTAAGGCAGCAGAGCAGGAACTGGAAGATGAAAAGCAGAGACAGCAGCGGTATATTACAGAAAAGAACCAGGAACTGGAACGTAAGAAACAGGAAATACAGCCATATATCGACAGGTTGAATCGGCAGAGGCAGGAACTGAAAGAATCTGAAAATCAGGTTGCAAATCTGCAGAAAGAACAACAGAATCTTGCAGAAAAAACAGAGTATATGCAGAGTCAGAAAGCAGAAGTCGAAAAAGAAATCAACCAGGCAGAATCCAAAATCAAAGAGATCCAACATAAGATTGAGACAGACAGGCAGCTTCTTGCTGAAAGAGAAGAGGACTACTCCTGGCAGTGTGAAGAACAGAAACATGTGGACAACGAACTGAAAAAGCTGGAAGAAACCTTTGGAGATTCACTTCTGACCATAAGGAACAGCCAGAAAGAACTGAAAGAACTCTATGGACTGTTTCTTGGCGAACAGATTCTGGAAGATGGATGGTTCTTCGATCAGAACAAAGTAAAAGAACTGCAGAAACATTTTCTGGACAGTCTGACACAGACGGAAGAAAACATAAAACAAAGCCGGGAGATGTACAATAAAATTCTGAAATATCTGGAAAACGGAGGAAATGAAAATGAAATGTCTTGTATGTAATAAAGAATTGAACGGAAACATATGTGAACGCTGCGGTTTCCCCAAGATTGTTGTTGTCGGCGGCGCAGAAGATGATCCTGTAGTAAAGACAGCGGTTCATGATTTCAAAGATAATATCCTCAAAAAGATTACCATAGAGATGGAAACTTATCAGTACAAAGAAGATGGAAGTAAACTGGTCCTTGCACAGACAGACCGCATTCCGGTCGGAACACAGTTACAGGATCTTGAGGAGAATCAGTGTACCTGGTTTCAGGAGGACTTTGCAAGAATGGAAGCCGGCGAAGATATGACACTGACTTTATTTATCAACAATGATGGCAGTGAAGTGCGCAGAGAAATAAATCTCAAAGCCCCGGATATCCGCTCCTTCTGGAAGGTCGGACTCAAATCACAGGGTGCTTTGGATTATACGGTTGTTCTTGGAACAGCAGATAACTATGTAGAGACAGAGAAATTCTGCATACTTGATAAATAAAGAAACGAGGACCAGAATGAAAGGCAGAAAAGATTCAGGAGGTATGTTGTCACAGGTGGGGATGCTGGGAATGGGAAGCGTCATTCTCCTGGCAGTGTTGTTTGTGGCAGGGATTTTTGCATGGCTGTACCTGATTTCAGCAGGCAGTGGAATAAGCACGAAGGCATTGACAGTAGAAGCAATCGTATATGGTTTCATTTTTGTGCTGTCTATGATCGGTATTTTTGTGACAGGATATGAAGACGATACGATGAAATATATCGGTCACTGCTATCGCGGAGGAGTTTTTTTGACGGTAGTGGGATTTTATATCACGAAACTCCCGCTGCTGGCCACACCGGAAAAGATTCAGGGCGAATACATCTATTACATATTACAGCTGATCGTCTATGTGCTGCTGGCAGCAGTGCTCGCTATGGTACCGGTATTGATCATCGCAGGAATACGACACATTATCCTTGATATATTTGATTTGATTACAAGATAGAAGGAGAACGAAAAATGCTGGATTTTTTGAAGAAGAGCAAAAAGGAAAAAGAACTGCAGGCTGTCCGTGAGGCAGAAAGAAAAAAGAAAGAAGAAGAGAGACAGAAGCTGGCAGAACAGAAAGCAAAGATTGCCAGACATGCGGAAGGCGGTGAGAAGATACGCCGTGCTCTGAGAAATATTGATCTTGAGAATTATGAGATGCTGGCAGAGCAGAAAGAAAGTAAGTTAAGTGTTGAGACGATTGACTGGTGTTCTCAGATATTCGACAATATTAAAAGTGTACTGGATGATGCAATGATCTCCGATGTAGATACCGTAGAAATCGATGAAGATATCGTGCAGATGATCGCTCTGTTTAGCATCGCTCTGGAATCCGGCAATGAGAAGACTGCAACGCAGCTGCTCAAGGGAATTGCAGAAGGCGTCAAATTTACAAGAACACCATTTATTTATTCGAATGAAGAGCAGAAAGAAGCTCTTGCCCGCAAACGTAGAAAAGAGATCAACACGCTCCTTTTGCTCGGAAGATGCCAGGAATACATAGATCGTGTACAGGAATCACTTACACAGCTGGAAACCTATACGGCAGATCTGGAAGGAAAGAAGAAAGCAGCAGAGAAAGAAGAGAAAGAACTGCATGATCATGATCCGGATCTCCCGGATAAACTTACAAAAGTCAGAATGAAAAAAGAACCGCTTACCAGACAGGTGTTGCAGTATAGAAATGCAGTGAATGCTGCAAGAGACAGCCGCAATAAGCTCAAAGCGGCAGAACTTCTCAAAGGCAAAAAGGAGAAGAATCTCCAGGCGATCGGAGAAATCGTGACAAGAATTAATCTCATGGCATTTGGCTCACGGGAGCTTTTTGGAAATATTGCTATGGAGCAGCTGACCCGCCTTCATGAAGATTTTAAAGAAAATGAAAAAGCAGCAGAGAATGAAATGCAGCGTATTAAGGATTTTAACCATGATGTTGATGTCACGATAGAAACGATGTTCCAGAATGAAGTCCGGGATGAAGACCTTCAGAATCTAAGAGAATATTTCGCAGATATCAAGGCAGAAAAAGAAGAAGAGGACCGACGCAGAAAAGCTGAAACAGAGCAGAAACGTAAAGAAGAGGAAGAAAACAGACAGCGCGAAAGAGAACGTCTGGCAGAGGAACGCAGAGAAAGACACAGTGAAAAGCATCGTGACACGATTGTACAGTAGAGGTGAGAAGGATGGGAAAACCGATTTTAGAGAGATTATTCGAGAAGAAAAACAGAAATAAAATGACTGCCGCTGAGAAGAAGGCTCAGGAGCGGGAACGCAAAAAAGCAGAAAAACAGCAGAGAATTGAGGAAGAAGACTATATTCGGGATTCAATCTTTGAGACAGAAGAATTACTTCTCAAATCCGAAAAACAGTTCCAGACAATATTCTGGAGTGAGATTGAACAGGCCCGTATCGAAGATCAGGAAGGCAAAAAGAATCCGAGAAGACGTGCAAAGATCGGTGTTGCCTACTATTCCAACCAGATCATTCAGGCTGCCAAGATCCGTATCGATGAACAGCGAGAAGATTTTGAATTTAAACAGACGATGATCGATATGCAGGAAGCTTTGGCTGCAATCAATCAGCTGAGTGGAGACATCGGAACCTGGGATATCCGCAAGATCAAAAAAGAAGCAACAAAGATGGATAATTCCTCGAATGGTGCCGGCAAGAGCCTGATCAGGACACTCAAAGTCTTTTGCAATATGGATATGGTCCAGGATGACCGTACCCCACTTGAGAATATCATGGATGTAGATGATATTGAGAAATGGATCCAGGATCCTGACTATGCAGCAAAATGCTGGAAGAGCGGAGATGCAGTAAATATTTCTGCGGATGATATCCTGGATAATATGTATAAGAATCGAGATATGGACCGGGATTATGAGCAGATCCAGAAAGAACTCGAATCACAAAGCCTGAACTGATCGTAAATACAAGGAGGATAACGCTATGGAATTCAGTGATGTAAGAAAATTAATGGAAAGAAACAGAGCTCTCACCGAACTCAGTTCTCTTCCGGTTATTATTATGAAAGACGGAGAAAAGACGGTAACATGGTTTAACTTTTCTCTTGGAAAGGCAGATAATCAGCTGTGTGTAAAGGTTCGTGAGATTCTTGATACGAAGGATGGCAAAGAACTGAACAGAGAAAAGTCCCAGATTTCCGTTCCGACAGACAAAGAAAAGAATTCTGTCCCGGAAATTACCGAAAAAGAATATTATCAGGAACTGGAAAAACTCTATGAGAAATATTCCAGAAAAGAGATGGATGCACTGGTTCAGAAAGCCGTAAACGGACTGTTTGCAGAAACTTATCAGGAAGTGATCGAACATGTGGCAGATCTGGAAAAAGAAAAAGAAACTCCACAGATGAACTTTGATTTTATTACAGGTAAGAGTGCGGAGGATAAGAAATGAGTGTAGACAACTATCTTGAAGTTCTCCAGGATCTCCAGAGAGAATACCGGAGGATCAACAACAAAATTACGATCAGCACTGCAGAAGATCCATATACAGCAGATCTGGCCAAACTGCATGCGGATGCTTCAGAAGAGTGCCGCAAGATCACGGCTCTTCTGGGCGATAAGGAAGAGTCTTATGAGCTTCGCAGATGGGAACGAAGAAGAGCAGAACATCTGGAGAAATCTCAAAGAATTTTGAAAAAACTGAGAAACAGAGAAGATGAACATATTGCAGCTGCAGGCAAATATTCAGAGTCCGGAGAAAATGTGGAGAATGACACCGCAGATGGTCTGTTTCATGAAATACCGAAACAGTCCTTTGCGGATGTGGTAGGTATGGATGACATGAAAGCAGAACTCAAAAAACATGTCAGCGATGCAGATAAGAAGGGCCTCTTTAAGCTGCTTGACATGGATGCCATGGCCGGATTCCTCTTTTACGGACCTCCAGGATGTGGAAAAACCTATCTGATCGGGGCATTTGTCCACGAACTGATGAAAGCTGGATACAAATATATGAGCATTGTAGCCGGAGATATTTTGAATAAATATCAGGGCGAATCCGAGAAAAAAGTAAAAGAGATCTTTCGCACAGCAGAAGAGAGTGCTCCGTGTATTTTATTCATTGATGAGGTGGATAACTTATGTACAAACCGTAATACACCAGATCTGCCTCAGCACAAGATCTCTCTGACAGAATCTTTCCTTACAGCATTTGATCACATGAAGAGCTCAGGCAAAGAAGTTTTCTTTATGGCAGCAACCAATTATCCACAGAAAATTGACGTTGCCATGTGCAGCCGTATGAAAATGGAGAGAATTCCGCTTCCGGAACTGGCAGCGATCAGACATTATCTGGAGTTTAAATTCAATAAAGTTTCTATTCAAATCGACGACAGCATTTCCTGGGAAGAAATAGCACAGGATTTCAAGAATCACAGTTATCGAGATATTGATCAGCTGATTGATGCTATCAAACGTGAAGTTGTCGGCATTACGGATGACCGGGAATTGAATGATGAAGAATCTATAGATGCTGTCGTTACCGGTGAGATCAGTTTGACGAGAGAGATTTATGAAAACTGTATGGACGACGTCATCTTTGCCCCGGTTGATGATTATATGGAAATGCTCAACGCATGGGAAGCCAAGATGAATATTGGCAGAAATCGGAAGGCGAAGGGTCATGCTGCCGGGGAAGATAAAGGTACCAAAGGAAATGTCGGTACAGCGAAGGCACGTGTAAGAAAGGCTTTGTTTGAAGATAAAAGCAGCAGTCAGAAAGCGTTAAAAGAGAATGATAACCATTTCCGAAGCATACCGCGGAATGGAAATATGTTCAACTCCAATCCGTTTATGGATATTCAGGCGGCATTTATTTTCAATGAATGCATATGTCCGGCAACTGTTTCACATCAGGAAGCCGGAGAACGTTATCTGGAACATCTCGACAAAATGAAAGCTGAGGCAGAGTCAGCTGGTGCTGGTGCGATTGATGTACTGAATCAGATAGAGAAAGAGATAAGTGGCGTTCGAAATGCCCTGTTTTATCCGGCAGATGAGTTGCATACCAGATTCTGTGGAATGGATGATACTGCCTTTGATGTAGCGTATGATTCATTTTTTACACTGATGCAGGGAAATTCTGTGCCTGGATATTCCGGAACCTGTGGAATCATTGCTTCCTGCAATATGGTGAATCAGCAGACCGGGTCAAGACTTACAGAGGCAGACGGAGTCACCGCATTTACAGCAGCAGATATCTGTACGGAGGAAGGCGGTACCTCAACAGAAAACAGAGAAAGCTTTATCAGAAGTAAAAATCTTAAGTTCGAATCGTTTCAGAAAGATTTTATAGACGATGCACCTGAATTGCCGGAACAGGATCTGGAGAAACTTGCACGAAGATTTCGTGAAGGCGAAAGCATCATGCTTGCTGTGATGGCATCAGATCTTTCACAGGACGAGATCGTCAGCAGAGAAGTAGACCCGGAATTCCAGTTAGAGATTCTGCTGAGACTGGCAAGTGATCCGGACAGTGTTTCGTTAGAAGAGCGGATTGCTGCATTTTATCCTGGATTAAGTAACCATATGGTATCCGTTGCAGGATTTTCCTATGCAGAAGATGGAAGCGTAGCGGGATTATGGCTCAATGATACAGGCGGCTGGGCACAGCTGCTCACAAACAGAATTTATCTTTCAGCAGAAAAATATAATCTGATGAAAGAAGCGACCAGGGGATTTTCTGTTGAATTTGTAAAAAATAAATAACATTTACAGGCAAAAGAAAACTCTATGAGAGTTTTCTTTTGGCATATAAAGTAGGAGAAACAGATATGGGACTGCAGTGGGAGAAGAAAATTATTCAGAAATATCAGGGAGAAATACGATTTGAAGATCTGACAGGAAGAAAAAACTGGATCAATTATTTTCGATTCACATTTGATCCGGAAGAAAAAGGTCTGTTATTCATCGGAGATCCCCATTTGGGAAAGAAAACCCTGATCAGGGCAGCTGCCGGAGAGTGTATGGCAGAAGGATTTGAAGCATATGAAGTGTATGGAGAAGATCTTGTAGGAGACAGGGAAGAACTCAAAGAGCAGATAGAAATGATCTACGATAAGATCGTATCAGGCAGAAAAGGTCTTCTGTTATATTCACTGGATCAGGTGAAAAGTAAAGCTGCAAGAACCATGCTTGCATTTGGTCTGGAACAGATACTGAAGAATGCTGAGAATGCAGTCATACTGGCAACTGCACAGCGTGCAGAGAAACTGCCGGAGCGTCTGCTGAAATTCTTTACGATCTGCCCGGTCAGAACGTTCAGAGAGAACGAGCTTACAGAAGTTATGGAGGCTTTTCTTGGTCCATGTTGTCCGACGGAGAAAGAAAAGCAGGAAAAGATCAAAGAATTCCTGAAAGACCGAAACTGCTGGGAACTGGAAAGCATTGCAAACTTCGCGGTCAATGAAGCGGTGCTGGAACTGACGGATGGACAGGGAAAGACACTGGAAGAAGTACAGGAACTTCTTGGTGAGGGAAACGTACAGCTCACTCCGGAACAGATCCGGAAAGCGGCAGAAGACATAGAAAGCATTTCCTGGAAAAAAGAAGCAAAAGAATATATTTATGCGGATCCATTCATAAGAAAGCCGGAAGGACAGGAAATGTCGGAGATACCACAAAAGCCACATGAGGAAGATTCGCTTCCCGATGAAACAGTAACCGGCATTGACAAACTGGATGATACAGAAATCCAGAGCTTCATGGAAACAGCAGAGCAGATCCTGCAGGAGAGAGAGCCGACACTGGAAGAATTAGAGCAAATGTTGGCTGCAAATGGAGAACTGGAAGAACTGATCGATTAGTCCGGAATGGAAGTAGTTGATTGATACAGAAATGGGATGAGGGCAGAAAAATGTGGAAATGTGTACGTTGCGAAAAAGAAAATCAGGATTCAACAGAAGCCTGTGTAAACTGTGGACATGGTCGAACCATGGATTATACAGGACATCCAACACTTTGCAGGATTCGCCCGGAAATAACGGATAACTGGAAGTTGAAAAAAGAAAAGCCAACGTTGATGGCAGATTGTATACCGGATCAGATGGAAATGCCTGCCGTATTTGGAAGTGATATTCTGAGAAATGAAATTGTAGGAATTAACTTTGTACAATGTGATATGGATCATATTTCAAAAGGGGCATGGGACGTATCAGCGGACAGAAGCGGGCGTATTTATGCATGGGTGGAAGATGCACACATGTTTTCAGGAGAAGACCTAAAACAACTGTATATTGCCTCAGAAAACGGAATGTATGCACCGGAAGATTGCTATAGCCTTTTCTGGAGATATTCTAAATTATCAAGTATAGATTTTAACGATTTATTTGATACCAGCCGGGTATACAGTATGGAAGCAATGTTTTTTGGCTGTTGTGAGTTAAGCGAGCTGGATTTAAGCAGCTTTGATACCAGTCAGGTCAGAACAATGAATGGTATGTTTGCACGATGCAGAAATCTGCAATGGATAGATCTGCGTTCGTTTAATACTTCCAGAGTAGAAACAATGAATGGCATGTTTTGGGGATGCAGGAAACTTAGAGCGATAGCCCCACCGAAACCATATCATACGTATACCGAGATGCTTAAAGACAGATTAGTTGAACACAAGGAACTCAAAGCGGAAGATATAGTATCTGTTTTTGATATGTCTAATGTGCAGGATCAGACAGGCATGTTTGCAGAAAGCAGCATGGATCCAAACAGATCCCTGATTTCTCCAGAGGTGAAATGGTGGCTGTCAAAGGGTTGGAAGCACTGATTGGTGATATTAAATTTACTAAAAATGAAAGGAAGTAAAGTATATGTGTGAAGAGAGAAATAACTGGTTTGCCGAAAAACCAAATCATTCTTTTGATGATGTGACAGAAATGGATGAACTGAAAACAGCATATCTGGCAGAGCAGATCCTGCAGGAGAGAGAGCCGACACTGGAAGAATTAGAGCAAATGCTGGCTGCAAATGGAGAATTGGAAGAACTGATCGATTTGTCCGGATTGGAAGAACTTGATTGATACAGGGGAGAATAGTATGTCAGAAATCAAGATAAAAGAAGCGATGGAGGAAATCTATCATAAGCTTCAGTACGAAAATACACGTCTGAATGAAGAACAGACGGAAACATACAAAGAGGTATTACAGAAGCTCTGGAAAAATACAGAGGATGAAGTACCGTTCGAGCTTGGAAATATCGATACAGAGATCGTCAGTATGCTTGGCTTTTTTGAAAATGCGATTATTCGTGGAAATATCAAAACTGCCAATCAGGTTCTGGCAGCAGCAACAGAAAGCATACGATTTGCCAGAATTCCCGTAGCCGGAGCGACGGAACAGGAGCAGGAGCGAATTCGTCAAAAAAGAGAACAGAATCTTCACAGACTGAATCTTCTTCTCAAATTCCAGGATCATTATGATGAATTGAAGATTAAAATCGATAAAATGCAGGAGCAACAGGCAGAGTATCAGACCGAGATTCAGCTTGCACAGAAAGAGACAGAAGCATACGAGGATGAAAAATCCTATTATGAACAGAAAGTCAGCCGTGTCATCAGTGGAAAAGAAAAGCTTACAGCGGATACAAAGAAATATATAAACAAGATGAACCGTCTGGCAGACGCCCGAAACAATTATAAAAAACATAGTCTCCTTCAGCAGATTCTCACAGAAAGAAGCCAGACTTTGCTGAATTCCATCCATACGATCAATCTGATTGCTTTTGGCAGCGTGGAAATTCTGGGTCAGGAAACAATAGAAGACCTGAAAAATACCATGAATCAGTTCGAAAAGAACATGGCAGAGCAAAGAAAACAGAACAAAGAACTTAAGGCTATCGTCAACCGTATGGATGATATCCTGGACAGCGCGGCTGACATGGTCGCTGCCGATTCTGGTTTAAGAAGCGAGGAACTTGAAGAACTGGCAGCGGATCAGAAACGCTGGAAACAGATGAACATGACCAGGAACGAGATGGAACGAGGACAGAAGAATGTGGAAATGTATACGCTGTGAAAGAGAAAAGCCAATGCTGATGACAGACTGCCTGGGTGATAACGAAGTGGTATTTGGCAGTAAAATTTCGAGAGGGGAAGTTTGCGAAATTGATTTTGTAAAAATGAACCTTGCGAGTATTCCATCCGGTGCATGGGATGTATCAGATGATCAAAGCAGAACAATCTGGGCGTGGATAAGCAGAGAAGCAGATGGAATATCTGCATTGACGATTGGATCAGAAAACGGCGTTTATGCGAATATAAACTGTTCAGAGCTTTTTTGCAAATATTCAAATGTCAGGAGAATAGAATTTAATAATTTATTCGATACCAGCCGTACTACAGATATGGGAAAGATGTTTTGCGCATGTAAAAATCTGCAAAATTTGGATGTGAGCAGATTTGAAACAAAGCATGTTGAAAATATGGCTTCTATGTTTCTGAAATGTAAGAGTTTGTTGGAATTGGAGCTAACTAATTTTAAAACGGATAAAGTGAAAAACATGTCTGCTATGTTTGATAGCTGCGAAAATCTGAAAAGCCTTGACGTGAGCAGGTTTGAGACAGGCAGCGTTGAAGATATGAATTGTATGTTTGCTGGATGTGAGGCTTTGTCAGAGCTGGATGTAAGTAGATTTGATACGAGAAATGTGATAGACATGAGCTGGATGTTTGACGAATGCAAATCTCTGGCGGCACTGGATGTAAGCAATTTTAAAACAGAACGAGTTACAGATATGGAACGCATGTTTTATGACTGTTCCAATCTTACACAACTGGATACCTCGAATTTTTGCTATGCACAAAATGTCAATGTACAGGATATGTTTACAAGTTGTGGTGTAAGCCAAGATATATCAAAACCAGTATCGATGGCAGATTGCATAGGCGATGATGAATAATGCAGGTACAAATTCGAAACGGATCATAAATGCGTTGGAAATGCTTCTTAATGAATTTGGCAAAAATAGGAGACAAACATGTGGAAATGCATACGCTGCGAAAAAGAAAATTCAGATTCCATAGGGAACTGTACAGGGTGTGGACATGGACGAACCATGGACTATATCTGCCATCGTACGCTGTTCAGAATTAAGCACTCTACAGCAGATAACTGGAAGATAAATGATAGTAGTGCATCCACAACCTATAACTACTTCACAGACAAGAAAAAAACTACAACTGGAACACCACGAAAATATCCGCTGACACAGAATCAGAACTCCGTAGTACGGGTCCTGAGTACATACGAAGACAACTGGGCTGAATTAAAAAAGCGGAAAGTCCGCAGAGTTTATACAGAATTCGGTATCAAAGAAATCTGCAAAAAGTTTCTTTCCTATGAAGCGAACCAGAGTGTCAATAATGTGGGAAGCGGCAGCTCTCAACTTTTAGAGAATCTGCAGATTTACCAGAATCACAATATTTATCTGCTCCACGATGATACATGGCGCAAAAACGGACAGAGCGGATTTGCTGTCACGGATCAGGGAATCTACACAAAAGCGTTATTCAAAAAGGCAAAATTCATACCATGGATAGAATTTCAGAAGTGTGAAGTAATAAATATATCCGGTGATTCAGAATTATCAGCAGGAAAAAATCAAATTGCGTTTCTGAGCGGAGACAGAGATACACTCCTGGAACTTGAATTGATGTTCGCTGCAATTCATGAATATCTGAATCAGAAATAAGTCGGATGATAGAGTTGGAAAAATAAGTCTGATTCAGAAGAAAATAGTGACAACAGGGAGGAAATGTAGATGTGGAAATGCATACGCTGTGAAAAAGAAAATCAGGATTCCGCAGAGAACTGCGTAAACTGTGGACATGGCCGAACTATGGATTATACAGGACACCGTGTACTCAGCAAGGTCAAACCGGAAATAACTGATACATGGAAATATGCTCAAATTAATCCGGATATTTTAAAAATCCAGGCGGGGCAATACCTGTTAAAAGCAGAAAGCCTTCTGAAAATATCCGGAGAGGATAACTGGGCTAAGAAGATAAGAGAAATGTATGCAGAAATAGGCGCAGAAGCATTTGTAAATTTATTGGAAGGTGCCGGCTTATTAGAAGAAGGTGCCGGCGTGTTAAAGCTAAATGAGAAGCCAATGTTAATGCCAGATAATATATCAGTATATTTGTCAGCCGATTCAACAGCTCCTTCGGTTCTGGGTAGCAAATTTCTTAGGAAGGATGTTTGTGAGATCGATTTTGTAAAAATGAGCCTGGATGATATTCCGTCAGGAGCCTGGGATGTATCAGCTGATAAGAATGGGAAAATTTGGGCCTGGATGGATGAGACACCAGATGGATATATATTGAATATAGGATCAGAAAATGGTGTTTATGCGAATACGAATTGTAATGCATTTTTTTGTTATTATTGGGATGTTAAGAAAATAGAGTTTAATAATCTGTTTGATACTAGTTGTGTTACAGATATGAGTTGGATGTTTTTCGGATGTGGTTTGACAGAACTAGATGTAAGTGGATTTAATACAGAAAATGTTACAGATATGGAACATATGTTTGAGGGCTGCGCAAATCTGCAAAATTTAGATATTTCGAATTTCCATTTTAGAGAAGATGTTAAAACGGATAGGATGTTTGCGGATAGTGGCGTAAAAAAATTTAGATGATGGATGACTGGAATAGATTGGTAAAAATAGGAGACAAACATGTGGAAATGCATACGCTGTGAAAAAGAAAATCAGGATTCTACAGAGAGCTGCGTAAACTGTGGACATGGTCGAACCATGGACTACACAGGACATTGCGTACTTAGTAAAATCCGCCCGGAAATAACTGCCAGGTGGAAACAGAATAATCCGGAAAATCTTAAAAAGCAGGCGATTGAATATCTGCGAAAAG
>CAKRPO010000007.1 GCA_934378195.1 uncultured Blautia sp.
CTGCGGCCTCCTGGTCCCAAACCAGGCGCTCTAGCCAAGCTGAGCCACACCCCGTTAACGGTATTTAGTTGTTTGCGCTTTTGCTTTGTCGCTCAACGCAAGACATATTATATTATAGTGATATGCAAATGTCAACAACTTTTTTTGATTTTTTTTCGAAAAAATTTTGAACACCTGAAAAACCTTGATTTTACAAGGATTTTCGGATGAAAAAAGTTTTTCGTTTTCTTGTTTTTGACATAAAAATCATAGAAATGCGACACATTTTATTGGAAAAAAGAGCAGAGAATGTTACAATGAAAATCAAGTCATAAAACAAATATAATGAAAGAGTTTGACCAGATAACTATACATAGAAAATAATGATTGAATTTTTGAAATGGAGTCACTAGATTAGAAAATAATATAATCTTGAATATAAAGGAGAATCAGAATGAACGTACAGGAATTTCAAAATAAATTAAAAGAAGTGCAGGAACTTGCAAAAGAACATGACAACACACTGAAAGCAGCAGAGATCCGTCAGGTATTTGACGGATGCGACCTGGATAAAAGTCAGCTTCTTGGAGTATTGAAGTATCTGACTTCTCAGGGAATCCTGATTGAAGGACTGGAAACAGCAGGTGAAGATGCAAAAGAGCCGAAACGCAAGAAGATCCCACTTACAGCCGAGGAAGAAGCATATCTCAAAGGTTATCTTGAAGAATTACCGGAACTTCCGGAGATTAATAAAGAAGTCCTTTTCACTGATCTTTCAGAGGGACAGCAGGATGCAATGCAGACACTTACTTCCTATTACATGAAAACAGCTGCAGATCTGGCTGTTGAAATGAATATAGAAGAAATACAGCTGGCAGACCTGATCCAGGAGGCAAACTTATGTCTGATCCAGGCACTTGGAAATGCGGGTACAGAGCGCAGAGATGAGCAGTGGCTTCTTGACGAAGTGAGGAAGGGGATCCAGTTAGTCATTGAAGAACAGACACAGCGCAAGTTTGAGGATGACAGTCTGGTTGCACGTGTGGAGAAGCTGGAAAGTGCTGTTCGAGAATTAAATGATGGAGAGGATGAGAAGAATGCATTTACGATCGATGAACTGGCAATCATCCTTGATATGAAGGTGGATGAGATCCGCGACATTCTTCGTCTGACCGGCGATGATAATTAAGACATACAGTGGCGCCTGAACAAAGTTAGATAAGAAAAACAATTGTTGAATTCAGGGTAAACCTGTGGTATTATGTACCTAAATGGGAGGTATTTTTTATGCAAATCAGAGAATCGGCAGAGGATTACCTGGAGGCAATCCTTGTTTTATCAAAAAAAGGCGGCGGAGTTCGTTCTGTTGATATTGCGACTATGCTCGGGGTATCCAAGCCAAGTGTCAGCCATGCAATGAAGCTTCTCAGAGAAGACGGTTATATTGCAATGGACCGTTATGGAACGGTGACACTGATGGACAAAGGTGCTGAGATTGCAAACAGAATCTATGAGCGCCATACCGTCCTGACAAAGATGTTGGAAGGTCTTGGAGTATGTGATGAGATTGCCCGGGCAGATGCCTGCAAGATGGAACATGATGTCAGTGATGAGAGTTTTGAGAAGATAAAAGAACATCTGAAAGCAAAAGGCGAGATTTAGTTACTGTTCACAGATAATATCCCGAGACATACGAGATTTAAACAGATTGCAGAGTGGATCAGAGCTTTTGTATTCGTTTAAATAAAATATGAAATAAAAAGGTCGTCACGATCAGAGTTGAATCAGATCAATTCTGACAGTGATGATCTTTTTTGTATAATTATGCAACGCGGCAAAACCAATTTTATCAGAGAGCAGTTCCTTTTTGGGGAAGCTGAGCCAGGATGATCGCACCAAACATCAGGACGCAGCCAAAGATTTCGCGTCCGCTTAAGTTCTGTCCAAGAATCAGCCATCCGGCAAGGACAGAGATACAGGATTCCAGGCTGAGGATCAGGGAGGCTACGGTTGGGTTCATATTTTTCTGACCGACGATCTGCAGGGTGTAGGCAACACCGCAGGACATGACTCCGGCATAGAGAACCGGAATTTTTGCAGCGAAAATTCCGGCAAGGTCCGGGCTTTCAAAGATCAGTGCCGGGATTCCGGAGAGGATTCCACAGACCAGAAACTGGATACAGGACATTTTTACACCATCTACCAGTGGTGAGAAATGGTCGATCGTAAGGATATGTAAGGAAAACAGCAAAGCACAGATCAGTACCAGAAGTTCTCCTTTGCCGATAGCAAATCCCTCTCCCGGAGTCAGACAAAGAAGATAAAGTCCACACAGGGAAAGAATGACAGCAATCCAGATAAACGGGCTGCATTTCTTTTTCAGAAAGATACCGATGATCGGAACAATGACGATGTAACAGGCGGTGATAAAGCCGGCTTTACCAACGCTGGTGTATTTGATGCCAAACTGCTGGAAGTTGCTTGCAAAGCAGAGCAGGATACCACAGCAGATACCGCCGGTGATTAATGTTTTGCGGTCGGAAGATGCCTGAATACGGGCTTTTTCTTCTGGTGATTTTGTTTTGCCAAGTCCCCAGATGACCGGCAGGAGTGTCAGTGCACCAATAAGGTTGCGGACGGCATTGAAAGTAAAGCCGCCAATGTAGTCCATGCTGACACTCTGGGCAACAAAGGCAACACCCCAGATAGTTGCGGTCAGAAGCAGTAAAAGAGAATTCCTGACCGGAATAGATTCTTTTTTCATAATGTTTCTCCTCGTGTGATAAGATGGCGGGTTTCAAATGTATATGCCCATTCATGCGAGAATGAAGGTCCTATCCGCTTTAAACCCTTGTATCTTTGTATTATACTGCATAGGTATGCATTGATAAAGAGTGAAAAATAAAAAAATAAGGACTCCGCATATGCAGAGTCCTCGTTAAGATCAGATGAAAATATATTTCAGTACAAATAATACGGCAAGAACGTACATCAGCACACTGATCTTTTTTTCTTTTGCCTTTCCGGTAATCAGATTGATGACTACATAAGAGATAACGCCCATGGAGATACCTTCGGAAATGCTGTACATGAATGGCATTGCGATAATGGCGATAAAGCATGGGATCGCTTCTGTCATATCACTGAAGTCAATTTTTGTAACAGATGTCAGCATCAGGTAGCCTACAACGATCAGAGCCGGTGCAGTGGCAAAGGAAGGAATTGCCAGGAAGATTGGTGAGAGCAGGAGGGAAAGTGCAAACAGAATACCTGCTACTATGGAAGTAAGACCAGTACGACCGCCTTCTGCAACACCAGAAGCACTTTCTACAAAGGTTGTAACGGTAGAAGTACCGCAAACAGCACCTACAGTTGTTCCGACTGCGTCAGAGAGAAGCGCACCTTTGATCTTTGGAAGTTTGCCGTCTTTGTCGAGCATATCTGCCTTGGAAGCTACGCCGATCAGAGTTCCAAGCGTATCAAACATATCAACAAACAGGAATGCAAACATGATGACTACGAAATCCAGTGAGAATACAATGGAAAAATCCATTTTCATAAAGGTTGGAGCCATACTTGGTACAGAAATTCCGTTTGAAAAATCTGGAAGCAGGCTGTAATAACCAATGTCTGCATTTGGCACATACAGATGTGTCAGCTGACAGATGATTCCGAGAACCCAGGTGATCAGGATGCCCCAGAGAATACTTCCCTTGACATCTTTTGCCAGAAGAATAGCGGTCACCAGAATACCGGTCAGGGCCAGCAGTACGGTGATTCCCTGAGAGGAGAAGGTTCCTTCTGCTACAGAAGATTTGAAGGAAAAGATGCTTACCAGTGTGGAATCATTTCCAACAACGATCTTGGCATTTTGCAGTCCGATGAATGCGATAAAAAGACCGATACCTACGGATACTGCGTGTTTCAGGTTCATAGGAATGGAGTTGAAGATCGCTTCACGTACATTGGTAAGAGAAAGCAGGATAAAAATGATACCTTCTGCAAAGACTGCTGCAAGTGCCTGCTGCCAGGTGTATCCCATACCGAGAACTACTGTGTAGGTAAAGTATGCGTTCAGTCCCATACCAGGAGCAAGAACAAATGGATAGTTAGACAGAAGCGCCATCAGACAGGTGGCAATGAATGCGGACAGTGCGGTGGCGGTGAAGACAGAGCCGCGGTCCATGCCAGAAGCAGACAGGATGTTTGGATTGACGGCCAGAATATAAGCCATTGTCATAAAGGTAGTGATTCCTGCCATAACCTCAGTTTTGACATCTGTGTGATTTTCTTTCAGGTGGAAAATTTTGTCGAGATTCATATAAGTACCCCCTTCGTGTTGTGCAGACGTATGCACTAAAAGATTTTGTTTCCGGAAATATATTTTCCGGTGATGCAGCTGTCATCTGAGAGATAGATCAGTCGTTCCAGACGTTCTCTGGCCGTCAGAGGCTGAGGATGCCGGAGTTTGCTGTCATCCAGAATCAGTGCATCAAACTCATAGCCTTCCGCGAAAGTTCCGACTTTTCCGAAAAATGCACCGCCACCCATGGTAGCCATATAAAAGGCTTCTTCCAGTGAAAGTGGTTTGAGGGAATCGTCCACCAGTCTCCAGCGAAGCTTGGATACCTGAATGGCATCTGCAATCGCACGGAGCATGGAAAGGGAATGTCCGCCTGCAATGTCTGTACCGAGTCCGATATGGAGCCCTTCTTCAATATAGCGTCTTGCCGGTGCGATACCGGAAGAAAGATTCGTATTGGACTGTGGACAGTGCGCGATGAATACGCCCCGTTCTTTCATAAGGGATAGTTCTGCGTCAGAACTGTAGACGCAGTGAGCCATGATCGTTGGACATTGTTCACCGCCAAATAGTCCGAACTGATCGTAGGCTTCTCCATAGAAAGAAGTTCCTGGACATAATTCCCTTACCCAGGCGATTTCCCCCTGGTTTTCGGAAAGGTGAGACTGTACCGGGAGACGGTAAGTTCTCTGAATCTCTGCCAGTCTGGTCATAAGTTCATCACTGCAGGAAGGGGTAAAGCGAGGAGTGAGAATTGGTTTGACATTCTCGTATTTTCCTGTAGTTTCTTCAAGCCAGCGGACAGTATCCTTTGCAGAAACAACAGCACTTTCCTCCTGGAGAGCATGAGAGCCGTTGCGGTCCATATTTACCTTACCGATGAAGGTCTTGAGACCGGTCTTCTCCATCAGGTCCATCAGAAGTTCTGTTGCATCTACATGTAAAGTGCCGAAGATAGAAGCGCGTGTGGTTGCACTGTGTTTTATATCGTCGGTGAAGATGGAATAGGCTTCCTCTGCGTATTTCAGATCGGCATATCTGGCTTCTTCCGGAAATGTGACGGTATTCAGCCAGTCCAGCAGTTCGAGATCCATGTACATACCATGAAATGCATATTGTGGGGCATGCAGATGGAGATCATTCATTCCCGGAACGATCAGACAATTGTTGAAATCTTCACAGGGAATGCCGCGAAACTGCTCTGGAAGCTGTGGATAGACACCGATTGTCAGGCCATTCTGGCAGACGAGATAAGTGTCTTCAAGACAGGTCAGATGCTGTGGATCTGTGCTGAAACATACAGCGCCTCTGAGTGCAAAGGTGGCTGGATTTCTGGTCATAAAAGCTACCTCCTTTTTGCTGAAATAATACGTTGACAGGCAAAAAAAATACCGAATATTTTTGCCCGACGAGTTACTGTGACCAGTAACACTTATAGACAACTATTACGGTAGTTGGTAGAGACGTCCAACCAATTATGGACCTATATAAGCTTTGTGGTGTTGTTTATAAAATGATTATAAAATAGGAATAGTTTTCTGTCAAATGCAAATTCACAACTTATATGGAGAATATTGCGTGAAAAATTTGTACAAAATTTTGCCGGATACTATGAGCAGGTGGATAAAAAATTCCGGCGGCCTGAAAATCAGACTGCCGGAATTTAAGAATGCGATTATTTATTATTTTTGTTTTTTTCAACTTCCAGTAATTTCATGGCACGAACTTTGAGCGGAAGTCCAAACAGAGTGATGAATCCGTCTGCATCGTGGTGGTCATACATATCGCCTGTTGTGAAGGATGCGAGAGATTCATTGTACAGGCTGTACGGAGAAGTTGTACCGGCTTTGATGATGTTGCCTTTGTAAAGTTTGAATTTTACTTCACCGGTCACATATTTCTGTGTGGATTCTACGAATGCCTGGAGTGCTTCACGAAGCGGTGTGAACCATTTTCCTTCGTATACAACCTGAGCAAACTGGCTGCCGATTTTTTTCTTGGCTTCCATGGTGTCACGGTCAAGGATCAGTTCCTCAAGCTGTTCATGAGCTGCCATCAGGATAGTTCCGCCAGGAGTCTCATATACACCACGGGATTTCATACCAACAACACGGTTTTCTACAATATCAACGATACCGATTCCGTTCTCACCGCCAAGACGGTTGAGTTCTGTGATGATCTCGGAAACTTTCATTGCTTTACCATTGAGTGTTTTCGGAACACCTTCCTCAAATGTCATGGTTACTTCTGTTTCTTTATCTGGTGCTTTTTCAGGAGTTACACTTAAAACGAGCATGTCGTCATAGTTTGGAGCCTGAGAAGGATCTTCCAGTTCAAGACCTTCATGACTGATGTGCCATAAGTTACGGTCACGGCTGTAGCTGTGGCTTGCATCGAACGGAAGGTTGATTCCATGAGCCTGGCAGAAAGCAAGTTCATCATCACGGGACTGCATGGTCCATACATCTGTCATTCTCCAAGGAGCGATGATCTTGATGTCCGGAGCAAGTGCTTTGATACCAAGTTCGAAACGAATCTGGTCGTTACCTTTACCGGTAGCACCGTGGCAGATAGCAACAGCATTTTCTTTACGTGCGATCTCAACAAGCTTCTTGGCGATTGCCGGACGAGCCATGGAAGTTCCAAGCAGATATTTGTGCTCGTATACAGCGCCTGCCTGTACACATGGCATGATGTAGTTGTCGCTGAAATCATCAACGATGTCTTCAATGTATAATTTGGAAGCTCCGGAAAGTTTGGCTCTTTCATCCAGACCATCCAGTTCATTTCCCTGTCCGCAGTTTACACAGCAGCAGACAACTTCGTAATCGAAAGTTTCTTTCAGCCACGGGATCAGTGCTGTGGTATCAAGACCACCTGAGTATGCAAGTACAACTTTTTCTTTCATAATGTATTCCTCCTGAAAAATAATACTGTTCACTTCGTTCACAGTATAGTTGGTCAAAATCCATTCCAAATCACCTGTGGTGATGGGATTTTGCCCCGTATGTCTCGGGATATTCTCTGTAAACAGTTGTGAAAATGATTCTCTGCCACTTGGCAGATACGTGAATGTTTGTTATTATAAAAGGTAAAGATTCATACGCTGATTTGATAAAGTATTGAATCTTCACGTTCTGTCGTGTTTCGACAAGAAATAATATACAACAATTTTTATAAATATGCAATACCAATATGCAAAAAAATAAAAGAAATTTTTGCATAAAAATGCATCATAAAATAGGAAGTAACCTATAAAAATACACAAATTCAAGAAAAAAGAATGCAAAATCAATGAAAATTACGTATTGCATATTATGCATGAAAGATGTATAATTGGTACATCTTTATTCTAGGAGGAATGAGAAATGATCAAAGCAGGAATCATCGGAGCAACCGGTTATGCGGGAAACGAACTGGCAAGACTGCTCCTTGGACATAAAGAAGTAGAAGTAGCATGGTATGGCTCAAGAAGCTACATTGATCAGAAATATGCGGATGTATACCAGAACTTTTTTAAACTGGTAGATGCGAAATGCATGGATGACAATATGGCAGCGCTTGCAGACGAAGTAGATGTGATCTTTACAGCAACACCGCAGGGACTCTGTGCATCTCTTGTTAATGAAGAGATTCTTTCCAAAGCAAAGGTTATTGATCTGAGTGCGGATTTCCGTATCAAAGATGTGAAGAAGTATGAGAAATGGTATGGCCTTGAGCACAAAGCACCACAGTTTATTGATGAAGCAGTTTATGGTCTGTGCGAGATAAACCGTGAGGACATTAAGAAAGCAAGACTGATCGCGAATCCGGGATGCTATCCGACATGTTCTACATTATCTATTTATCCACTTCTGAAGGAAGGACTGATCGATCCGAATACCATCATCATAGATGCCAAATCCGGTACTTCAGGAGCGGGAAGAGGAGCCAAAGTTCCGAATCTTTACTGTGAAGTAAATGAAAACATCAAAGCATACGGAGTAGCAACGCACCGTCATACACCGGAGATCGAGGACCAGCTTGGCTATGCATGCGGACAGGAAGTGCTGATCAACTTTACTCCACACCTGATCCCGATGAACAGAGGAATCCTGGTAACTGCATATGCTTCTCTTAAGAAAGAAGTTTCCTATGAAGAAGTAAGAGCAGCTTATGATAAATATTATGCAGATGAGACATTTATCCGTGTTCTTGATAAAGATGTATGCCCACAGACAAAATGCGTTGAAGGCAGCAACTATGTAGATGTCAACTTCAAGATCGATCCGAGAACCAAACGTGTCATCATGATGGGTGCGATTGACAACCTTGTAAAAGGTGCAGCAGGACAGGCTGTACAGAATATGAACCTGATGTTCGGATTTGACGAGGCAGAAGGACTTCATCAGATTCCGATGCTTCCGTAATTCAAGTCGAACGGATATTTTGCATAAGGAGGAGTATAGACTATGAAGATTATTACAGGTGGAGTTACAGCGGCAAAAGGTTTTCAGGCAGCATCTACAGCTGCAGGAATCAAATATCAGGGAAGAACTGATATGGCAATGGTGTACAGTGAGAAACCATGTGTGGCAGCAGGAACATTTACAACAAACATCGTAAAGGCAGCTCCGGTCAAATGGGACCAGGAGATCGTTTATAAACATCCAAATGCACAGGTGATCATCTGTAACAGTGGTATTGCCAATGCTTGTACAGGAGAAGAGGGATTCAGCTACTGCCGTGCAACAGCCAAAGCAGCAGCAGAGACTCTGAACGTCGATGAGAACAGTGTACTGGTTGCATCGACCGGTGTTATTGGAATGCAGCTTCCGATTGAGAAACTTTCCGACGGTGTCAAAGCAATGGCTCCGAAACTTCAGGGTACTCTGGAAGCAGGAAATGAAGCTGCCAAGGCAATCATGACAACTGATACAAAGGAAAAAGAGGTTGCTGTACAGATTGAAGTTGGTGGCAAAACGGTTACGGTCGGCGGTATGTGCAAGGGTTCCGGTATGATTCATCCGAATATGTGTACCATGCTTGGATTTGTTACAACAGACGCATGTATTTCCAAGCAGCTTTTGCAGGAAGCACTGAGCCAGGATGTCAAAGATACTTATAATATGGTATCTGTTGATGGTGATACATCTACAAATGATACCGTTCTTCTTCTGGCAAACGGAATGGCGGAAAATCCGGAGATCAATGAGAAAAATGAAGACTATCAGAAATTCTGTGAGGCTCTGAATTATATTAACACTACACTTGCTAAGAAGATTGCAGGCGATGGCGAAGGTGCAACAGCACTGTTTGAAGTGAAGATCATTGGAGCAGAGAGCAAAGAACAGGCAGTGACTTTAAGTAAATCCGTTGTTACTTCTTCTCTTACAAAAGCAGCAATCTATGGACATGATGCAAACTGGGGAAGAATTCTCTGTGCTATGGGATATTCCGGAGCACAGTTTGATCCGGAAAAGGTTGATCTCTATTTCGAGAGTAAGGCAGGTAAGATTCAGATCATCGAAAACGGTGTAGCTGTAAATTACAGCGAGGAAGAAGCAACAAAGATTCTTTCTGAAGATGCGGTAACTGCAATCGCAGATATCAAGATGGGTGACTGTACAGCAACTGCATGGGGCTGTGATCTTACTTACGATTATATCAAGATTAATGCAGATTACAGATCATAAAGGGTGAAAAAGAATAAAAATCGAGGAGAAATGAAAAATGGTAAATCAGAAATATCTGGATAAAGCAGAAACACTTATCGAGGCCCTTCCTTATATACAGCGCTTTAACCGTAAGATCGTAGTTGTAAAATACGGCGGGAGTGCCATGCTGGACGAAGAACTCAAAGCGAATGTCATCAAGGACGTTGTTCTTCTGAAGCTGATCGGATTCAAACCGATCATCGTTCACGGCGGTGGCAAGGAAATCAGCCGCTGGGTAAATAAAGTCGGCATGGAGCCACGTTTTGTAAACGGTCTCCGTGTGACAGACAAGGATACGATGGAAATTGCAGAGATGGTTCTTGCAAAAGTAAACAAAGAGCTGGTTACTCTGGTAGAATCTCTTGGTGTGCAGGCTGTTGGTATCAGCGGTAAAGATGGTGGCCTTCTTCAGTGCCACAAGAAACTTTCCAAAGGTGAAGATATCGGATATGTAGGGGACATCGAAAAAGTTAATCCGAAGGTTCTGCAGGATCTCCTCGAAAGAGATTTTCTTCCGATTGTATTTCCGATTGGATTTGATACAAACTTTGATTCTTATAATATCAATGCAGACGATGCAGCGTGTGCGATCGCTGAGGCTGTTCATGCAGAAAAACTGGTATTTCTTTCTGATATCGAAGGTGTATACAAGGACAAGGATGATCCGAGTTCACTGATTTCCGAACTTCATGTACACGAAGCAGAAAAACTGATCAGCGAAGGTTATGTAGGTGGTGGAATGATCCCGAAACTTCAGAACTGCATAGATGCGATCGAAGAGGGTGTAAACAGAGTGCATATTCTGGATGGACGTATTCCGCACAGCCTCCTATTGGAAATCTTTACAAACAAAGGTATCGGTACTGCTATTTTAAGAGAAGACGGGGAGAAATATTACAATGAGCATGAATGAACAGATGAACCATGCAGAAGAAAGCATTCTGCATACATATAATCGCTTTCCGGTCATGTTTGACCACGGGGAAGGATGTTATCTCTATGATACAGAGGGCAAAAAGTATCTCGACTTTGCGGCAGGAATCGCAGTAAATGCACTGGGATACCATTATCCGGGATATGATGATGCGCTGAAGGCACAGATTGACAAACTGACGCATATTTCCAATCTTTATTACAACGAGCCAATGAGCGAAGCCGGAGAAAAACTGGTCAAAGCCAGTGGCCTTTCAAAAGCGTTTTTTACAAACAGTGGAACAGAGGCAATCGAAGGTGCACTTAAAGCTGCACGTAAATATGCGTATGCCAAATATGGCAAAGAAGCACAGAAATACGAGATTATTGCAATGAACCATTCCTTCCATGGAAGAAGTATGGGAGCCCTTTCCGTAACGGGAACCGAGCATTACAGAGAGCCGTTCGAACCACTGATCGGCGGTGTGAAATTTGCTGATTTTAATAATCTTGAGAGTGTGAAAGCACAGATCACAGACAAGACCTGCGCGATCATCACAGAGGTCGTACAGGGAGAAGGCGGTATCTATCCGGCACAGAAAGAATTCCTCGAGGGACTTCGTGCACTCTGTGACGAAAAAGATATCATCCTGATCTTTGATGAGATCCAGTGTGGCATGGGACGTACCGGATATTACTTCGCATGGCAGTCCTATGGAGTGAAACCGGATGTCATGACCTGTGCCAAAGCACTTGGCTGCGGTGTTCCGGTCGGCGCATTCGTTCTTGGTGAAAAAGCAGCAAACGGTTCTCTCGTACCGGGAGATCACGGCACCACTTATGGCGGAAACCCATTTGTATGTGCGGCTGTCAGCAAGGTATTTGATATTTTTGAACAGGACGGTATCCTTGCACATGTACAGGAACTTACACCATATCTGGAGGAAAAACTGGATACACTTGTGGATAAATACCCGATCGTTGCAGCACGGCGTGGAAAAGGTTTCATGCAGGGACTGGTAATCGAAGGTGCGACAGTAGGAAGCGTTGTAACGAAAGCACTTGCGAACGGACTTCTTGTGATCTCCGCAGGAAGTGATGTGCTTCGTCTGGTTCCTCCGCTTGTGATCACAAAAGAAAATATCGATGAGATGATCGAGAAACTGGAAAAAAGTCTTGCATAAAGCATAATGATGGAATATGAAATGGCACTTGTTTGTCTGAGAAGATGAACAGGTGCTTTTCTTTTGTTGGAGACATGCTCACACTTACTGTGAAAAAATGATAACCAAAAATAAAATTGATAATCAAAACCGGCGGGGCAAATGCTCCGCCGGTTTTTGATTATTTCATTGTATTCAGATCGATATGTTTCTTGATCGCTGCAAAACTTTCTGTGCTGATCACGTGCTCAATCTTGCAGGCATCGCTTGCTGCAACGACCGGATCAACACCCAGCTTTTCAAGCCATTCGGAAAGGAAAAGATGACGTTCGTAAATCTTTTCAGCAGTAGCACGTCCTGACTCTGTCAGATAAAGATATCCTTCAGGAGATACAGTGATCTGATCGGTCTCGCGAAGCTTTTTCATTGCTACGCTGACACTGGATTTCTTGAAGCCAAGCTCAGAGGCAACATCTACGGAACGTACGACCGGATGTGATTTGCTTAAGATAAGAATTGTTTCGAGATAGTTCTCGGCGGATTCGTTTGTATGCATCCATTACACCCCAATTTCTGTTGATAATCTATATGATGATATTCCACTGCACTTCGTAATGTTCGTAGCAGTAAAATCTCATCAGTTGCTTTAAAATTCAAGGCTGTTGCTCAAATTTCTATTGTTTCTATAATACCATATTTTTAGTATCAGGACAACAAAAATGAATAAATGTACAAATAAATAACACGTATATACAGAGGTTATTTTTGACAAACACAAGTTATATAGTACAAATATAAGTGAATGATAACAAACATAAGTTATATATAGCAAATAAGAGTTTTATAAAACGAAAAAAAGTACTTGACAGCTTACAAACGTTAGCATATACTAACCCATGTAAGAAAAAGTAAACATCAATTAACTGTGAACTTTTTTTGTTAAAGAAAAAAAATCTCAATAAAAACTATAATAAAAGAAAGCGAGCTGATATATATGATGCCCATTACAATGGCAGGAATCGGAGAGAAATGTAAGATTCAGAAAATCGGCGGTAACGAAGAAACAAGACGTTTTCTTGCAAATCTTGGATTTGTCAATGATGCAGAAGTAAGTGTTGTTTCTGCAATCGGCGGAAATGTGATCGTGAACATCAAAGATGCACGTGTAGCAGTCAATTCCGATATGGCAAGACACATCATGATATGATGACACAGAATTGCTTTGCAATGCAGCAATTCGTAAAGTGTCAGTAAAATAGATATCATATATAAGGGAGAAAGGAGACAGAACAATGACTTTAGGTGATGCAAAAGTTGGATCTACCGTTGTTGTAACTAAGATTGAAGGAGACAGCGCGTACAAACGTCGTATCATGGATATGGGAATCACAAAAGGAAGCGAACTGTTCATCAGAAAAGTTGCTCCGCTTGGAGATCCTGTAGAGATCACTGTAAGAGGCTATGAGTTATCCGTAAGAAAGAACGATGCTCAGTGCGTACAGGTAAAATAATATTACATAGGTAATAGTGTTCTGTATTATATATAAGGAGGTAAGAAAAAATGGCAATTAAGATTGCACTTGCCGGCAACCCGAACTGTGGTAAAACAACAATGTTCAATGCATTAACGGGCGCTAACCAGTACGTAGGAAACTGGCCGGGAGTTACTGTAGAGAAAAAAGAAGGTAAACTAAAGGGAAAGAAAGGTAAAGGTGAAGACATCATCGTAACTGACCTTCCTGGTATCTATTCTCTTTCACCATACACACTGGAAGAGGTAGTCAGCCGTGACTATGTTCTCAAAGAGAATCCAGATGTGATCATTGACCTTGTCGATGCAACCAACATCGAGCGTAACCTGTATCTGACCACACAGCTGATCGAAACAGGTGTTCCGGTTGTTATCGCACTGAACATGGCTGATCTTCTTGAAAAAAGAGGAATCAAGATTGACGTAAAACGTCTTTCCATGTTACTGAACTGCCCGATCATCGAGACATCCGCACTGAGAGGCGAAGGCCTTGACAAACTGATCGACGAAGCAGTCAAAATTGCAAAGAGCAGCAAAGTTGATCTTCCAAAAGAAATCTTCTCCAAAGATATGGAAGTAGCTATCGCAGAAGTAAAAGACGTTCTTCCTACATCTGTAACAGATGACAAGAAGAGATGGTATGCAGTTAAGTTCCTTGAGAATGATGAAAAAGTTAAAGAGGCTATGAAGCTTTCTGCTTCCGGACAGTCTCTGGTTGACACTAAACGTCAGGAACTGGAAAAACAGCATGACGACGATATGGAAAGTATCGTAACAGACGAAAGATACAAATTCATCCAGAAGATCGTCAACACAACTGTTAAGAAAGCAAAAGATAAACTGACTGTATCCGATAAGATCGACCGTATCGTTACCAACCGTATCCTTGGTATCCCGATCTTCGTTGCAGTTATGTGGTTAGTATATTATGTATCTGTAACAACTGTTGGTACATTTGTAACAGACTGGACAAACGATGTATTTGTAGTAGCTATTCAGGACTTCTTCAGCAACATCCTTGGCAGCATCGGTGCTGGCGATATGGTAACAGGACTTGTTGTTGATGGTATCATTGGTGGTCTTGGTGCAGTACTTGGATTCGTTCCTCAGATGGCAATCCTGTTCCTGTTCCTGTCCATCCTTGAAGACTGTGGTTACATGGTACGTATCGCATTCGTTATGGACCGTGTATTCCGTCACTTCGGACTTTCCGGTAAGAGTTTCATTCCGCTCCTTATTTCTTCTGGATGCGGTATCCCTGGAATCATGGCTTCCAAGACCATCGAACAGGATAATGACAGACGTCTTACTATTATGACAGCAACCTTTATTCCTTGTGGTGCCAAACTTCCGGTTATCGCTCTTATGGGTGGTGTAATCGCTGGTGAAACTGCAGGATATGCAGAGAGCTCCTTTATCGCTCCTCTGATGTACTTCATCGGAATCGTAGCTGTACTTGTAGCAGCGATCATTCTTAAGAAAACAAAACCGTTCTCCGGTAAACCGGCTCCGTTCGTAATGGAGCTTCCACAGTATCATATTCCGCAGGTCAAGACAGTTCTTCTTCATGTATGGGAAAGACTGAAAGGCTTCATTATCAAAGCTGGTACAATCCTGTTCCTTGCCTGCGTAGTAATGTGGTTCCTTGGTGGATTCGGATTCACAGATGGTGGATTCGGTATGGTAGAAGACAGCGCAGACAGCCTTATGGCAGCAATTGGTGGTGTGATCGCTCCAATCTTTGCTCCACTTGGATTTGGTGAGTGGCAGCCGGTAGCAGCTTCTATCTCCGGTTTCACAGCAAAAGAAGCTATCGTATCTACAATGGGTGTCCTGGCTAACGTAGCCGGTGATACAGAAGATGCAGTAAACGTTGCAGCAGGTGTTGCAAGCTGGTTCCCGACAGGTGTTGCAGCTTTCTCATTCCTGATGTTCAACCTTCTTGATTCTCCTTGCCTTGCAGCTATCGCAACAATGGCAAAAGAAATGAATGACAGAAAATGGTTCTGGTTCGCAATTCTCTTCCAGAATATATTCGCTTATATCGTATGCCTCTGCTTCTATCAGATCGGTTCCTTTGTAACCGGTGGAGCATTTGGTATCGGTACTGTAGTAGGATTTGTAGTGCTTATCGTAATGCTGTTCCTGCTGTTCAGACCAGATCCATACAAAGATCAGAAAGTTTACTCTAAACGTTCTGTACAGGCATAAGAAAAAATGTAATAATAAGGGGGCTGGATGCAGAGATGCGTCCGGCCTCTGCTTTACTAAGTAACCTGAGTGACTGGCAGTCAGCTTAAGAGAGGATGAATGAAATGCTTGCAAATATTATTATCATGGCTTTGATCCTTGGATATTGTGCATATATAATCTACAAAAGTGTGAAGAACAGCAAAGAGGGCAAACATATGGGATGTGCCGGATGCAGTGGGAACTGTGGAAGCTGCGGTGGATGCAGTGGTGCTGCTTTCAAGAAAAGTACTGCACAGTCTTCTGAAAAACATCTGAAATAGGAGGCGCTGATATGGGAAATTCAACAGGCTCCACAATGTATATGTTTGGGGCAGTTATTGTTATCTATATTGTAGGAATGCTGATCTATCAGGGCGTTCAGTGGATCAAGAAAAAAAGACAACAGAAAAAAGACGAAGAGTTCAGAAGAGGTGACGAATAATGGCAGACATAATTGTTATACTGATCGTAATCGTGCTGCTTGGTTTTGCACTGAGAGGTTCTGTCAAGCATTTTAAAGGTGACAGTCCGTGCTGTGGTGGTGGCGGAGAAAGCATCGTTCTTGATATTCCAGACAAAAAACTGGAAAAGCCGGCACTTGGAAAAAAGGTACTCAAGATTTCTGGTATGCATTGTGAACACTGCGCAAAAGCAGTTACAGAAGCAATCAACAAGATTGATGGAGCAGCAGCAAAAGTAAACTTGGCAGAAAACGAAGCAGTCGTTACTTATGACCGTGAACTTGACGATGAACTGCTTGGAAAAACAGTCAAAGATGCAGGTTACAGAGTCGTAAGTATCAAATAATATAAACTGAATAAATTCTGAAAGATCCCGTGGCATGACGCTGCGGGATTTTTTCTGCCCAAAATGCAGTGCAGACAGATATCTGTATAAAAATCAGATTTCTGGCATATGCTGATAATAAAAAACTACAGGTGGCTGTCGGAAAAAGAACCCACCTGATTTGGGGCGGAGGTAAATTTTATGTGGGGATTTCTTGCGGCATTGATTTCAGGTGCGCTGATGAGCATTCAGGGAGTTTTTAACACAGAAGTGACAAAGCAGACCAGTCTCTGGGTATCCACCGGCTGGGTACAGCTTTCTGCGTTTGCAGTATGCATCCTGGCCTGGCTGTTTACCGGTCGGCAGAGCATTTCTGCACTCTGGCAGGTAGATAATAAATATACGCTTCTTGGTGGTGTGATTGGAGCATTTATCACAATCACGGTCATTCAGAGTATGGGGGCACTCGGCCCGGCAAAGGCTGCCATGCTGATCGTGATCTCACAGCTGATCGTGGCATATGTGATTGAATTGTTTGGAATGTTTGGTGTTACGCGTGAACCGTTTGTATGGAGAAAAGTGTTGGGAATGCTGATTGCAATTGCAGGAATCGTGATCTTTAAATGGGAATAAAACAAAAAATTTTTATAAGCTGGGAGAAATAAAGTTTCCTATTGTAAAACTATCAGGAATTCGTTAAAATAAGACATGGTTAAGTATGAAAATCGGGGAAGTCTGCCGTAATATTGCGGAAGGAAGGGAACCGATATCATAAAAACAAATTTTATCAGTCTGATATTATGCGGGATTCTGTTGACCAGTGTGTCGGGAATGAGCGGATGTCAGAACCATAAAACAGAAATAATGCTGGACGGAGAAGATACTTCAGAGGATTCCGAAATACAGGAAGAATCAAAGGAGAATCCACAGATGACGGAGAATCCGATTGAGACGAAACTGTCAGCAGGGCCAAAGGTATCAGAGGTACCGGAAGATACAGAAGCAGAGACGATTTTTGTAGATGTCTGTGGCGCGGTGATCAGTCCGGGAGTCTATGAGATCAATGCAGATAGTCGGGTATTTCAGGTGATCGAGGCAGCGGGCGGCTTTTTGCCGGAAGCGGCATCTTCAACTGTGAATCAGGCACAGCCGGTCAGTGACGGACAGCAGATTTATGTACCTACGCAGGAGGAAGTGAAAGAGGGCGCTTTACCTGCAGCAATACAGCCGGCAGATCCGGGAAGCGGGACAGGGACATCAGAGAGTGTTGTAAATATCAATACAGCAGATGCAGAAGCACTCAAAAGCCTGACGGGAATCGGTGATGCCAAAGCACAGGCGATCCTTGCATACCGTGAAGAACATGGCGCTTTTTCCGGCATTGAGGAGATCATGCAGGTGCCTGGAATCAAAGAAAGTACTTTTTCGGCGATAAAAGACAAAATAGCTGTAAAGTAAGGTTATGTATTTACAGTAACAAATAAGGAGAAAAGAATGAGCAGGAAAGTTTTAGTAGTTGATGACGAGAAACTGATCGTAAAAGGAATCCGTTTTAACCTGGAGCAGGATGGCATGGAAGTTGACTGTGCTTATGACGGAGAAGAAGCAGTTGAGAAGGCGAAGGAAAATAAATACGATATTATCCTTCTTGATCTGATGCTTCCAAAGATGGATGGACTGGAAGTCTGCCAGCAGATCAGAGAATTTTCCAATGTACCGATCGTCATGCTTACTGCAAAGGGTGAGGATATGGATAAGATTCTCGGACTGGATTACGGTGCAGACGATTACATCACCAAACCATTCAATATTCTTGAGGTGAAGGCCAGAATCAAGGCAATCATGCGTCGTGCACGCTCTGAACATGAAGAGAAGGAAAAGGCCAAGACGATCGAGGCAGGAGATCTGAAGCTTGACTGTGAGAGCCGTCGTGTGTTCATTGCAGACAAAGAGATCAATCTTACAGCTAAAGAATTTGATGTACTGGAACTTCTGGTATTTAACCCAAATAAGGTGTACAGCCGTGAAAATCTTCTGAATATTGTCTGGGGATATGAATATCCGGGAGATGTAAGAACCGTAGATGTACATATTCGTCGTCTTCGTGAAAAAATCGAGGCTAATCCCAGTGAGCCAAAATATGTACACACCAAATGGGGTGTGGGATACTATTTCCAGGCCTAGCTCATGGTAACGAAAAAAAAGACCAATTTTTTTAAGAGTCTGCGTTTTCGGATACTTGTCATACTGCTAATACTGGGAATCGTACCGAGTGTCATTGTGACACAGCTTATGATCAGTAATTACGAGAAACAGGCGATTGAAGTAAAGGTTAGCGAGATCAGTACACAATGTGCGATCCTCTGCAACCAGATCATCAAAGAAAATTATCTGAATGATTCCAGCTCGCAGTCTGTAAACAGCAAGCTGGAGCTTCTGTCCAATGTATACGGCGGGAGGATGGTCCTTGTGGACCGTGACCTGAAAGTAGTTGCAGATACCTATCATGTGGATGAGGGACGTACACTGATCTCTCCGAAGGTTGTGAAATGCTTTAAGACAGGAGATGTGACAAATTACCGCAGATATGGTCAGATGCTGGAAATGGCAGTTCCGGTCAAAAGTGCAGATGTTCCGCAGATCCAGGGAGCCATGCTGGTAAATATCTCCATCAGTGACATTATGGCAACGGTAGGAGAGCAGGAGCGGATGGCGATGCTGATCATCGGAATTGTAGTAGCACTTTCTGTACTGCTTGCGTATGGCCTTTCAACGATATTGGTCAAGCCTCTGGCAAGTGTTACGAAATCCATCGAAGACCTTACAGATGGATATCAGAAGGATGAGATTTCTGTTCCGGACTATACGGAGACAGAACTGATCACGGATGCTTTCAACAAGATGCTTGCCCGTATGAAAGTTCTGGACGAGTCCAGATCAGAATTTGTTTCTAATGTGTCGCATGAACTGAAGACACCGATGACTTCCATGAAGGTTTTGGCGGATTCTCTTGTAGGCCAGGAAGGTGTGCCGGAAGAACTTTATCAGGAATTTATGCGTGATATTACGGCAGAGATCGACAGAGAGAACCGTATCATCACAGACCTTCTGACACTGGTCAAGATGGACAAGAAGTCTGCGGACCTGCAGATCAGCCATATGGATATCAATCAGCTGCTGGAGGATATTCTGAAACGTCTCCGTCCGATCGCAGACAAGCGAAATATTGATCTGATCCTTGACAGTTTTCGTCCGGTAGAAGCGGATGTAGATGAACTGAAATTTACATCTGCTATCAGTAACCTGGTTGAAAATGCGATCAAATACAATGTTGATGACGGATGGGTGCGTGTATCACTGGATGCGGATCACAAATTCTTTTATGTGACGGTGGCCGATTCGGGTATGGGTATTCCGGAGGATTCAATCGACCGTATTTTTGAGAGATTTTACCGCGTGGACAAATCTCATTCCAGAGAGATCGGTGGAACCGGTCTGGGACTGGCAATCACAAGAAGCACGATTGCCATGCATCATGGTGTGATCAAAGTATTCAGCAGAGAAGGGGAAGGAACTACATTCTCAGTTCGTGTCCCGTTATCTTATATTCCGTAGGAGGTGCCGGATGAAGAAATATATAAGCATGCTTCTTCTGGCAGCACTGGTTTGCAGTTTACTTGCCGGATGCAGTATTGAAACAAAAAGCAGCAGAGATTCACAGGATGAAAGCAAATATCATCTGTATTATCTGAATGAAAGTGAGACCGTTCTGAAAGAAGAACCGTATACGCCAAAAGAAGAGACAACAGACTTTATGGTAAAAGATCTGATGCAGCAGCTTGGAAGTAAGGATGCACCTGATGGAGAAATCAGCCTTTTGCCGGAAGATGTTTCTATCAATTCATTTGAGGTTCAGAAAAATCTTCTCGTGATCGACTTCAGTAAGGAATATTCCAAGATGAGCAAGATCAGGGAAGTTATGACGCGTGCGGGTATCGTACAGACGCTTCTGCAGGCTCCGGATATTCAGAAGGTGCAGTTTACCGTTGCCGGACAGGCTTTGACCAATTCCCGTAACCAGGAAGTTGGAGAGATGACTTCGGATACATTTGCACAGTATACGGGGAAGGACAAAGAAAGTTATCGCTATGATACGTTCACGCTGTATTTTACAGATAAAAGCGGTAAAAAACTGGTAAAAGAGACGAGAAATGTCTATTATCGGAGATCACTGCCAAAAGAACGGGTCGTTCTTGAACAACTCGCGAAGGGACCGATGGAAGACGGACATTATGCAACGATTCCGGACAGTTCTCTCGTATTGAGTGTGATTACGGCAGACAAGATCTGCTACATCAATATGAACAGTACGTTTCAGGATGAAACAACAGAAGTTGGCGAAAATATTTCAATCTATTCTGTTGTAGATTCGATCGTGGATTCCTGTGATGTGGACAGAGTCCAGATATCGATTGAGGGCAGCACAGACGGAAATTTCCAGGACAGTCTGCCATTGTACAAGTTCTATGAAAAAAATGAAGAGCTGATCGCGCAGGAAGATAAAAAGGAATCCTGATGTGATCGTGTTAGAAAGGAAGGGTTATGAAGAGACGCCCGGTGTGTCTCGTATGCCTGATCCTGATGTTATGTGTATGGATGATGGACCTGGCGGGAATTGCACAGATCAGTGGAAATTCCCTGCCGGCATCTGTACAAAGCTATATAGAAGAGCATTCGGATGCTGTCGTCTGCGGGGAGATACAGCAGTATCAGGCTACGGAATATTCTCTTTCTGTCTATCTCAAACATGTCTTTCTGATCGTCGGATCAGAACAAATTCCCATAAAAAATTTAAGAGTATTTTTAAAATCGAATAAAGAGCTTCCGATTGGAACTACTGTGAAAATTACAGGAAAACTGGAGGAGGTAACAGGTCCGCGAAATCCAGGAGAATTTGATTCGAGGCAGTATTATGCCTGCCAGAAAATCTATTATTTCATGAAAGACGGTATCGTCCGGGAGTGGAGTGAAGATTATTCGCCATACAGACAGGTTATGTATGAACTTAAGACACGAATGATTCAGATACTGGAACTGGCAGCAGAGGAAGATGCAGGGATCTTTGAGGCGATGCTGCTTGGAGACAAGAGTAACCTGGAAGATGAAATAAGGATTCGTTATCAGATGGCGGGAATCATACATATTCTGGCAATTTCCGGCTTACACATCAGCGTGATGGGAATCGGATTTTTTGACTTGCTGAAAAAAGCTGGTTTCGGAAATGGAGTTGCAGGACTTCTGGCACTTTCGGTGCTCTTTCAGTATGGAATCCTTACGGGTGAGGGTGTTTCAACGATGCGTGCAGTCTGTATGTTTCTGCTGGCAGTGGGGGCAAGACTTGCTGGTCGGACGTATGATCTGTTGACGGCTTTGGCAGTGTCGGCAGTTCTTTTGCTTCTGGATGCACCGGCGAATCTGTATAACAGTGGATTCTGGCTGTCGTTTGGGGCGGTAGCAGGTCTGGGAGTGGTGGCACCGGTGCTGTCAGGATATATTAGGACAGAAAATCGTCTGGTTGTATCTGTGGCGAAAACACTGGCAGGTTCACTGGCAGTACAGTTGACAACGCTTCCAATCATGCTGCGGAGCTACGGGGAGATTTCACTTGCCGGATTTTTTCTGAATCTGCTGGTGCTGCCGACAGTCAGTGTAGTACTGGTCAGTGGAATTGCCGCAGTTGTGATCGGGATGCTATCAGCCAGCGCGGCAGTTTATGCAGTTTTACCAGGGAGAGCACTGCTTTTTCTGTATGAGAAGCTTTGCGAAGTGGCAGCAGAAATTCCGTTTTGCACGTGGATCGCGGGCAGTCCAAAACTGTGGCAGTGTGTGATGTATTATGTGCTGCTGTTTGGCGGGATAGGGATTTTGTGGCATTATGAAAAGTTATTTAAAAGAGACATTGCCAGGAGCAGAGAAACATCGGGGAAAAACAGGTGTATATTCAGGAGAAAGCGATGGCTTCAGGCAGTGGCGGCTGGGACTATGATAGTAGTTGGACTGGGAATCCTCATCTATCGTCCAGCCGGAAATCTGCAGATCACATGTCTGGATATTGGGCAGGGAGACTGTATTTCCATTCAGCTTCCACAGGGACAGAACTTCCTGATCGATGGCGGCAGCAGCAACAAGAAGAATATCACACGTTATCAGATTCTGCCATATCTCAAGAATCAGGGGATTGGTGTGATTGATGCTATTTTGATTTCACATACGGATAATGACCATATCAGTGGTGTGCTGGAACTGCTTGATTATATGAGGGCGCATCTTACTTCTGTCAGGGTGAAGAACCTGATCTTACCGGAATGGACACAACCGGACGATGCATATCAGCAATTGGTGGATAAAGCGCAGGCAGCAGGCGTGAATGTACAGAAGGGAAGAAAAGGGGAACAGATTGCGCTTGGAAAAGCTTCTCTTCGATTTCTTTCACCAGATAGAGGGACTGCAGGAACAGATGCGAATGAAGACGGTATGGTCGTGGAACTGGTATATGGCGGTTTTGAAGGGCTGTTTACCGGTGATATCGGGGCAGAAACGGAGAAAAAACTTCTGTCGGAGCTGGAAGATGTAGATTTTCTGAAAGTGGGACATCATGGATCGAGGTATTCTACCTGTCAGGAATTCCTGGATGTGGTGCTTCCGGAAGTGGCAGTGATCTCCTGTTCTGCGACAAATAGCTACGGACATCCGTCGAGCGAAACGATTGAGAGACTGGAAGGTGTCGGAGCAAAGATCTGGTATACGATGAAAGAAGGGGCGGTGACTATGACTACAGATGGGAGGACAGTGTGGATGCAGAGGCATTCTTGATTTATTCGTTGAGAAAAAACAGAAAATCGTCTATACTAAACAGATAGAGAAGACTTGGTTACTGTTTGCATGAGATCAGACTGTTGCGAATGGAAGCGATATTTTATCAGGAGGTTTCACAGGAATTGAAGAATTTACAGGAAGACATCAAGACAGGAAATTTCAAAAATGCATATCTTCTGTTCGGTGAGGAGGCATATCTCCGGATTCAGTACAAAGAAAAGCTGATTCATGCATTGAATCCGGATGATGATACGATGAATTTCAGCAAATATGAAGGTAAGGGAATTGAGGTACGGGAGATGATCGACCTCTGCGAGACAATGCCCTTTTTTGCGGATCATCGAGTGGTTCTCGTGGAAAACTCCGGTTTTTTTAAGAATAAATGTGATGAACTTGCGGATTATATGAAAGATCTTCCGGAGTATGTGAGACTTGTTTTTGTGGAAGAGGAAGTGGACAAGCGAAGCCGTATGTATAAGGCAGTCAAGAGCTGCGGGCGTATTGTGGAGTTTGCAAAGCAGGACGAAAAGACCCTGATGCGATGGGCGGCAGGTATTCTTGCAAGAGAAGGCCGCAAGATCACGACCAGAGATATGGAGCTTTTTCTGACCAGGACCGGTACAGATATGGGAAATATCCGTATGGAGCTGGAAAAGCTGATTACGTACACGATGGGACATGATATTGTAACGAGAGAAGATATCGAGGAAATCTGTACGACAAGAACAGAGAATAAGATTTTTGATATGGTGCGCGCGGTTACGGAACGAAACCAGAGAAGAGCATTGGATCTGTACAATGACCTGCTGACACTGCGTGAGCCGCCAATGAGGATTCTGTTTCTTTTGTCAAAGCAGTTTCGACAGATGTGCCTGGCGAAAAAAATGGCGGGGGAAGGTGCATCCCAGAATGAAATTTCCGGCAGACTTGGTGTGCCGTCATTTGTGGCGAGAAATATACTTGCATGTGCGAGGGCTTACAGCGTTGAAGAGCTTGAGCAGGCGGAGGAGGACTTCGTGGATGCAGAGGAGGCCGTAAAGACCGGAAGACTGCAGGATGTACTAAGTGTGGAATTGTTGATAGTAAAATATAGTACTGAGAGAAATAAATAAAGAATGTAACAGGTGAATTAAAATATTGTACCCGGAAAGTTTAAAAATCCCGAACAACTATACTACCTGCAAGCAGTTTCGATATCTGCAAAGGCTTGCGAGCAGTATAGTTGTTGGGATTTTTATGAATGGTTTTAATAGTTGGATAGACACCTTAGAAATTCTAAGTTCTGAAGCTGTTTCATACTCCTATATTTTCTCTAGCCGTGAATTAAGTAAATATAAAGCGGCTATTCTGGCATATCTTTACACCAAATCAATATTTCTTTACACCAATATACATAGGTGTCTTGACACCTAACATGTCGGGTAGTATAATCACAAATCAGAAAACACAAAAATACAAAACCCAACAGAAAATCCGGCACAAACCGGTATGAGGAAACAAAAATGAAAGAAAATTACGACGTCATTATCGTAGGAACAGGAGCCGCAGGTCTCTACTGTGCCCTGAACCTGCCATCCAGAATGAAAGTACTCATGCTCACCAAACAGCAGGCAGATCAGTCAGACTCCTTCCTGGCACAGGGCGGCATCTGCATGCTCAGAGGCGAAGAAGATTATAACGACTATTTCGAAGACACCATGCGCGCAGGCCATTACGAAAATGACGCAAAGGCAGTCGAGCTGATGATTCGAAGCTCCAACAGCATTATTCGCGATCTTTTACAGAGAAATGTTACATTCGAACGAACAGAGACAGGAGAGCTGGACTTTACCAGAGAAGGGGCACATTCCCAGCCACGAATCCTTTTTTACGAAGATATCACAGGTAAACAGATCACCCAGACACTTTTGAATCAGGCACTGACAAGAGACAACATTGAAATCTGTGAATATATGACCATGGTTGACATTATTTCAAAAGATAACATCTGCGGTGGTGTCATCATCATGGACGAGAAGAACGAAGTATATCCGGTCAGAGCACCATATGTTGTTCTGGCATGTGGCGGACTTGGCGGTCTCTACAAAAATTCCACCAACTTCCCTCATATTGCAGGTGACGGACTTGGAATTGCCATGAAACACCAGGTAGTACTGGAACATCTGGATTACATACAGATTCATCCGACAACCCTTTATTCACACAAACCAGGACGTCGTTTCCTGATCTCTGAATCTGTCAGAGGAGAGGGCGCGCTTCTGTACGATAAGAATGGACAGCGTTTTACCAATGAATTGCAGCCGCGAGACCTGCTCAGTCAGGCAATCTTTGCACAGATGGAAAAGGACGGTACCGATTTTGTATGGGAAGATATGCGACCATTGGGAGAAGAAACAATCATGAAACATTTCCCGAATATTTTCCAAAGATGCGTGGAAGAAGGATTTGACCCGCGTAAAGAGCCGATTCCGGTTGTTCCGGCGCAGCATTATTTTATGGGCGGAATCAAAGTTGACCTTGGAAGCCGTACTTCTATGAAAGGTCTGTATGCCTGCGGTGAGACAAGCTGTAATGGTGTACATGGCAAAAACCGCCTTGCCAGCAACTCACTTCTTGAATCTCTGGTCTTTGCAAGACGCGCTGCAGATGATATGATATTTGGAAGAAAACCAGACCCGTGCAGACCGGGTACCATAGATCTGAAACCATATGAAGACAGAGAAGCAGTATTGAATGTTTACCATGAAATGGTTTTAAATGAAATCGAAAGGATGAAGAAGAGTCATGAATGAAATTACAATGAAGATGCAGGCTGATCAGCTGATCCGTATGGCACTGCAGGAAGATATCACAAGCGAGGACGTTTCCACAAACGCAGTTATGCCAACCGCAACCAAAGGAACTGTAGACCTGATAGCCAAAGAGGACGGTGTGGTTGCCGGACTTGATATTTATGCGAGAGTATTTACGATCCTGGATGAGAAAACAGAGATTGATTTTCATTGCAAGGATGGAGATGAAGTAAAAAAAGGTGAACTGATGGCAACTGTAACAGGTGACATTCGTGTCCTTCTTTCCGGAGAACGTGTGGCACTGAATTACCTGCAGAGAATGAGTGGTATTGCAACCTACACCAGACAGGTTGCAAAACTTCTGGAAGGCAGCAACGTGACACTTCTGGATACCCGTAAGACAACTCCAAACTGTCGTGTATTTGAGAAATATGCTGTAAGAGTCGGTGGCGGATGTAACCACAGATACAATCTTTCTGATGGTGTCCTGCTGAAAGATAATCATATCGGAGCAGCTGGAAGTGTTACTAAAGCTGTACAGATGGCAAAAGCATACGCGCCTTTTGTACGTAAGATTGAAATTGAAGTAGAGACACTGGAGCAGGTCAAAGAAGCCGTAGAAGCCGGTGCGGATATCATCATGTTGGATAATATGACACCGGAAGTGATGAAACAGGCAGTGGAACTGATCGATGGAAGAGCACAGACAGAATGTTCCGGCAACATCACAAAAGAAAATATTCAGAAGATATGTGAGATCGGCGTTGATTTTGTTTCCAGCGGAGCACTGACCCATTCCGCACCAATCCTTGATATTTCTATGAAAAACCTTCATGCATTATAAGGAGAAACACCTATGAATACAGGAGAAAGACGGAGAGAAATCTTAAGAATCCTGAAACAGACAGATACACCTGTGGCGGCGAGAGAACTGGCTGGAAGATTTGGTGTCAGCCGTCAGGTGATCGTGCAGGATCTTGCAGTGATCCGTGCGTCAACACCAGGGATACTTTCCACTACAAAAGGATATGTCATGCAGCAGGACAGCAGCTGTACCCGCGAATTTAAGATGCGTCACAGCCAGGATAAGGCGGCAGAAGAACTGAATCTGATCGTGGACTGTGGAGGACATGTCAAGAATATCAGTATCAGTCACAGGGTTTACGGGCGTGTCAGCGCGGAGATGGATATCCGCTCCAGACAGGATGTAAATGAATTTATTGAAGCATTGCAGAACAGCCACTCCACTGTATTGAGCAATGCAACCTCGGGTTATCATTATCATCTGATCGAGGCTGCAAATGAAGAACGACTGGAGCTGATTGGGGAACAACTGAAAAAAGCAGGATTTCTGGCTCCGCTTCAGCCATGGGAACAGATTACGGAGAAAGGAAATATTAAATTATGACAATACAGGAACTTCAGCAGGAGATCCTGCGAATGAAAAAAGAACAGGATGTATGTATTCTGGCCCATGCTTATCAGGGACAGGAAATCCTGGAAGTTGCAGATTATATGGGAGATTCTTATGGACTGAGCGTGCAGGCATCCAAGAGTAACTGCAGGGGCGTGATCATGTGCGGTGTACGTTTCATGGCAGAGACCTGCAAAGTTTTAAGTCCGGAAAAGAAAGTCTGGCTTGCCAATCCGACAGCCGGATGTCCAATGGCAGAGCAGCTGGACCTGGAGAGTCTGCGCAAATTAAAAGCAGAGCACCCGGGATATGCGGTTGTTGCTTATATCAATACTACATCAGAATTAAAGACAGAATGTGATGTCTGCGTGACATCTTCTTCAGCAGTAGAAATCTGCAGTAAACTGGAAAACGATAAGATTCTGTTTATTCCGGATCCGAACCTGGGACGTTTTGTCGCAGAGAAACTTCCGGAAAAAGAATTTGCTTTCTATAAAGGCGGATGTCCAAGACATATCATTATGAGTGCCAAAGATGTAGAAAAAGCCAAACAGGCACACCCGAATGCTCTGCTTCTGGTTCACCCGGAATGTCGTCAGGAAGTCGTAGAACTGGCTGACTATGTCGGATCTACAACCGGAATCATGGAATACGCAAAGAAATCTCCGAACAAAGAATTTATCATCGGAACAGAGAACAGCATCGTAGAGCATTTGCAGTTTGAATGTCCGGACAAACAGTTCTATCCGCTGTCTGTCATGTTGACCTGTATGAATATGAAGATCACAACACTGATGGATATCTACAACTGCCTGAAAGGAACAGGCGGAGAAGTGATCGAACTTCCGGAGAATGTCATGGAAGGCGCCGGACGCTGCATTCACCGTATGGTGGAACTTGGAGGCTGAGAGAGAAAATAAAGATAATGACCGGGATTCGAAAGAGTCCCGGTCATTCAAGAATACAAAAAAAGACAGTCACTGACGGTTGTGACTGTCTTTTTAATTATAAGCTTATAATTAAAAATGTATGTTTCCTGAATTAGCCAATGCTGTTGACAGCTTTAGACAGACGGGAAATCTTTCTTGCACAGTTGTTTTTGTGATAAACACCTTTAGATGTTGCTTTGCTGATTGTAGAGATAGCCTCTGTAAGAGCAGCCTGTGCAGCAGCTTTATCGTTTTTCTGAACTGCAGTTTCTACTTTTTTGATGGAAGTTTTAACAGCAGAACGGATAGATTTGTTTCTAGCAGCTTTAGTTCTGTTTACTAAAATTCTTTTCTTTGCAGATTTGATGTTAGCCAATTGGTACACCTCCATTTCAGATTTATAATAATGTGTCGTTGTTACAGAAACAGACACGGGCGCTTCTGTAAACATGCTTATATATATTATTATATTTGTCTGTGATTGTCAAGAGAAAATTGCAGAAATATTACAGGAAATGTAAAAAAATAGTTACTGTTCACTCCGTTCACAGCGGAATATTACCTGTGAACAGTAACAAAAATATAATTATTATTTTCACTTATAAGTAATATTTTATCCTGTATCTTCCATACATAATATTTTTCTGATCTGCAGAAATTAATGATAAGAAACAACGTAAAAAAAGAATAATTTGAATTTTTACAGATGATATGCAGAGACAAAAGATTCAGAGGAGCAGGAGGGTACGAAATGGCAGGCGGCAGAAGAATCAGAACAGACCTTGCACTGGAGACAACGGAACGTTTTGCGGAGGAAAATACGGAGATTCGGGGCGTAGAGATCCATGAGGAGTATGATGAAGAGAAGGAGATCCGGACAACAGTTGTCAGAATTGTGACGGAGAATGGAGCAAAATCAATGGGAAGGCCGCAGGGAACTTATATCACGATAGAAGCTCCGGATCTTTCTGAACCGGATGAAGATTATCACCGTGAGATTTCGGAGGAAATATCAAGTCATCTGAAACAGCTGATCGACTTGAAGAAGGAAAAATCAATCCTGGTTGTAGGACTGGGAAATTCAGCGATTACAGCAGATGCACTGGGACCGCATGTTGTGGAAAATTTGAGAATGACCCGGCATATTATAAGAGAATACAGTCTTCGGGGGATCGGTTATGACAAAATGCACCGGGTCAGTGGAATCGTTCCGGGTGTCATGGCGCAGACCGGTATGGAGACAGCAGAGATTATTCAGGGAGTTGTTTCAGAAACAAAACCGGATGTCGTGATCGCAATTGATGCTCTGGCAGCAAGAAGTGTCCGCAGGCTGAACAGGACGATTCAGATTACAGATACAGGAATCCATCCAGGATCTGGAGTGGGTAATCACAGAAATGGTCTGACAGAAGAAAACCTGCAGGTGAAAGTAATCGGGATCGGGGTTCCTACCGTGGTAGATGCGGCAACGATCGTACATGATTCCATGGCGCATCTTTTGGATACGTTGGAAGAGACCGAGCAGAAAGAATTTCTGGATGAGATGATTGCCCCGAATCTTTACAGTATGTTTGTGACACCCAAAGATGTGGATGAGACCGTGAAATATCTGAGTTTTACGATATCGGAAGGGCTGAATATGGCATTCGGCGAAGTTTGAAAGGAATGTTGATGAGGTCTGTTCGACAGGGCAGCAACAGGAGTAATGAGAGGAAAATGATGGGGGAATAATTCGGAGAAATTTATCATAGGATACTTTGAGAGGGGTGATCCTGTGGCAAGATTCCGGAAAACACTGCATCTGGTTGTGGAAGGATGTGTACTTGTGACCTTATCCGTGACAGCGGGTGTTCTTATGCTGCATGAAAATGTTTTTCGGCAGCTGCCACTGTATTGTTTTCTGGAGGAAAAAGCACAGGAACGTGCATCTGGACAAGATCAGGAGACTTATGAAAAACTGATGCAAAGTAATGCCCGCTATCTTGGTAAAATGGTCGTAAATGAAAATAAAGAAGTCGGAAATAAAGAAAATGATAGAGTGACGGCGGACAAGCCGAATCTGGAGAATAATGCAGAGCAAAAAGAGATCACACCGACTGCAAAAACAGAGAAAAACGTAACACCAGTTGTGTCGGCACCGGAAAAGGAAGAACAGCAGAAAGTGGAACAGACTGAAAGTACAGATGGGCAGACAAAAGAAAGCCTGGTTGAAGAAAAGCAGGGGGAAGAGGAAGTCACTACGGCTGCGGCACAGGTGCAGCCCATGCCGGAAATCGACCTCGCGCCGGAGACACTTTCCAACTATGATTATTTGATGAATCATTTTTTTATTCTGGATTCCAATACGGAGATCAGCGCACAGCAGCTGAATGCGGCAACGCTTCTGGGAGAAGACCTGACATTGCCAAAAGAAATGACAGATCCACAGATTCTAATCTATCACAGCCATTCACAGGAGACCTTTGCTGACTCCAGAGAGGGCAAAATAGAAGATACGATTGTTGGAGTAGGGGATTATCTGACACAGCTTCTGACAGAAGATTACGGATATCAGGTCATGCACGTAACGGAAGCTTTTGATCTGGCAGGCGGGGAACTGGATCGGAGCAAAGCCTATGATTATGCAAGGGAATGGTTGGAGCCTGTTCTGGAAGAGAATCCTTCCATACAGGTTCTGATTGATCTGCACCGGGATGGCGTGCCGGAAGACCGTCATCTGGTCACACAGATCAACGAAAAGCCGACAGCGCAGATCATGTTTTATAATGGCCTGAGCCATACGATTAACAGTGGAGATCTTTCATATCTTCCAAATCCTTATATACAGGATAATCTGGCTTTTTCTTTTCAGCTGGAATACCAGGCGGCGCTGTATTATCCGGAATTGTACCGTGGCATTTATCTTGCAGGTCTGCGTTATAATCTGCATCTGCGGCCACGGGCGCTTCTTCTGGAAGCAGGCGCACAGACCAATACGGTTCAGGAAGTAAAGAATGCGATGGAACCATTTGCGGATATACTGAACAGGGTACTTCAGGGAGAAAGTAAAAAATAACACTTGCAATTCAGAACAAATGTTCGTATAATAAAAAACATAGATCAGCCGTACAGATGTGAACAGTGATACAATGGTGCATTTGCAGAAAATATCCCTTTACAAGAACTGGACTTAAAGCAAAAAGCTATGCTATAATGCCTCGTAGTATATCTTGTTATAGGAAATGATTTCCTGCACAAATACATGTAAGTACATAAGGAGGAATTCCGCAGAATGATAGACCAGAGCAAAATTCGTAATTTCTGCATTATTGCACATATAGACCATGGTAAGTCCACACTGGCTGACCGTATTATTGAGAAGACCGGTACACTGACAGAGCGTGAGATGCAGTCTCAGGTATTGGACAATATGGACCTGGAGCGTGAGCGTGGCATCACGATCAAATCCCAGGCCGTGCGAATCGTATACAAGGCAAACGATGGCGAAGAATATATTTTTAACCTGATAGATACACCAGGACATGTCGATTTCAATTATGAGGTATCCAGAAGTCTTGCAGCCTGTGATGGTGCAATTCTGGTTGTAGATGCGGCTCAGGGAATCGAAGCACAGACACTGGCTAATGTCTATCTGGCACTGGATCATGATCTGGATGTCCTGCCGGTCATCAACAAGATCGACCTTCCGAGCGCAGATCCGGACCGTGTTGTCAATGAGATTGAGGATGTGATCGGACTTGAGGCACATGATGCACCGAGAATTTCTGCCAAGACAGGGCTGAATGTTGAAGAGGTTCTGGAGCAGATTGTTACGAAGATTCCTGCACCGCAGGGTGATGTGGAAGCACCGCTGAAGGCACTGATCTTTGACTCAATCTACGATGCTTATAAGGGTGTTATTGTTTTTTGTCGTGTCATGGACGGACGCGTTAAGAAAGGTACCCAGATTCGTATGATGGCGACCGGATTTACGACAGAAGTTGTAGAAGTTGGTTATTTTGGAGCCGGACAGTTCATTCCTTGTGATGAGCTGACCGCCGGTATGGTTGGTTATATTACCGCAAGTATCAAGAATCTTGGAGATACCCGTGTTGGTGATACGGTTACTGATAATGAGAGACCGTGTGAGGAGGCACTTCCGGGATATAAGAAAGTACAGCCGATGGTTTACTGTGGACTGTATCCGGCCGACGGTGCCAGATATGGAGATCTTCGTGATGCACTTGAGAAGCTGCAGCTGAATGATGCTTCCCTGTTCTTTGAGCCGGAGACATCTATTGCATTGGGATTTGGTTTCCGCTGTGGTTTCCTCGGACTTCTGCATCTGGAGATCATCCAGGAGCGTCTGGAAAGAGAGTATAATCTTGATCTGGTAACGACTGCCCCGGGTGTTGTTTACAAAGTATACAAGACTAATGGCGAAGTGATCGAGCTGACCAATCCATCTAACCTGCCGGATCCATCCGAGATTGAATATATGGAAGAACCAATGGTGAATGCTGAGATTATGGTAACGACGGAGTTTATCGGTGCGATCATGGATCTCTGTCAGGAACGCCGTGGCCAGTACAATGGTATGGAATATATGGAAGAGACAAGAGCACTTCTGAAATATAAACTTCCGCTGAATGAGATTATCTATGATTTCTTTGATGCACTGAAGTCGCGTTCCAGAGGATATGCTTCTCTGGATTATGAACTCTGTGGTTATGAACGCAGTGAGTTGGTTAAGCTGGACATCCTTGTTAATAAAGAAGAAGTCGATGCACTTTCCTTTATTGTACATGCAGATACTGCATATGAGCGTGGACGTAAGATGTGCGAGAAGCTCAAAGACGAGATTCCGAGACAGCTCTTTGAGATTCCGATTCAGGCAGCGATTGGAAGTAAGATCATTGCCCGTGAGACAGTTCGGGCTATGCGCAAAGATGTTCTTGCCAAATGTTACGGTGGTGATATTTCCCGTAAGAAGAAACTTCTTGAGAAACAGAAGGAAGGTAAGAAGCGTATGCGTCAGGTCGGAAATGTAGAGATTCCGCAGAAGGCGTTTATGAGTGTGCTGAAACTGGATGACAAATAATTTGACGGGAACAGACCAGGAATATCGGTTGCTGTGAGCATTGTTAACAGTGACTGTTCAGACTACAGAAAGGGGGCAGGACCATGAAAAAGGGTACTGCAAAGGCTGTAAGATATATTGTGGCAGGAAGTATACTGACATTTTGTGTGATTATGACAGGATGCGGCTGTGGCCAGAAGAAAAAAGATCCAGCTTCGGAGCAGGTACTGAAGATCAGTATTACACCGGAGCCATCGCCGACACCGGAACCGGATACAGTAGATGCATCCGCAGTAACTGCCAATGGAGATATCAGCATGGTGAATCTGTATGTGGCAGAGAATCCGTCGGCTGTGTCTGGAAGTACTGCCGGGAATTCTGACAGTACGGACACTGTAAATCCATCGGATTCTGAAGCCTCTGACGGACAGGATCAGGCGGATGGTACTTTAGATTCGTCTGCTGACCAGAGTGGTGATGAGTCTGATGAGAGTTATGATGACAGTTCAGACAGTCAGGATGATGGTTCGTATGATGAGGATACAGACAGTGAAGAATAAGAAGTGTATCCCTTTGGAACTGTATATTCATATACCGTTCTGTGTGCAGAAATGTCAGTACTGTGACTTCCTTTCCGGTCCGTCTGATCAGGAGGCGAGGAAACGATATATAGAGGCATTGCTTGCTGAAATACAGGCAGTGCAGGGCGTAGAAGCGTATGAGATCGTTTCTGTTTTCATTGGAGGGGGAACTCCTTCCGTACTGGAAGCAGGAGCGATTGCTTCTATTATAGAAGCAATCCGGGAGAAGTTTGCGTTTTCTGCAGATACAGAGATTACGATAGAAGCGAATCCGGGAACCGTTGATCTGGAGAAACTTAAAGATTATCGCAGAGCAGGAATCAATCGTCTGAGTCTGGGACTGCAGTCCACAGAACCGGCAGAATTGAGAATGCTTGGCAGGATTCATAGCTATGAAGAGTTTTTGCAGAGCTACCGGCAGGCGCGGGAGGCTGGCTTTGCCAATATCAATATTGATATGATGTTTGCGATTCCGGGGCAGACCGGAGAAGCATGGCGAGAGCATCTTCATCAGGTGGCAGAGCTGAAACCGGAGCACATTTCTGCATATAGCCTGATTATTGAGGAAGGGACTCCGTTTGCAGAGAGAAAATTGAATCTGCCGGATGAGGACACAGAATATCAGATGTATGAGGATACGGCTGCCGTTCTTGCTGAATATGGATACCGGCAGTATGAGATATCCAATTATGCAAGAGAAGGTTATTCCTGCCGGCACAATATTGGTTACTGGAAGCGAACAGAGTATCTGGGGCTGGGTTTGGGAGCGTCCTCGCTTTTCAGAGGAGAACGTTTTTCTAATACGAGAGATATGCAGGAATATCTTGCATTTTCAAAAGATACAGCTTGCATCCGCAAAGAGAACACGAAGCTTTCCAGAAATGACCAGATAGAGGAATTTATGTATCTGGGACTTCGCATGACGGAGGGAATCTCAGAGAAAGATTTTGAAGAAAATTTCCATGAGAATCTGGAGCATGTTTACGGAACGGTTCTGCAAAAATATAAAGAGACCGGATTTCTGGAAAAGGTTGGCAGGAACTGGAAATTTACAAGAAAAGGAATTCATGTGAGCAATCATATTCTGGCAGAATTTTTGCTGGATGAAGATTGAGCAGGCAGCAGATAAGAGGAGAAAAAATGGCTGAACGAACAACAGGAAAAAAGTTTATTAAGATTCGAGGGGCAAATGTCAACAATCTTAAGAATCTGAGCGTGGATATTCCGAGAGATGAATTTGTGGTCCTGACAGGAGTCAGCGGCTCGGGAAAGTCGTCTCTGGCATTTGATACGATCTATGCAGAGGGACAGAGGCGTTACATGGAATCGCTGTCATCTTATGCGAGACAGTTCCTGGGACAGATGGAGAAACCCGATGTAGAGTCAATCGAAGGACTGCCGCCGGCAATTTCCATCGACCAGAAATCTACAAACCGCAACCCACGTTCGACTGTTGGTACCGTTACGGAAATTTATGATTATTTCAGACTTCTTTATGCACGTATTGGTATTCCGCATTGTCCAAAGTGTGGTAAGGAGATCAGGAAACAGACGGTTGATCAGATGGTCGATCATATCATGGCACTTCCGGAGAGAACGAAACTACAGCTTTTGGCACCGGTAGTCCGCGGACGCAAGGGTACACATGCCAAACTTTTGGAACAGGCAAAGCGCAGTGGTTATGTGCGCGTGCAGATTGATGGCAATCTGTATGAACTGTCTGAAGAGATCAAACTGGATAAAAATATCAAGCACAATATTGAGATTATTGTAGACCGTCTGGTTGTGAAGCCAGGTATAGAGAAAAGACTTTCCGATTCTATTGAGACAGTACTGGATCTTTCGGACGGATTACTCATGGTGGATACGATGGATGGCAATGTGAAGACATTCAGTCAGAGTTTTGCATGTCCGGACTGTCAGATCAGCATTGATGAGATTGAACCGAGAAGTTTTTCTTTTAACAACCCGTTTGGGGCATGCCCGGACTGCTTTGGTCTGGGATACAAGATGGAATTTGATATTGACCTGATGATTCCGGATAAGTCTCTCAGCATTTCGCAGGGTGCAATCGTGGTTATGGGATGGCAGTCCTGCACGGATAAGGGCAGCTTTACCAGGGCGATTCTGGATGCCCTTGCAAAGGAATATGATTTCAGTCTGGATACACCGTTCCAGGATTATCCGGATGAAGTCAAGAATGTTCTGATCAATGGAACAAATGGTCATTCAGTCAAGGTCTATTATAAGGGGCAGCGTGGAGAGGGCGTTTATGATGTAGCATTTCCAGGTCTGATCAAGAATGTAGAGCAGAGATATCGTGAGACAGGGTCTGATGCAATGAAGCAGGAATACGAGACCTTTATGCGTATTACTCCTTGTAAGACCTGCAAAGGCCAGCGTCTGAAAAAGGAATCCCTGGCAGTGACAGTCGGAGACCGTAATATTTATGAACTGACTTCTCTTTCTATTGAGAATCTGAAGAAATTTATGAATGAACTGCAGCTTACAGAACAGCAGGAACTGATCGGGAAACAGATCCTGAAGGAAATTCGTGCAAGAGTTGGTTTCCTTTCAGAGGTCGGTCTGGATTATCTGTCTCTGAGCCGTGCAACAGCTACTCTTTCCGGAGGAGAAGCACAGAGGATCCGTCTGGCGACACAGATTGGTTCTGGTCTGGTTGGAGTTGCCTATATTCTGGATGAACCGAGTATCGGACTTCATCAGAGGGATAATGACAAACTTCTGCGTGCGCTGATGCGTCTCCGCGATCTGGGAAATACACTGATCGTAGTTGAACACGATGAAGATACGATGCGTGCAGCGGACTGTGTTGTGGATATCGGACCGGGAGCAGGAGAACATGGTGGAGAACTGGTTGAGATCGGCACGGCAGAGACTCTGATGAAGAATGAGAGATCTGTTACCGGGGCATATCTGAGTGGCAGATGCAAGATTCCGGTACCGACGGAGCGTAAGCAGCCAACGGGCTGGCTGAAGATTCGCGGAGCCGCAGAAAATAATCTGAAGCAGGTAAATGTAGATATACCATTAGGAATCATGACTGCTGTGACCGGTGTCAGTGGATCCGGTAAGAGTTCACTGATCAATGAGGTGCTGTACAAGACACTTGCAAGAGATCTTAACAGAGCAAGAGTGATTCCCGGCAAACATAAAGAAATCCTTGGACTGGAACAGCTGGACAAAGTCATCAGTATCGACCAGTCACCGATCGGACGTACACCTCGCTCCAATCCGGCAACCTATACCGGTGTGTTTGATCAGATCCGTGATCTGTTTGCATCTACCGCGGATGCCAAGGCCCGTGGATATAAGAAGGGGCGTTTCAGCTTTAATGTCAAGGGCGGACGCTGCGAGGCATGCAGTGGTGACGGTATTATCAAGATTGAGATGCATTTCCTGGCGGATGTTTATGTGCCATGTGAGGTCTGCAAGGGAAAACGATATAATCGTGAGACGCTGGAAGTAAAATACAAAGACAAGAGCATTTACGACGTCCTGAATATGACGGTAGAGGAAGCGCTGACTTTCTTTGAAAACATTCCATCTATCAAGAGAAAGATACAGACACTTTACGATGTGGGACTTTCCTATATCCGTCTTGGACAGCCGTCCACAGAGCTCTCCGGAGGAGAAGCACAGAGAATCAAGCTGGCGACAGAACTCAGCAAGCGCAGTACAGGCCGTACGATCTATATCCTGGATGAGCCGACGACGGGACTGCATTTTGCGGATGTGCACAAATTGGTGGAAATCCTGCAGCGTCTGACGGAAGGCGGCAATACGGTCGTTGTCATTGAACACAATCTGGATGTCATCAAAACAGCTGATTATATTATAGATATGGGACCGGAAGGCGGTGAGCGTGGAGGTACAATGATCGCAGCCGGAACACCGGAAGAAATTGCGCAGTGCTCACAGTCTTATACCGGACAGTATGTGGCAAAGTATCTTAAATAAGTGGCTGGCTACAGGGAATAGGGACTTTTCATTTGTGGAAAAGTTGTTTATAATGATTGTGATTATGAATGAAGAATGATTTGAAATCAAAATCTTACAGGAAACATATGGAAGGGAGATCTTATGCCTGCAAATGATATAGGAATAGATCTGGGAACGACAAACAGTCTGGTATATTCTACAGGAAAAGGCCTCGTTTTGAGTGAGCCATCTGTAGTTGTATATGATAAAGATACAGAGAAAATCAAAGCAATTGGCGAGGAAGCGCGTCAGATGAGCGGTCATGTTACTTCTAATATGGAGGTGATATGTCCGATCAGACAGGGTGTGATCGTGGACTTTGTTGTTATGGAGAAGATGCTGAAGTATTTTATCTCCAAGGCAATGGGAAGACGTGCATTCCGTAAACCCAGGATCAGTGTCTGTGTTCCAAGTGGTATTACCGAGATCGAATGTAAGGCTGTGGAGGAAGCAACCTATCAGGCCGGAGCGAGGGAGGTATTTCTGGTCGAAGAGCCAATTGCAGCAGCAATCGGAGCCGGCGTGGATATTACAAAGCCGTTTGGTAATCTGATTGTGGATATTGGAGGCGGTACGACTGACATTGCGGTTATTTCTGTTGGCGGTGTTGTGGTTTCGTCAACAATCAAGGTTGCCGGAGACGCTTTTGATCAGGCAATCATGAGCTATATACGAAAGACACACAGTCTGTTTATCGGATCGGATACTGCAGAGGCGATCAAAATCAAAATCGGTACAGCTATTGAAGAAGCAAACCCACAGGTAATGGAAATAAAAGGACGTAATGTGCTTACTGGACTTCCAAAGAAAGTCAAGCTGACATCAGAGGAGATTCGTGTGGCACTGAAAGATGCGACGGGACAAATTGTGGAAGCAGTCCATGGAGTTCTGGAAAAGACGCCGCCGGAACTGGCCGCTGATATTGTGGACAGAGGAATCGTTCTGGCTGGCGGAGGAGCACTGCTTCGGGGAATGGATACACTGATCGAGCAGAGAACAGGGGTTAATACACTTACTGTTCAGAATGCAATGCATGTGGTGGCTGTCGGAACCGGCAAATACGCAGAAATAATGACCAGAATGGAATCTTAAATGTAACTGTTCACAGGAGCCAGGAATATTTATGACACGATCATAGATATCCTGGTTTTACTGTTATATGGTAAAATAAAACTGTAAGTGTGACAGCTATGGGCTGCCTGATCTGCTGTCAGAAAGAGGAAAAAATGAGCGAGAGCATTACGGGATATATAGATCATATTATTTTTCGAAATGAAGATAATGGATATACTGTCATGGTATTAAAAGGAGCAGAAGAGGAAGAGGAACTGACCTGTGTAGGGAGTTTTCCGGTGGTTACACAGGGAGCTTCAGTGGAACTGGAAGGGAATTTTACACAACATCCGGTTTACGGGAAACAGTTTCAGGCAGTCCGTCTGACCGAAAAGATGCCGGAAGATGCACTGGCTATGGAACGTTACCTGGGGTCTGGTGCAATCAAAGGAATTGGGGCTGCACTGGCAGGAAGAATCGTCCGGCATTTTGGTGAAGATACACTGCGAATCGTGGAAGACGAGCCGGAACGGCTGTCAGAAGTCAAGGGGATCAGTGAAAAGAAAGCCAGAGAGATTGCCATGCAGATCGCAGAGAAATCAGACATGCGAAAAGCAATGATGTTTCTTCAGAAGTATGGAATCTCTCTGAACCTTGGTGCAAAGATCTACCAGAAATACGGTGATTCTGTGTACAGCGTTCTTCAGGAGAATCCGTATCGCCTGGCAGATGACATCAGTGGAGTCGGATTTAAGATTGCGGATGAGATTGCTTATCGCATTGGTATTCACACAGATTCAGATTACAGAATAAAAAGTGGAATGATATATACTCTTCTGCAGGCAACCGGTGAAGGACATGTCTTCCTTCCAAAAGAAGAGCTTTTTCAGCGTGCATCGGAGCTTTTGGGTGTGGATTCCTCCTATATGGAAAAACATCTGGTTGATCTGTCCATGGACCGCAAGATCATCCAGAAAGAACAGGAGGATCAGATTCTGATTTATCCGGCACAGTATTATTATCTGGAATTAAACACCGCGAGAATGCTGCGTGAACTGGATATTTTCTGTCCGGAAGATGGAAAGATGGTAGAACGCCGGATCGCTCAGATTGAGAAAGAAACAGGTACGGTCCTTGATGAAATGCAGAAGAAGGCGATTATGGAAGCTGCGGGGCATGGCCTCCTTGTTCTTACCGGTGGACCGGGTACAGGAAAAACAACGACAATCAATGCAATCATCCGGTATTTTGAAGGCGAAGGAGCAGAGATACGTCTGGCAGCACCGACAGGAAGAGCGGCGAAACGAATGACGGAAACAACTGGCTATGAAGCACAGACAATTCATCGCCTGTTGGAACTGTCTGGTATGCCGGAAGATGACAGAGAGGGACAGCTGATTCATTTTGAGCGAAATGCAGAGAATCCGCTGGAGGCGGATGTAATCATTATTGATGAAATGTCGATGGTGGATATTCATCTGATTCATTCACTTCTTATGGCGGTTACAGCAGGAACCAGACTGATTCTGGTCGGTGATGAAAATCAGCTGCCAAGTGTCGGACCCGGCAATGTTCTCCGCGATATTATCCGCAGCGGGCAGTTTCCGGTAGTAGAATTGAAGAAGATTTTCCGCCAGGCATCGGAGAGTGACATTGTTGTGAATGCTCACAAGATCAATAAAGGCGAACAGGTAGAAATCAACAACAAGAGCCGTGATTTCTTTTTTCTCAAAAGATACGATGCAGATATCATCATTCGTGTGGTGATTGCATTGATCCAGGAGAAACTTCCGAAATATGTAGAGGCAAAACCATTTGAGATTCAGGTCCTGACGCCTATGCGTAAGGGACTTCTTGGCGTGGAACGCCTGAATCAGATCCTTCAGAGATATCTGAATCCGCCAGATGCATCCAAGAAGGAACGGGAAGTCGGCCAGGGACTTTTTCGTGAAGGCGACAAAGTCATGCAAGTGCGTAATAATTACCAGTTGGAATGGGAAATCAGAGGAAGATACGGAATTCCGATTGAAAAAGGTGTTGGTGTGTTTAACGGGGACACCGGGATCATCAAGACGATCAATGAATTTGCGGAAACAGCAGAAGTGGAGTTTGAGGATGGCCGCTGGGCGGAGTATTCTTTTAAACAGCTGGATGAGCTGGAACTTGCTTATGCAGTGACGATACATAAATCACAGGGCTCGGAATATCCGGCTGTGATCATACCGCTGCTTTCCGGCCCGCGCATGCTGATGAACAGGAATCTTCTGTATACTGCAGTGACCAGAGCGAGAAAATGTGTGACAGTTGTGGGAAGCGAAGAGACTTTCCGTGAGATGATCAGAAATGAAAAACAACAGAGAAGATATAGTTCCCTGGATCTGCGTATTCAGGAAACAGAATAATATAATACCAGAGATGCGCAGAAGAAGTATGTCATGCATTGCATGACGCGCATCTCGCAGCAAGAATGCAGAGGCATTCTTGAACAGAACAGAGCAGAGAGCGTGTCATCAGGGAGAAAGGGCAGCTTTGAAGATAAAAGAAATATGTCTGGATATTTTGTATCCGCCCAGATGTCCGGTATGCAATGGGATTCTGAGAGACCGGCAGAGGAACATCTGTCCGGAATGTGAAAATCTCCTGCATCCGCTTACAAAACATTACTGTATGAAATGCGGCAAACCGGTAAAAGAGACAGAAGAGTACTGTACGCAGTGCAGCACTGTACACCGGAGTTTTGAACGCGGCAGAGGAGTGTTCCTGTATAATACACAGATGAAACAGTCTCTTCTCAGGTACAAATTTTTTGGAAGCCGTGAATATGGAAAGTACTATGCAGAAGCTATCTGCAGGTACGTGGGACGGGATATCCGGAGATGGAATCCGGATGTGATTGTACCGGTACCGCTCCATCGACGCAAAATGAAGATGCGTGGCTTTAATCAGGCTGCAGATCTGGCAGAACGTACGGGATCACTTCTTCAGATACCGGTCGCGGAATGGCTTGTATATAAGGAAAAAGAGACTCGTTCTCAGAAAAAACTGGATGCACGGGAACGAAAGCAAAATCTGAAAGATGCTTTTCAGGCGGCATATCCTGTGAATGGATTGCGGATACTGCTCATGGATGACGTGTATACCACGGGGAGTACGGTGGAAGCAATGACAGAATGTCTGTTGGAAAATGGTGCAGAAGCCGTGTTTTTTGTGACTTTGTGTATGGGAAGTATTTCATAATAGTATGTAATAGTATGTAAATGGCAATAGAAAAAGGGCTTTTCATGCTTTGCGATATATGTTACAATCTATTTATGTATGATTATTTCTAATATTATGTTTGTAAGGAGCAGGATATGATCAACGAAGAGAAGGTTAAGATAATGACGAAGCTTGCCATGTATGAGCAGGGCAAAGGCAGAAAATATCTTCCGGTCAGCAAATACTATCGGAGTGATTATATAGGTTTGGCGCTGATCAAGAATTTCTTCCTTGTAACGATCGGTTATTGTCTGATCATTGCAGCAGTGGCAGTTTATTTCGGCGAGTATCTTCTGGAAAATATACACAAAATGAATCTGGTGATGGTGGGAGTATACATTGTGATCGGCTATCTGGTCGTACTTGTAGTGTATTCAATCCTGACATATGTACAGTATTCTGTTCAGTATTACCGGGCGAAGAAGAGTGTCAGAGAATACTACGGTCAGCTTACAGAGCTGAATAAGATTTATGCCAGAGAAGAAAAAAAATCTTCCGGCAGAGGAACAGCAGGAGGGTATCGTAAATGACAGCATTACTGGAATTCAAACAGAAAATCAAAGGAATTTATGCACAGTATGAAATGTATCTGCTTCCTTTGCTGAAATTTGTTCTTGCACTTGTTTATTTTATCTGGATCAATTCCAATATGGGATATATGACAGCACTGGACAGTATTTTTGTTGTACTGATCCTGGCACTGATCTGCAGTATCCTTCCATCAGGTATGATGATCTTTGCAGGTTTTGCACTGATGTTGGGACATTGTTATGCATTGGGGATTGAAGTGGCAGGTTTTCTGCTTGTACTGGGCCTGTTTATGATGATCCTGTTTCTGCGTTTCAGCAGCGGAAAAAATATTGTACTTGTATTTACGCCGCTTGCATTCGCATTTGATCTTCCGGTCCTGCTTCCGATTGGCTGCGGTCTTCTCAGCAGTGCTGTATCCGCACTTCCGGCAGCCGGTGGTGTGATCATCTATTATTTTGTACGTACAGTACGAATCCAGTCGCAGGTGCTTCTTGGCATGGATTCCGATATCGTAGGCAAACTGACACTGTTATCAGACAGTCTCATGAAAAATGGTGAGATGTGGCTGACGCTGATCGCATTTGTGGCTGTAGTACTTGTGGTAAATCTGATTCGTACCCGCATGGTTGATTATGCATGGAGAATCGCGATCGTAGCTGGTGGCGTGATCTATGTTGTAATCATGCTGGCAGGAAGTATGAGCCTTGGAGTTTCTATTTCCGTTGTATCTCTGATCATTTATACAGTGGTCACGGTTCTGATCGGAATTATATTGGAGTTCTTTGTTTTTGGCGGTGACTATACAAGAACAGAACGCCTGGAGTATGAGGATGATGATTACTACTACTATGTGAAAGCAGTTCCGAAGGCTCTTGTAGCCACTTCAGAGAGAAGCATCAAGAAGATCAACGGAGAGCCTGCAAGAGAAGAACGTAAGGCAGCGGAGCGTGTAGTGAATTATTCCACACCGCTTTTCCAGGGTGAGGAAGTTCCCAAAAAGCCAAAAAGAACACAGCCGCAGGAAAATGAAACTGCTTCTGTAGTACAGAAGGCAGATATAGATGATATTGATTTCGAGAAGAAACTTGAAGAATCTTTAAAGGATTTGTAATTAAAAGTAACCGACAACAGCTGCAAAAGGAGAGGAGAGTTTATGCGGAGTATTACAGATATATTGGCAAGATATTTATCAGATATCAATCTGCCATCTGTCAGTATTATCGATGTAATTGAAATATGTCTGATCACATTTTTTGTGTATCAGTTTATGGTGTGGATCAAATTCACACGTGCATATACTCTGTTGAAGGGGCTTCTGGTGATCGGAGCCTTTCTTATCATTGCCTATATTTTTAAGATGAATACGATTTTGTGGATCGTATCAAAATTGGCGGGGGCATTGATCACGGCAATCGTTGTAATTTTCCAGCCCGAACTGAGAAAAGTCGTGGAGCAGCTGGGACAGAAAAAAATCATGGCATCAATCATTCCTTTTGATTCCGGGAAGGAAGTAAAAGAACGATTTACAGACAAGACCGTGAATGAGCTGATTAAAGCCTGCTTCGATATGGCAGAGGTCAAGACTGGTGCATTGATCGTGATCGAACAGGAAATCCGTCTGGATGAATATGTTCGTACGGGTATTAATGTGGATGCACTTCTTACCAGTCAGCTTATGATCAACATTTTTGAACACAACACACCGCTGCATGACGGTGCAGTGATTGTTCGGGAAAACCGTATTGTGGCAGCTACCTGTTATCTTCCATTATCCGACAATATGGAGCTGAGTAAGCAGCTTGGAACCAGACATCGTGCAGGTGTCGGAATCAGTGAAGTGACAGATTCTGTTACGATTATTGTTTCTGAAGAAACCGGACAGGTTTCCGTAGCTCAGGACGGTAGACTGATGCGTAATATCAGTAGCAGCCAGCTTCGAGATGTTCTGGAAAAAGCCCAGAACAAGAAAATAGTTGATAACAATAAACTGAGGCAGTTGTTGAAGGGAAGAGTGAAGCATGAAGAAAAAACTGGGAAATAATCTTTCTTTAAAGATTCTGTCTCTTGTGATTGCGATTCTGGTATGGCTTTTGGTCGTGAATGTCAACAATCCGATCAGTACCAAGACATTTGTCGTATCCGATGTAGAATTGCTGAATGAGGCATATATTGATGCAGACGGCAAGATGTGCATGCAGGACGAACAGCAGGTCCCGATCCGTGTTACGATCAAGGCACAGAGAAAGATTCTGGATCGGATATCAATCAATGACATCCGCGCGGTTGCAGACCTGCAGCAGGCAGTAAGCCTGAAGACGGATCCGGTCATGGTTCCGATCACAGTATCTTGCGGGAGAATATCAGCAGACCATATCGAGGTGAGTCCGCAGAACCTGAGCCTGCATCTGGAGGATAAAGACACACAGGAATTTGTGGTCAATGTCACTACAAATAATACAAAGCCTGACAGAGGGTATGAGATTGGCTCACTGACTTCCAATCCGGAGAAAATCAAGATTACAGGTCCGACCTCTCTGATGAATAAAATAGATAAGGTAAATGCCTCCATTGATGTAGAGGGAGCAACGGAAGATGTGACACAGGAAACAGATGTCAAGATCATTGACAAGAATGGTGAAGAATTTACAGATACAGATATGGGTTATCTTAATGTATCCAAAGTATATGTAAACGCCAGATTATGGAAAGTGCAGTCCAATGTCAAGATCAGTGCAGAATATTCCGGTACACCGGCATCCGGCTATCAGGTAGAGAGTGTCAGCACAACACCGAATGTGATCAGTGTTGCCGGAAGTGAGGATGCTCTGGCTTCACTGAAAGAGCAAAATAATACGATCTGGCTTCCGGAATCAGTGGCTGATATTTCCGGAAGAGACAGTGATTTCGAAGAAAAGATCAATATTTCAGATTATCTTCCGGATGGCCTGAAACTTACCAGTGATTCCAGTGAAGATGTATTTGTTAGAGTCAATATTCTTCCGGAGGGAAGTAATGTATGTGAAGTTCCGACAAAGAATATTGTTGTGAATGATTCACCTGACGGAATGCAGGTTTCATTTGATACTGCAAAGATAGAGATTCGTGTTAAGAAGACATCGGACGATCTTGATGATCTTACGGAAGCGGATATTAATGCTTCAATTGATCTCAAGGGAATGAACGAAGGAAGTTATGAAGTACCTGTCAGTATTGAAATACCGAAAGGTTATGAACTGGTAGATGAAGTGACAACTGGTGTGGAGATTTCAAAGATTTCTACAGCAAATAATTAACAGGAGATCTTGTAATGGTAAGTCAGAAGATAACAGTGAACAACCCGTCGGGCCTTCACCTGCGCCCGGCAGGGGTGTTGTGTAATGAAGCTATGAAATACAGTTCTGTGATCACATTTTTATTTGAAGGGGGCTCTGCAAATGCAAAGAGTGTTCTGAGTGTTCTGGGAGCCTGTGTAAAGTGTGGAGATGAGATTGAACTGGTCTGTGAAGGGGCAGACGAAGAAGAAGCATTGAAAGCTTTGACTGATGCGATCAGCAGCGGTCTTGGTGAATAGAAAATGTATGTAAAGAATTTTAAGGAGGAGTAGTTGTGAAAAAACAAGTTGTGGCAGTTATGCTTAGCCTTGCAATGTGTACGTCTACTGCAGCAGAAGCAAGTATTGTCAGTGCAGCGGAGTTTTCTTCAGAGGCATCTGTGGACACAGAGACAGAATCTGAAGAGAGTCCTGTAGCTGATGATTCTACAGATGCGGCAGACACAGAAGATGTGGCAGATGCAGAGGTTGCTGTTGAAACAGATGATGAAGATAGTAACACCGTTCAGAATGACGGAGAAGTAGCAGATGATCAGGTGGCAGACTTCAGCGCTGAGGATACGACAGATGCAGTTGTATTTGAAGATGAGACACAGATTGCCGAAGCTACAGCTGCTGAAGCTGGTGCGAAGGTGAATGAATCAGCAAATGAGCATGAAGCAAGTCTTTTATATACGAGATGGGAGCCGGACAATGCACAGAATCCTACCAAATGGAAACTGAAAAAGCTTTCCACTCCAAAGCCACAGGAAGCGCAGGACGCTACTGCTGTTGTTGGAACAGAGACAGCAGAAACAGAACCTGCAGCTGATGAGACTGTTTCTGCAGAAGAAAATATTGATGCAGCGGCACAGGCTGATACAGAGACACAGACAGATGCTGTGGATACGGCTGAAGCAGCAGAACAGGATGCAGATACAACAGCAGATACAACAGACACAGCGGATGTTCAGCAGGATGCAGATACAACAGCAGATACAACAGACACAGCGGATGTTCAGCAGGATGCCGATACAACAGCAGATACGACAGACACAGCAGATGTTCAGCAGGAAGTAGATACACAGACAGCAGAGGAGACTGGCGAGGCATGTGAATATTACACATCTGCCGATGGACTGATGAAGATTACAACTCTGAACAGCGATGGAAGTGAACTTTTCACAGCTTATTATGCATTTGATAAAGATGGATATCTGCTGACTGGCAGAAATCAGGTAGGAGACAATGATATTGATTATTACTATTTCCTCACATCAGGAGAGGTAAAAGTCAGCAATACTCTGAATACATCTGTTAAGACACCATATAACTCCAAACTTGGTCAGATGATCACAAAGGAATGGAGATGGAATGCAAAGGACGGCGTATTTAATTTTTACGCTCCGAAGCAGGAATACTTTGTAGTTAACAGAACTTACAAGATCAATGGTGTTTCCTACTACCTGCTGAAAGGTGGTAAACCGTACGTTGGAGACAAGACGATCAGCGGCGCTGTTTATTATTTCCGTCCGGCAGCATCTTCCAAGGATATTCCTGGTAAGATGGCAAGCAATGGATGGTTCAGCAAAAACGTAAAGAATAATGTTCAGTGGCGTTACTTTGATGCAAACGGACGTTACCAGAAAAAGGGTATCGGCGCATACAAAGTTAAGAGCAACGACAAGAGGCTCTATCTTCTTGATGCAAATGGATATCTGATCCGCAGCAAAAAGATGGTAAAGGGTGCAGACCGTTACTATTATCTTGCTGATGGAAATGGCGTTGCATATACAAATAAACTTGTAAAATATGGCAGATACAGATATTATTTTGTTGGCAACGGACGTCGTGCAACATGGAAGAACCGTTGGGTCAAACTTACAGCAGTAGGAAACCGTTACTATTACTTCGGAAAGACGCCAGGCTGTGTACAGGAACAGAAAGGTATCAAGAAAGTTACTGTAAACGGTAAGTTTGTTGGATGGTTTAACTTCCCGGCAAATGGAAATCATTTAAAGGGATGCTGGAGTGGAAACAGATATTATCTGGCAGATGGACGTATGGCAAGTGGCGTGACCAAGATCGGAAGCAGATACTATTTCTTCCAGAGATCCAGCACAACAGCATACAAAGGTCTGGTATATAAGAGCAAATGGATCAAATACAATAATAAATACTATTTTGCATGCTCCACAGGTGTCCTTGCTGATAACGGCTGGAGACGTATCAAGATGAACGGAACTTACTATTATTTCCTGTTTAAGAACTGTACAGCAGTAACAAATAAATCCGGTGTACAGCATAATGGTACTTACGGAAGTCTGGACAGCATGGGACGTTTCGTTACAGCAGGATGGGTTATTGTAAATAACAGCCGAAATCTTATCCGTTATATGGATCCGAAGACTGGCAAGTATGTGAAGAATACAGTCAGAATGATCAATGGTGTACAGTACAGATTTAACAAGAATGGATACAGAGTCAATGATCGTACCAATGAGTTTAAGCAGAGCAGCTATTATCTGACATGTGACCGTGTAAATGGTGTCATGACAGTATACACCAACAGTCGTATGACAATCCCGATCAAGACAATTCGTGTATCCGTTGGTAAGGCAGGTACAGATACTCCGAGAGGAACATTTACCCTCAGGAGATCTGCTCGCTGGCAGCCACTGATGGGACCGTCCTGGGGTCAGTATGGTACAAATGTAGTCGGTGGTATCTTTGTTCATTCTGTAGCATGCAGCCAGATGAATGATCATAACCTTCCGGTTGGAGAATATTTAAAACTTGGAAATCCGGCATCTCATGGATGTATCCGCTGTTGTGTGGCAGATGCAAAATGGGTTTATGATAACTGCAACGGTTCCAGAATTAATATTTTTGATGGAACATATACAGCAGATGAGACAAAGAAGGGACCGCTGGGAAGAAAAGCAATCACACCTCTGAGAGGAAATTATACTTTCGACCCGACAGACCCGGCTTACGCTGGCAGATAATAAAATAATGCGCTCTCCCGGAGGGAGGGCGCTTTTCAGGAGGAAAAGTAAAATATGAGAACATACCTTGTAACGGGTGGTGCAGGATTCATCGGATCTAATTACATTCATTATATGTTTAAGAAATATGATAACGAGATCCGTATCATTAATGTAGATAAACTGACTTATGCAGGAAATCTTGAGAATCTCAAAGATATCGAAGGCCGTGACAATTATACATTTGTCAAGGCTGATATCTGTGACAGTGAAGCAATCATGAAGATCTTTGATGAAAATGATATCGACAGAGTGGTTCATTTTGCAGCAGAGAGTCATGTTGACAGAAGCATTCGTAATCCGGAAGTGTTTGTAAAGACAAATGTTCTCGGAACACTGGTTATGCTGAATGCTGCAAAATCTGCATGGGAGCTTCCGGATGGAACGTTCAAGCCGGATAAGAAATTTCTGCATGTTTCCACAGACGAGGTATATGGTTCTCTGGAAGAAGATGGCGGATTCTTTTATGAAACGACACCATATGATCCGCACAGCCCGTATTCCGCAAGTAAAGCATCTTCAGATATGCTGGTAAAATCCTATATGGATACTTACAAATTCCCGGCAAATATCACAAACTGCAGTAATAACTACGGACCATATCAGTTCCCGGAAAAACTGATTCCGCTTATTATCAACAATGCACTTCAGGGTAAGAAGCTTCCGGTGTACGGAGATGGCAAGAATGTTCGTGACTGGCTGTATGTTATGGATCATGCAAAGGGTATTGATATGGTTCAGGAAAAGGGAAGACTTTTTGAGACCTATAATATCGGTGGCCATAATGAGAAACAGAATATCCAGATCATTCATATCATTCTGGATACATTACAGGAGATGCTTCCGGAGGGAGATCCACGTAAAGAGCTTGTCAGTGAAAACCTGATCACATACGTAGAAGACCGTAAAGGACATGACCGCCGTTATGCGATTGCACCGGACAAGATCAAAGAAGAAGTTGGCTGGTATCCGGAGACCTGTTTTGAAGATGGTATTCGTCTGACAATTCAGTGGTTCTTTGAGCATGAAGACTGGATGAAGAATGTTACCAGTGGTGACTATCAGAAATATTATGATGAAATGTACAAAACCAAATAAAATGCTCCGGTGATCATACGGAGAGTGAAATGCTGCGAGATTCTGGATCCAACCTGAAATTGCAGCATTTCTTATCTTTCCAGGAGCATGAAAAGAGGAAAAAATGAAGAAAATCGTTATTATTGGTGCCAACGACTTTCAGCGGCCACTTATTCAGAAGGCACATACCATGGGGTATGAGACACATGTATTTGCATGGCGCGAAGGCGCAACAGGCGCAGAGGATGCTGACTATTTTTATGAGATCAGTATTACAGAGAAAGAGGAAATTTTGGAAATCTGCCGGAAGATAGAGCCAGATGCAGTGGCAACGATTGGATCAGATCTGGCGAATATTACGGTACAGTATCTTGTAGAGAAGCTTGGTCTTCCGGGGAACAGCAGTTCCTGTATTTACCATTCGACAAACAAATATGCTATGCGTGAGGCATTTCGAAATGCAGGAATTCCAGTACCGTTCTTTCAGTGTGTTTCGGAGGGAGAAACTGTCACACCGCCTTCGTATCCTGTCGTAGTGAAACCGACGGATCGTTCCGGAAGCAGGGCAATCACAAAGGTCAATACACCCGCTGAACTTGCAGAGGCAATCTCGCTTGCGGCGGAGCAGTCTTTCGAAAAGAAAGCAATTGTGGAAGAATATATTTCCGGTGCCGAGTATAGCGTGGAAACTATCAGTTTTGAAGGAAAACATACATGCCTGGCAATTACAAAGAAATTTACAACGGGAAGTCCTCATTATATAGAAGTCGCACATCTTCAACCAGCACCATTGTCGGATGAGATGAGGCAAAAAGTTGAGGATACAGTTTTTCAGGCCCTGGATGCACTGGAAGTGCGATATGGGGCAGGACACAGTGAACTTCGCATTGGCCGTAACGGTCAGATCCGTATCATAGAAATTGGGTCCAGAATGGGCGGTGACTGCATCGGTTCGGATCTGGTGCCGCTTTCGACAGGGCAGGATTTCGTCGGTATGGTAGTAGATACAGCAGCCGGTAAGTCTCCTGTATTCTGTGAGGCAGAGCAGCATGTCTCGGCAATCCGGTTTCTCATGAATGAAAATGATGAGAAATTACTTGCACATCTTCAGGAATATCATCCGGATAAGATAAGGAAGACCGTTATAGAACATACGGTAAAAGACGCACACATTGTGGACAGTGGAAGCAGACCGGGATTCTTTATTCTGCAGGCAGACAGTACAGAAGAAATGATGCAGCTGCTTCATCACGGACCATGGGAAAATCCAATCCATATTTTTGATACACCGATACAGAAGCTGCGTTTTGGCGAAGGACATAATGCGTTTTATATGAAGAGGGATGATCTGCTTCCGTTTGCATTTGGTGGAAATAAGGTTCGATTTGCACAAAAATTTGTGGAAGATATGCAGGCAGAACGCTGCGACAGCATGATCATATATGGAAACTATCATTCTAATCTGTGCAGGATCCTTGCAACACTGTGTCATGAGCTGCAGATTCCGTGTTATATGGTTCACAATACAGAGGATATCCGGGAAGAGAAAGAAACGGCGAACAGCCGTATCATAAAAAGAATGGGTGTTACGGAGATTCCGTGCGGCAAGGCAGGAATCGCAGCAGCTGTGGAACAGGCAATGGAAGAACTGAAGGAAAAGGGATACCGACCATATTATATATATGGAAATTCCAGAGGACAGGGCAGAGAATGGGTTCCAATGAGGGCTTATGAAGCTGCCTTTGATGAGATCTGCTGCTATGAGAAACAGCATAGTACTGTTTTTGATTATATTTTTCTGGCATCCAGTACGAATGCAACACAATCCGGACTTCTGACTGGAAGCCTCCGTCAGAAAGATGGACGGAAGATCATTGGTATTTCTGTTTCCAGAAATGCTAAAAGAGGAAAAGAGGTAATTTCTGGAAATCTGCGGGAATATGCAGATAAATTTCAGTGTGAACTGCCGGCAGATTTTGAAAAGAGTATTTATTTTACAGATGCTTATATGGAAGGCGGGTATGGCGCCTGGTCTGAGGCGGTTGCTGAACTGATCGATACGATTTATGGGACAGATGGGATTCCACTGGATATGACCTATACAGGAAAGGCTTTTTATGGTATGGTTAAGTATCTGGAGGAAAATCATATTCAGGGAAAGAATGTGCTGTTTCTGCACACAGGTGGTACACCGCTGTTTTTCGATTTCCTGGAGAATGAGAAAATATAAATTTATGAAAAAACTAATGATACTGGGGGCAAGCTATTCACAGCTCCCTCTTTATAAAAAGGCTCATGAAATGGGATTTGCAACGATTGCAGTCAGTACACCGGGAGACTGGCCGGGATTTGCACAGGCAGATGAATGTTCCTATACGGATATTACAGATCCGGAGAAAGTGTTGGAAGCAGCCAGAGCGATGCATGCGGATGGAATCACAACATGTTGTCTGGATGCAGGAGTGCGGGCAATCGGATATACCTGCGAGAATCTGGGACTGAAGGGTCTTTCAGCCGAAGCTGCCGATATCAGCAATGACAAATTCAAAATGAAAGAAGCATTTATGCAGGGCGGAGTCAGCTGTGCACGTCACGTCTGTATCCAAAGCAGAGAAGAACTGGAAAAAGCTATTGAAACATTTGTATTTCCGGTTGTTATCAAAGCAGTTGACCTGATGGGTAGCAGAGGAATCTTTCGCTGCAATGACCGCGAAGAAGTGTTCCGATATTATGAGAAAACAATGGAAGCTACAGGCAGGTCATACTGTCTGCTGGAAGAATTTATTGAAGGACAGATCCTTGGGTGTGAAGCAATGCTCTCTGACGGGGAAATGCTGTATTGTCTTCCAAATAATATAGAAGCATTTCAGAGTTATGTGCCAACTCCGGTCGGTCATTCTGTTCCATATCGGAAGCAGGAAGAGCTGGGAGAGGAAGTAAAGCGACAGGTATTTTTGGCTGCGAAGGCAGTAGGACTTGATAACTGTCCGGTCAACTGTGACCTGATCGAAAAGGACGGCAGGATCTATGTAATTGAGATCACGGGACGTGCAGGAGGAACCTGTCTGCCGGAAATGGTAAGTCTGTACTATGAGATTGATTATTATGAGGCAATCATCCGCCTGGCGATGGGGATGCCGGTGGCGCATCTGTTTGATGAAGAGAAGCCACATACGGCGAATCTTTCCAGAACACTGCTCTCAGAGCGAGATGGTGTTGTGGCATCTGTTCAGAATGAAAATCCACCATCGGATGACATTGTGGATCTGTCTTTTAATATAGAACCAGGTGAGGAAGTCCACCGTTATACAAACGGAAGAGACCGCCTTGGTCAGGTGATCATAACCGGAGAGAGTCTTTCACGTTGCGAAGAGCGCATCAGGGAGATTTTGTCGAAAATTAACATTGAATTTACTGTATGATTGTGAGAAAATAACATGAGAAATTGTCTTACTTCAAAGAAAAGTATTTTTTTATTGCTTCATATCAGTCTGCTGTTCAGCTCATTAAGCGGCGTATGCTCCAAGATGGCATCCCGGCATACCGGAAATGTCTTTTCTCTGGAGTTTATTTTCTGGTTTGGGCTGGTATTTGTCATTATGTTTGCATACGCGATCATCTGGCAGCAGATCCTCAAAAGGATGCCATTGACGGTTGCCTATGCGAATCGTCCGGTGACTCTGATCTGGGGTATTATCTGGGGCGCACTGATCTTCGGAGAAAAGGTCACCTGGAATATGCTGGCAGGTGCAGCGGTGATCTTTGCCGGAATCTATCTGGTCACAGGTGAAGAGAAAGGCGGTGAAGAAGCATGAGCCGTCTTCAGATGTCTGTATGTCTGTTGCTTTTTTCTGTATTTATTTCATCTGTTTCACAGATCCTGCTGAAAAAGGCTGCCAACAGAACATACGAAAGTACAATAAAAGAATATATGAATCCCCTGGTTATTGGTGCCTATGGCATGTTTTTCTGTTCGGTGATCCTGACTATGCTGGCACTGCGGTATGTTCCGCTTTCCATGTCACCGATTCTGGAATCTACAGGATATATTTTTGTATCGGTCATGGGTTACTTCTTTCTGAAAGAAAGATTCACCAGAAGAAAACTGCTTGGTTTTGCACTGATCCTGGTGGGAGTTATAATTTTTAATCTTTAGAAATGAGGGAAATACATAATGCTGGTATCTATTGTCATACCATGCTATAATTCAGAACACACCATTGGTAAAGTGGTAGAACTGGCTATAGAAGAATTTAATAAACTGGAAAAATACGACTGTGAGTTTGTACTTGTGAATGATTATTCCAGAGACGGAACCTGGAATTCGATCGCGGCACTTGCAGAAGCGCATCCGAATGTAAAAGGCATTAATCTGGCGAAGAACTTTGGTCAGCACAATGCAATCATGGCAGCACTGAATTACACAGAAGGTGATCTGATCATAGGAATGGATGATGATATGCAGAATCATCCGTCACAGATTCCACAGTTCCTGGACAAGATAGAAGAAGGCTATGATATTGTATTCGGAGTCTTTAAAGAACGTAAATTCTCCGCATTCAAGAATTTTACAGGTGCAGTCAGCAGATTTCTGTTGTGGCATCTGCTGGATCGTCCGAAGGATATTCAGATGAGCAGCTTCTGGTGCTGCAGACGATATGTGAGAGATGAAGTCGTGAAATATGATGGATATAATACATTTCTCCAGGTGTTGTTTTTTCGGACAACACACAACATTGCCAACATTGAGATTGAGCATTTTGAGCGCGAAGTTGGAAGTTCCAACTATAATTTCAGAAGGGGATTGAATCTGTTTCTTTCCTGTCTGAACTTTACCGTCATACCGCTTCGGGCGGCTACCTTTTTTGGAACTCTTTTTTCGGCAGCAGGATTTATCGGTGCAGTGGTTGTTCTGGTACGTAAGCTCCTTGATCCGACGATTGCGATCGGCTGGTCATCTCTGATGTGTGCGATGCTGGTATTCTTTGGCATTGCATTCCTGATGCTTGGAATTATAGGAGAATATCTGGGCAAACTGATGCTGAACATAAATAAGACGCCTCAGTTTGTAATCCGGGAGAAAGCGAATATTACAGGAAAAGAGGACTTATGATAGATTTTAACAGACCGGCGATCGTTGGAAATGAACTGAAATACATTCAGGATGCCGTGGATCAGGGAATGCTCTGCGGCGATGGAAAATACACGAAGCTCTGTTCGGCATGGATGAAGGAACGCTTTGCAGTCAATCAGGTTTTTCTTACAACTTCATGTACACATGCACTGGAGATGGCTGCATTTCTCAGTGAGGTTCAGCCGGGAGATGAAGTGATCATGCCATCCTATACTTTTGTTTCTACGGCAGACGCGTTTGTCCTGCGTGGAGCAAAGATCGTATTTGTCGATATCCGCCCGGATACGATGAATATGGATGAAAATCTGATCGAACAGGCAATCACGGCTAAGACAAAAGCCATTGTACCTGTGCATTACGCAGGAGTGGCCTGTGAAATGAATAAGATCATGGAGATTGCACAGAAATATAATCTGAAAGTTATAGAAGATGCTGCACAGGGTGTGGAAGCCTACTATTATGGCAAAGCCCTGGGAACCATCGGAGACTTTGGATGTTACAGTTTTCATGAGACAAAAAATTATACCATGGGGGAAGGCGGTGCACTTGTCTTTCAGAAGAATGAATATCAGGAGAAGGCAGAAGTACTGAGAGAAAAGGGCACGGACAGAAGTAAATTTTTCCGTGGACAGATAGATAAATACCGCTGGATCGATTATGGGTCTTCTTATCTTCCCAGTGAAATGAATGCGGCGTATCTGTATGCACAGCTGGAAGAATGCGAGAAGATCAATCAGAAACGTCATCAGATCTATGATTATTATCATGCCAGTCTGGCAGATCTGGAAGCAGAAGGCAAGATCACTCGTCCATATGTGCCGGAAGGCTGTGTTCATAATGCGCATATGTACTATATAAAAGTCAAAGATCTTGCAACGCGGACACGGCTGATCGCTTACCTCAAAGAAAATGGAATCTGCGCGGCATTTCATTATGTGCCACTGCACAGTTCGCCGGCAGGCGAGAAATTCGGCAGGTTCAGTGGAGAGGATATTTATACGACAAAGGAGAGCGAGCGGCTTCTCCGCCTCCCGATGTTCTATGACCTTTCCGAGCAGGATCAGGAATATATCGTAGATAAAATACAGAAATTTGAGTTTTGACAGAACTACGGAGGAAAATAAATGAATAAGAGAATATACCGGATCGCAGCCGGAGTCTGTGCGGCGATGATCCTGGTGTCTTCTGCAACCGTACAGGCAGCATCTGTAACGACGAATGGTACACCGGCTCCGGTGGTGACGGACAGCATTGCAGGATGGCCGGCTGCTCCGGCAATCACATCAGAAACAGCAGTGCTGATCGATGCAGAGACAGGTGCGGTATTGTATGATAAAGGAATGGATGAGTGTCGATATCCGGCCAGCACAACGAAACTGATGACACTGCTGGTTGCAATTGAGAACAGTTCTCCGAGAGATATCGTTACTTTTACAGAAACCGGTGTGAGGGATGTTACCTGGGACAGCAGCAACATCAATGCAAAGCTTGGCGAAACTATGACGATGAAGGATTGCTGGATGGCAGCGTATATTCAGTCGGCTAATGAGGTTTGTGCGGAAATCGCAGAAACAGTTGGCGGGACAGAAGCCGGTTTTGTTGAAATGATGAATCAGAAGGCACAGGAACTTGGATGTACGCATACACATTTTGTCAATGCGAGCGGACTGCCGGACGAGAATCATTATTCGAGTGCACACGATCTGGCGAAGATCATGCAGGCGGGACTGAAGAATCACAGATTCTGTCAGGTATTGAAGAAAGTCAGTTATACGATTCCGGCAACCAATATGAGTGAGGCAAGAAGCATGCATACACATATGCCGCTGATGGCAAAGGAATCTGATCTGTATTATGAGGGATGCCTGGGCGGTAAGACCGGTTTTGCGACAGAAGCACAGCATACACTTGTGACAGCGGCAGAGCGAAATGGACGCACCTATATTGCGGTTACTATGCGTGCAGCAGATCTGGGAACAAACTGTACAGACAGCAGGGCTTTGTTCGATTATGCATTTAATAATTTTGATACGATCGATGTAGATGGTACAAAGATGACGGTACCGAAAGGTATTACGGTGAATGATCTGACAGCAGATATGTCTGAAAGTAATGGAGAAACTCTGAACAGCTATTATTACAACGGACAGTTCGTAGGTAGTGCAGCTGAGGCAAAGCCGACGGAAACACCGAGCCCGGAACCTACGGGTGAAATGGTGGATACTGAGACGCAGGAAACAACAGAGACAGCATCCTTAAATGCAAATGAAACTGCGAATGAAACAACAGACGGGACAGAATCAGTTACTTCACAGAAATCCATTACGGAGCAGATCAACGAGATCCGTACCAATGGACTTTCTGATACGATGAAGGTGCTGCTGATAGTAATGGGCGTTATGGGAGGTATTCTTCTCATCCTTCTGATCGCACTTTTTATAAAAAACAGATAAATACTTAAGAACCTGATATAAAGGAGGAAACCTAATGAAAGGTATTATTTTAGCAGGTGGTTCAGGAACCAGATTATATCCGCTGACAAAAGCGATCTCCAAACAGATCATGCCGGTGTATGATAAGCCGATGATCTATTATCCGTTATCTACACTGATGCTCTCTGGAATCCGCGAGATTCTGATCATTTCCACACCGCGGGATCTGCCGGTATTCCGTGATCTCCTGGGAGACGGAAGCCAGCTGGGAATGCGGTTTGAATATGCAGTTCAGGAACAGCCCAGAGGACTTGCAGATGCATTCATCATCGGTGCAGACTTTATTGGAAACGATGCAGTTGCACTGGTTCTCGGAGACAACATTTTCTACGGTCAGAGTTTCTCTAAAGTACTTCAGAATGCATACAGGCGTACAGAGGAAGAAAAGGGAGCCACTATTTTTGGTTATTATGTAAGAGATCCGAGAGAATACGGCGTTGTAGAATTTGATGAGAATGGAAAGGCTCTTTCTATCGAAGAGAAACCGGAGCATCCAAAGTCAAACTATGCAGTTCCGGGACTGTATTTCTATGACAATGATGTTGTTGAGATCGCAAAGAATGTAAAGCCGTCTGCCCGTGGTGAGATCGAGATCACAAGCATCAACAATGAGTATCTGCAGAGAGGAACTCTGAAAGTTGAGACACTTGGACGTGGTTTTGCATGGCTGGATACTGGAAATCATGATTCTCTTCTGGATGCGGCAGACTTTGTATCTGCATTCCAGAAACGTCAGGGACTGTATATTTCCTGCATCGAGGAAATAGCGTACAAACGTGGATTTATCACAAAAGAGCAGCTTGTAGAACTGGCACAGCCACTTCTTAAGACTGCATATGGCAAATATCTGATCGAAGTAGCGGAGGGATTATAAAATGGGCAAAATTACAGTAGAGACCTGTCATATTGAAGGTCTGAAAGTGATCACACCAACCGTATTTGGTGATGAGCGCGGATATTTTATGGAAACATACAATTATAATGATTACAAGGCTGCGGGAATTGATATGGAATTTGTGCAGGACAACCAGTCCAGCTCCCGCAAAGGCGTTCTTCGTGGACTTCATTTCCAGATCAATTATCCACAGGATAAGCTGGTCCGCGTAGTGAGCGGAGAAGTTTTTGATGTGGCCGTTGACCTTCGCGAAGGTTCTCCGACATATGGACAGTGGTATGGAGTGCTGCTTTCAGCAGAAAATAAGAAACAGTTTTTCATTCCGAAGAATTTTGCGCACGGTTTTGTTGTTCTTTCTGATACAGCTGAATTTGCTTACAAATGTACAGATTTCTATCATCCGAATGATGAGGGCGGTCTGGCATACAATGACCCGGACATTGGAGTGGAATGGCCGATTCCGGAAGGCATGGAACTGATTCTTTCTGACAAAGATCAGAAATGGGGAGGCTTCAAAGAATATACTGCCAACAGGAGTAAAAAGGATTGAAAAAAGAAACCTGGCTGCCGGGAGAACTCTACAGAAACCGTAAATTAGTATTTTCCCTGGCAAAAAATGATTTCAAAACAAAATATGCAGGTTCCTATTTTGGAACTGTCTGGGCTTTTATCCAGCCAATAGTAACAATCTGTGTGTACTGGTTTGTATTTGGCCTGGCACTTCGCAATGGTTCTGATAAGGGCGTTCCTTTTGTATTATGGCTGATCGCCGGACTCGTTCCGTGGTTCTTTATCCAGGATGGCCTGGTCGGGGGAACGAACTCCCTGCTGGAGTATAATTATCTGGTAAAAAAGGTCGTTTTTAATATCCGTATCCTTCCGGTGGTGAAGGTCTTTTCAGCGATATTCGTACACTGCTTCTTTGTGGTGATCGTACTCGTGATCTATACGGCCATGGGATATCCGCCGAGTCTGTATGCATTGCAGCTGGTATATTACAGCTTCTGCATTTTTATGCTGATCCTGGCGGTAACCTACATGACAAGTGCTGCAGTTGTATTTTTCCGTGACCTGAGCCAGATCATCAACATCATGCTTCAGGTTGGTGTATGGGTGACTCCGATCATGTGGGATTTTAATGACCTTGGACTTGGAGGACTCCTTGCGAATATACTGAAACTGAATCCGGTATTCTATATCGTACAGGGATATCGTGATTCTCTGATCAATAAAGTAGCAATTTGGGAGCATCCGGTGCTGACACTTTATTTCTGGGCATTTACCCTGATCGTGTTTGTACTTGGAACCAGACTGTTCAAAAAACTTCAGGTACATTTTGCCGATGTACTGTAAGCGGAGAGTAGAAGAATAGAATGAGTGAATTTGCAATTCAGGTAAAACATCTGGACAAGATGTATAAATTATATAACAAGCCATCAGACCGGTTAAAAGAAGCTCTGGGATTTAAGGTCCCGGTAAGAGAGCACTATGCACTCCGGGATGTGAGCTTTGATGTAAAAAGAGGAGAAACCGTGGGAATTATCGGAACGAATGGTTCCGGTAAATCCACGATTCTTAAGATCATTACCGGTGTACTGAATCCGACCGGCGGTGAAGTGGTGGTAGATGGAAGAATCTCTGCACTTCTGGAGCTTGGAGCCGGATTTAATATGGAATACACCGGAATCGAGAACGTATATCTCAATGGAACCATGATGGGATTTTCCAGGGAAGAGATTGATGCCAGACTGCAGGATATTCTGGATTTTGCGGATATCGGCGATTTTGTATACCAGCCGGTTAAAGCATATTCCAGTGGTATGTTCGTCCGTCTGGCTTTTGCCGTTGCGATTAATATTGATCCGGAGATCCTGATCGTTGATGAGGCACTTTCTGTAGGCGATGTCTTTTTCCAGGCGAAATGCTATCGTAAATTTGAAGAGTTCAAGAAGATGGGTCGGACAATCCTTTTTGTAAGTCATGACCTGAGCAGTATCTCCAGATATTGTGACAGAGTCGTTCTGCTAAACAAAGGTGTGAAGCTGGAAGAAGGTTCACCGAAGCAGATGGTGGATATGTACAAGCAGCTTCTGGTAGGACAGGATCCGACGAAGCAGCAGGAACAGGAAATAAAGAAAAAAGCAAGCTGGAGTGAAGAATTTCAGGTGAATCCGAACATGCTGGAATATGGAAGCAAGCTTGCCGAGATTACGGATTTTGCAGTAATCGATGACAAAGGCAGATCGACCAACACGATCGAGAAGGGAAGTACCTTTCAGATACGTATGAAAGTATTGTTCCATGAAGCGATTCAGGAGCCGATCATGGCCTATACCTTCAAGGATATCAAGGGAAATGAGATTACCGGGACCAACACGATGTTTGAGAAGATGCATATCGAGCATTCGGATGAAGGAGATACCTGTACAGTAACCTTTACGCAGGAGATGTTCCTGCAGGGTGGAGAATATCTGCTTGCCTTTGGCTGTACGGGATACAAGGATGGTGAGTTCACCGTATTCCACAGACTGTATGATGCATGTAACATTACGGTTGTTTCAGAGCAGAATACCGTAGGTTTTTATGATATGAATTCAAAAGTAGAGATTCAGTACGGAGAAGAAAAATGAGTGAAAAAATAGGACAGGTTGTTCTGGATGATACGTATTATCCGGGACAGGACTTATATACAGATGGTGCGATCGAAGATGAGATGCTGGAGATTGCCAGAACCTATCCGGAAGAAAAATGGAATCAGGTGATCGCAGAAAGAAAGAGCTGGCCGATTCTGTATCATTATTCACATATCAGAGAAAATATCTTGAGCTGGCTTCCGTTCACCGGTAAAGAAAGTGTGCTGGAAGTTGGCGCAGGCTGCGGAGCAGTGACAGGGGCACTCTGCAAGAAGGCAGAGAAAGTCACCTGTATTGAACTGTCCAGGAAACGCAGCATGATCAATGCCTGGAGACATAAGGATTTCGACAATCTTCAGATTCTGATGGGGAATTTTCAGGACATTGAGCCAAATCTTACAGAAAAATACGACTATATCACACTGATCGGTGTGTTTGAATATGGAGAAGCCTATATCAAGAGTGAGACTCCTTATGTAGACTTTCTCAAGATCATTTCCAGACATCTGAAACCGGACGGTAAGATTGTACTCGCAATCGAAAACCGTCTGGGTCTGAAATACTGGGCCGGATGTACAGAAGATCATTTTGGAACACTTTTTGAGGGGCTGGAGGGCTATCCGACAACAAGTGGTGTCAAGACATTCTCAAAGAAAGAATTATCTGCAATCTTAAAAGAAGCCGGAAATCTTCAGGCATCCTGGTATTATCCGTTCCCGGATTATAAGCTGCCGATGACCATTTATTCAGATAAACGCCTTCCGGCCAAGGGTGAGCTGAATCGTCTGGAGACAAACTATGACAGACTGCGTCTGCAGCTTTTTCAGGAATCACCAGTATACGATTCTCTGATCGAGAATGATCTGTATCCGGAATTTGCGAACTCGTTTCTTCTTCTGATCGGCAAAGATAAGATGGAGACCGGAACGATCTACGCGAAATTTTCCAACGAGAGAGCTCCGGAATTTTCTATCTGTACTGAAATCTGTGAAGATCACATGAAGGGAAAGTATGTGCGGAAACTTCCTGCTGAAAGTGCAGCAGAAGAACAGGTGAAAAACCTTCAGAAGATATGCAGGGAACTGACGACATTTTATGGCAGAGAGGGTCTGGAACTGAATACCTGCACTACTGAGCCAGATGGAGTCCGGCTGGAATATTTGACCGGGAAAACACTGGAAGAACGGCTGGATGAGCTTCTGGAAGCTGGCAGGATCGAAGAACTTGAGAAAATGTTTTTCACTTATCTCAACAAGATCCGTCATATTCATGAGAGTGAGATGTTCTTTAAGACACCGGAGTTTACCGAGGTGTTCGGAAATGTAGAAATCAGTGACAATTGTCGCTGCAGTGGTATGTCCAATATTGATCTGGTACCGGCAAATATCCTGATCGAAAAAGACCGGGTTTCTGTCATTGATTATGAATGGACATTCCGTTTTCCGATTCCGTGTAAATACATTCTGTACCGTATGATCCATTATTATCTGGAGAGTGATGGCAAGCGCCGCGTTTTAAAAAATCTGGATTTTTATGGAAAAGCCGGAATCACTGCAGAAGAGATGGAAGTCTATACAGAGATGGAACACAATTTCCAGAAATATATGGAAGGGGATCATATTCCGCTGTTGGCAATGTACGAGGAAGTCTCACCGGGAAAAGTAGATGTTCTTTCTTATTATGAACAGATCCGCCTTGCCGGTGAACAGAGGAAACTTCAGGTATTTTATGACCGTGGAAGAGATTTCTGCGAGGAAGATTCGGTGATCTTTCCAATGGGAAAACAGGGTGTGAAGCTTGAGATACCGATTCCGGCAGGAGTACACAGACTTCGTCTGGATCCGGGAGAGGCAGTCGGAGGACTTTACCTTAAGAATCTTTCACTGGGAAAAGGAAAGAAGACTGCATTTACAACAAATGGTTTCCCGATTGAGAAACATAAATATTATTTTGGTGCCGGAGATCCGCAGTTTATCGTGTCCGATATTTCAGACGGAGAGAACACTCTCAAATTTGAAATAGAAGTGCTCAGAGAGCAGGAGGCAAGAGACCATTTCTGGAAAGAATTCAGTCGTGTTTCTGCCGAGCGTGAACAGGAGATCCAGCAGTTGAAACGCCAGATCCATGAGATGGAAAACACCAAGGTCTGGAAAATGTACAGAAGCATCAAAAAGAAGTAACGGCTGGTCACAATAAAAGTAGAACGAGGATAAAACATGGAAGAATTACGCTTCAGCGTAGATGAGCAGAAATATAATGACAGACATGGGCATGTTTTAAGCCTGGAAGGCTGGTACATTCCGGTTTCCGGGAAGGAGTGCAGGTTTGAACTGGTAGCAGACGGACATGAAAAAATAGAAATTCCGGCTGTTGTATTCCGGACAAGACCGGATGTTGAACAGGCACTTCAGACAGAACTGGGAGATTTTCTTCCGGGATTTACCGTGCGCATTCCGGAAGTCCTTGAGCTGATCAACAAGTATCAGGAGCTGGAACTGTTTGTATATGACGGAGAGACGAAATGTTTAATCTGGGAACAGACTTCTGATGAACTGGAAGAATTTCTGAAGGAGAGTCTGGTAGAGTTCCATCTGGACAGAGTAGAAATCCTGTATGATACCATGCTGGAGATTCAGGGCTGGGTACTCGATCAGAGAGGCGAAGTAGAAGTCGCTGTGCATAAGGAAGATACCAGTATTCTGGATTGCCGTATCAGCAGAGGCAGACGGCCGGATGTTGTAGAGCGACTGGGGCTGGACGATGAGTACCGGCAGCAGGAGATCGGTTTTCGTATTTCGGCTGTCCTCCAGGAGATTCCGGGCAAGAGGATTGTCCTTCATTTCAGGGGCGATTCTGTGACCAAGACGTATGAGATTGATGTACAGGAACTGCAGAAAGCAAATAAACCAAAGGGATTCTGGGGAAGACTGTTTGGTAAGAATGAACCGGAAACAAAGGGCAGCTATGAGGCGTGGCTTAAGCAGCACCAGGTGGACAAAAAGACACTTCGCAGGCAGAAACATGGATCTTTTGTCCAGAATCCGAAGATCAGCATCGTGATTCCACTTTATGCGACACCACTTCCTTATCTGAAAGAGTTGTTAGAGTCCGTACGTGCGCAGAGTTATATGAACTGGCAGCTTTGTCTGGCAGACGGAAGTCCGGATGACAAGGTGAAAGACTTTGTAGAGAAACATTATGGACGCGAGAAGCGCATTCTGTATAAGAAACTAGAAAAAAATGGCGGGATTTCTGTCAATACCAATGCAGCAATCGATATGGCTGATGGTGAATATCTGATGCTCTGTGATCATGATGATACACTGGAACCGGATGCCCTGTACGAGATCGTGCAGGCTGTGAATGAGAAATCAGCAGATGTTATTTATACAGACGAAGATAAAGTGAGCATGGACGGACAGCATTATTTTGATCCGAACTTTAAACCGGAGTTCAACCTGTTCCGTTTACGTGAGAACAATTATATCTGTCACATTTTTGCAGTGAAGAAAAGCCTTGCTGACAAAGTTGGATATCTGCGTTCGGAATTCGATGGGGCGCAGGACTATGATTTCATTTTCCGCTGCTGTGAGCAGGCAGAACATATCGCACATATTCCGAAGGTCCTGTATCACTGGAGATGTCATATGGATTCTACGGCGGCAGATCCGGAGAGCAAGAAGTATGCGTATGAAGCGGGACGGAATGCAATCCGTGAACATTATCAGAGACTGGGAATCGATGCAAGAGTAGAGATGACAGAGCGCCCGGGCTGGTACAGAAGTCAGGTGAAGATACAGGGAAATCCACTGATCTCGATCATCATTCCGAATAAGGACCATATTGATGATCTGGAACTTTGTCTGTTCTCACTGACAAAGAAATCTACGTATCGCAATTATGAAGTACTTGTAGTTGAGAACAACAGTGTACAGGAAGAGACTTTGGCTTACTACGAAAAACTGACCGCACGATATCCAAAAGTACGTGTGCTGAAATGGGAAAAAGAGTTCAACTATTCCGCTATCAACAATTTTGCTGCAAAAGAAGCAAAAGGCGATTACTTTTTGTTCCTGAATAATGATGTGGAGATTCTCACGCCACAGTGGCTGGAGGAAATGCTTCAGGTTTGTCAGCAGGAAAAGGTTGCTGCTGTAGGTGCAAAGCTTTATTATCCGGATGATACGATCCAGCACGCAGGTGTTGTGCTTGGACTTGGCGGAATTGCCGGACATATCATGTGTCGTGCATCCAGAGAAGATCCGGGATATTTTGGCAGAATGATCAGTGTGCAGGAAATCAGTGCAGTCACTGCAGCCTGTATGATGGTAAGAAAAAGTGATTTTGATGCAGTTGGTGGATTTGACGAAACTTTCCAGGTGGCATTTAATGATATTGATCTGTGCATGAAGTTTGTGGCAGCAGGAAAGAAGATCGTATTCACTCCTTATGCAGAGTTGTATCATTATGAATCAAAATCAAGAGGACTGGAAGATACACCGGAAAAACAGTTCCGTTTTGATAAAGAGATTAGCAGATTCAAAGAAAAATGGGGTACCCGGCTTGAAGCGGGAGATCCTTATTACAGTCCGAATCTTTCCGTGACAGAGGGCGACTGCTCTCTCAGGGAAAACTAAGAAATGAGGTAGGATATTTTTTATGGCAAGAGAAATTTTTGAGGTAACAAAGGACCGTTTTCATCTGCAGGATCCCTGCTGTTATATCCTGCAGGGAACATGGCCAAAAGAAGCCAAAATGCATGCCAGACTTGACAGCTCTGAAATAAAAGCAGAGATCCAGCGTCTGGAAGTTGTCAGTGCACTGGAGCGATTTAAAGATCCTGACCTGATGAGAGGGGAGCGGATCACGGCTGCGGTACAGCTTCCGGAGTCACTGGAAGGATATCAGAAACTCAGCATTTATGCCGAGACACCGGAAAAAACATTCTGCTGGTTTTCTGTTTCGGTTAAGAGCCTGGAGAAACGAAGAGGCAAACCACAGTTTTATATTGAAGAAGAAAAAGTACAGCAGGGATTCCTGCGTATCCGTGGATGGGCAGTAGCAGTAGAACCGGTGCGCATTCAGATTTTTGATGAAAATAAAGAGAAGATTCAGGCGGAGATCCTTCGTACAGAACGTGTGGATGTGGAACAGCTTTATGAGGAAATGGAGCAGATGGACAGAACTGACAAATCCGGATTTTTTGTAGAACTGACCAATCTGCATGGTAAAGTGGTCTATGTTGTTTTCTATGCAGGAAATACAAAATCCGTACATGTAGTTCATCTGCAGCCGACAGTTGTTCTCCGCAAAAAAATCGAGAAATATGCACAGAAAGGACTTCGTTACTGGAGAAGCCAGGGAAGTGCAGCTCTTGTAGGTAAAGTTGCGGCAAAGGTCAGGACTGCCTCTACAAGAGAAATCCCTTATCAGAAATGGATTGTCAGACATCTTCCGGGTGCAAAAGAACTGGAACGTCAGAGAAGAGAGAAATTTGATTTTCAGCCAAAGATATCCATTGTAATTCCACTGTACAGGACCCAGGAAAAATATCTCCGTCAGTTGGTGGATACGATCAGGGCACAGACTTATCCGAACTGGGAATTATGCCTGTCAGACGGAAGCGGAGCAAATTCTCCGATTGCCGGTCTGCTCAGAGAACTGGAAGCCTCTGATGAGCGAATCAAAGTTGTTTCACATGACCAGCCACTGCAGATTTCTGAGAATACCAATGCCGCGATCGCAATCGCGACCGGCGATTATATTGCGTTTGCCGATCATGATGATGAGCTGACACCGCATGCATTGTTTGAATGTGTGAAAGCACTGAATAAAGACAGAGAGATCAAAGTGCTTTACTCTGATGAAGATAAAATGTCCATGGACGGACACAAATTCTTCCAGCCGCATTTCAAACCGGATTACAATCCAGATCTGCTCTGTACGGTAAACTATATCTGCCATCTGTTTGTGGTAGATCGTAAAGTAATCGATCAGGTAGGAACTCTTCGCAAAGAATTTGACGGGGCACAGGATTATGATTTTATCTTCCGTTGTATTGAAGCAGTAAAGCCGGAAGAAATCCATCATGTGCCGAAGATCCTGTATCACTGGAGATGTCATGAAGATTCTACGGCAGAGAATCCGGAGAGCAAGACCTATGCATTTGATGCCGGCAAGCGTGCTATCGAAGAGCATTATAGAAGAACCGGTATTGATGCGGAAGTATATCAGGGCGAGTTCCTGGGACTCTACAGGACCAGATTCCACAGAGACCATGATCCGCTGATCTCGATCATTATTCCGAATAAAGATCATATTGATGATCTGAAGAGATGCATGGACTCAATCGACCAGAAGTCAACTTACCAGAATTATGAATACATTATTGTAGAGAACAACAGTACGGATGATGCGACTTTCCAGTATTACAAGAAGCTGGAAGCAGAGAATCCAAAGGCGCATGTTGTCTACTGGGACAGGGAATTCAACTATTCTGCGATCAACAACTATGGTGCTGCTTTTGCAAAAGGCGAGTATATCCTTCTGCTGAATAACGATACAGAGATTATTAATGAGGACTGTCTGGAAGAACTGTTAGGCTATTGTATGCGCAGTGATGTCGGGGCAGTCGGTGCCAGAATGTACTATGAAGATGATACGATTCAGCATGCGGGAGTTGTCATTGGATTTGGTGGAATCGCGGGACATTGTTTTGTGCTTCAGCCGCGTGGAACGACCGGATACTGTCACAGGATCATCTGTGCACAGGATTACAGTGCAGTAACGGCGGCCTGTATGATGGTGAAGAGAGAAGCTTTTGACAAGGTCGGAGGACTCACTGAAGAACTTGCCGTTGCATTTAATGATATTGATTTTTGTATGAAGCTTCGTTCGGCAGGATATCTGATCGTATACAATCCATATGCAGAGCTGTATCATTATGAATCCAAGTCCAGAGGACTGGAAGACACACCGGAGAAGGTGGCACGATTTAATAAAGAGATTCAGATCTTTGAAAGACGCTGGCCGGATATCATGCGTGACGGGGATCCATATTATAACCCGAACCTGACATTAAAGAGCCAGGATTTCTCATTGAAACGGATATAGGAGGAACTTGTATGAAAGTATTAGTAACAGGTGTAAAAGGACAGCTCGGTTATGATGTGATGAACGAGCTTGCCAAAAGAGGTTATGAAGGTGTCGGCGTTGATGTGGCAGAGATGGATATCACAGATAGTGCCGCAGTTGAGAAAGTGATCGGAGAAGTACATCCGGACCGTGTCGTACACTGTGCAGCGTGGACAGCAGTGGATGCTGCTGAGGATAACCAGGAAGTTTGCCACAGGGTAAATGTGGATGGAACAGCAAATATCGCGAAGATGTGTGGAAAACTTGACATTCCGATGATCTATATCAGTACAGACTATGTGTTTGACGGACAGGGAACACGTCCATGGGAGCCGGATGATCCGGTCGTAGAGCCACTGAATGTGTATGGACAGTCCAAATATGAAGGTGAAGTTGCCGTAGAAAAATATGCACCGAAACACTACATTGTACGTATCGCATGGGTATTCGGCCTCAACGGCAAGAACTTTATCAAGACAATGGTGAATCTTGGAAAGACACACGATACACTGACTGTTGTAGATGATCAGATTGGTACACCGACCTATACCTATGATCTTGCCAGACTGCTCGTAGACATGCTGGAAAAAGAAGAGTACGGCAAATATCATGCAACAAATGAAGGTGGTTACATTTCCTGGTGTGATTTTGCAAAAGAGATCTTCCGTCAGGCAGGCATGGATGTCAAAGTACTTCCGGTGACTTCTGCGGAGTATCCGGCAAAGGCAAAACGTCCGACAAACAGCCGTCTTGAGAAGAAAAAACTGGATGAACATGGATTTACCAGACTTCCGGACTGGAAAGATGCACTGGGACGTTATCTGAAGGAAATTATGTAAATCTATGAATGAGAAGAATACTTCGAGATCAGGGATCCGGACAGCGAATAAGTTGTCCGGATTTTGTCAAAACACTGATGTGAGGGCTCTTTGCTTTTTGGTGATCATACTGAGTGTGAGCTGTTGTTTTATGTTCCGAGATTATCTGTTTGGAAATGAACTGATGATCTTCAATGATATCGGAAGTGATACCTGGCAGCAGTATATCATGAATTATACGAGCATTGTCAATCACCTGAGAGACGGAAGTTTCTCTCTGTGGGACTTCAGCAATGGGCTGGGCATCAACATGTTTAATTTTAACCTGTTTGACCCGTTTCTTATGCTTCTGTATGCAATCGGCGTCGTACTGGGACCTGCACATATGCTGCTGTATATTAATGTGATACAGATCATAAAAATACTTGCTGCGGGGATGGTATTTTACTGGTTTTTATCACAATTTACCTTCAGCTGGCAGGCGAAGACGGTTGCGTCCTATGTCTATGGATTGAACGGATTTCTCCTTGTATGGGGGCAGCATTACCAGTTTGGGACAGCCGTGATTTATCTGCCGCTGCTTCTTCTGTTTTGTGAGAAATTCATTAAGAAGAAAAAAGGGCGTGCCCTTTTTCCGGTAATGGTCTTCCTGTGCGGAATCTACAGCGTATATTTTACATATATGTGTCTGGCGGCGACCGGACTGTATCTTCTGTTTCGGATCCTGATGCTGGAGGATATGACCTGGAAAGAACGGATACAGAGATTCCTGTTTGGCTGTGTCGAAATGCTTCTTGGCATGGGAATGAGCATGGTTGTTTTTCTTCCGATGGCTGAAGTGCTGTTGAATGTTTCTTCACGTCTGGACAGTGATGGCAAAGGGTTTTCCGCATTTATACAGGAATGCTTTACCCCGTATTCCGGGAAGTTTTATCTGTCGCTTCTGAAGCGTATGTTTTCGAGCAACCTTCAGAATGGATACGGACTTGCAAAAGGACCGCAGAAATATGCAATGAATTATTACGAGGATCCGGTATTGTTCTGTTCGGTATTTGCTGTGTTTATGAATGTACAGTTCCTGGTTATTCTCCACAGGACAGAAATCACTAAAAGAGCGAAAAGAGTGCTCAGTGTGGTGGCGGGTCTGATCATTATAGGCGTTGCCTTCCCAATCGGTGGAACGGTGTTCAATTATTTTACCATTCCAACCCAGCGCTATACATTTGTACTGATGCCGGTGTTCATGCTGCTGATGGCATGGATGTGGGATTATATGCGAAGGGGAGGCAGACTGAATCTGCTCTTTATCGTGCTTGTTACCATTTTGATGGGATGGGCGTATCAGGAGGGATGGAAACAGGCCGGATATGAGGTCTATAAACGAAATATCTGCTGTCTGGCAGTTACCGGAATCATAATGGCCATCTGCCTTATCCTGCTCACTCTGTTAAAAAAACAACAGATCCGAAGTGCAGTGATGGGGCTGCTGGCAGTGGTGATCGTGGTGAATGTGATCTCGGAAGAAGGGACAAACTTCCAGAATCGTGTCACTATGAAAAAAACAGATACTTCTGTTGAAGAGATGGCAGAGGAAACTGCAAGGTATCAAAAGATGCGAAGCTCCAAAGATAAGAGCATAAAGTATCAGGCAGAAAATGAGAAACCACAGGACTTTTTCCGGGAAATGTATCGTGTGGATCTGCAGGACTGTCTGGCTTATCTGAAGAATCTTGATCCGGAATTTTATCGGGTGGAAAAAGATTATATTTCCGGAACGGTAGCGATGGATGCGTCTGCACAGGGCTATCGGGGGATTTCGACTTACAATTCAGTCATGAATGGAAATATCAAAGATTTTGTCAAAATCTGTTATCCGGAGTTATTTTTTGCAGACCATAATCATTACACATTCTGGAATAATGTAGATGATAACTGGCTGGCTGCATTCCTCGGAATAAAATATATCCTTTCAGGAAATGAGGATCCGGACGAAAGTAAGTATAAACTTCTGGATCGTGTAGGAAGTCTTTATATCCATGAGAATGTTCTGGATACGGAGACTGCTCATTTCTACAGCATTGCGATCGCGGAAGAAAGTCTGCGGGAGCTTTGTACGGAGGAAAACAGACAGGAACTCCTGGGAGAGGCAGTTGCGCTTGAGGACGGACAGGAGATTACGGAAGTTTCGGATCTGGATACGCTGAAGACAGAAGAGCTGGAACGTGGCGAGGAGGCTTCCAGTGTGACGCTGGATGCGCCGGAGACGGATTCCATGATAACCGGAAGCATCCATGCAGAGCTTGATGGATATGTCATGTTTATGATTCCGTATGAAAAAGGCTGGAGCCTTATGATCGATGGAAAAGAGACAGAACTGCTTCGGGGCGATATTGGTTTTCTGGCCTGCAAAGTATCGGAAGGTGACCATACATTGACACTTTCTTTCCAGGCACCGGGTCTGAAAGCAGGGGCTGCAGGAAGTCTTGTATTCTGGCTGCTGTATGTGGCATTTTTGGCAGGAACACAGATATACAGAAAGAAAAAGCAGGCATAAAAAGAAAAAATAGAAATAAAAAAGACAGTTTTATCTGAATGAGTTGAGATGTTTCCTCAAGACGAGTCAGGTGAAACTGTCTTTTTCATGTAAAAAGATCTGAGACAATGAAACTATATCAGGAATGTGAGGCCCTGATAATCCTCCAGATGATCAGAAGTGAGAGAACAGCGCCAATCGCTCCAATGATCATATAAGGAAGGTTCGTGTGGCTGTCTGTATAATTCTGTGCATCTGTCAGATTTTGCGTGCTGGCTTCAATGACAGCAGTGTCTTCTTCTGTGGATGCTACAGACATAACAGCTGTACCGACCGGTGTTCCATTAAAGAAGAACTGGCGGCTGTACTGACCATCCTGCACATCTCCGTCCTGTGTGGTGAGTGCATCGGAAGCTGTACCATTTGGAACAAATACTTCACCACCGGAGATCATATTGAAATCATTATCTCCGAGGGAGAGAAGCTGGAAATTGTCAAATCCATAGTTAAGAAGGCTTACTGCTTCAGCAGCAGTTGTACCGGAAGCACCCTGAAGGACAACGGCGATCAGAGAAATACCATCTTTCTCAGCCCCGCAGACCAGAGTACTGCCGGATGCTTCGGTGTAACCTTCCCTTCCGCCGAGACAATACTGATAATAAGAGGCATCTGTATTGTTCAGCATGGCAAAATTATTGGTCAGGACACGTTCGCCGCCGGACACATTGGTTGCCGGTATTGTATAAGAAGAAGTGCCGGCGATGGTTCGGAATGATTCATTATCAATAGCAGCTTTCATGATGAGAGCCATGTCATGAGCAGTTGTATGCTGATTTTCATCCGGAAGACCGGTTGGATTGGTAAATACGGTATTGGTACAGCCAAGTTCTGCCGCGCGGGCATTCATCATCTGGACAAAGCTGTCAACAGATCCACCGATGTGTTCTGCAATCTGAAGAGCAACATCATTAGCGGAGGAAAGCATAATCGCATACAGGCATTGTTCCACTGTAAAAACTTCATCCAGCTGGGCTGAAATACTTGCACCACCATCGGTCACGCCGGAAACACCGGTTGCAGTCATGGTAACCTGATCGCTCAGCTGCGCATTTTCCAGTGCAAGGAGTGTTGTCATGACTTTGACGGTAGCTCCCGGATAAAGAACCTGATCCATATTTTTAGCGTAAATAGTAGTTTCGGTAGTATCTTCCATGATCACAGCGGCGGTAGAAGTAATCTCAGGTCCCTGTGGCCAGTTGGAAATACTGTTTGTAGAAATAGAAGAAGTCTGTGTATCAGCAGATTCCTCAGCGGCCAGTACCGGAGTCTGGAATAACAGGGAGCATGCAAGTCCCATGGCTGCCAGACCATTGTATAATCTTTTTAATTTCATAAATCTGTACTCCTGTTTTATTATCGAAATCTATCATATCCTATTTCGGACCTTAATTCAAGCAGAATGACATACGCCCTTGCAAAAACAGGGGTGGAATGATAAAATAAAATCCGATTATAATGAAAAGAAATGAACAGAACCTGAGGGTGTAAATAAAGTATGAGTAAAAATAAAGATGTGACAGGGCATATTCAGTGGGGAAGAATGCTGAAAAAACTCAATCCATATACAATAAAGAAAGGACTGCGTTATTTCAAGCATTATGGACCGAAGGAATTCTGGATCCGACTTCACGAACGCTTTGAGCCTGAAGAAGTACCATATGGTCCGTGGTATGAAGCCTATGTGCCGGATGAAGAAGAGCTTGAGAGACAGCGTCGACACAGATTTTCCAGTGAACCGCTGCTGAGTGTTGCAGTTCCGGCATACCATACACCGGAGCTTTTTCTCAGACAGATGATAGATTCTCTTCTGGCACAGACTTATCCGAACTGGGAACTGTGTATTGCCAACGGAAGTCCGGACGATGAAGCGATGAAACGGGTGCTGGATGAATACACGCAGAAAGACAGTCGTATACGTGTAAAGGAACTCAGAGAGAATCTGGGAATTGCGGGGAATACGAATGCCGCACTTGAGATGACAGAAGGAGAGTTTGCAGGAATTCTGGATCATGATGACCTGCTTGCACCAAATGCTCTGTATGAGATTGCACGGGCACTGGAAAAGGATCCGAAGCTGGATGCAGTATATACAGATGAAGATAAAGTGACAACGGATCTGAGCGAACATTTTCAGCCGCATCTGAAGCCGGATTTCAATCTGGATCTGCTGCGTTCCAATAACTATATCTGCCATTTTTTTGTAGTCAGACAGTCTGTGATCCGCAAGGTTGGCGGATTTAGGCAGGAGTTTGACGGAGCACAGGATCATGATTTTATTTTCCGCTGTGTGGAAGAGGCAAAGAGGATCGGACATGTTCCGGAGATACTGTATCACTGGCGGACACATAAGGCATCAACGGCAGATAATCCTGCAAGCAAAATGTATGCGTTTGAGGCCGGCAGACGTGCGATAGAGGCACATCTTAAGAGAGTGGGTGAGCTGGGAACAGTAACACATACGCCGGATCTGGGATTTTTCCGTGTACAGTATCCGGTACAGGGAGAACCGCTTGTTTCCATTATCATTCCAAATAAGGATGAGACAGAGTCCTTACGTGCATGCATTGAATCCATCCGTAAAAAGACTGTATATCCGAATTACGAGATCATTATTGTTGAGAATAACAGTACGTCGGATGAGATTTTTAAATATTATAAAGAACTGTCAGATGATCCAAAGATCCGACTCCTTCGCTGGAAAAAGGAATTCAATTATTCTGCCATCAATAACTATGGTGTACGCCATGCGAAAGGGGATTATCTTCTCTTCCTGAATAATGATGTGACAGTCATAACAGAGGGATGGCTTTCAGAAATGCTTGGCATGTGCCAGAGAAAAGAAGTTGGAGCTGTCGGTGTGAAACTGATCTACCCGGATAATACGATTCAGCATGCAGGCTGCGTAATCGGGATTGGAGGTATCGCAGGTCATATGTTCGTAGATATGCCGGCAAACCGTACCGGTTATCTGCACAAGGCGTCGATCATCCAGGATATGAGTGCAGTGACTGCTGCATGTATGATGATGAAAAAAGAAGCTTTCGAGGAAGTTGGAGGCTTTACAGAAGAACTGTCCGTTGCATTCAATGACGTAGATCTCTGCTTGAAAGTCAGAGAGACCGGCAGACTGATCGTATATGATCCCTATGTACAGCTGTATCATATGGAATCAAAGACAAGAGGTGCCGAAGACAGTGAGACAAAAGTACGGCGCTTTCAGGAGGAAATAGAGTATATACGATGTCATTGGATCGATATTCTGAAAAACGGAGATCCGTATTACAATAAGAACCTTTCTCTGACAAAATGGAACTACTCCCTCCGTCCGCTGAAGGGTATGAATATAAAAGACAATAAATAAAGGAAACTGTGAACGGAGTGAGCAGTGACAGACAGATAGGAGAAAATATGGAAGTATCGGTGGTCATACCGAATTTTAATGGAATTGCGTTTCTGGATAGCGTTCTGGGCAGTCTGGAAGGGCAGACACTGAAAAATTTCGAAGTGATTCTGGTGGACAATGGATCTTCGGATGGAAGCTGTTCTTTTGTGACAGCCAATTATCCGTGGGTACACATTATTGAACTGCCGGATAATTTTGGATTCTGCAGGGCAGTCAATGAAGGAATAAAAGCAGCCAAAGCACCATATGTACTGCTTCTGAATAACGATACAGAAGTGACGGAAGATTTTGTAGAGCAGATGCTGCTGGCGATAAGAAGACACAAGAAAGCTTTTTCCTGTGCTGCAAGAATGGTGCAGTACCATGACAGAGACAAACTGGATGATGCAGGCAATTATTATTGCGCGCTGGGCTGGTCTTTTGCCCGGGGCAAGGGAAAGGATATTGAACAGTATCAGAAAGAAGAGAAGATTTTTTCCGCTTGCGGAGGCGCGGCAATCTACCGCAAAAAAATCATGGAAAAGATCGGATATTTTGATGAGGAGCATTTTGCATATCTGGAGGATACAGATATCGGATATCGTGCAAGAATCTATGGTTATGAGAACTGGTATGCACCGGATGCCATCGTATATCATGTAGGAAGCGGAACGAGCGGATCCAGGTACAATCATTTTAAGACGCGTTATTCTTCCCGGAATAATGTATATCTGATCTATAAGAATATGCCGTTGCTTCAGATCATTCTGAATCTTCCGTTTCTGGCAGCAGGATTTCTGATCAAGTTTCTGTTTTTTGCTGTCAAGGGAATGGGAAAAGAGTACCTGGCGGGAATCAAAAATGGATTTTCCATCAGCAGTCATCACAAAAAAGTACCATTCAGATTCAGACACATTCCAAATTACTGTGTGATACAGCTGGAACTCTGGGCAAATATATTCCGCAGATTTCGTGGATAAAACGAAAATGCTTTTGTGAACAGTAACATCGATTTTACAGGGTTTTATGAAAATTTAATAAAATAAAAATTAAGATTTTGTTGCTTTTGAAGAGTAACTATTATAATATAGACGTGGCTGTCCGGGGATATCAGGGAAGATAACGGACATTTCTGGCAGCTATAATCAGAAAACAATTGGAAATGAATAGAGGTGGCAGAAGTTGATTCAGGATAATCAGAAGAATTTCAGTCGTCTTCAGATGCTGATTGACGCTATTGTCATTGCTGTTACCTACGTGCTTGCCTGGATGATCCGTTTTATCGGGCCATTTGCATATTCTGCAGTCCGGGCGCTTGCTTTTGAAGAGTATATGTTTGCTCTGATATTTATCATACCGGGATATCTGCTTTTGTATCAGGCATTTACACTGTATGAACCGTTGCATATGCAGGGGCGCAGGCTGGTTCTTGCGAATATCATTAAGGCAAATGTACTTGGACTTCTGTTGGTCGTATTCAGTTTGTATATGATGGGAGAATCTGATTTCTCCCGAATGACTGTATATATTTTCTGCGTGATCAATATTCTGGCAGAATGGGGAGTCCGGCTTCTTGTTTTTTCCATGCTGCGCAATATGCGAAAGCGTGGACTGAATCAGAAGCAGATGATACTGGTAGGTTACAGCCGTGCGGCGGAAGAATACATTGACAGGATCCAGCAGAATCCACAGTGGGGATATGTTGTAAGAGGAATCCTGGATGACAATGTTCCTGCGGGAACAGTATATAATGGAATCAAAGTGATCGGGCGCATTGCGAATCTTTCTGTAATACTTCCTGCCAACAGACTGGATGAGATTGCGATCACTCTGGGACTGAGTGAGTACTATCGTCTGGAAGAGATTGTCGGAATGTGCGAGAAGTCCGGTGTGCATACCAAATTTATACCGGATTACAACAAAATCATTCCAACGAAGCCATATACAGAAGATATTCTGGGACTTCCGGTGATCAATATCCGTTATGTTCCCCTGAGCAATACGTTTAATGCGATGGTCAAGAGAGCGATGGATATTGTGGGATCGATCATGGCAATCATTGTTTCTTCACCGGTCATGTTTCTGATGTGTATCCTCATTAAGCTGACATCGCCGGGACCGCTTATATATAAGCAGGAGCGAGTGGGACTTCACAATAAGACATTCTGGATGTATAAGTTCCGTTCGATGGAGATTCAGCCGGAGGCAGAAGAGAAGAAGGCATGGACGGTCAAGAATGATCCGAGAGTTACAGAAATCGGCAGATTTATGAGACGGACCAGTATTGATGAACTTCCTCAGCTGTTTAATATTCTGAGGGGAGATATGAGTCTGGTCGGACCGAGACCGGAGCGACCGTTCTTTGTTGAGAAATTCAGGGAAGAGATTCCAAGATATATGGTAAAACATCAGGTGCGTCCGGGGCTGACCGGATGGGCACAGGTAAATGGATACAGAGGTGATACCTCGATCCGCAAACGAATTGACTGTGATTTGTATTATATAGAGAACTGGTCGATTGGATTTGACATCAAGATATTGTTTCTGACGATTTTCAAAGGATTCATAAATAAAAACGCATATTAAAGATAAGGGGAGAAAAGATGGCAAGACCTAAGTCAAAAACAAAAAAGATACTATTTGCTGTTGAAATTGTTGTTCTTCTGCTGTTTATCGGTGGTCTTTATGTATATGGACAGCTGAACTCCAAACTGGATAAGATCAATCAGCCGGTTCTGGATGACAGTAAGATCAAGGTAAACCAGGAAGTTCAGGATTCTATCGATGCACAGGAATCAACGCTGACAGGCTATACGACATATGCACTGTTTGGTATTGACCACCGTGACAAGAATACTGCCCTGGGTGGAGAGAACAGTGATACGATCATCATTGCAAGTGTAAACAATGACACAAAAGATGTGAAGCTCGTTTCTGTATATCGAGATACACTTCTCAATCTTGGCAATGATACCTATTCCAAGGCAAATGCGGCATATGCTTATGGTGAAGCAGAGCAGGCGATCACCATGCTGAACACAAACCTTGACCTGAATATTTCAGAGTATGCAACAGTAAACTTCAATGCACTGACAACGATCATTGACGATCTTGGTGGTCTGGATATGCCAATGTCCTATGCGGAAATTGTTCATATGAACAACTACTGTGTTGAAACATCTGAAGAAACCGGTAAAGATTATACACCGATTGAACTGCCGGAGCGTCCGGATGATATCGAAAAGATTCAGTATACCTATCATCTGAATGGTGTACAGGCTACTTCCTACTGTCGTATTCGTTATACAGCAAGTCTGGATATGGGACGTACAGAAAGACAGAGACGAGTGATTCAGATGATCGTAAGCAAGGCGAAATCAGCAGGTCTTGGTAAGATCTTTACGATTATGGATGATGTGTTCCCGATGGTAACTACTTCTATGGATAAGACGGAGATCCTTCAGCTTCTTCCGTCTCTGATCGGTTACAGCATCGATGATACGACTGGCTTCCCGACATCCTACAAATTCTCAAATGTCAAGGGAAGTATTATCGTTCCGACTTCTCTGGAAACAAATGTTGTCGAACTGCATAAGTTCCTTTATGGAGATGAGGCATATACTCCATCTGCAACAGTAAAAGCAAACAGCGAAAAGATTCTTGAGATCGTCGGTGGTGAAGGAAGTCTTGACGAGACACAGACTACTGTTGAAGAAAACTCTGCAAATGATACTGTCATTTTCGAGAACAATGGAGGCGGATGGTCTGATACCAGTGGCGGCAGTGATGATTCTGACGACAGTGGAAGCACCGGAGGCGGCGATTATAATTATGATGGTTCAGATAATACCGGTGGAGGCGGCGACTCGGATTACGATAATAGTGGAAACACTGGAAGCGGCGACTCGGATTACGATAATAGTGGAAACACTGGAGGTGGCGATTCGGGTTACGATGGTTCGGATAATACCGGTGGCGATGATTCCGGAAATACCGGCGGAGACGATTCCGGAAATACCGGTGATGATGGCTCTGGCGGCGATATCATTGACGAGGGCAGCGGAGACGAAGGTGGTACAGCTGAGCAGACAGGCGCCCCGAGTGAAGCATAAGAATTGTTACTGTGAACAGTAATTAAGAAGTTCATAATGACTTATTCAGAAGGGAATTTCTCGTTGAAGAAATTCCCTTCTTCTGTTACCATACAATCATAAAGAGATATAAAGGGAGAACTTATGGAGAACATAAAAGTAGATGTGATCATTCCGACATACCATCCGGGAAGGGAATTTTCTGCATTACTTGATCGTCTTATGAAACAGACGATGCCAGTACATCGGATCATTGTAATGAATACGGAAGAGGCATTCTGGAAGAAGGAATCAGAAGAGAAATATCCTGTCCTGGAAGTGCATCATCTGAAAAAAACAGACTTTGATCATGGCAGGACGCGCGCACAGGCAGCAGAGATGTCCGAGGCAGATGTCATGATCTTCATGACACAGGATGCAATGCCGGCAGATAAAGAACTGGTAAAAAGACTTGTCTGTGCACTGACACAGGATGATAAGATCGCAGCTGCATATGCCAGACAGCTGCCGAACGCAGACTGCAGCTTTGTAGAACGATATACAAGATCATTTAATTATCCGGAAACATCCGTTGTCAAGACCAAAGATGATCTGCCGGTCTACGGAATCAAGACTTTTTTCTGCTCGAATGTATGCGCAGCTTACAGGCGGGATATTTATCTGGAGATGGGCGGATTTGTAAAACGGGCAATTTTTAATGAAGATATGATCTATGCGGGAAGACTGATACAGGAAGGGTATGGGATTGCGTATGCGGCAGATGCAAAGGTGATCCATTCACATAATTATTCCTGTATGCAGCAGTTTCACAGGAACTTTGATCTTGGAGTATCACAGGCTGAACATCCGGAGATTTTTGAAGGCGTGCCATCTGAAGGGGAAGGAGTCAAACTTGTAAAAAAGACGATTAGCTATCTGTTCCGAAAGGGAAAAATCTGGTTGATCCCGGGTGTGATCCTGCAGTCCGGATGTAAATATGCCGGTTATCTTGCAGGCAAAAAATACCGGAAACTTCCACGCAAAATGATCCTCTGGTGTACGATGAACAGGGAATATTGGAAAGACCTTTAACACACGGTTTTTTAAAGGAGTTGTCACATTTTGAACACAATTGACTGATAAACTGTTTTCATAAAATAAAAAGAGAAAAAGAAAGGAGCACAGGCATGGATAACGAAAGAAATTGGAATCTGAATGCTCCGCAGAATGATACAGAAGACAGTCGGCAAAATGAACCGCCGAGATATGGACATTATCGCATGCACCAGAGTACAGATCCAGATATCGAACAGAAAACGCAACGGGAAAAGAAGAAACGTCGCAGTGGTGGAAAGAGACTGGTTTCTACTATTTCTCTTGCAGTCGTATTTGGACTGGTAGCAGGCGTTGTATTTCAGGGTGTGAATTATGTGGCAGACCAGTTTCTTATGACAGATGTACAGGATACAGAGACACAGATAGAGACGGCACAGCTTGCGGTGGATGCTTCAGCAGATGGCAGTTCGACAGATGATGCAGCAGAAACTGCAGATACTTCAGCTTCGATTTCACAGAGTGGTTCTGTGGCAGAGGTTGCAGAGGCTGCAATGCCTACCGTAGTAGCCATCACATCTGTCAGTGTACAGGAAATTCCGAATTATTTTCGTGCATTTGGATTTGGATATGGAACACAGCAATATTCCAGTGAGGGAAGTGGATCAGGAATCATCGTTGGAGAGAATGATGATGAGCTCCTGATAGCAACGAACAATCATGTAGTATCCGGAGCTACGACATTGAGCGTATGTTTTGTTGGAAATGATGTGGCGAATGCGGAAGAAGAAACAGTAGACATGTCTCAGAATGATGGGGACGTCAACGTAGAAGATGCTGTCAGTGCCAAGATCAAGGGAACAGATGAAGCTAATGATCTGGCAGTGGTAGCAGTACAGAAGTCTGATATTCCGGAAGATACACTTTCACAGATCAAGATTGCACAGCTTGGCAATTCTGATGATCTGAAGGTCGGAGAACAGGTTGTTGCCATAGGTAATGCACTTGGTTATGGACAATCAGTTACTTCCGGATGGATCAGTGCACTGAACAGAAGTATTTCCACAGATGACGGAACGAGTTCGGGACTTATCCAGACAGATGCAGCAATCAACCCTGGTAACAGTGGTGGAGCACTTTTGAATATGCAGGGAGAAGTCATTGGTATCAATTCAGCGAAGTATGCAGACAGCGCAGTTGAGGGAATGGGATATGCAATCCCGATCTCCAAAGCACAGCCAATTCTGGAAAATCTGATGAATCGCCAGACAAGAGATAAAGTGGATTCTGATAATGCAGGATATCTTGGAGTAGTACCGGCGGATCTTTCTACAGAGGCGATTCAGATGTATGATATGCCGGTGGGGGCATTTGTGATCCGCGTAGAAAAGAATTCAGCAGCGGGAGATGCCGGTATTCAGAAGGGCGATATTATCACAGGCTTTGACGGTCAGACGATCAGCGGCAAAGATGAGCTGGAAAGCAAACTTGCCTATTATGCAGCCGGTGAGACAGTGGATGTTGTGGTCTCAAGAGCCGATAATGGAGAATATGTAGAAAAGACTTTCCAGGTGACATTGGGCAGCAGAGATGGAACCGGTCAATGAGAAACGGAACCATGAATTTATAAAAACTTTAGTTTACACTTTAACAGGTTATGATATAATGAACGCATAGATCAGAAAAGGCAACCAGCACTTTTGGGTCTGTGCGTTCTTTATATCCTGTGAGTGGATGATATGTGTAAGAAGAACAGTTGAATAAAAATAATCATTTAGTTGGTAAGGAGTTTATATGACAGATAAATACGATGACGAGATCCTGGAAGGGGAGATCAGCGAGGATGACGAGCAGGAAGAGGACAGACACGAGCCTGAGAAATATTGTACACTTTGTCATCGTGCTGAGAGCCAGGTGGGAAAGATGATCGATCTTCCGAATAACATACATATATGTCCGGACTGTATGCAGAGAAGTTTTGACAGCATGAATCAGCAGATGCAGACGGGAAATTTCAATTACGGAGATCTGTTTAATATGCCGAATGTCAGCATGATCGATCTCAGCAGCTTCCAGAATCAGATGGGACAGCAGAAGAAGCCAAAGAAGAAAAAAGTCGAAAAGAAAGAACCGGTTCTTGATCTGAAGAAAATCCCGGCTCCACACAAGATCAAGGCAACGTTGGATGAATATGTGATCGGGCAGGAATATGCCAAGAAAGTGATGTCAGTAGCCGTTTATAACCATTATAAACGAGTAGCTACAGATACGATGGATGAGATTGCGATCGAGAAATCCAATATGCTGATGATCGGACCTACCGGCTGTGGCAAGACCTATCTGGTCAAGACACTTGCGAAACTTCTGGATGTTCCGCTTGCAATCGCAGATGCGACCTCTCTTACCGAAGCCGGATATATCGGGGATGATATCGAGAGTGTAGTTTCCAAACTGCTTGCAGCAGCAGATAATGATGTAGAGAAAGCAGAGCATGGAATCATCTTTATTGATGAGATTGACAAGATCGCAAAGAAGAAAAATACCAACCAGCGTGATGTCAGTGGAGAAGCTGTACAGCAGGGAATGCTGAAGCTTCTGGAAGGTGCTGACGTTGAGGTGCCGATCGGTGCCAACAGCAAGAATGCAATGGTTCCGCTGACAACAGTCAATACAAGAAATATTCTTTTTATCTGCGGAGGTGCATTCCCGGATCTTGAGAATATCATCAAAGAGCGTCTGAACAAGCAGGCTTCAATTGGTTTTTATGCTGATCTGAAGGATAAATATGATGATGATCCGCATATTCTCGAGAAGGTGACTGTAGATGATCTTCGAAGTTTCGGTATGATTCCGGAATTTATCGGCCGTCTGCCAATCCTATTTACGATGAACGGACTTACTGAGGATATGATGGTACAGATTTTAAGCGAGCCTCGAAATGCGATTCTCAAACAGTATCAGAAGCTTCTGGCACTGGATGAGGTCAAACTGGAGTTTGAAGAGGGCGCGCTGCATGCGATCGCTGCCAAAGCAATGGAGAAGCATACTGGTGCAAGAGCACTTCGTGCAATCCTGGAGGAATACATGCTGGATATCATGTATGAGATCCCGAAGGATGATAATATTGGACAGGTCACTATTACAAGAGAATATATAGAGGGAAATGGTGGCCCGAAGATCCTTCTCAGAGGACAGGAGGTTCCACTTCTGGAAGGAAACCACTAAATTGTTTATAAAGAAAGAGAGGTAAGTATTATGGCAAAAGACTTTTTTGGAAATCTCGGGGAAACACTTAGCAAGACAGCAAAGGAACTGAGTGGCCGTGCAGAAGAAGTCTATGAGACACAGCGCCTGAAAAACAAGATCTCCGGCGAAGAGAGACAGGTTGAAAAGGCAATGGTGGATCTCGGAAGAATCATATACAAGCGATACAAAGAAGGTATTCCGGTAGATGATGCACAGAAGGCTCTCTGTGAACAGATCAATCAGCGTATGGAGCAGATCGGGAAATACAAAACAGATATTTCTGAGTTGAAAGTAAGAAGCAAACGTTTCTGTCCGTCCTGTGGATGCCAGATTGAAAAAGATGCAGCATTCTGTTCACAGTGCGGAGCGGCATGTCCGACACAGGAATCAGAAGAAGCGGCCGGAGATGATGTGATCGAGGGAAGTGCAACAGAAGTTGCATCCGAAGAGACAGAAGCTTCAGAAGAGTCGGCTGCTGTGGAGGAAAGCGAAACAACAGAAGAAACGGTTGAAGAAGAGACTGCAACAGAAGAGACTGAAGGTTCAGAAGCGCAGCCGGAAGAAACAGCAGAAGAAAAAGAGGTAACAGAAGAATAAAAAATAACGAGGGGATAAAATGAAACAGAGAAATACATACAGAAGCGTTCAATCAGCTGGTACGCTATAACAGCAAATCACGAAATTTCAGGAGTGGCGCAGCGACAGTCAATAAATATCTGAAAGCAAATGGATACACCAGGACAGGATGTCATCATACATTACATCCGGCATCGTCTTCTTATTCCGGAGACGGACAGAGCAATGCAGCATCAGCAAAGGACTGCGGAGTTCTGTTGGAGAAAATTTACAATGGTACCTGTGTATCAGCGAAGTATTCCAGAGAGATGAAGAATCTTCTTCTGAAACAGACAAGAAGATGGAAGATTCCGGCAGGAATTCCGTCAGGCATCAAGGTTGCCAACAAGACCGGAGAGACATCCAGTGTACAGCATGATATAGCTCTTGTTTATGGAAAGAAAACAGATTACGTTATCTGCGTCTTTTCTAATACAGGAAGTGAAGGATACGCCGTATCACGGATACAGAGCATTTCCAAAACAGTATATAATTATCTGAATAAATAAAAAAGCAGACCGGGATGAGCGAAGAACTCGTTCCGGTCTGTTTTTGCGTAAAAAAAGAATGCAGGAGATGGGACTTGAACCCACACGATCTTGCGACCACAGGCACCTGAAGCCTGCGCGTCTGC
>CAKRPO010000008.1 GCA_934378195.1 uncultured Blautia sp.
AGTGTCTGTGTGCTGGAACGAGAAGAAGATGTGTGTTGTGGAACATCAAAGGCAAACAGTGCGATCATTCATGCAGGTTACGATGCAGAACCGGGAACATTAAAGGCAAAATTAAATGTAAGAGGAAATCAGCTTGTGGGAGAACTGGCAGAAAAACTGGATTTTCCGTTTAAAAGAAATGGATCGCTCGTTCTTTGTCTGGACGAAAAGGACTATTCGAATCTACAGAATCTTTATGAGAAAGGTGTTATGAATGGAGTAAAAAATCTCCAGATTCTGAATCGAGAGGAAGTCCTGAAACTGGAACCAAATGTTTCTGATGATGTTTATGCAGCTTTGTATGCACCAACTGGTGGAATCGTATGTCCGTTCAACATGACAATTGCATTTGCAGAAAATGCTAATGCCAATGGAGTGCAATTTCATTTCAATACAGAAGTAACAAATATTTACCGTAAACCAGATACAGAAGAAAATATATTATCTGACAGGACAGTATGGAAGATTGAGACAACAAAAGGTATTTTTGAAGCAGACTGTATTATCAATGCAGCTGGTGTCTACGCAGACAAATTTCACAACATGGTAAGTGAAAAGAAGATTCATATTACTCCACGAAAAGGTGAATACTGCCTTCTTGATAAAACTGCCGGGAATCATGTCAGTCGCACAATTTTTGCGTTACCGGGAAAATTTGGCAAAGGTGTTCTGGTGACACCTACTGTTCATGGAAATCTGCTAATCGGGCCAACTGCTACGGATATAGGAGATAAAGAAGGGATTAATACAACACATGACGGACTGGAGCAGGTACTTACAAAATCTTCTAACAGTGTTAAGAACATTCCAACAAGGCAGATTATCACTTCGTTTGCCGGACTTCGAGCCCATGAAGATGGAGATGATTTTATTATTGGAGAAACGGAAAAAGATTTTATAGACTGTGCGGGAATCGAATCCCCGGGGTTATCCAGCGCTCCGGCAATCGGAGAAATGGTTGCAGATATCCTTAAAAAGAAATATGCTCTGAGAGAAAAAGAAGATTTTATTTCTATCAGAAAAGGAATTGCTGATCTGAATAGCATGACAATAGAAGAACGAAATGAATATATCCGGCGGAATCCTGCTTATGGAAATATTATCTGCCGCTGTGAAATGGTCAGTGAAGGAGAAATCATCGATGCAATAAAAAGACCAATTGGTGCCAGATCACTGGATGGTGTCAAGCGTCGTACCAGAGCAGGTATGGGAAGATGCCAGGCGGGCTTCTGTTCGCCAAGAACAATGGAAATACTCGTAAGAGAACTTGGAACGCCGATTGAATACATTACAAAATCCGGTGGCACTTCCAGAATCATTGTAGGTATAAACAAAGATTCTTTCGAGGAGGAAAACAAATAATGAAAACATATGATATTGTAATTATCGGTGGTGGCCCGGCTGGATTATCAGCAGCAGTAGCAGCACGAAAGAGCGGAACAGAGAGTATTCTGATTCTGGAAAGAGACAGAGAGCTTGGCGGAATCCTGAATCAATGCATTCATAATGGATTTGGACTTCATACTTTTCAGGAAGAACTGACGGGTCCGGAATATGCCGGACGTTTTATTGCACAGGTCAGTGAATTAAATATTGAATATAAACTGCATACGATGGTCATGGATATCAGCTCAGACAAAATTGTGACGGCCATGAATCGTGAAGAAGGAATGTTCCGGATTCAGGCAAAAGCGGTGATCCTTGCGATGGGATGCAGAGAACGTTCCAGAGGAGCTCTTAATATTCCGGGATACCGTCCGGCAGGCATTTTTTCAGCAGGAACTGCACAGCGTCTTGTTAATATTGAAGGATATCTTCCGGGTCGTAAAGTCATTATTCTTGGCTCTGGTGATATTGGATTGATCATGGCAAGAAGAATGACACTGGAAGGCGCTGAGGTACAGGTAGTTGCAGAGTTGATGCCGTATTCCGGTGGCCTGAAAAGAAATATTGTACAATGTCTGGATGATTTTGATATTCCGTTAAAATTAAGTCATACAGTGATTGATATAAAGGGAAAAGAAAGAGTAGAAGGAATCACTCTTGCAGAAGTCGATAAGATGGGTAAACCAATTCCGGGTACGGAGGAAGAATATGAATGTGATACCCTGCTTCTTTCGGTTGGCCTTATTCCGGAAAATGAGATTTCGCGAAGTATGGGTGTAGAACTAAATCCAATCACTTCCGGTCCACGGGTAAATGAAAGTCTGGAAACAAACCTGGAAGGTGTTTTTGCCTGTGGTAATGTGCTCCATGTTCATGATCTGGTTGATTTTGTATCGGAAGAAGCAGCTGCTGCTGGCCGTAACGCATCTGCCTATGTCAGAGAATGTAATAATGCAGATCTGAATGAGATAGTAATAACAAAATCCAATATACCTAATGCATGTGATAAGTCCCGTGAAATTCCTTTATCGGTAGAATCTGGTGTACGTTATACCGTTCCATCTGTAATCCGTATGGAACATATGCCGGAAGAACTGACAGTTCGTTTTCGTGTCGGAGGAGTCTATAAGAATTGTTATATCAGCTGTTATCTCGATGATGAAAGAATTCTTCACCGAAAACGTCCAATTGTGGCACCCGGAGAAATGGAACAAATCAAGCTGATGAAAGAATTATTGCAGAAACACCCACAATTAGATAAGATCACACTTAAGATTGAGGAGGCATAAGACATGGAGACAAGAAACCTGACCTGCATCGGCTGCCCGATGGGCTGTCCGCTCTCAGTAAAAATAGAAAATGGAATTGTGTTAAGTGTAGTGGGAAATACCTGCAAAAGAGGTGCCATTTATGGCAAAAAAGAAGTTACTGATCCAACACGTATCGTGACTACGACCGTACGCGTGTCCGGCGGTACGGAAAATATGGTTTCTGTCAAAACAGAAAGTGATATCCCGAAGGAAAAAATCTTTGATTGTATTCATGCACTCAAAGACATCATCGTTCCTGCACCGATACATATCGGAGACATCATTATCCATAACGTTGCAAATACAGGAGTCAATATTATTGCAACCAAAAACATAACGAAACATGCATCAGCTAATTGATTTCCGGGCATTTTACAATTGGCAGGTGAATTTATGATTGCGAAATGATTGCGAAATCCACCAAATTCCATTGACAAGCATTCGCGAAACGTCTATCATTAAAAGAGTATGTTTTCCTGAAGAATCCACCTCTGTATGAGGTGGATTCCGTTCAGGAAAGGGTATAAGTTAACAAAGGAGAATTACATATCATGACAATATCCATGATAGGCATAGATCATGACAGAGCACCCGTAGACATCCGGGCTTTGTTTGCGTTTACAAAGAAAAATGCTGGTGAGGCAATGGAAAAACTCAGGGAGACAGCCGGAATTCATGGCTGTATCATTCTTTCTACCTGCAATCGTCTTGAAATATGGGCAAGCCATGAAGACGGGCAGGAACTTTCTCTTTATCAGTGCCTTTGCCAGCTGAAGAATATACAGGATGCTTCCTATGAATCTTATTTTATCTCAAGGACAGACCGGGAAGCAGTAGAACATCTTTTTTATCTGGCAGGAGGGTTGAAATCCCAGATTCTTGGAGAAGATCAGATTCTGACTCAGATTAAAGATGCACTGAATCTTGCAAGAGAACATTTCACTACAGACAGTGTGCTGGAAGTTCTTTTCCGTATGGCTGTTACGGCCGGCAAGAAGATTAAGACAGAAGCACCACTTGCTCATGGAAATCCTTCTGTTATTCATCAGGCAGTCCATTATCTGAAAGAACAGGGATACGACATGCATGGAAAAATCTGTATGGTGATCGGAAATGGCGAAATGGGCAAAGTTGCGGCGCAGACTCTTCGGGATGAAGGAGCGAATGTAACGGTGACTGTTCGGCAGTATCGAAGTGGTATGGTGAGCATTCCGATCGGATGCAGCCGTATTCATTACGGAGAGCGTATGAATTTTCTGCCGAATTGTGATGTTGTAGTAAGCGCAACAGCCAGTCCTAATTTTACATTGAGAGAAGAAATTTTTCAGGATATTACCATTTGCAAACCACTTCTTCTTCTGGATCTTGCGGTTCCACGTGATATTGAACCGTCCCTTGGTCAGAAAGAAAACATTACGCTTTATGATATGGATAGTTTCCGTACAGAGAAACTATCGCCAGAGGCTAATGAGAGTCTGGTCAGGGCAGCAGCAATCGTTGAAGATCAGATGGCAGAATTCTTTCAATGGCTGGATGGAAGAGACGTAATTCCGAGAATTCAGGAAATCCAGGCAGAAGCGGTACAGGATCTGAATCTCCGTATAGAAAAGATCCTCAAAAAGACACCTATGCAGGAGGATGACAGAGAGAGCCTTCTTGAAGCAGTAGACAAAGCTGCCGGAAAAGTGGTAAGCAAAATGATTTTTGGCCTCAGAGATAGTCTGAACCAGGAAGCCTTTCTGGAGTGTGTGGCAGGATTGGAGAAAGTATATGAAGAATAAACGATATTTTCCGATGTTTATTGATCTGTCAGATAAAAAGATCGTAGTAGTCGGTGGTGGAAAGATTGCAACCCGCAGGATCCGGACATTGCTGCAGTTCACAAGAAATATTACGGCAATTGCACCGAAAGCAACTATGGAACTACAGGAACTTGGTAAGACCGGATATGTAAATCTGATTACACGACCAGTCAAAAGGTCCGATTTTGAAATGGCATATATGGTAATCGCTGCGACCAATGATTGGAAGCTGAATGATGAGATTTATCGTGTTTGTAAAGAAGAAGGAATCTATGTGAATGTTGTAGACGACAAGAGCAAATGTGATTTCTATTTTCCAGGCATTTATATGAAAGATGAAGTTGTGATCGGAATCACTGCCAGTGGTCTGGATCATAGCAAGGCAAAAAAGGTCCGCCTGGCAATTCAGCAGGCAATGGAGGAATCAGATGACACAGACAGCCATGAAAAATAAAGTTATCATTGGAAGCAGGGAAAGTCGTCTTGCAGTTCTTCAGAGTGAGATGGTACGTACATACATAAAAGGACAGCATCCGGAGCTGGATGTGGAGATTCTTACTATGAAGACAACGGGGGACAAGATTCTTGACCGAACACTTGATAAAGTCGGAGGAAAGGGACTTTTTGTCAAGGAACTGGATAAAGCTTTGTTGGATGGCAGAACCATGCTTTCTGTACACAGTCTGAAGGATATGCCAATGTATGTTCCCGATGAGCTTCCATTGCTTGCGTTTTCCAAAAGAGAAGACCCAAGAGACGTCCTGGTCCTTCCGAAAGATGCTGACAGTCTGGATCCATCTAAGCCGCTTGGATGTTCCAGCCTTCGTCGTACGCTGCAATTAAAAGAAATTTATCCGGATATGGAAGTCAGAAGTATTCGGGGAAATCTTCAGACCAGGCTGCGTAAACTGGACGCAGGAGAATATGCAGGACTTATTCTTGCGGCTGCAGGTTTGAAACGTCTTGGCCTCGAGGACAGAATTCATCGTTATTTTTCAGCAGATGAAATTCTTCCGGCAGCAGGACAGGGGATCCTGGCTGTACAGGGACATAAAGACCTGAATTATGATTATTTGAACGGATACAAAGATGAAGATGCATGGATTGCAGGTACAGCAGAACGTGCATTTGTGCGTTACCTTGATGGAGGCTGTTCGTCGCCGGTAGCTGCTTATGGAGTGGTAGAGGGAGAAGAGCTGTTTCTTCGAGGTCTCTATTACAGAGAAAGTGATGATTCGTATTTTAAGGACAGTATCCGGGGACCCAAAACAGAGGCAGGACATCTGGGTATGCAATTGGCAGAACAGATGAAATGTACTTATGAAAAAAGCGAGATATCTGAGAAACATACAGGAGGAGAGTCATTATGAAAAAAGGAAAAGTATGGCTTGTAGGAGCCGGACCAGGTGATATTGGACTCTTCACGCTGAAAGGCATGGAAGTACTTAAGAAGGCAGACGTAGTTGTGTATGACAGTCTGGTAGGCCAGGGCGTTCTGGCAAAGATTCCGACAGAAGCCAGACTGATCAATGTAGGTAAACGTGCAGATAAGCATACAATGCCACAGGAACAGATCAATCAGGTGCTTCTTGATGAGGCGCTGAAAGGCCATCAAGTCGTTCGGCTGAAAGGTGGAGATCCATTCCTTTTTGGTCGTGGTGGAGAAGAACTGGAACTTTTGACGGAAAATGATATTCCGTATGAAGTCGTTCCGGGGGTAACATCATCGATCGCGGTACCGGCATACAACGGTATTCCGGTAACACACAGAGATTTTTGTTCGTCTTTACATATTATTACCGGACACAGAAGAGCCGGAAAAGAATATGATATTGATTTTAAAGCACTGGTCAATACCAGGGGAACTCTTGTTTTTCTAATGGGAATTGCAGCACTTGAAGATATCTGTCATGGATTGCTTGAAGCTGGGATTGATCCGGAAATGCCGGCTGCTGTTCTTCAGAAGGGTACGACTGCAGAACAGAAACGCGTGGTTGCAACGGTCGCAACGTTGAAACAGGAGGTTGACCTTCAGGGAATTGAAACACCTGCGATTATTGTGGTTGGTAAAGTATGTAAACTTGCAGAATCATTCGGATGGTATGAAAAACTTCCGCTTGCCGGCTGGAAAGTCCTTGTGACCCGACCGAAGGGACGCAGTTCCCGTACAGCGGATGAACTCCGTCAAAAAGGCGCTGAGGTACTAGAGCTTCCATCAATTAGAACAATTCCGCTAAAAGAGCAGGAAGAGCTACACCGGGCATTTGATGAATTGTATATTTATCAGTGGATCGTATTTACCAGCCCGACAGGGGCAGAGACCTTTTTTGATGAACTGAAGAAATCACACAAAGATATTCGCAGTCTGGCAGGTCTGCAGGTTGCCGCAATCGGACAGGGAACTGCAAAAGTTCTGGAAGAACGGGGGATTCTTGTGAATCTGATTCCAGAAGTGTATGATGGAGATTCGCTTGGAGAAGCACTGTCAGAAAAACTGCATAACGGCGACAGGATTCTGTTGCCGCGTGCCCGTAAGGGTAACCAGAATCTGGTAAAGATTCTGGAAGAGCATGGTGGACAGGTCAGTGATATTGCAATTTACGATACTATATATGAAAGCAGTCATCTGATTCAGATTGACAAAGAAATTGAAAGTGATACGATAGACTGTGTGGTATTTACCAGTGCGTCTACGGTAAAAGGCTTTGTAGAAAGTACAAGGCTTGCAGATTATTCCGGTGTTACAGCTGCCTGTATCGGAAAACAGACAAAAGCTGCTGCAGATTCATATGGAATGCAGACATATATGTCCGAAAAAGCAACGATAGATTCACTGATCGAACTAGTTGTAAAGATAAAAAATAAATAAAAATATTTCAAAATAAAGCAATTTGCAATAGAGAAATTTGAAATAAAGGAAGAGGTGCACAAAAATGGATCTGATTCAGAGACCAAGAAGACTTCGCGGAAGTGAGATATTACGCAAAATGGTGAGAGAGACCAGAATTGATAAATCATCACTGATCTATCCGCTTTTTGTAAAAGAAGGTACGGGGATTGAAGAAGAAATCCCATCTATGGAAGGACAGTACCGTTACAGTGTAGATCGGCTTCCATATGAGCTGGAACGTCTGAACAAAGCAGGTGTCAGCAGTATCATGCTCTTTGGAATTCCAGATCATAAAGATGAAGTTGGCAGTGGAGCTTATGATGAAAACGGAATCGTACAGAAAGCATTAAGAGAAGCGAGAAAACAGTTCCCGGATATGTACTATATTACAGATGTGTGCATGTGTGAGTATACTTCTCATGGTCACTGTGGTGTACTTTGTGGTCATGAGGTAGAAAACGATGCAACGTTGGAACTGCTTGCAAAGACTGCGCTTTCTCATGTAGAAGCTGGTGCTGATATGGTGGCTCCTTCCGATATGATGGATGGACGTGTACGTGCAATCCGTGAATGTCTGGATAAAGCAGGTCATAAAGAAATACCGATTATGTCTTATGCAGTTAAATATGCATCTGCTTTTTATGGCCCATTCCGTGATGCTGCAGGTTCCGCACCGTCTTTTGGTGATCGCAAGAGCTATCAGATGGATTATCACAACCGTCGTGAGGGAATGAAAGAAGCACTGACAGATATTGAAGAAGGTGCAGATATCATTATGATCAAACCGGCAATGTCTTATCTGGATATGGTTTCGGAAGTTTCCAAGGCAACCAATGTACCAATCGCCGCATACAGTGTAAGCGGAGAATATGCTATGGTCAAGGCAGCAGCAAAGATGGGCTGGATCGATGAAGAGAAGATTGTTTGTGAAATGGCAGCAAGTGCATACAGAGCAGGAGTAAATATCTATCTTACTTATTATGCCAAAGAACTTGCCCGCTTTATTGATGAAGGGAGAATTGGCTAATGGGAAGATCAGAAGAATTATTTGAACGTGCAGTCAAAAGAATTCCGGGTGGTGTTAACAGTCCGGTAAGAGCTTACGGAGCAATCGGAATGGCTCCAAGATTTATTAAACGTGCGGATGGATGCCGTATTTATGATGTGGATGGTAACTGTTATGTAGATTATATTGATTCCTGGGGTCCAATGATTCTCGGACATAATTTCCCTGAGGTTCATGAGGCAGTTGTAAAAGCCTGTGCAGATGGATTGAGTTTTGGATGTGCTACAGAAATAGAAGTAGAAATGGCTGAATTTATCTGTGAACATCTTTCACACGTAGAAATGGTACGTATGGTCAATTCCGGTACGGAAGCAGTTATGAGTGCAATCCGTGCCGCCAGAGGGTATACTGGAAGAGACAAGATCATTAAATTTGCCGGATGTTACCACGGACATAGTGATGCGCTTCTGGTAAGTGCAGGATCCGGTGTTATGACGAGCGGCGTACCGGACAGTGCCGGTGTGCCAAAAGGATGTACACAGGATACGATGACAGCAGTTTATAATGATCTTGACAGCGTCAGGGCACTTCTTGAAGATGCTCCGGAACAGGTTGCGGCCGTGATCGTAGAGCCGGTTGGAGCAAATATGGGCGTTGTTCCACCAAAGAAAGGATTCCTTGAGGGCCTTCGTGCTCTGTGTGATCAGTATGGAACTCTTCTTATCTTTGATGAGGTAATTACCGGATTTCGTCTTGCATTTGGCGGTGCGGCAGAATACTTTGGCGTAACACCGGATATGGTTACTTATGGCAAGATCATAGGGGCAGGAATGCCGGTTGGTGCTTATGGCGGAAGAAAAGAAATCATGAATATGGTTTCTCCGGCAGGCCCTGTCTATCAGGCAGGTACTTTAAGTGGTAATCCGATTGCCATGGCCGCAGGACTCACCCAGCTGAAATATCTGTATAAACATCCGGAAGTATATAAGATGCTGGAAGAAAAAGGACAGAAACTGTATGGCGGCATGGAAGCAATTCTCAAAGAAACAGGAAGTGCGTATCATGTGAATCATGTTTCTTCTCTGGGCAGTCTGTTCTTTACAAAAGAAGAAGTAGTGGATTATACTACTGCAAAAACTTCCGATACAAAGGCATTTGCGGATTATTTCCTCGCGATGCTGAAGCAGGGAATCCATCTGGCTCCGTCTCAGTTTGAGGCAATGTTCCTTTCGACGGCGCATACTGATGAAGTGCTTGAGGATACGCTTAGCAAGATACGTAATTATTTTGCAGTTAAATGATTATGCCGGAAACGAGATTTTCAAGGGAAAGTCTCGTTTCTTTTGGTTGTATGTTTGGTGATTTCAAATAAAGTACGTAAGAAAATACACATTCAACAGCGAATGTCAACTTGTTCTTACAAATGAATTGTGCTATAATTAGGACACCAAATGCGGATAGAGCTTTCGCACATATTCATCGAAATTTTAGGAGGCAGTATAATGGGAAACAAGAAATATGTGGCCTATGCAGGAACCTATACATATGGTACAAGCAAGGGTATTAAGGTTTATGATGTAGATGTGGAGAATGGCAAACTGATCGAGCGCAGCGAAGTCAAGGTCAGCAATGCTTCACACACTGCAGTTTCCAAGAACGGCAAGTATCTGTATTCCATAGAGGACGAGGGTGTTGCGGTATTCAAACGTGACGAGAACGGAGACCTTGTTCGTATCAACAGCGTAGGAATTGACGGTATGAGAGGCTGTTTTCTTGCTACGGATGTAGATGGCAGATATCTTTATGTAGCAGGATATCATGATGGCAAGGTAACAGTTGTGCATACACACAAAGACGGAAGTCTTGGACGTATTATGGACGGTGTATTCCACAAAGGTCTGGGAAGTGTGGCAGAACGTAACTTCCGTCCGCATGTCAACTGTGTCCGTCCGACTCCGGATAACAAATACCTCTGTGCAGTTGATAATGGTATTGATCAAGTTAAGATATACCGTATCAATAAGAGACGTCATAAACTGGAACTGGTTGATATCCTTCGTTGTCCGAGAGAGAGTGGACCGAGGATTATTCGTTTCAGTGCCGATGGCAAATATGCCTATATCCTCTTTGAACTGAGTAACGAGATTAAGGTCTACAGTTATGATGGCAGCGGCGTTAACCCGGAATTTGAACTTCTCCAGAGTGTGTCTACCCTGAGTAAGAAGCATGACAAAGATGCAATCCATAATGCAGCTTCCGGTCTGGCACTGGCTCCGGATGGCAAGCATCTGTTCTGTACAACAGCCGGAGAAAATACAGTTTCCATGTATGAGATTGACGAAGAGACGGGACTTCTTGAGAAGAAATTTACATTGCCGATCAGCGGTGATTATCCGAAAGATCTTGTTATTTTCCCGGATAATCAGCATATTGCAGTTGCAAATCATGCAAGCAATACGATTACGACATTCCGTGTAGACTATGAAAAAAATATTATTGTTATGAATGATAAGCCTCATAAGATCGAAACTCCAAACTGCATCCATATATGGCCAGTGCCGGAGGATTTCGAGATTAGACAACCATTATCTGATGAAGATGATGAATAGGAATGATTATTTCTTTCTGAATATCTGTAATTAGAATACTCCCACAGTTATTGTGACTGTGGGAGCTTTTTGAATGTTTTTGAATCGTTCAGTTAAATACTATTTTTTATAAAATTCCTGAATACAATCCATACGCGAAGTCATATTGGCAAAAAGTGCATCCGTAATGGTAAGTGCACACATAGATTCGACAACGACTACGGCTCTTGGTACAATGACCGGATCATGACGGCCATGAATTTCAAGAGAAATGTTTTCCCCCTGACAGGTTACAGTTTCCTGTGGCTGACTGATAGATGGAGTAGGCTTTATGTAAGCACGTAGAATGATCTCACTGCCATCACTGATGCCGCCCATGATGCCACCTGCATGGTTGCTGGTCTTGATAATTTGTCCATCTTTCATATGAAAACCATCGTTATTGGAAGAACCCTTGCTGGTTGCGGCTTCTGTGCCATCACCAATCTCAACAGCCTTTACAGCGCCAACAGACATAACAGCCTGGGCAAGCATGGCATCAAGTTTTTCGAAGACCGGATTGCCAAGACCGGCAGGAACACCACTTATACGGCATTCTATGACACCACCGGCACTGTCCTGATTCTTCATGCATTCCTCAAGATAAGCCCCTGCCTTCTCAGCAGCATCCGCATCCGGCATATAAAAGGCATTATTATTTATTTCTTCTGGATCAAATTTGCTAATAGAAACAGGTCCAATTGATTTTGTATAAGTGCAGAAAGTGATTCCCAGAGAATTCAAAATTTTGGAAGCAACTGCACCGGAAGCTACACGTCCGATTGTTTCCCGGCCGGAAGAACGTCCTCCGCCGCGATAATCACGGAAGCCATATTTTGCATCAAAGGTATAGTCAGCGTGTCCTGGACGATAAGAATATGCAATATTTCCATAATCTCTGGAGCGCTGATCTGTATTTCGAACCATCAGAGAAATGGGGGTGCCGGTTGTCTTTCCTTCAAAAACACCGGACAGGATTTCGACAAGATCACCTTCCTTACGTGCAGTTGTATAACGACTCTGACCAGGCTTGCGTCGGTCAAGAAATTTCTGGATATCTTCTTCACAGAGAGAAAGTCCTGCAGGACAGCCATCCACAACAGCGCCAAGAGCTTTTCCGTGCGATTCTCCCCAGGTAGTTACTGTAAAATTTGTACCGAAGCTGGATTTATTCATAAATATCTGTACCTCCCTTATTACTGTAGTTCATCTTAACATATTAAATATGGAAAGTCTATAATTTACACTATGTCACTTTAACGTATAAATTGAATGAATTTTTTGTAAATACAATTCAGTTGGAATTGACAAAAATCCAGTCGCATTCTATAATTGACCATATGGCCAAAAATGAGAGTGGAAGGGGAGTGTAATCTTGGTTAGAATGTTTCGCACATCTGACGGAGCTATTCATGAAATTCAGGAACCCCAGGATGGCTGCTGGATTGCCCTTACGAATCCTACGGCAACAGAAATATTTGAAATATCTGAGCAGTTCCAGATAGAGGTTGATGACCTGAGAGCTCCTCTGGATGAAGAGGAACGGTCACGTATTGAGGTGGAAGATAATTACACTCTGATCCTGGTTGATGTTCCTATGATTGAGGAACGAAATGACAAGGACTGGTATGGAACGATTCCGTTGGGTATTATAGTTACCGATAAGATGATTTTTACTGTATGTCTGGAGGATACACAGGTTCTTACAAGATTTATGGAGGGACGTGTGCGCAATTTCTTTACTTACATGAAGACACGATTTATTCTTCAGATTTTGTACAGGAATTCCAGTATGTATCTGCGTTATCTGCGTATTATTGATAAGAAGAGCGAGCAGGTTGAAGAAAAACTTCATTTTTCTCCGCGAAATCAGGAACTGATCGAGCTTCTGGAACTGGAGAAGTCGCTGGTTTACTTTACGACTTCTCTGCGATCAAATGAAGCAGTACTTGAGAAATTGATCAAGCTGGAAAGTATTAAGAAATATCCGGAAGATACAGAACTTCTGGAAGATGTTATCATTGAAAATACGCAGGCGATTGAGATGGCAAATATCTACAGTGGTATCCTGCAGAGTATGATGGATGCGTTTGCCTCCGTTATTTCTAATAATCTGAACGATGTCATGAAGATTCTGTCTGTAATTACGATTGTTATGAGTATTCCGACGATTATTTTCAGTGCGTATGGAATGAACCTGGCACCTGCCGGGATGCCATTTTCGAGTACGACACTTGGATTTGCAATCGTTATTCTGATCTCAATCGGTGCCAGCATTGTAGCTGCATTGTTCCTGTCCAAGAAGAAATATTTCTGACAGAGCAGGATGTGATTGTAACTGCTTATAGTATCTATTCATCTTTCCGAACAGTATGAATGAACTGAAAAGGAGAAAATGATTTTATGAATTGGCTCAATAAACTGGAACGCAAATTTGGAAGGCACGGTGGAATTCCGAATCTGACTGTTTATATTATTATCTGTTATGTGATCGGATATTTACTTACCTATATGAATCCATCTCTGCTCAATATGATGAGTCTTGATGTTTCCAAGATTCTGCAGGGACAGATCTGGCGTCTGGTCACATGGGTGATTTATCCGCCAAGCACAGGTAATTTTCTTTTATTTGTTGTCTCTATTTTGTTTTTCTATTATCCGATCGGTACTTCTCTTGAACGTACCTGGGGAAGTTTCCGTTATACACTGTATATTTTTTCAGGACTTCTGTTTGTTTTGATCGCAGCTTTTATCACTTATTTTGTAACAGGTGGATTTGTTGTGATCGATGGAATGACTTATATGATCGGTGGAGGAGTATTCACAACGTATTATGTCAGTCTTTCCGTATTTCTTGCCTATGCGGCATGCTATCCGGATATGCAGATCCTTCTGTGGTTTGTGATTCCGATCAAGATGAAATGGATGGCATGGGTATATTGCGCAATTATATTTTACAATATGATTTCATATGTGAGAGTCGGACTGTGGGTTATGGCTGTTCCAATCCTGGCATCGCTTTTGAACTTCGTCCTGTTCTTTTTCAGTAACAGAAATATGCAACGATACAATCCGAAAGAGATGCACAGACGCAGGGAATTCAAGAAGGCAATGGCACAGAGCAGAGTGAATCCGGCAAACGGCAGTATTACCAAGCATAAATGTGCGATTTGTGGCCGTACAGAGAAGGATGATCCGAATTTGGAATTTCGTTTTTGTTCCAAATGTAACGGTAATTACGAATACTGTCAGGATCATCTGTTTACACATCAGCATGTGAAATAATGCAAAACGAGGAGAATAAATTATGAAAAAAAAGCCATTTGTAACTCTGGAAAAACTTCAGGAGATTAGCGAAAAGTATCCGACACCTTTTCACCTTTATGATGAAAAGGGGATTCGTGAAAATGCACAGGCATTAAAAGATGCGTTTTCATGGAATAAGGGATTCAAAGAATTCTTTGCAGTAAAAGCTACACCAAACCCGTATCTGATCCAGATTCTTCAGGAATATGGATGTGGATGCGATTGTTCTTCCATGACAGAACTGATGCTGTCAAAGGCAATTGGCTGTAAGCAGGGAGATATCATGTTTTCTTCCAATGATACACCGGATGCTGAATTCCGATATGCTAATGAAATTGGTGGAATCATTAACCTGGATGATATTACACATATCGAAGCAGTAGAGAAAGCAGTGGGATATATTCCAAAGACGATCAGCTGCCGTTATAATCCAGGAGGTCTGTTCAAGATCAGCAATGATATTATGGACAATCCGGGGGATGCAAAGTATGGAATGACAACTGATCAGATTTTTGAAGCATTCCGTACTCTGAAAGCAAAAGGCGCTGAGAATTTCGGTATCCATGCCTTCCTTGCAAGTAATACCGTAACAAATGAATATTATCCGATGCTTGCAAAAGTTATGTTCGAACTTGCAGTAAAACTTCAGAAAGAAACAGGAGCACATATCGGATTTATCAATCTTTCCGGTGGAATCGGTATCCCATACAGACCGGATCAGACTCCGAATGATATCCGTGTGATCGGAGAAGGCGTACGTAAGGTATACGAAGAGGTTCTTGTTCCTGCAGGAATGGGCGATGTTGCAATTTACACAGAGCTTGGTCGTTTTATGATGGGACCTTATGGCTGCCTGGTTACCAAAGCAATTCATGAGAAACACACACATAAGGAGTATATTGGTGTAGATGCGTGTGCAGTTAACCTGATGCGTCCGGCAATGTATGGTGCTTATCACCATATTACTGTTATGGGAAAAGAAGACCAGCCTTGTGATCATCTGTATGATGTGACAGGTTCTCTCTGCGAAAATAACGATAAATTTGCAATTGACCGCTATCTTCCAAAGGTCGATATTGGAGATCTGCTTGTTATTCATGATGCAGGAGCACATGGATTTGCAATGGGTTATAATTACAATGGTAAGCTGAAATCCGCTGAGATTCTTCTTCATGAGGATGGAAGTTTTGATATGATCCGTCGTGCTGAGACACCAAGAGATTATTTTGCAACGTTTGACTGCTTCCCAATTTATGAAAAAATACTTGAGGACGAAGACAGACTTTACAAATAAGCATTTTGAAAAAAAGTAAAATAGAAATTTTTAATAAAATACTTGCAGTGTTCCGGGAATTATGGTAATATAATTCTCGGTTCCTTTGCCGCTGTGGCGGAATTGGCAGACGCACTTGACTCAAAATCAAGCGGGAAACCGTGCCGGTTCGAGTCCGGCCAGCGGCACTTAAGCTCTCTGTTTAGACAGAGGGCTTTTTTCTTATTTAAAATTCCTTGTATTGCAGGTTTTTATGAAAAGTTTATGAAATTTCATAGAATGAACATTGAATAAGTGTTGAAAAAATGGTATGGTACATGTCATAAATGATTTCGAAAGAATTCGAGAATACTCATATAGCGGATAATTTCGAAGATATAGATTACTGTCAATAGAGTAAACAGTAACAGATATGGAGGACAGAAGATAAATGAAGTTTGGCAACAAAAAACCAGAAAAAATACCTATGTATGTATATTACATTATTGCAGGTATTATTATTGTTCTTTTGAATATGCTTGTAGTTCCGGCGGTACAGGAGCGCAGTGTACAGAAGACAGATTATTCTACTTTTATTGAGAATGTAGAAGACGGTAATGTAACAAAGGCTACCGTAGAAGAGAACTACATTTACTATGAAATGAAGGACAGCAATTCGGGAGAAACAGTTCTGTGTAAAACAGTTAAGATGGATGATTCGGATCTTGTCAATCGCTTGCTGGATGCCGGTGTTACAATGGATGAGGTGCTTCCGGAAAGTCCGTCGATTCTGATGACTCTTCTTTTGAGTTATGTGGTTCCAATCGTGATCTTTATTTTTATCGGCCGCTGGCTGAGTAAGAAGATGATGTCTTCTATGGGTGGTGGCCCTGGTGGTGCAATGTCATTCGGCAAGAGTAATGCGAAGGTATATGTCAAATCTTCTACTGGAATTAAGTTTTCGGATGTGGCAGGTGAGGATGAGGCGAAGGATCTTCTGACAGAAATTGTTGATTATTTGCATAACCCACATAAATATACTGAAATCGGTGCTTCCATGCCAAAAGGAGCTCTTCTTGTGGGACCTCCTGGAACAGGTAAGACTCTTCTTGCCAAGGCTGTGGCGGGAGAAGCAGAAGTTCCGTTTTTCTCCATTTCCGGATCTGAATTTGTGGAAATGTTCGTTGGTATGGGTGCTGCGAAAGTCCGTGATCTTTTTAAACAGGCCAATGAAAAGGCACCTTGTATTGTATTTATTGATGAGATTGATACAATTGGTAAGAAGCGTGATGGTGCTGGTTTTACCGGCGGTAACGATGAACGTGAGCAGACACTGAACCAGCTTCTGACAGAGATGGATGGTTTTGACGGATCTAAGGGTGTTGTTATTCTGGCGGCAACAAACCGCCCGGATTCTCTTGACCCGGCTCTCCTTCGTCCGGGACGTTTTGACAGACGAATTCCGGTGGAACTTCCGGACCTTCAGGGACGTGAAGAAATTCTTAAAGTACATGCGAAAAAGATTAAAATCGCGGATAGCGTTCGTTTTGATGATATTGCCAAAGCTGCTGCCGGTGCATCTGGCGCAGAACTTGCTAATATTGTCAACGAGGCAGCTCTTCGTGCGGTGCGTGATGGACGTAAATTTGCAACACAGGCAGACTTTGAAGAGAGCATAGAGGTTGTTATTGCCGGTTATCAGAAGAAGAACAGAGTTCTTTCTAATAAAGAAAAACTGATCGTGTCCTATCATGAGATTGGCCATGCTCTGGTAGCTGCCAAACAGACAGAATCTGCCCCGGTACACAAAATTACGATCATTCCTCGTACTTCCGGTGCACTGGGCTATACCATGCAGGTTGATGACGGGGAGCATTATCTGATGAGTAAAGAAGAGCTCGAAAACAAGATTGCGACATTTACCGGAGGACGTGCCGCAGAGGAACTGATCTTCCATTCGATCACAACTGGTGCTTCCAACGATATCGAACAGGCAACGAAGATTGCCAGAGCTATGATCTCACGTTATGGTATGAGCAATGATTTTGACATGGTGGCAATGGAAACGGTCAGCAATCAGTATCTTGGTGGTGATTCCAGTCTGGCATGCTCCTTTGAGACACAGACACTTCTCGATAAGAAAGTAGTGGAGCTGGTGCGTACCCAGCATGAAAAGGCTTTACAGATTCTGAAGGATAACATTGGCAAACTACATGAACTGGCACAGTATCTGTATGAGCATGAGACAATTACAGGAGAAGAATTCATGAAGATTCTGGAAGCTCCGGCGCCTGTACAGACAGAAGCACCACGAGAAGTTTCAGCAGAAGAAACAGAAGAGCTATAATGTAAATACAGGCAGTTGTAAACAATGATACGAAAGAGGTGATTCTCATTGAGAATTGCCTCTTTTTGTGCTATACTACAAAGCAGTGAAATTAAAATGTCTGTGTAAACAATAAGTTAAGATAACTATTTACAGGAATGATCATAGAAAAGGAGGAGGAACATTTTGTCAGGTATTGACTGCAGACAGGCAGAGACAATGGTTGCAAAGTATATCAATCATACATTATCGATTGATGAGCTGGAAGAATTTCTGGATCATATCGAGCATTGTTCTTCCTGTTATGATGAATTGGAGACGTATTTTATCGTTCATGAGGCAATTCAGCAGTTGGACGAGAAGGAAGATGGCACTGTCCTTGACTTCCGAGAGCTTTTGGAGCAGGATATACGGCGGTCCCGCAGACATATCCTACAGAAAAGATGGCTGCATTTTTTATCTGTGATTTTTTTACTGGCAGTATTAATCGTGGTTGCTTCATTTGTGGTATTTCTGGTAATGGAAGTCACACACTTTTTATAGAGAATGACACAGGAGGATGTTTCTTTGAGTGAGAAAATTTTATTGATAGATGGACATAGTATTTTAAACCGCGCTTTTTATGGACTTCCTGATTTGACTAATGCAGATGGAAGACATACAGGTGCGGTTTATGGTTTTTTGAATATTCTTTTTCGAATCCTGGAAGAAGAGAAACCAGATTACCTGACAGTGGCATTTGACCTTCATGAGCCTACTTTTCGCCACAAGATGTATGAATCCTACAAGGGCACACGTAAGCCGATGCCGGAAGAATTGAGAGAACAGGTACCGCTGATCAAAGAAATGCTTACCACCATGGGAGTAAAAATCATATCCAAAGGTGGCTATGAAGCAGATGATCTGCTTGGTACCATGGCTGTTCGAAGTGAAAAGAAGGGAATGGATGTTACGATCTTGTCCGGTGACAGAGATCTTCTTCAGCTGGCAACAGAAAAGGTCATGATTCGTTTGCCCAAAACATCCCGCGGAAAGACAACGATTGAAAATTTTCATGCAGCCGAGGTGCTTGAGAAATATCAGGTAACACCGCCGCAGATTATAGAATTAAAGGCGCTGATGGGTGATTCTGCTGACAATATTCCTGGTATTCCGGGAGTGGGCGAGAAGACAGCGACTAAAATGATCGTAGAATTTGGGTCGATTGAGAATGCGTATGCACATCTGGAAGAAGTTAAACCAAACAAGGCGCGTGAATCATTAAGAGAGCATTATGATCTGGCTCAGCTTAGTAAGACACTGGCAACGATCAATACAGACTGCCCGTTAGAATACGCATATGAGGATGCAAAACTGGGGGATTTGTATACACCAGAAGCCTATCAGCTCTGCAAACAATTGGAATTCAAGAATCTTCTTGGAAGATTTGATGCTTCCGCCGTTCTGGAGACTGGTATAGACAAAAATTTCTTTTTGTGCAGTGATTTTAGTGGAGCAGATTCCCTGTTCCGAAAAGCTGCCCAGAAGGATTGTGTTGGCATTGCGTTGCTTTCTGATAAAGAGGGAATATACGGTCTTGGACTGGCGCTTGAGGAGGAAGAAATATATTATATTCCGGCGGAGGGACTGCTTACGGGAGAATATCTGGGTGGCGCTTTAGAAGAACTGGCTGCACATACAATTCTCTGTTCCCTGGATGTGAAATCCATGTTAAAATACGTTACATTGAATGATGCTGGACATGTCTTTGATGCGAGTGTGGGAGTCTATCTTTTAAACCCGTTGAAATCTTCATATTCGTTTGATGATATTGCACGGGAATTCCTTGATGGTACACTTCTTCCGACACGTACAGATCTGCTTGGCAAAGATACGCTGAAATCTGCCTGGGAGAAATCTTCCGAAGGATTGATGCCTTATGCGTGTTACCTGGCCTATACGGCATTGGCAACCAGAGAGCCTATAGAAACTGCATTAAAAGAGTCAGATATGTGGAAGGTATACACAGAAATTGAATTGCCGCTGATCTTTACTCTGGATTCAATGGAAAAATGTGGTATTCGTGTTAAAGGGGAAGAACTCAGAGCATATGGTGAGAAATTAAGTATCCGCATTGCAGAACTGGAAAAACTGATCTACGAACAGGCAGGAGAAGAATTTAATATCAATTCACCAAAGCAGCTTGGTGTAATTCTTTTTGAAAAGATGGGGATTCCGGGTGGCCGCAAAACCAAGACGGGTTATTCTACCGCAGCGGACATTCTGGAAAAACTTGCCCCGGAACAGCCGATCATTAATGATATTCTGGAATACAGACAGCTTACAAAGTTAAAATCCACGTATGCAGACGGTCTCAGTGCCGTAATCGAGGCAGATGGAAGAATTCATTCTACATTTAATCAGACGATCACTGCAACCGGACGTATCAGCAGTACAGAACCAAATCTGCAGAATATTCCGGTACGCATGGAACTTGGCCGTCTGATCCGTAAAGTCTTTGTCCCCGAAGAGGGGTATGTTTTCCTTGACGCGGACTATTCACAGATTGAACTTCGTGTGCTGGCACACATGTCCGGAGACGAAAAGCTTATTCAGGCATACAGAGAAGCAGAAGATATTCACAGACTGACTGCTTCTCAGGTATTCCATGTGCCATTCAATGAAGTTACGGATCTTCAGCGAAGAAATGCAAAGGCTGTTAATTTTGGGATTGTGTATGGCATCAGTTCTTTCGGACTGAGCCAGGATTTAAGTATCACACGTAAAGAAGCAGCAGAATATATTGAGAATTATTTTGAAACCTACCCGAAGATCAAAGGCTTCCTTGACAGACTTGTAGAGACGGGAAAAGAAAAAGGCTATGTTTCTACAATGTTTGGACGCCGCAGACCAATCCCGGAGCTGAAATCCGGTAATTTTATGCAGCGTTCATTTGGTGAGCGTGTGGCAATGAATTCACCGATCCAGGGGACTGCCGCTGATATCATCAAAATTGCAATGAATCGTGTATACCAGCGCCTGAAACAAGAGGGACTACAGTCCAGACTGGTCCTTCAGGTTCACGATGAACTTCTGATTGAAACAAAGAAAGAAGAACTGGAAACTGTTTCTCACATTCTGAAAGAAGAAATGAAAGGTGCAGCACATCTTTCTGTAGAGCTGGATGTGGATATGCATGAAGGAAACAGCTGGTACGAAGCAAAATAATGAGGCAGAATAAATGAAAGTCATAGGGATTACCGGCGGCGTAGGAGCCGGCAAAAGTACGATTCTGGATTACTTAGAGCAGAAATATCATGCTTATGTAATTCAGGCAGATAAAATAGGACATCTGGTGATGGAACCGGATGGCATCTGTTATGAGCAGGTAATTGCATTATTTGGCAGACAAGTGATAAAAAACGACAAAACTATTGACCGAAAGCAGGTTTCTGATGTAGTATTTGGTAATGAGTTAATGCGTCAAAGTCTTGATGACATTATCCATCCTGCTGTCAAAACATATATATTAGAAGAAATCAACAGACAGAAAGAAGCTGGCAGCCGTTTGCTGATCGTAGAAGCGGCACTCCTTCTGGAAGAACATTATGAAGAATTCTGTGATGCAGTCTGGTATGTCCATACGGATACAGAAATCCGGATTCAACGACTGATAGAAAGTCGTGGATATAGCAGAGAAAAAGCACAAAGTATTATTGCCAGACAGGCTTCCGAGGATTTTTTCAGGACACATGCGGATTATATGATCACGAATAATGGTGACCTGGATGTGACCTGGCAGCAGATAGAAGAGGGGATTAAATTATTATGAGATTTTGCAGCATTGCCAGTGGCAGCAGCGGAAACTGTATTTATGTAGGTTCTGACAATACACATGTACTGGTAGATATCGGAATCAGCGGGAAGAAGATGGAAACCGGACTTAACAGTCTGGAACTTACCGGACGTGATCTGGATGGTATTCTGATCACACATGAGCATTCTGATCATATCAAGGGACTTGGAGTGATTTCGAGGAAATATGGTATTCCGATTTATGCAACAGGTGGAACGGTTGATGCCATGGTGAAGACCAATGCGCTTGGTAAGATCCCGGAAGGGATTTTTCACGAGATTCATGAAGATGAACCATTTATGATCAATGATCTGAAAGTAAATCCATTTACGATTCCGCATGATGCGGCACAGCCGGTTGGATATCGCTTGGAACATGAGGGACATTCCGTAGGTATTGCCACAGACCTTGGTAAATATAATGATTATATTATCGAAAATCTACAGGGATTGGGTGCGCTTCTTCTGGAAGCGAATCATGATATCCGCATGCTTCAGGTGGGAAAATATCCATATTATCTGAAGCAGCGAATTCTGGGGGACAGAGGACATTTGTCTAACGAAAATGCCGGAAGGCTGTTGTGCAGACTTTTGCATGATAATCTGAAGGCAATCTTTCTGGGGCATTTAAGCAGAGAGAATAACTATGAGGAACTTGCTTATGAAACTGTTTGTTCAGAGGTAACACTGGGAGACAACCCTTACAAATCAAAAGATTTCAGAATCCAGGTAGCGAAACGGGACTTTGTTTCGGATGTAGTTACCGTATAACAGAAAGGAAAAAAGTCATGAAAAAAACAATCATTACAGTAGTAGGAAATGACACCGTAGGAATCATTGCAAAAGTATGTACATATCTTGCGGACAACAATGTAAACATTCTGGATATTTCCCAGACTATCGTACAGGGGTATTTTAACATGATGATGGTAGCAGATACTAGCAAATCTGCAAAAGATGCAGCAACACTCTCTAAAGAGCTTTCTGAAATCGGCGATAAGATCGGCGTAGTGATTCGTTGTCAGCACGAAGATATCTTCAATGTAATGCACCGTATTTAAGTATCGTACTGAAAAGGAGAGTTGACATGATCAATATTTTTGAGGTTAATGAGACAAACAAGATGATCGAGCAGGAAAATCTGGACGTGCGTACCATTACCATGGGAATCAGCCTTCTGGACTGCATTGACCGTGATCTGGATACTATGAATGAAAAAATTTACAATAAGATCACAACAAAAGCCAAAGATCTGGTGGCTACAGGTGACAAGATTGCTGCTGAATTTGGTATCCCGGTCGTAAATAAACGAGTTTCTGTAACTCCGATTGCATTGGTGGGCGGCGTTGCATGCCATAGCACAGAAGATTTTGTGTCTGTAGCCAAGACTCTGGACAAAGCAGCCAAGACGATTGGTGTAAACTTTATTGGTGGTTATTCCGCACTTGTAAGCAAGGGAATGACACCTGCTGAAGAACTTCTGATCCGCTCGATTCCGCAGGCTCTGGCGGTAACAGAGCGTGTCTGCAGCTCTGTTAATGTTGGTTCTACAAAGACAGGTATCAATATGGATGCGGTCAAACTGATGGGCGAAATTGTTCTGGAGACCGCAGAAGCATCAAAAGAGCAGGATTCTCTTGGGTGCGCAAAGCTTGTTGTATTCTGCAATGCTCCGGATGACAATCCATTTATGGCAGGTGCTTTCCACGGCGTTACAGAAGCGGATTGCATCATCAATGTGGGAGTCAGTGGCCCTGGAGTTGTAAAAACAGCACTGGAAGCTGTTCGAGGAGCTGATTTCCAGACTTTATGTGAGATGATCAAGCGTACAGCGTTCAAAGTCACACGTGTGGGACAGCTGGTAGCTCAGGAGGCTTCCAAACGCCTTGGTGTTCCATTTGGAATCGTTGACCTTTCTCTGGCACCAACACCGGCAATCGGTGACAGTGTAGCAGAAATTCTTGAAGAAATCGGACTTGAGAGAGTGGGAGCTCCTGGAACAACAGCAGCACTTGCGCTTCTGAACGATCAGGTCAAAAAAGGCGGTGTCATGGCAGCTCAGGCAGTTGGTGGCTTAAGCGGTGCGTTTATTCCGGTCAGTGAAGATCAGGGAATGATCGATTCTGTAAATCTTGGTGCGCTGACACTTGAAAAGTTGGAAGCAATGACTTGTGTTTGCTCTGTAGGGCTTGATATGATTGCAATTCCTGGTGATACAAAAGCGTCTACGATAGCAGGAATTATTGCAGATGAATCTGCCATTGGCATGATCAATCAGAAGACAACTGCTGTCAGATTGATTCCTGTAATCGGAAAGGGAGTAGGAGAGACTGTAGAATTTGGTGGCTTGCTCGGCTATGCACCGATCATGCCGGTGAACCAGTTCTCCTGCGATGCATTTGTAGAGCGTGGTGGACGCATTCCGGCACCAATTCACAGCTTTAAGAACTGATTATTGGATGTAAGATCATTTGTCCCTGGAGGAATATCCTCCGGGGATTTTTTTAACTACAAATCCACGAAAAATATTGAAAACGCTTTATTTAACATTAAAATTATGTTATAACTTTATAAATGATAAAAGAAAAAATACATGTTATATCAGATGTGAGATACGCAGAAGAAGTATGTTATGCATTGCATGGCGCGCATCTCGCAGCAAGAATGCAGAGGCATTCTTGAATTAGTATTTTCAGGAGATTTGGATGAACACACAGGAAAAAACATATATTGAAAAGATATTGGGAATTTCGGTTCAATATCATCATTGGAAAGGAGAACTGGAACTACCATATTATATTACAGAACGCTATGATATGCGGTTGGTGGAATTGAATCAGATTCGCTGTATCTTTCTCTGGCCCAAAGAAAAACTGAATCAGATTGGCTCTCTTAAGAAACAGATTCAACGTATCCAAATGGAAGAAGCACTGCCCGTAGTATTTGTTTTTGACGGTATAGATCGTTACCGCAGAGATGCGTTTATTTCAGCACATATTTCTTTCGTGGTAGCAGGCTGTCAGCTGTATCTTCCATTTATGGGAATGCATCTGCAGGAAAAATATGCTGCAGAAATCAGATCCGCAGGTTGTTTGCAGCCTTTTACGCAACTACTGCTCTTCTACTGGTATTATCGTCAGGAAAAATGCATTTATATGAACGAAGCGGTTAAAGTATTGCAATGTTCGGCAATGACGGTAACCCGGGCATTTCGTCAACTGGAACAGACAGGAATGTTTGAGACGGGAAAGACTGGTGTACAGAAATATCTCATAGGAAAAAAAGAGCCGGATGCAATTTTAAGAGATCTGGAAAAACTGTTGGTTTCTCCTGTTTCAGACACCATATATGTAAAGAAAACAGAATTGGAAGAGCTGACAGAACCGATACAGATTTTCCTGACCGGTAATTCTGCCCTGAACAGGATGGGAATAGAGACAGAAGAGAAAGTTTTCTGTTACGCAGTAAACAAAAAGGAAAATGTTCTTTCTGGCAGCAGGGAACTCCTCGACGCTACGACACAGGCAGAAGTACAGCTGTGGAAGTATGATCCCTCTGTATTGGGCAAAAATAATTTGGTTGATCCATTGTCGCTTGCACTGTCGATGGGGAAACCTTTGATGGAATTTATCGTATCGGAGTGATTTTTTATGATGAAAATTGCTTTATGAAAAGCTTATAAAAATAAAAAAAAGATTGACAGCAGCAATTCTCTGTGGTAAAGTATGAAACAACAAAACCGATGAGGAAGAAGAGTAAATGATCCGGTAACATCCCAGAGAGCAGGTGATGGTGGAAGCCTGTATGAAGCCAATCATTGAATGGCCTTCCGAGGGCAGTCCGAAATTTTGATCTGAAGAGTAGGCACTGACGGGAACCGAACCCGTTATCAATCAGGAGTGTATGTTTGTACATGAGAAAGTGGACGATACGTCAATTTGAGTGGTACCGCGATAATAAGAAATTATTACCGTCTCAAGCATAGCTTGGGGCGGTTCTTTTTTTCTCATGGCACATAAAATGTAGAAAGAGAGAGGAATAGGACTATGAAAAAAAGAATGTTAGTAATCGCAGCAGCAGTAGCAGCAACAAGTATGATGATGGCTTCACCTGTAATGGCAGATGATTTCAAAGTAGGTATCTGTAACTATGTAGATGATGCTTCCCTGAATCAGATCGTGGATAATATTCAGTCTCGCCTTGAAGAGATTGGAGAAGAAAAAGGTGTCACATTTGATGTATCCTATGATAACTGTAATGCAGATGCCAGCGTTATGGAACAGATCATTTCTGATTTCCAGGCTGACAATGTAGACCTGATGGTAGGCGTTGCAACACCGGTTGCCATGCGTATGCAGTCTGCAACAGAAGGAACCGATATACCGGTTGTCTTCTCGGCAGTATCTGACCCGGTTGGATCAGGTCTTGTAGATTCGCTGGAAGCTCCTGGAGCAAACATTACGGGAACCAGTGATTATCTGGATACTTCTTCCATCATGAAACTGATCCAGGCACAGAATCCTGATGTAAAGAAAATCGGACTTCTTTATGATGTAGGACAGGATTCCTCCACAACAGCGATCCAGGAAGCGAAGGATTATCTGGACGAAGAAGGAATCGAATATGTAGAGCGTACCGGAACAACAACAGATGAAGTTCAGCTTGCAGCAGAAGCACTGATTGCTGATGGGGTAGATGCAGTTTTCACACCAACCGACAACACCATCATGACAGCAGAGCTTTCCATTTATGAGAAATTCATTGAAGCAGGAATCCCGCACTACACAGGAGCTGACTCCTTTGCACTGAACGGTGCATTTGTAGGATACGGTGTTGACTATACAAATCTCGGACAGAAAACAGCAGACATGATTGCTGATATCCTGGTAGATGGTGCAAAACCGGAAGAAACAGCGGTTGAAACATTTGACAATGGTACTGCAACCGTTAATACTGAGACATGTGAAGCTCTTGGCCTTGATTTTGATACCGTAAAAAAAGCATTTGAACCACTCTGCACACAGGTAAATGAAATTACGACAGCAGAAAGCTTCGATGATGTAGAAGCAAAATAATCTTTCGTAAGACTGCTTGCGAAATAAAATCAACTGGAGGAATTCACTGTGACAATTGCAATTATGCTCTCCCTTGGAGAGACAGCCTTAAAGCTTGGACTGATCTGTTCATTGACAGTTCTTGCCTTGTTTCTTAGTTATTCTATGCTGAATGTCTGCGACCTTTCTACAGACGGCTGCTTCACTTTTGGAGCAGCTGTAGGAGCAGTTGTAGCTGTTAGCGGTCATCCGTTCCTGTCTATTGCGGCAGCAATGGCAGCCGGTGTGACATCCGGATTTGTAACGGCTATTCTGCAGACCAAACTTGGCGTGGACAGTCTGCTTGCCGGAATCATTGTTAACACTGCATTGTATTCGGTGAATATTGCAGTAATGGGAGGTTCTTCTCTTATTAATATGAACCGGACAACTACCGTGTTTACCATGATGAAGGATACACTTGCAGGTACTCCGTTGAAAGGAAGAGAAGATATCATTATTGCGGCAATCGCAGTGATCCTTGTAATTGTATTTCTGGTATTTTTCCTGAAAACAAGACTTGGCCTTGCAATCCGGGCAACTGGAAACAACTCGGATATGGTAAAATCTTCCTCAATCAACCCTGTATTTACAACAGTAATTGGTCTTTGTGTGGCAAATGCTTTTACGGCATTATCCGGATGCCTTTTGTCTCAGTCTCAGAAATCAGTAGATATCAATATCGGTCAGGGAATGGTCACAATTGCGCTGGCTTCCCTGCTGATCGGAGGAACGGTCCTGGGACGTGGGGGGATTTTTGTGAGAGCCGTGGGAATGGTTCTTGGTTCTTTTATTTTCCGCCTGGTTTATACAATTGCACTTCGTTTCAATATGCCGGCATTTATGCTGAAACTGGTGTCTTCTGTCATCGTTGTTCTTGCAATCTCCGGTCCTTACCTCAAAAAACAGTGGCCGCAGATTCGAAGAAGAATGACTCATACAAAAGGAGGCAGATAATCCATGTTAAAAATCAGCCATATTTCCAAAACCTTTAATCCGGGAACGGTAAACGAAAAGAAAGCCATCGAAGATCTTTCCCTGGAACTCAAAAAAGGAGACTTTGCTACGATCATTGGTTCCAATGGTGCCGGAAAGTCCACGTTGTTCAATGCAATCTGCGGAGATTTTCTGACAGATACAGGAGCAATCATGCTTGATGGGAAAGATATTACCTTTGTTCCTCAGCATGCACGTGCCAGAGAAATCGGACGTCTCTATCAGGATCCAATGCGTGGAACTGCACCTGGTATGACGATTGAAGAAAATCTTGCGCTTGCAGCTGGTAAAGGTGGTTGGCTTTCACATACGACCCGTCAGGAAAAAGAAAGATTCAGAGAGGAATTAAAGAAACTTGATATTGGGCTGGAAGAACGCATGAGCCATCCGGTGGGACTGCTCTCTGGTGGACAGAGACAGGCACTTACCCTTTTGATGGCAACGATGAATCCGCCGAAGCTTCTTCTTCTGGATGAGCATACAGCAGCACTTGATCCGGGAACAGCCGAGAAAGTTTTAAATCTTACCAGACGCATTGTAGAAGAACATCAGCTTACATGTCTGATGATCACGCACAATATGCAGTCAGCGATTGATCTTGGAAACAGGATTCTGATGATGGATTCCGGAAATATTGTGTTAGATATTGGAGGAGAAGAAAAGAAAAGTATGACCGTAGACGGACTTCTTGAGAAATTTAAGACAGGTGCCGGAAAGGCACTTGATAATGATCGTATCCTTCTGTCAGAATAAAAAACTAAAACCATCACTGAAAAAACTGATATGATACCTCTTAAGTAGACAAAGCGAATAACCAAAATCTACTTAGGAGGTTTTTGTTAAAATCTACAGGATAACGAGCTGCTTCTGGTATTCGTGTACAAAATGCTTCCCGCTTTTCTGACAGAGTAGTTTTTCGTAAAGGTTGGATGAAAAAGTTGTTTCTGCAAGTAATTTCTGCCCGGCCTTGTCGAGAAGGTGATCTGCGTCCGCAAGTTTGGTGAGAAGCGGAATAGAACTCTTGTGTTTGATTTCTTTTAGCAGAGAGCTGCTTTCTTTGCGAAATCCTAGAACACGGGCATAAGGTACTTTAGATGGTGTGTTTTGAATGTCGAGGATGATATGGAGCAGCGCGCGCTGAATCCTGGTCTGGGTAAGTTCCTTTGTTTTGAGAAGAGAAGCGGCCTGAAGAAAACCATGAAGTTCATTTGAACGGTTCACGATTCGCTCGGCAAGATCTCTGGAAACATCCAGATAATTACAAAAGCTGCCCGCATCCCCTTTCAATATGCAATAAGAAAGAAGCAAATCGAGCGCGTCTTCTGTCAGATATTCGTTCTTTTGCAGAGAAGATGCTAAGAGCGAGGAAATTTCATCTGGAACCCGCGTGGAGATTCGGGAAAGCACTTCCGGTGTGAGAGTGGATTTTAGAAGTTCGCGGATTGCAGAAGCAGATGCGAAAGGAGTATTATCGTCAGAAACATCTTTGGAAGCAGTATGAGAGGAAAAAGAAACAGCTGCAGTTGGAAGTGTTTCATGATATCCCATACCCCGGCGTTTCAGAGAGACTGGTTTGATATTGCTCTCAAGTCGCAGCAGTGCCTTGCAATATTCAATTCCGAGAATATTGTTCGGAGAACTTAAAATCCGTGCGATTTGATTTAGGAGCGGAGTAAGTACGCCGTCAAAATCATCTCCTGCAAAATTATGCGGATCCTTGAAATATTCCATCAGTGACTGGCTTCTGGCAGCAGGAAAAGACAGCCCGTTACTTAAGGATTCTTTCAGAAGCCGACGATATTCTTCCGGCTCCTTTACGAGAATCTCTGCAAGTTCCTGCAAAGCAGAAACCTCTCCGCTTTCACTTCCAAAGCAGAGTGTATCTATGACATGCAGTCCATCCAGCATGGAAACCCCGCCCATAGCAAAGGCTTCTGCACTTGCAGTGCTTGCCGCTACCGGCATCTCAAGTACGAGATCCGCACCGCACCGAAGTGCCATCTCAGCCCGCATATGCTTGGAAAGAAGTGCCGGTGTGCCACGCTGCACGTAATCGCCGCTCATGGCAATGACCACATAATCTGCCCCCAGTTCTTTTTTGCAATAATCAATCTGGTATTTATGCCCTCTGTGAAACGGATTATACTCCGCAATGATCCCGGTTACTTTCATAAATAAATCCTTTCCAATAACGAAATATTCTTACATATAAATCTTTCTGATTTCCCTATTGTAGCATACACCAAAAGACGCGGCAATTAAAAACATCCGTGATTTTGCCTGGATTGCACTTCAAAAAATACCACTCTTTGGAAGAATCTACATGTCAACTACTTGAAATGGACTAAATCTGGGGGTATAATGAATTTAGCTGTGAGGTCATGTTTCAGACGCTCACGCGGTCATATGACCGAAATAACGAAAGGAGCCATTTAATCATGGGATTTGTTGATTTACTCAAAGAAAGAGCAAAAAAGAGCATCAAAACTATCGTACTGCCAGAGACAGAGGATATGAGAACAATCGAAGCAACCGATAAGATTCTGAAAGAGGGAGTTGCCAAGATCATCCTCATCGGTAACGAAGAAGAAATCAATAAGAAAGCTGCTGAAGGCGGATTTGATATCTCCGGAGCGACAATCGTTGACCCAGAGACATCTGACAGAACTCAGGCATACATTGATAAATTTGTAGAACTGAGAGCTAAGAAAGGTATGACACCTGAGAAAGCAAAAGAGATCCTTCATACTCAGTACCCATACTATGGTGTAATGATGGTAAAAATGGGTGATGCAGACGGTATGGTATCCGGTGCATGCCATTCTACAGCAGACACACTTCGTCCATGTCTGCAGATTCTGAAAACAAAACCAGGAACCAAACTTGTATCTGCATTCTTCCTGATCGTAGTTCCGGATTGCGAGTACGGTGCAAACGGAGCATTTGTATTTGCAGACTCTGGCCTGAACCAGAACCCGACTCCGGAAGAACTTTCTGCAATCGCAGCATCTTCAGCAGAATCCTTCCAGCTTCTTGTTGAAGAAGAGCCAATCGTTGCTATGCTTTCACATTCCACAAAGGGAAGTGCAAAACATCCGGACGTAGACAAGATGGTAGAAGCTACAAGAATCGCAAAAGAAGAACATCCGGAACTCAAACTGGATGGAGAATTCCAGCTTGACGCTGCAATCGTACCAAGCGTTGGTGCATCCAAAGCTCCGGGAAGCGAAGTTGCAGGTAAAGCAAACGTTCTGGTATTCCCTGACCTTGATGCAGGAAACATCGGATACAAACTTGCTCAGCGTCTTGGTAAAGCAGAAGCTTATGGACCTGTTACACAGGGTATCGCAAAACCAGTTAATGACCTGTCCAGAGGATGCTCTGCTGATGATATCGTTGGTGTTGTTGCTATCACAGCTGTACAGTGCCAGGCTGAAGATAAATAATTTGCACAATAAATATTACATATTTGAAACTTATTGAATAGGAGAATTTTAAGATGAATGTATTGGTAATCAACTGCGGAAGTTCCTCTCTGAAATATCAGCTCATCAACTCTGATACAGAGGATGTTCTGGCAAAGGGTCTTTGCGAAAGAATCGGAATCGATGGAAGACTGGTTTATCAGAAAGCCGGACTTGACAAAGAGATCACAGAGTGTGCAATGCCTACACACAAAGAAGCTATCCAGTTTGTACTGGATGCTCTTACGAACGACAAAACAGGCGCAATCAAGAGCCTGAAAGAAGTAGATGCAATCGGACATCGTGTTGTACATGGCGGCGAGAAATTCGCAGCTTCTGCAGTGATCACAGATGAAATGATCGCAGCAGTAAAAGAATGCAACGATCTTGCACCGCTTCATAACCCGGCAAACCTGATCGGTATTGATGTTTGCTCTGAGCTTATGCCAGGTGTACCGCAGGTTGGCGTATTTGATACCGCTTTCCATCAGACAATGCCTGCAAAAGCATATCTGTACGGACTTCCGATTGAATACTACAAAAAATACAAAGTAAGAAGATATGGTTTCCATGGAACATCCCACAGCTTCGTGTCCAAACGTGCTGTTGAATTCCTTGGTCTTGACAAAGACAACTCCAAAGTTATCGTTTGCCACCTTGGAAACGGTTCTTCTATCAGTGCTGTTAAGAACGGCAAATGTGTTGATACAACAATGGGTCTTACACCACTTGAAGGTGTTGTTATGGGAACGCGTTCCGGTAACATCGATCCGGCAATTGTTGAGTTCATTGCTAAGAAAGAAAACCTTGACATTGCAGGTGTTATGAATGTCCTGAATAAGAAATCCGGTCTTCAGGGTATGTCTGGAGTTGGCAGTGACATGCGTGATATCAGAGCAGCGATTGCAGACGGAAACGAAGATGCAAAGAATGCATATGATGTACTTTGCTATGGCATCGCTAAATTTGTCGGTGGTTATGTAGCAGCCATGAACGGTGTAGATGCAATCGTATTTACAGCTGGTATCGGCGAAAACGTAGGACAGCTTCGTAAAGATATCTGCGACTATTTCGGATATCTTGGTGTTGAGATTGACGACAAAGCGAATGATACATTCAGCGAAGAAATTGTTATCTCTACTCCAAATTCCAAAGTTAAAGTTGCGGTTATTCCTACCAACGAAGAACTTGCAATCTGCAGAGATACTGTAGCACTGGTTAAATAATCAGTTCCAAAGCCAATTAGAAGAGGGCTTGCCGCCGGCAGGTCCTTTTCTTTTGCATATTTTCATATTATGACTTCCTTTTGTTGTAGCTATTACACAAAAGTATTGTGCAATATTTGCAGAAAAGTACTAAAAATGGTTTTATGATTATGCAATCTGCAACAACTATATTGACAGAGTTAAATTATAAATGTATAATTGCCATATTGAAACGTTTCAAATGTGGCTTCGCATAGAGGAATTGATGAATGGATAAATCTACAAAAAAAAGAGCCACAATTACACAGGTGGCAAAACATGCAGGTGTATCTGTTGGAACGGTTTCGAATTATCTGAACGGTACAGCAGGTGTATCGCAAGACAGAGCATTGCGAATACAGCAGGCGATTGATGAACTGGATTACATTCCGGATACTCTGGCAAGTTCTCTCCGAAGGAAGGACAGTACAGCGATACATGTTTTAACACCGCATCTGGACAGTGCGTTTTATACAAATACGATCAGTGCTTTGATGCACGATGCGTATGAAGCTGGATATACCGTTCATATCTCCGGTTATGAATATTCGTCAGAGATAGAGAGACAGCAGCTGAGAGCATTGGAAAGCAGTAAACCAGGTACATCGATCATTGTTTTTAACGGTTATGATGATCTGGCAGAGATTAAGCGACTTGCGAAAAAACAGATTCATGTGATCATGGCAGACAGACGTGCAATTCCAGGCTATACTTCAAGCGTTATATTTGATAACCGGCGGGCACCATTTGAAATCGTGTGCCTTCTGAAAAACAAAAAATACAAACGAATAGGACTTTTTACGGAACCTACAAAACTTCAAAATATTCGTGAAAGAGGAGAGGGATTTCTGGAAGCTATGAAATATTTCGGTTACCCGGATCCGGAACAGGATGTTTACTCACATCCGACTCTTTTACTGGATAAATTGAAAAGCAGTTATCTTTATATGATGGAAATTCTTGACTCAACAAAACGTGAAGATCTTCCGGATGCCTGGCTTGCAACTTCGGACTATCTGGCATTTGGCATGATGAGAGCAATCAATGAGAAGGGATATTCCATACCTGAGGACTTTGCCATTGTCGGTTACGATAATATTGAAATCTCAGGATATGTCAACCCGAGACTTACGACTGTAGAGCAGGATCAGAGATTATTTGGTAAAACATTATGGTCCGTGATTACAGAATATAATAAGACCGGGAAATATCAGAACATAGAATTACCACAGAAGATAAAGATGAGAGGATCTTGCTAAAATTAATAGTTGTATACTGAAACAGGTATACAATTATTTTTAGAAATTATTGAAACGTTTCAAACGGCGCAGAGAAATATATTGGTGTACAAACATCTGAACGTGAGAAGGGAGGAGAATGGTGTTCGGATCATATGGGTAAATAAAAAGTAAATGCCGCGTAAATGTTTCACAAGCCAATTAAAAGGAGGAATTTAAAATGAAAAAAGCAATCGTTATGACTTTATGTGCTGCAATGGCAGTTGGGATGATCGGAACAGTTTCTACTGTATATGCTGCGGAGGCAGACATTACTTCTGATGACGCAATCAAGAAAGCAGCCGATGAAGGTTGGGAAATTGCTGTTGTACCGAAGGATTCCACCAATCCATGGTTCGTTCGCATGGACACCGGCGTTAAAGAAGTAGCTGATGAGACAGGAGTTAACTGCTATCAGATTGATACAGGTACAATTGATGCTACAAAACAGGCTCAGCTGGTAGAAGACCTGATTGCTCAGGGCGTAGATGCAATCTGTGTAGTTCCGGTTGACATGGAATCTATGGACTCCACCTTAAAGAAAGCAAAAGATGCAGGTATCGTAGTTATCACTCATGAAGGTGCAGACCTTACAAACGTAGATTATGATATTGAAGCATTCTCAAATGAAGGTTATGGTGCATTCATCATGCAGAACCTTGCAGAAGCAATGGGAGAAGAGGGAGTTTATACTACAATGGTAGCTTCTCTTACAAATGGTTCCCATAATGAATGGGCGGACGCAGCTGTTGAATATCAGAAAGAACATTATCCGAACATGACTCTTCTGGAAGACAACCCGCGTGTAGAGTCTGACGATAACGGCGATACTGCATACAACGTTGCAAAAGAGCTGATCAAAACTTATCCGGATCTGAAAGGCATCATGGGAACTTCTTCCTTCGACGCACCTGGTGTTGCACGTGCGATTCAGGAACTTGGTCTTGTTGACAAATTCTTCACATCCGGTACAGGAATGCCAGCAGATAACGCAGAACTGCTGAAGTCCGGCGTTATTAAATCTCTTACCTTGTGGGATCCTGCAAAATCAGGTGAAGCAATGGTTGACCTTGCATGCAAAGTACTTGCAGGCGAAGAAATCGGTGCTCCTGTAAATCTTAACGTTGATGGTTATACAGAAATGAACTTCCGCGAAGGTTCTGAAACAGTTCTTGAAGGACAGGGCTGGATCACAATCGACGCAGATAACGTTGATGATTTCGGATTCTAAATATCATTTAAAAAATTATAAGCTTTGATGATCAATCCGTCGGTTCTCCCGGCGGATTGATTTCCAAAAGACCTGAACAATCACAGGTGTCGTAAGGCGGAGAGGAGGAAGCTATGTCTCAGAGTTTATTGAAAGCGGAGCATGTAAAGATTTCTTTTGGAAATGTACATGCCCTTAGAGATGTATCTTTGGAGATTTTACCTGGTGAGATACATTGTCTTGCCGGAGAGAATGGTTGCGGAAAATCAACTATTATCAAAATTATATCCGGTGTCTATCAGAGAGATGGCGGAACAATTGAATTTGATGGACAGAAAATCGATAAGATTTCCCCGATTGATGCGATCAATCTTGGAATTCAGGTTATTTATCAGGATTTTGCACTTTTTCCGAATCTGACAGTTGCAGAAAATCTGGCACTTAATACAGAACTTGCATCCCGTAAGAAAACAGTAAGCTGGAAAAATGTAAGAAAGATTGCAGAAGAAGCAGTATCAAAAATTAATTTCCAGGTTGATCTGGATGAGAAAGTAGAAAAACTTACCGTAGCTCAGAAACAGATGGTCGCAATCAGCCGTGCATTGATGTCCAATGCAAAACTGATCATCATGGATGAGCCGACAACAGCACTTACCAAAAAAGAAGTAAGTGCATTGTTTAAAATCATTTTGAAATTAAAGGAACAGGGAATTGCAATCCTGTTTATCAGTCATAAATTGGATGAAGTGTTTGAGATTTCTGACCGATTCACAATTTTCCGTGATGGTGAACTGGTCGCTACAGGAAGCACAAAAGAGCTGGATGATAAGAAATTTACATATTATATGACAGGAAGAGAGTTTTCCGACAATATATTTGTCCCGAAAAATATCTCTGATAAGCCGGTTTTTGAATTAAAAAATCTTACTCTGGACGGAGCTTTTTCCAATATCAATCTCAGTCTCCGAAGAGGAGAGATTCTTGGGATTACCGGACTTCTTGATTCCGGTCGTACCGAGTTAGGTCTTTCCATGTTTGGCTTGAAACCTGCTGATTCCGGTCAGATCATAAAAGACGGAAAAGAGATTAAACTTACAAGTCCAAGAGAAGCCATTGCAAATAGTATTGGATATGTTCCTGAGGACCGACTGTCAGAGGGACTTTTCCTTACCCAGTCGATCGGCGACAATATCATCATTTCCGAGATTGACAAACTGAAAAAGAAAAACGGACAGTTTGATCTTAAGAAGAGAGATGAAGAAATTGAAAAATGGGTAAAAGAACTGGAAATCAAGACAAAAAATCCTAACAATCCGGCAACAACTCTTTCCGGTGGTAACCAGCAGAGAATTGTACTTGCAAAATGGCTTGCGTGCAATCTGGATGTACTCATCCTAAATGGCCCGACAGTAGGCGTGGATATCGGTTCCAAACATGATATTCATATGGTTCTGCAGCGACTTGCCAACCAGGGACTTGGTGTTATTATCATTTCCGATGATCTTCCGGAAGTTATACAGAACTGCTCTAGAGTTCTTGTTATAAAAAATGGAAAGATCAAATCCGAATATGATACCCAGAACGTCAGTGAACAGATGATCATTGACGATATGATGTAGAAGGGGGCGGTCATATGAATAAAAAAATAAAGAAAATATTTCAGTCAAATGAACCGTACATTTTTCTTATCATAATTCTTCTTGGAATTGTGGTACAGATTCGTTCCGGACAGTTCTTTACAGCGAACAATATTGTTGACCTTTTAAGTGCGATGATCGTACCTGGTTTATTTGCAATTGCAGAATTTATGGCACTCATTGCCGGTGGAATCGATGTTTCTTTTCCTGCACTGGCATCTCTTTCTGCCTATGCTACAACGAAATTCCTTTTGGATAAAAATTACGAAGGAAATGTTCTCCTTGCATTTGTTATTGCAATTGCAATTGGTGCAGTGCTTGGAGCATTCAATGGATATTTCATTGGATATCTGAATCTGAATGCAATGATCGTAACCCTTGGTTCTGCAAGTATTTTCCAGGGTATCATGCAAGGTGCTTTAAGAGCAAATCAGCTTTCTGTCATTCCGTCCGGAATGAAAAGCTTTGGTACCGCAGCATTTCTGACTGCGACGAATAAGGCGAATGGACTGACATCCATCCTTCCTTATACTTTTATCATCCTAGTTCTTGTATGTGCGGTTATGCATTTTGTACTGCATTACACGATCTTCGGACGTGGTATTTACGCAATCGGAGGAAATCCACAGAGTGCACATACAGCTGGATTTAATGTAAAAAGAACAAAATTTATTATGTATATCATTATCGGTATGATCGCATCCGAAAGTGGTATCTGCCGTGTCTGCATGATGCAGCAGATGCATCCGACCAATATGCTTGGAATGGAAATGAACATCATCGCAGGTGTTGTTCTTGGCGGTGTTGCCCTTTCCGGTGGTGCCGGTACACTGACAGGCTGTATTCTTGGTACTTTCCTGATCATCCTGGTACAGAACTCCATGATCCTTCTTGGAATTCCGACAACCTGGAGTGACGTATTCGTAGGGCTTGTAATCGTGATCGGAGTATCTCTGACTGCATGGCAGTCGACCCGAACCTCTAAAAGCAAAAAGAAAGCAGTAAAGGAGGGTGCATGATGAACAAGATCAAAAGTATTTATAAGAAAAATGAAGAAGTGACCCGCCTGCTGGTCATCATGGCATTCTGGCTAATCTTCATGGCATTCACACAGGCTAAAAAATTCTATACAGGAATGAACTTCCTTACAATGGCAGGACAGTTCCCGGAATATGGTCTTATGGCTTTGGGTGGCATGCTGTGTATGATTACAGGAGGAATTGACCTTTCTGTTGTCGGTGCAGCCAATATGACTTCTATCCTTACCGTATTTACACTGACCAGATTCTTTGGTGCAGATGGAACTATGCCGATTGCTTTCTCTGTTGTGATTTTTCTGATCGCAATTTTGACAGGTATCGTTGTTGGAAGCTTAAATGCATTTTTGATTTCAAAGCTTGGTGTTCCGCCAATTCTTGCAACTCTTGGTGTAAATGAACTTTTGACAGGTCTCTGTGTGGTTATGACGAATGGTTCTGCAATTTCTTCTTTCCCGAAGCAGTACTGTGATTTCTTCTCAGGAAATCTCTTTGGTTTTATTCCGAGAAGACTTGTGGTATTTATCGTGGTGGCAGTGATCATCTGGTTCATGCTGGAACACTGTACCTATGGAACAAAGCTTCGCCTTTATGGAACAAATGCACATGTTGCCAGGTTTTCCGGAATCAATACAACAAGCCTGTTATTCAGAACACATATCACGTCATCCATTTGTGCTGCACTTGGTGGACTGATGATGCTTGCAACTTATTCATCTGCAAGAGCTGATTATGGTTCAAACTATACCATGCAGTCTATCCTTCTCGTCGTTCTTGGCGGTGTAAGCCCGAACGGTGGTAAGGGTAAGATTTCTGGCGTTATCACAGCAATCGTACTGCTGAAGATGATCGAATCCGGCATCAACCGTTTCAGAAGCGTATCTACATATTACGTAACACTGATCTGGGGTGCTGTTCTGATCCTTGCACTTGTAATTGACTATGTAAGCCAGAAACCAAAACATGCAAAATAACCGAAGAGGAAGATTATATGAGTAAAAAAGTGCTTTTTGTCGGTGAATCCTGGAGTGCTACTTTAATGGAAGTCAAAGGATTCAATAGTTTCTATTCATCCAAATACGAAACAGGACTTGGGTGGATCGATAAAGCAATTGAAAAAGCAGGTTATGAATTCGTTTACATGCCGAATCATATCGCCAATGACCACTTCCCGTTTACTCTGGAAGAATTGAATGAATATTCCTGCATCGTTCTTTCGGATGTTGGTGCGGATACTCTGCTGATTCCTTCTGCTACATTTGGAAGCAGTAAGATTCTTCCAAATCGCTGCCAGCTGATCAAAGAATATGTACTTGGCGGTGGAGGTCTTCTGATGTTCGGAGGCTATATGACTTTTAACGGAGTCGGTGGACAGGGAAAATGGTGGGCAACTCCTGTACAGGATGTTCTTCCTGTACAGCTTCTTCCATATGATGACCGTATGGAACACTGCGAGGGAGTTCACGCAGAAGTAACGCTTCCGGAGCATCCGGCATTCGTGGGAATTGAAGGAGAGTGGCCGCCTGTACTTGGCTATAATAAGAGTACCATAAAACCAGAAGCAGAGCTTGCTGCCACAGTCTGCGGAGATCCGTTTATTGCATTTGGCAGTTACGGAAAGGGAAAATCAGCTGTTTTCTCCAGCGACTGTTCTCCGCACTGGGCTCCGCCGGAATTCTGCAACTGGAAATATTATGATGTATTATTCAAAAACATCATCGATTACATCGCAAAATAAATATGACCACAGATAACTGTGATTAAAAAGTAAAAAATATAGGAGGTATTGACATGAAGACAATTAAAGACAAACAGATTCTTGTAGGTGCAGATTTTGCAGGCTATCCGCTGAAAGAAGCAGTAGTGGCTCATCTGAAAGAATATGGATGGACAGTAACAGATGTTGGTGTCAGATCACCGGAAGATTCCGATACAGATCTGATGTTCCACAGAATCGGACTTCGCGTCGGATCCATGATCTCTGAAGGCGAATTTGAGCGTGCACTGATTTTCTGCGGAACAGGAATGGGTATTCATATTGCAGCAAGTAAATGCCCTGGTGTTTCTGCAGGTGTCGTAGAAAGTGTTCCGGCTGCTCTTCGTGCAATTACCGGAAATGGCGTCAATGTCCTTGCAATGGGTGCATTTTATGTTGCTCCGAAGATGGGCTGTGACATCGCAGATGCATATCTGAGCCATAATCTTGGAGATGGATATGAATACTGGCCAAACTTTTATGAGTTCCATAAACTTGCATGCGATGAACTGAATGCATTTAATTATGAAGAATATAAGGCAAATGGATTTAAAGTAAAACATCTGGGTGATTATCCGCTTGATCTGGTAGATGATCCAACCCTCTTTGGCGGTAAAAAATAAAGAAACAATTGCAAGAATCATAAAACTGCCATATAATTGACAAAATATGTATTATAAGTAAGAGGTTTGAAACATGAAAGTATTAAATTTTGGTTCTCTTAATCTGGATTATGTATACCAGGTGGAGTCTATTCTGATTCCAGGAGAAACGCAGGCATCAAAGAGCAGACAGACCTTTTGTGGCGGTAAAGGCCTGAACCAGTCGATCGCACTGGCAAAGGCCGGGATTCCTGTATACCATGCCGGACTGATCGGAGAGGGTGGGGAACCACTTCTCGAAGTTTGCAAAGAAAACGGTGTGAATACAAAATTTATCCGACAGATTTCCGGGCCGTGCGGTCATACGGTCATTCAGGTCGATCAGAATGGGCAGAATTGTATTCTTCTTTTTGGCGGTTCCAACAGAAACATGACGAAGGAGTTTGTGGATTCGGTATTAGATTCTTTTGAGGATGGAGACATCATCCTTCTTCAGAACGAGATCAATGAGCTGGATTATATCATTGACCGTGCATACGAGAAACATATGATGATCATTCTGAATCCTTCTCCGTTTGACCGTGCCCTGGAATCTTGTGATTTGTCAAAGATCAGTCTTTTCCTGATGAATGAGATTGAAGGATATCAGATTACAGGAGAGAAGGAACCGGATAGAATCCTCGAAAAAGTAAAGGATCTTTATCCGAAGGCAAAAGTAGTTCTGACACTTGGCGGAGATGGTTCTGTCTACCAGGATGAAACAGGAATTTATCGGCAGGGAATCTTCAAAGTAAAAGCAGTTGATACAACAGCTGCAGGTGATACGTTTACCGGTTATTTTATTTCTTCTATTATTGATGGAATGCCTGTTCAGAAAGGGCTGGAGCTTGCAGCAAAAGCATCTGCGATCGCGGTTTCCAGACCGGGAGCAACCGCATCCATCCCAATTCGCAGTGAAGTAGCAATAGACTAAAGCGGCGGAAAAATATAGAAATAAAAGTAAAAATGTCGTTGACAAATGGATGCCTCCTATGTATAATTGATAAAGTGTGAATAGGAGAGAACTATGCAGATTCATTTATCAGATATTACAGACAGTGAAGGAAAAATCATACAGCTTAGTTCTGAACTGGAATTAGATAAGATTTCATTTCAGATGGGAGAGTTTCCGGTATTGGATAAGACTCCGGTAGAGCTTCGAATTGCTAATACAGGTAATAAAGTTCTTGAGCTGACAGGAAGTGGCAGCGTGACTGTCGGAATTCCGTGTGACCGTTGTCTGGAACAGGTATCGGTTTCGATTCCTTATGAGATCAACCGTAAGCTGGATATGAAACAGACTGATAAAGACAGACTTGAGAATCTGGATGAGAATGACTATCTCACTGGTATGGACCTGGATGTGGACCGGTTGGTCTATCTTGAGGTACTGATGAGCTGGCCTTTGAAAGTTCTTTGTAAAGAAGAGTGCAAAGGAATATGCAGCCGGTGTGGGAAGAACCTGAACGAGGGTCCCTGCGGATGTGCAGAGGAGCCGAAGGATCCCCGTATGGCAGCCATCAGTGATATATTTAGTAAATTTAAGGAGGTGTAACCTATGTCCATATGTCCAAAGAACAAATCATCTAAAGCTAGACGTGATAAAAGACGTGCAAACTGGAAAATGAGCGCTCCGAATCTGGTAAAATGCAGCAAATGCGGTGCCCTGATGATGCCTCACAGAGTTTGTAAAGAATGCGGAAGCTACAACAAGAAAGAAATCGTGAAAGTTGAAGACTAATCACAACGTATGAGAAACAGAATCCTGTATTGGGGTTCTGTTTTTTTATGCAATAGGAAATTACTCCGTAATGTTCCTATTACATAAAAACGCTCCGCGAGGATGCGACTACTGTCCATTGCTTTTCAAACATTCGTCTGTTATACTTGTACAGATGAGGTTTTACGATTATGTATATTATGGAGGAAAATTATGGAACAAAAGAATCAGATCACAGAAGGGATGATCTGGAAGCAGCTTTTGATTTTCTTTTTTCCAATTGTAATTGGAACATTTTTTCAGCAGGTATATAATACGGCCGACAGTATCGTTGTCGGTCGTTTTGTAGGTAAAGAAGCTCTGGCAGCTGTCGGCGGCTCAGTAAACCAGATCGTGAATCTGGTCGTAGAGGTTTTTGTTGGTCTGACATCTGGTGCATCCGTGATCGTAGCACAGTTCTATGGCGCAAAAGATAAAAAGAATTTAAATAAAACATTACATACTTCCTATGCATTCGGTATCGTAACCGGATTTATAGTGGCTGTGATCGGACTTCTTGCCACAAATACCGTTCTTGAAATTATGAAGACTCCGCAGGAACTGATGGCTGATTCCAGACTTTATCTTCATATTTATTTTTGCGGAATGATCTTTAATATTATATATAACATGGGAGCATCAATTCTTCGTGCTGTGGGAGATTCCAGGAGACCTTTGTATGTTCTGATGGTTACGTGTGGTCTGAATATTGTCCTTGATATTCTGCTTGTAGTATTTTTTCAGCTGGGAGTTATGGGTGTAGCGATTGCTACTGTAAGCTGTCAGGGAATCAGTTCTTTTCTGGTTACGGCAATGTTGATGAAAGAACATCCTTTATTCCAGTTAAAGATCAGAGAGATACGCTTTTACAAAGTTTCTCTTAATGCAGTTCTTCGAATTGGTATTCCGGCGGCATTGGAAGCAACTATGTATACGATTGCAAACCTGATTATTCAGGTATTTGTAAACGAACTTGGGACTGACACCGTTGCGGCCTGGGGAACCTTTGCAAAGATTGATGCTGTCTATTGGATGGTCGTAAATGCTTTTGGTATTTCAATTACAACATTTGTCGGACAGAACTATGGCGCAGGTAAAGTAAAGAGAATGAGAAAAAGTGTAGGCGTCTGTCTGACAATGGCATATGTTGGTGCAATCCTTGTGAGTGCAACGCTTTATATCCTGGCAGAACCGTTGTACAGACTTTTTACAACGGATGCAAATGTTGTAAAGATTGGTGCAGATATGATGCATTTCCTGCTTCCGTCATACTTTATGTATGTCGTGATCGGAATACTATCCGGAGCTTTGAGAGGCGCAGGAAGAGTATTAGTGCCGATGATTCTGACATGCGGCGGTGTCTGCCTGATTCGAATCGTCTGGATGTTTGGTGTATTCCCATTGCATTCAAATATTGAGACGATCATGCTGAGTTATCCGGTATCGTGGGGAATCACAGCAGTTTTATTTATTATATATTATTTCAAAAAATTTCCGAAAGCTATTCAGAATTAATATTTAAGATGGCGGTAAACAGATTTTACAGTAAGGAGTATATAGATGAACGTATTAAATCTGGAACATATCAGTAAGACTTATGGTGAAAAGGTAATTTTTGATGATGTCTCCTGTGGCATTCATCAGGGAGATAAAATTGGTATCATTGGTATCAATGGAACAGGAAAAACTACTTTTTTACGGATACTGGCAGGACTCGAGGAAGCCGATGAAGGACAGGTCGTAACACAGAATGGCCTTCGTATTACCTATCTTCCGCAGCACCCGGAATTTCCGGAAGGAGCCACTATTCTTTCTTATGTAACACAGGGTCAGAACGAACAGAGCTGGAATCCCGAGACAGAAGCACATATGGTGCTTAACAGACTTGGAATTGAAAATCACGAAGAAGCAATTGCACATCTTTCTGGTGGTCAGAAAAAACGTGTGGCACTTGCTGCGGTACTTGTCAATCCAACCGATGTGCTGATCCTGGACGAACCGACAAACCATCTGGATAATGAGATGGCTTCCTGGCTCGAAGATTATCTGAACCGTTTTAAAGGTGTTGTGATTATGGTAACACACGACCGTTACTTCCTGGATCGTGTCACGAATAAGATTCTGGAGATCAGCCATGGCAAGATTTATACCTATGAAGCTAAATATTCAGATTTCCTTGAGATGAAGGCGCAGCGCGAAGAGATGGAAATGGCATCGGAGCGCAAGAAACAGAGTATTCTACGTATGGAGATTGAATGGGCAAAAAGAGGCTGCCGTGCAAGAAGCACCAAACAGCGAGCTCGTCTGGACCGACTGGAAGCTATGAAGAATTCCGCAGCTCCTGTACGTGATAAAAATGTAGAAATTGATTCTGTAGAAACCCGCATGGGAAAGAAAACAATTGAATTGCACCATATTTCCAAACATTTTGGTGATCGGGTATGTATCCGTGACTTCGATTATATTGTCCTGAAGAATCAGCGTCTGGGAATCATTGGCCCGAATGGCTGCGGTAAATCTACATTACTCAAGATCATTGCCGGAATCCTGGAGCCGGACAGCGGTAGTGTGGAAATTGGAGATACCATTAAGATTGGGTATTTTGCTCAGGAAATTGAAGACATGAACTCCAGTCAGAGAGTGATCGACTATATTAAAGATGTAGCAGAGTTTATCCCGACCAAAGAAGGACTGATCAGTGCTTCTAAGCTCTTGGAGCAGTTCCTGTTTGATTCATCCATGCAGTATGCACCGATTGAGAAATTATCCGGTGGCGAGAAGAAACGTCTGTACCTTCTGAAGGTACTTGCAGCTGCGCCGAATGTTCTTCTTCTGGATGAGATTACCAATGATATTGATATCCCAACCCTGACGATCCTGGAAGACTATCTGGATTCTTTTGCAGGGATCGTGATCGCGGTATCTCATGACCGCTATTTTCTGGATAATCTGGCTGATCGTATCTTTGAATTTGACAGAGAAGGAAATCTGACACAGTATGAAGGCGGCTATACGGATTATCTTGAAGCAAAAAGACGCAAGGAAGGTACTGCAGCAGAAGAAATTGTATCTGTAAAGAATTTTTCAACTGGCAAAGGGACAACTGAAGAATCTCAGGAAGAAAAGGCTTCTGTTAAAACCTGGAAACAGAATCGACCTTCAAAACTGAAATTCAGTTATAAAGAACAGCGGGAATATGAAACAATTGATGATGATATTGCTGCATTAGAAAGTAAGATTGAAAAACTGGATGCTGATATTATGGCAAATGCTACAAATTCCGGAAAATTAAATGAACTGACACAGGAAAAAGAAATTGCTGAAGTACAATTGGAAGAGAAAATGAACCGCTGGGTCTATCTGAATGATCTTGCAGAGCAGATTGAAGCCCAGAATAATCATTAGATGACGGGCGAACATACTTGATTTTCTGATAATTCTTTAGTATGATAAAGTTTGAAGTTTTTTGATAAAAATCTGAATTTAAAATAGATATACAGGAGGAATAATATGGCAGAATTGGTAAAAGTTGTTGTAGATGCCATGGGTGGAGATCTTGCACCGGTGGAACCTGTAAGAGCAGCGGTAGATGCAGTAAAAGAAAGGGAAGACATTCTGGTCATTCTTACTGGTCAGGAAGAAGTGATTCATTCAGAATTAAAAAAATATCAGGATTATCCGACAGACAGGATTCAGGTGGTAAATGCAACAGAAGTGATCGAAACTGCAGAACCTCCTGTTTTTGCGATTCGTAAGAAAAAGGATTCTTCCATCGTTGTTGGACTTAAGATGGTAAAAGAACAGAAGGCAGATGCTTTTGTTTCGTCCGGAAGTACCGGAGCAGTCCTTGTCGGAGGACAGGTCCTTGTCGGCAGAAGCAAAGGTGTGGAACGTCCGCCTCTTGCTCCGCTGATTCCAACAGCAAAGGGAGTTTCTCTTCTGATCGACTGCGGAGCAAATGTAGATGCCAGACCATCACACCTGGTACAGTTTGCAAAAATGGGATCTATCTATATGGAACATGTAGTTGGTATCAAGAATCCGCGTGTTGCTATTGTAAATAACGGAGCTGAAGAAGAAAAAGGAAACGCACTGGTCAAAGAAACATTTCCACTGCTTAAAGAAGTAGAAGGTATCAATTTCATCGGAAGTATTGAAGCAAGAGATATCCCGGCGGGTTATGCAGATGTCATTGTCTGCGAAGCCTTTGTCGGAAATGTTATTCTTAAACTTTATGAAGGTGTCAGTTCCGAACTGATTCATAAGATTAAAGATGGTATGATGAGTACTTTAAAGAGCAAAATAGGTGCTCTTCTTGTTAAACCGGCATTGAAACAGACACTTAAGAGCTTTGATGCTACAGAATACGGCGGTGCACCGCTTCTGGGCCTGAAAGGACTGGTCGTTAAAACACATGGAAGTGCCAAAGCAGTTGAGATCAAACATGCGATTTTCCAGTGTGTACAGTTTAAACAGCAGAAGATCAACGAAAAAATAGCAGAACGTATCCAGCCAGTGCAGTTTCCTGTGCAGGGTAAGGAATAACAGAAAAGAAGGCAGATATCATGGAACAATTAGAACAGATTATCGGATATACATTTCAAAACAAAAAACTGTTAAAACAGGCGTTGACACACAGCTCCTATGCTAATGAGAAGAAACTGGGCAAATTAGGATGTAATGAACGTCTGGAATTTCTCGGCGATGCAGTCCTTGAACTGATCAGTAGTGATTTCCTTTATGCCAGATTTCCACAGATTCCGGAAGGAGAACTTACCAAGAAGCGTGCCAGTCTGGTATGCGAACCAAGTCTTGCATACTGCGCAAGACAGTTCGGACTTCCGCAGTATCTTCTTCTTGGAAAAGGAGAGAACATGACTGGCGGACGCAATCGAGATTCAATCGTTTCTGACGCAACAGAAGCACTTCTTGGAGCAATTTATCTGGATGGCGGTTTTGAACATGCCAAAGATTTTGTCCTTAGATTTATCTTAAATGATATTGAACGAAAACAGCTTTTTTATGACAGTAAGACAATCCTGCAGGAAATGGTACAGGAAAAAGGTATCCAGCCGGTTGAATATATTCTGACCGGAGAGAGCGGCCCAGATCATGACAAACAGTTTACAGTAAGTGTACAGGTCAATGGTCAGATTGTCGGAAGTGGCAGCGGACACACTAAAAAGGCGGCAGAGCAGGCAGCTGCATATCAGGCAATTCAGGAAAAGAAATTCTGATTTTATGCGTGATACATCAGGAAAAGAAAAACTGGCAGGTGAACTATGTATTTAAAGAATATTGAAGTATATGGCTTCAAGTCCTTTGCACAGAAAATCAATTTTGAATTTCATAATGGAATTACCGGTATCGTCGGGCCAAATGGAAGTGGAAAAAGCAACGTAGGTGATGCAGTTCGCTGGGTACTTGGTGAACAGAGTGCCAAGCAGCTGCGTGGTGGCAATATGCAGGACGTTATTTTTTCAGGAACTGAAAACAGAAAACCCTTGAGTTTTGCTTCGGTGTCCATCACACTGGACAACAGCGATCACAAACTTCCGGTTGATTATAACGAAGTAACTGTCACACGACGACTGTATCGCTCGGGTGAGAGTGAATATATGATCAATGGCAGTGGATGCCGCCTGAAAGATATCCAGGAAATGTTTTATGATACCGGTATCGGTAAAGAAGGCTATTCTATTATCGGACAGGGACAGATTGACAAGATCTTAAGTGGTAAACCAGAAGAAAGACGTGAGCTTTTTGATGAGGCGGCTGGAATCGTCAAATTTAAGCGTAGAAAAGCTACTACATTGAAAAAACTTGAAGAAGAGCGCCAGAATCTGGTTCGTGTAACAGATATTTTAAGCGAGTTGACAAAACAGCTTGGCCCATTAGAGCGCCAGTCCGAGACCGCACGTATTTATCTGTCAAAAAGGGAAGAACTGAAAGAACTCGATGTAAATCTTTTTCTTCTGGAAAATCAGCGAAATGGGGAACTTCTGAAAGAACTGGAAGAAAAAATCGACCGGGCACAAAACGAGTTGAATGAAACGCAGGAAGCCTATAATCAGACGAAAGTCGAGTATGACCGTCTGGAACAGGAACTGGAAGAATTGAGTGCCAAACTGGATACACTGAAAGAAGAACAGCAGCAGAATGCACTTCTGAAACAGCAGTATGAAGGACAGGTGCAGGTTCTGGAAGAGCAGATTTCATCTGGAAGGCAGAACAGTGAACATTATCAGAATCGACTGACTGCTTTGAAAGAAGATCTGGAACGCAGAACCCAGGAGAAGGACAAATTATCCGAAGATAAACTGGAATTGCAGGATCGCCTGAAAGAAATTCGCAGCAAACTTACAAAGGAAACAGAATCTCTGGAAAATATCGTCTCCAATGTAGAAGAATGTACACAGGCAGTTGAGGACGGCAAAAATGAGATCATTGAGATTCTTAACAGCCGGGCAACAACAAAAGGTAAAGTGCAGCGTTTTGATGCCATGCTGGAACAGTTGAATATCCGCAAGGCAGAAATCAGTCAGAGAATCCTTCGCCTCAAAAGTGAAGAAGAAGTATTGGAAAGGGAACGTTCTAATGCACAGAAACAGTATGATGCGGTAACGGCATTGATCAGTTCCACAAATGAAGAATGTATTCGCCTGGATGGTGAAGTCCAGAAATTGCAGGATGAACTTAAAAAACAGAATTCCCAGATGGAAATTGGACAGACCACTTATCATCGAGAGGCATCCCGTCTGGAATCTCTGAAAAATATTACCGAACGCTACGATGGTTACGGGAACAGCATTCGCCGTGTCATGGAACAAAAAAGCCGGGAACCCGGTATCAAAGGTGTTGTAGCTGATATCATCCATGTACAGAAGGATTACGAAGTTGCCATCGAAACAGCACTGGGTGGAAGCATACAGAATATCGTTACAGATAACGAACAGACAGCCAAACGTATGATCGGTTTCCTGAAGAAGAATCGATTTGGACGTGCTACATTTCTTCCTCTTTCCAACATCAGTGGAAGGGGTGGGCTGAATCAAAGAGATGTGCTGAATGAGCCCGGTGTTGTAGGAACTGCTAATACGCTTGTGAAGGCTGATAAAGAATACAGTGAACTGGTCATGTATCTCCTTGGACGCGTGCTTGTCGTTGATAACATTGACCATGCAATCGCAATTGGTAAGAAATATCGCCACAGTCTTCGCATGGTTACGATCGAAGGTGAATCTTTAAGTCCTGGCGGCTCTATGACAGGTGGTGCCTTCAAGAACAACAGTAATCTTCTGGGAAGACGTCGTGAGATTGAAGAACTTGAAAGAAGTGTTGGAATTCTCAAAAAAGAACTTGAAGAGACACAGAAATCTATCGGAGAAAATCGAAGCAAACGAAATGTACTTCGTGATACGATTGCTGATTTTCAGCAGAAACTTCGCCAGCAGTATGTAGAACAAAACACTGCCAAAATGAATCTTTCTCAGTTAAAAGAAAAGGAAAATGAGATTCAGAACAGCTATCGTCAGATTGAGCGCGAGCAGGATGAACTGCGGCATCAGGCTGGTGAAATCCGACAGGATCACAGCAATATTGCCAGAGAATTGGAAGATTCTCAGAAAGATGAAAAAGAACTAGAGACATTTATTGAGACGAAGCAGAAAGAACTGGAAGAATGGAAGGCTGAAGAGACAGAGAAGACACATGAACTGGAACAGATTCGACTGGAAGAATCTTCTCTGGAGCAGCAGAATCACTTCCTGCAGGAAAACTTGAGCCGTTTGAATTCCGAAATTGATGCTTTTCAGGCAGAATCTCAGGAGATCACAGAAAATCTCGTTCAGAGCAGCGAAGAAATACATAAAAAAGAAGATGGCATCGTAGAACTCAGGAAGGCCGTGCAGGAATGTCTTTCAAAAGAAGAACAGTTCAACAGTAAGCGGACCCAGTGGCAGGAAGAAAAAGAAAAGCGTACCAGCAGTCACAAGGCTTTCTTCGAAAAACGTGATCATCTGTCTGAAAAGACCAACTTGCTCGACAAAGAATGTTTCCGTTTGCGCAGTCAGGCAGAAAAAATCGAAGAGCAAAGAGAATCTCAGATTTCATATATGTGGGAAGAATACGAGATCACGCCGAATAATGCATTACAATATCGAAAAGAGGAACTGAATGACCGACAGGCAATCAAAGCCGATGTTAACCGTATCAAAGATGAGATTCGGAAACTTGGTTCTGTTAATGTAAATGCAATTGAAGATTATAAAGAACTTCTGGAACGGCATACCTTCCTTTCAGGACAATATAACGATATTGTCAAAGCAGAAGAAACGCTTGAGGGGATTATCCTCGAACTGGATGAAGGAATGCGCAGACAGTTTACAGAAAAATTCCGTGATATTCAGAGAGAATTTGACAAGGCCTTTAAGGAATTGTTTGGTGGAGGCAAAGGAACTCTTGAGCTTGCAGAGGAGGAAGATATCCTCGAGGCGGGTATCCGGATCATTTCCCAGCCACCAGGTAAGAAACTGCAGAACATGATGCAGCTCTCAGGTGGTGAGAAGGCGCTGACTGCGATTGCACTTCTTTTTGCGATCCAGAACCTGAAACCATCACCATTCTGTCTGCTGGATGAGATCGAGGCAGCACTGGATGATTCGAATGTCGGACGTTTTGCGTCATATTTACAGAAGTTGACGAAAAATACACAGTTTATTATAATAACGCATAGACGTGGCACAATGAATGCCGCGGACCGCTTATACGGTATTACCATGCAGGAGAAGGGTGTTTCCACTCTTGTATCTGTTGATCTGGTAGAAAACCAATTAAGCAAATAACGAGGAGGACAGAGTATGTCAGAAGAAAAGAAAGGCTTTTTTAAACGCTTAGTCAGTGGTTTGACTAAGACAAGAGATAATATCGTGGCCGGATTTGATTCCATTTTCAGTGGCTACTCCAGTATTGATGAAGATTTTTATGAAGAACTGGAAGAGATTCTGATCATGGGTGATATTGGCATCAATGCAACATCTGCGATCATTGAACACTTGAAAGAGCAGGTATCTGCAAATCATATCAAGAATCCTATAGAATGTAAACAACTGCTGATCAACAGTATCAAGGAACAGATGCGTGTAGACAGCACGGAATATGAATTTGAAAACCGCAAGTCTGTCATTCTTGTGATCGGAGTAAACGGAGTCGGTAAGACAACTTCTGTTGGTAAACTTGCAGGTAAACTGAAAGACCAGGGAAAGAAGGTTATTCTTGCAGCAGCCGATACTTTCCGCGCAGCAGCAGGAGAGCAGCTTACAGAGTGGGCCAACCGCGCAGGAGTTGATTTGATCGGAGGACAGGCAGGAGCTGATCCTGCATCAATCGTTTATGATGCTGTTGCGGCAGCAAAGGCACGAAATGCAGATGTTTTGATCTGCGATACTGCAGGACGTCTCCATAACAAAAAAAATCTTATGGAAGAACTCCGTAAGATTTATCGTATTCTCGAAAGAGAATATCCGGAAGCATATCTGGAGACTCTGGTCGTTCTGGATGGAACAACCGGACAGAATGCACTGGCACAGGCTAAGCAGTTCGCTGAAGTCGCAAATGTAAACGGTATTATTCTTACCAAACTGGATGGTACCGCAAAAGGTGGAATTGCCGTTGCAATCCAGTCAGAACTGGATATTCCGGTAAAATATATCGGTGTCGGTGAGACCATCGACGACTTACAGAAATTTGATGCCGATGCCTTTGTAAACGCACTGTTTGACATCGATGACAAAGACTTACACACTGAAAAATAAACAGGAGGACACAGCATGCTTACATTAGAGAGCTTTGAACAGGCAGCAGAAATTGTAAAACAGGTAACCCAGGAGACCAAACTGATTAAAAGCAGTTATTTTTCAGATCTTACAGGAAATAAGGTATATCTGAAACCGGAAAACATGCAGCGTACAGGAGCATATAAAGTACGTGGCGCTTATTACAAGATTAGCACACTGACAGAAGAAGAGCGTGCAAAAGGTCTGATTGCTGCATCTGCCGGAAACCATGCACAGGGTGTTGCCTATGCAGCACACAAATTTGGCGCCAAAGCAGTGATCGTAATGCCGACCACAACACCACTGATCAAAGTAGAACGTACCAAGAGTTACGGCGCAGAAGTAATCCTCAAAGGAGATGTATACGATGAGGCCTGTGCTTATGCACTGGAACTTGCCGAAAAAGAGGGCTATACATTTATTCATCCATTTGATGATCCGGCAGTAGCAACCGGGCAGGGCACGATCGCGATGGAAATCGTACAGGAACTTCCGCTTGTTGATTATATCCTGGTTCCGATCGGAGGCGGTGGACTTGCAACGGGTGTTTCTACTCTTGCCAAACTTCTGAATCCACATATCAAAGTTATCGGTGTAGAACCTTCCGGAGCTGCATGTATGAAGGCATCTCTTGAAAAGGGTGAAGTCGTTACTCTGCCACATGTTAATACAATTGCAGATGGTACTGCTGTACAGACACCTGGTGAGCATATCTTCCCATATCTTCAGGAGAATCTGGACGATGTGATTACTATTGATGATGATGAATTGATCGTTGCTTTCCTTGATATGGTTGAAAATCATAAGATGATCGTAGAGAACTCTGGACTTCTGACAGTAGCAGCACTCCGTCATCTGAATTTCACCGGAAAGAAAGTTGTTTCTATCTTAAGCGGTGGTAATATGGATGTAATTACGATGTCTTCCGTTGTTCAGCATGGACTGATTCAGAGAGATCGTATCTTTACCGTATCTGTTCTGATTCCGGATAAACCGGGTGAACTGGTTCGTGTAGCGTCCATTATCGCAGAGAATCAGGGTAATGTTATCAAACTGGATCACAACCAGTTTATCAGTACCAACCGTTATGCGGCAGTAGAACTCAAAGTTACACTGGAAGCATATGGTACAGATCACAAGAATAAGATCGTAAAAGCACTCGAAGAGGCTGGCTGCAGACCAAAGATCATTCGTGCAAATCTGTAATTCTGTTGAAAACTTTTCAGACGATGAACTGAAATGAAGGAGGGTGACTATGGCACCATTTACAATGGAAGATTATCAAAAAGCATACAAAATTGGTAAGAAAGATTATCAGTTCCGCATGATGAAAGGGGAACTGCCTACACTTCAGGTTCTGGATGATATCCTGCCGGCAAGGGGGACTTATTCGGAAGTTCCGCTCGGACTTGTGCAGATACCGATCGATCAGATCGTTGGAACCAAAAGTAATGGAAGAAGTAGTTCCTTTGCAGGCAACTTCATGCCAATACTCCGCGATAATACAGAATTTGCCTATAAGTGGGCAACTTTAAGTCAGAGTCACATCAACGAGGGTATTCGCGATCCGATCAAAGCCTACGAATACATGAACAAATTTTATGTAGAAGAAGGCAATAAACGTGTAAGCGTTCTGAAGTATTTTGATGCAGTCTCCATTCCGGGTTATGTGACTAGAATCCTGCCACCGCGGACAGAGCAGAAAGAAAATAAGATTTATTATGAATTTGTAGATTTTTATAATCTGTCCCAAATCAACTATATCTGGTTTTCCAGACTCGGAAGTTTTGCCAGACTACAGAAAGCTGTTGGAAAGAAACCGGGAGAAGTATGGTCAGATGATGACAAACTGAACTTCAGTTCTGTTTATTCTCGTTTTCAGGCCGAGTATGAAGTACAGGGTGGTAAAAGGCTGTCGATCACGACCGGAGATGCATTTCTGGCTTTTCTGATGGTATATGATTATGATGATATCTGTGAAAAAACAGTCAATGAGCTGAAACAGCTTGTTGAAAAGAGCTGGGAAGAATTTGAACTTCTGGAACATGATCAGGAGATCGAGTTGAAGATGGATCCAAGCAGTGAAAAGAAATCACTTTTGGACCGTCTGCTTCCGGCAAGCATACCAAAACTAAAAGTTGCGTTCCTGTATGCCAAGACACCGACAACCTCTGCATGGACTTATGCACATGAGCTTGGCAGACTTCATCTGGAGCAGACATTCCCGGAAGAAGTCACCACCATGTGTTATGAGAATCTAACAAAAGAGCTGGCAGAAAAAGCGATTGCCGATGCCATTCAAAAAGAATGTAATATTATTTTTACAACCACACCGGAATTTGTGCAGGCAAGTGTACAGGCTGCCATTGCTCATCCGGAGATCAAGATTCTTAACTGTTCATTAAATACATCGCATCGCTATATCCGCACCTATTATGCCCGTATGTATGAGGCTAAATTCCTGATGGGAGCAGTTGCAGGTGCCATGGCAGAGAATGGTCAGCTCGCATATATCGCGGATTATCCAATCTTTGGAACGATTGCCAACATTAATGCATTTGCGCTTGGTGCCAAAATGGTTAATCCACGGGCACAGGTTTACCTGGAATGGTCGACCTTAAAAGATGTCGATCTTGGAATTGCGATGGACAATGTTATTAAAAAAGGCGTTACGGTAGTATCTGGACGGGATATGGTGATTCCGGAAGATGCATCTCGTTATTTTGGACTGTATCACATAGAAAAGGGAGAACCGCGTAACTTTGCGATGCCATTGTGGCACTGGGGCAAATTCTATGAAAAACTGATTCGCACGATTATGGATGGAACCTGGAAATATGACGATAACAAAGATGAAACAAAAGCCATCAATTACTGGTGGGGACTTTCTGCGGAAGTGATCGATGTTATTTATTCGCAGAATCTTCCAATCGGTACGCAGAAATTGCTCACTATGTTGAAAGGTGCGATTGCCAAAGGAGAATATCATCCATTTTCCGGAGTACTTTACTCACAGACTGGAATGATACAGGCAGATCCTGAAAAAACTCTTTCTCCAGAAGAAATCATTACAATGGACTGGCTTGCAGACAATGTGGTTGGAGCGATACCGAAACCACGCGAACTTAAAGAGCAGGCAAAACCGGTTACCTTACAGTCCGGAGTAGAAAGTCAGAAGGGATAACACAGTTTTATGAAAATACTTGCCATAGCAGATGTGGAGTCAAAATACCTGTGGGATTATTTCGAAAAAAGTAAACTGGAGGGGATCGATCTTATCATTTCATGTGGAGATCTTGATCCCCGCTATCTTTCTTTCCTGGCAACGTTTACTTCGGCGCCAGTTTTGTATGTACATGGAAATCATGACGACAAATATCAAAGGATTCCTCCAGATGGCTGCATCTGTATTGATGACAAAATATATGTTTATGAGGGAGTGCGTATTCTGGGACTTGGTGGTTCCATGCGGTACAAGCCGGGAGAGCACCAGTATACGGAATGGGAAATGCGCCGAAGAGTATTCAAACTTTTTCCAAAACTTTTGTGGAGAAGAGGTTTTGATATTCTGGTAACGCATGCACCTGCTTATCAGCTGAATGATGCACGGGATCTGCCTCATCAGGGATTTAAAGTCTTTTTAAAACTGATTGAGAAATACCGACCCAAATTTTTCCTTCATGGACATGTACATATGTCATATGGAAAACAACACAAACGATATGACAAATATATGGATACTTATGTGATCAATGCATTTGATCGATGTGTATTTGAATTTGAAACAAATGATCCGGAAAAGGATCAGCAATAGCGGAGCGTTTTTATGTAATAGGAACATTACGGAGTAATTTTCTATTACAAAATAAAGATGTCAAGAAAAAACACTTGACACTATCAGATAAATCATGTATGATAGCCAAGGTGGTTACAAATGGAAAAGTTTGTTGAACAGACATTGTTATATGATTTTTACGGGGAACTGCTTACAGAGCGACAGCAGCAGGTATATGAAAGTGTCGTTCTGGAAGATTATTCCTTGAGTGAAGTGGCAGAGGATCTGGAAATCAGCCGTCAGGGTGTGCATGACATGATTAAACGCTGTAATCATACACTGGAGGAGTACGAATCCAGGCTTCATCTGGTTGAGAAGTTCCTCAGTATCCGTAGACAGGTTCAGAAGATCAAGGAACTTGCCGCAGGGTACAATGCCAGTGAGATTATAGAACTTTCCAATGAGATATTAGAGGAGTTATAACGCATGGCATTTGAAAGCTTGACTGATAAATTACAGAATGTATTCAAAAAGCTGAGAGGCAAAGGTCGTCTGACAGAAGAGGATGTTAAGATTGCTCTGAAAGAAGTCAAGATGGCTCTTCTCGAGGCGGATGTCAACTTCCGGGTTGTTAAGCAGTTTACCAAATCTGTACAGGAACGTGCAGTTGGACAGGATGTCATGAATGGTCTGAATCCTGGTCAGATGGTAATCAAGATTGTTAATGAAGAGCTTGTCAATCTGATGGGAAGTGAGACGACAGAGCTTCCGCTGAAACCGGGTAATGAGATCACTGTATTGATGATGGCCGGTCTTCAGGGCGCAGGTAAGACAACAACTGTTGCCAAGCTTGCCGGTAAGCTGAAATCAAAAGGTAAACGACCACTTCTTGTTGCCTGTGATGTATATCGTCCGGCTGCGATCACACAGTTGCAGGTCAACGGTGAAAAGCAGGGAGTCGAAGTTTTTTCCATGGGAGACAAACAGAACCCTGTAGATATTGCCAAAGCAGCAATCGAACATGCTAAGGCGAATCAGCAGAACGTAGTTCTTCTTGATACCGCGGGCCGACTTCATGTTGATGAGGACATGATGCAGGAACTTGCAGATATCAAAGCGACTGTCAATGTAGACTGCACACTTTTGACAGTCGATGCAATGACCGGTCAGGATGCAGTAAATGTAGCAAAGACGTTTGCTGAAAAAGTAGGCATTGACGGTGTCATCCTTACGAAGATGGACGGCGATACCCGAGGTGGTGCAGCGCTTTCTATCAAAGCAGTTACAGGAAAGCCGATTCTCTTTGTGGGAATGGGTGAGAAACTTTCTGATCTCGAACAGTTCTATCCGGAACGAATGGCTTCCAGAATCCTCGGAATGGGTGATGTTATGAGCCTTATTGAAAAGGCTGAGGCAGCACTTGATCAGGATCAGGCAGCAGAGATGCAGAAGAAACTCAAAAAGATGGACTTCGATTTCAACGATTATCTGACCAGTATGGAACAGATGAACAAAATGGGTGGAATCGGAAGTATCCTGAATATGCTTCCTGGTGTTGGCAGTAAGGCCAAAGATCTGGAAGACATGATCGACGAGAAGGCTCTTGATCGGACAAAGGCGATCATCCTTTCTATGACACAGAAGGAGCGAAGCAATCCGGGAATCCTGAATATTTCCCGTAAGAACCGTATCGCCAGAGGCGCTGGTGTGGATATTGCAGAAGTCAATCGTCTGGTCAAACAGTTCGAGCAGAGCAAGAAGCTCATGAAACAGATGCCTGGAATGATGGGCGGTAAAATGGGTAAAAGAGGCGGCTTCAAGCTTCCTTTTTAAATAAAAAACAATATAAATAAAAGATATTATAATGGAGGAAAACAAAAATGGCAGTTAAAATCAGATTAAGAAGAATGGGACAGAAGAAAGCACCTTTTTATAGAATCGTAGTTGCAGATTCCCGCAGCAAACGTGATGGAAAATGTATCGCTGAAATCGGAACATATGATCCGAACATCGAGCCAAGCGCATATAAAGTAAACGAAGAAGAAGCTAAAAAATGGCTTGTTGCTGGTGCTCAGCCTACAGATGTTGTTGCTAAGATTTTCAAAGAAGCAGGAATCGAGAAATAAGAGATACTTTACGAGGCATACCGTCGTTCCCCATGTGGGAACATGGATTGAAATTGTGAGGTCCTGTCATAGACAGTACAGGGAGGTATGTAATGAAAGAATTAGTTGAAGTAATTGCAAAATCTCTTGTGGAGCATCCGGATGAGGTGGTTGTCACCGAAAACGAAAAAGAAGATGCAGTTATCATCGAACTGAAAGTAGGACCTTCCGACATGGGAAAGGTCATCGGAAGACAGGGACGAATTGCAAAAGCGATCCGTACTGTAGTTAAAGCGGCTTCTTCAAAGAGCAGCAAAAAGGTAATTGTAGATATTCTGCAATAATAACGAAACGGAGCTGTGGAGACATGGCTCCTTTTTTTAAAGGGAGTTTTTTATGGAAGATTTATTAAAAGTTGGCGTGATCACGACTACCCATGGGGTTCGTGGCGAAGTCAAAGTTTACCCTACTACAGACGAACCGGAGCGATTCCTTGATCTGGATTATGTGTTACTGGATACTGGAAAAGAGCTTCGCAGACTGGATATAAAAAATGTCCGTTTTTTCAAAAATCTTGTCATTTTGAAATTTGACGGAATTGACAATATAAATGATATTGAAAAATATAAAGGCCGCGATCTCTGGATTCCACGTGAAGAAGCACAGGAACTGGACGAGGATGAATATTATATTGCAGATCTTCTTGGTATGAAAGTACTTCTGGAAGATGGAACGGAATTTGGAACCTTAAAAGATGTTATGGAAACAGGTGCAAATGATGTTTATATTGTAAACTCTGTTGAACATGGAGAAGTCCTTCTTCCGGCGATCAAAGAATGTATCCTTGATGTGGACGTTGAGGCGGGAACCATGACAGTACATTTAATGAAGGGACTTTTATAAATGAATTTTCATGTTTTGACACTTTTTCCTGAAATGATCGAACAGGGAATGCATACCAGTATCATTGGACGTGCCATAGCAAACGGATATCTCTCGATCAATGCTATTAATATTCGGGATTTTGCTTTCAACAAACATCAGAAGGTAGATGATTATCCGTATGGTGGCGGGGCTGGAATGCTGATGCAGGCAGAACCTGTTTATCTTGCCTACGAATCTGTTCAGGAAAAACTGGGCTATCGGCCAAGAGTTGTTTACCTGACTCCTCAGGGCAGCGTTTTTCATCAGCAGATGGCCAGAGAAATGGCGCAGGAAAAGGATCTTGTCTTTCTTTGTGGCCATTATGAGGGAATTGATGAACGCGTACTTGATGAGATCGTCACTGATTATGTTTCTATCGGTGACTATGTACTGACTGGTGGTGAACTTCCGGCTATGGTGATGATGGATTCCGTTTCCCGTATGGTTCCGGGAGTTTTAAGTAACCAGGAATCTGGCGAGACCGAATCTTTTGCCGGCAATCTGCTGGAATATCCACAATACAGCCGGCCGGAAGAATGGCATGGACAGAAGGTTCCATCCGTACTTATGTCAGGCCATCACGCAAATATTGAAGCATGGAGACGGGAACAGTCCATTTTGCGTACTGCAAAAAGACGCCCGGATCTTTTAAAAAAAGCAGATCTGACTAACAAAGAATGGAGTCAGGTCCGACAGTGGAAAAAAGAATGGAAAGCCGCAGAAAATGAGGCGTCCAGGGAACAAAGGAGCAGTTTATGAGAACATCAGATTTTTACTATGATCTGCCAAAAGAACTGATTGCTCAGGATCCGCTGGAAGACAGAAGTTCCTCCAGACTTCTTCATCTTTCTATGGAAGACGGATCTTTTGAACACAGACATTTTACAGATATTCTTGATTATCTTCATAAAGGAGATTGTCTGGTCATCAATGATACAAGAGTTATTCCTGCACGTTTATACGGACACAAAGAAGAGACAGGGGCCGTGATCGAGATTCTTCTTCTGAAGCGAAGAGAAAACGATATCTGGGAATGCCTTGTCAAGCCTGGTAAGAAAGCCCGTCCAGGTGCAAAGATCACTTTTGGTGATGGAATTCTGAAAGGTGAGATCATTGATATCGTGGATGAAGGAAACCGTCTGATTCAGTTTCATTACGATGGTATTTTTGAAGAGATTCTGGATCAACTTGGTGAAATGCCACTTCCTCCGTATATTACACACAAATTAAAAGACAAAAACCGTTATCAGACAGTATATGCAAAGAACGATGGTTCTGCCGCAGCGCCGACTGCCGGACTGCATTTTACCAAAGAACTCATGAAACAGGTAGAAGATATGGGTGTTAAGATTGCTCATGTAACGCTTCATGTAGGTCTTGGTACTTTTCGACCGGTAAAGGTAGATGACGTAGAACAGCATCATATGCATTCTGAATTTTACATGGTCGAAGAAGATCAGGCTAAACTGATCAATGATACTAAGAAAAATGGCGGCCGGGTCATTTCCGTAGGAACAACCAGCTGTCGTACCTTGGAATCTGCAACTGACGAAAATGGTATTCTTCATGCAGGAAGCGGATGGACGGAAATTTTTATTTATCCGGGATACAAATTCAAAATGATCGATGGACTTATTACAAATTTCCATCTTCCGGAATCAACACTTCTTATGCTTGTATCTGCCCTTGCAGGTAAAGAACATATTATGGCAGCGTATGAAGAAGCGGTCAGAGAACGCTATCGTTTCTTTTCATTTGGCGATGCCATGCTGATTCTCTAAAGTTCTGTTCAGATGGAATAGCGAAAACAGGACTACCCTTTTTCTCTTTGATTTGCTATAATAGGCATATTGAAAAGAAAAAGGGTTTTTTTATAACTGAAATCTGGTTAAAAGAATACACCGTCAAAAGGAGAAGGATATATGGAGACACCAATCATTGCTCAGTACTATAAAGAGACAGAGCCTGAAAAACGTAAAAAATTGCTGGATCAGGCAATAGAATCCGGCGAGGAACAGGATGCAAATGAAATCCGCAAAGAGATCTGGGAGGCACGCTATAAAGGAACTACCAATGAAGGCGGACTTGCTGACGGATATCTGAAACTGTGGATGACACTGGAATTTAATCGAAATGCCGGTCACAAAATATTTGGAGCTGGAAGAGCACAGAAAGAAATCCTCAGAGAACTGGATGATGTGAAATTCCGTGAGATCCGAAATAAAAGTGCACTTCATGAGGAACTTCTTTATAAAGAATGCAAACAGCTTGTCAAATTTTATATGGATCTCTGTGAAAAAGACAAAAATTATAACAGTGTACTTTGCGGACTTGTCACAATTAAGAAAGACAGTGCTGTAGCAAAACTGAAAAGAGATATCTACGAAACTACGATTCGTCTTCCGCAGGAACTTGGTCTTGAGAAGGAACTGGATCTTGTTTCAAAGGCAGCCCGTGAAGTCTATGAACTCCAGTTTCCGGATGAAGGCGGAATGCCGGAATAAATAAAGTATATTAAGAAATACTATAGATACTATGTAAAAACGGAGGCAACAATGAATTTAGACAATTTAAGCGCATATAAACTTGTCAGAAAAGAGAATCTCAGTGATATTCGCTCTACAGGTTATTTGCTTCGACATATCAAAACAGGGGCAAGAATCATGGTGATCGAAAATGATGATGAAAACAAGGTTTTCAATATCGCCTTTCGTACTCCGCCAAAGAACAGCACTGGTGTTGCACATATTCTGGAACACAGTGTACTTTGCGGTTCCAGAGATTTTCCGCTGAAAGATCCTTTTGTAGAACTGGTAAAGGGTTCTTTAAATACGTTTCTAAATGCAATGACTTATCCGGACAAAACCTGTTATCCAGTGGCAAGCTGCAATGATCAGGATTTTCAGAATCTGATGCACGTCTATCTGGATGCCGTATTTTATCCGAACATTTATAAGAAAGAAGAGATCTTTCGACAGGAAGGCTGGAGTTATCATCTGGAAAAATCAGAAGGACCTCTGACTTATAATGGTGTTGTGTATAATGAAATGAAAGGGGCGTTTTCTTCTCCTGACGATGTATTGGAAAGAGACATTATGAATTCCCTCTTCCCGGACATTACTTACGGATGTGAATCTGGAGGTGATCCTGAAAATATCCCGGATCTGTCTTACGAAGAATTCCTTGATTTCCACAGAACCTATTATCATCCTTCCAACAGTTATATCTATCTGTATGGAAACATGGATATGAAAGAAAAGCTTGCTTTCATCGATCAGAAATATCTTTCTGTCTTTGATAGCCTACAGGTTGATTCTGAAATCCATGAACAGCAGCCATTTGATAAAATGCATGATCTGGTAATGGAATACCCGGTTGCTGAGAGTGAGAGTGAAGAAAACAATTCTTACCTTGCATACAGCGTTGTGACTGGAAATGCTCTGGATGTTCTGAGAAGCACTGCATTTGATGTACTGGACTATGCACTTTTGAGTACACCGGGAGCACCTCTTAAGAAGGCACTTCTGGATGCAGGAATCGGTTCCGATGTATATGGCTCCTATGAAGATGGTATCCGTCAGACATATTTTGATATTGTTGCCAAGGGTGCAGATGCTTCCAGAAAAGAAGAATTTGTTTCCATTATCCGTAAGGTGCTTACCGAAACAGTGGAGAAAGGCATTGATCCGAAGGCTCTGGAAGCCGGAATCAACTGCATGGAATTCCGTTACAGAGAAGCTGATTTTGCTTCTTATCCAAAGGGACTGATCTATGGCCTGGATATTCTGGACAACTGGCTCTATGATGATGAACACCCATTCGCACAGGTTCAGCTGATCCCTGTATTTGAAAAATTAAAAGAACTAAAAAATCAGGGCTACTTTGAAGAACTGATTCGGAAATATTTACTGGACAATCCACATGGATCCATCCTGACCCTGAATCCATCCAGAGGTCTGACTGCCAGAAAGGCAAAAGCACTGGAAGAAAAGCTTGCTTCTTATCTTGCATCTCTTTCCGAAGAAGAAAAGAGAAAACTGGTACAGCAGACATTGGCCCTTGAACAATATCAGGAAGCACCGGAAGACCCGGAAGCTGCCAAATGTATCCCTATGCTGAAGAGAGAAGATATCCGAAAAGAGATCACACCATTTACCAATGAAGCTCTCGATGTAGATGGAAGTCTGTTTCTGTATCATGAAGTTCCGACAAATGGAATCGGATATCTGGATCTGATGTTTGACCTGAAAGATCTTGCCGAAGAAAAGATTCCATATCTGGGCCTTTTGAAATCCGTATTGGGATATGTAGATACAGCTCATTATACGTATGGCGAGCTGACAAATGAGATCAATGCACAGACAGGTGGGATCATGTGTGGTGTAGAAGTCTTTGATCGTGCCGATTCTGTGGATGCATTCAGTGCTTTCTTTTCTGTAAGAGGCAAAGTTATGTATCCAAAGACAGACGTCCTGTTCAAAATGCTCCGTGAGATGCTCAATACGTCAAGCCTTGAAAATACCAAACGACTTCATGAGATTATTTCACAGGTGAAATCAAGAGCCCAGTCCAGTCTGGTGAGCGCGGGTCATTCCACCGCTGTCCTCCGTGCAGCATCTTACAGTTCTCCGATGGCAGCTTTTCAGGACAAAATGGCGGGAATCGCTTATTATCAGTTTATCGAAAAACTGGACAAAGAATTTGAAGAACGCAAGGATAATCTTGTAAAGAAACTTTCTGTACTCATGCAGGAAATCCTCCGTCCGGAATACTTAAGTGTCAGCTACACCGGAGAAAGAAATTCTCTTACAGATGTACAGAAGCAGATAAAAGCCCTGAAGCAGACACTACATCAGGAATCAGTGAGTGTACAGCATCAGGATATTGTGTGTGTAAAGAATAACGAAGGATTTACTACCTCCGGCCAGGTTCAGTATGTGGCACAGGCAGGAAACTTCCGCAAAAAAGGATATGAATACACCGGTGCACTGAATATCCTGAAAGTTGCACTGAGCTACGATTATCTCTGGACCAACATCCGTGTCAAAGGCGGTGCCTACGGCTGTATGAGTGGATTCAAACACAGTGGTGAGAGTTTCTTTGTTTCCTATCGTGATCCGCATCTGAAACGTACGCTGGATGTATACAGGGGCATTCCGGAATATGTACGCACATTCCATGCAGACGAAAGAGAAATGACCAAATATATCATCGGAACAATCAGCGGCAAAGATGTGCCACGCACTCCAAAGATGCAGGGAGCAATTTCCAGAAGTGCGTGGTTCTGCGGAATCACAGAAGAAATGGCTCAGAAAGAGCGTGACGAGATTCTGAATGCAAAAGATACCGATATTCAGGCACTGGCTCCTCTGATCGAAGCGATTCTTTCCGGCAATACTGTCTGCGTTGTCGGAAGTGAGCCGGCGATCGAGAAAGAAAAAGAACTGTTTGATACCGTTCTTCCTCTGATCAGCTGCTGAAACAAGAATATATAGGAGTTATTTAAATGAAAGAAAATTTTAAATCAGGTTTTACAGCGATCATCGGCCGTCCGAATGTCGGCAAATCTACCCTGATGAATCATCTGATTGGTCAGAAGATCGCGATCACATCCAAAAAACCCCAGACAACCCGAAACCGTATCCAGACAGTCTATACCTGTGAAGACGGTCAGATTGTCTTCCTGGATACACCGGGTATTCATAAGGCCAAGAACAAGCTTGGCGAATATATGGTCCAGGTAGCAGAACGTACGTTGAAGGACGTTGACGTGATCCTGTGGCTCGTAGAACCTACCACTTTTATCGGGGCCGGAGAACGCCATATCGCAGAGCAGTTGAAAAGCCTGCATCTGCCGGTTATCCTTGTAATCAATAAAGTAGATACAGTTGATAAAGATGAGATTCTGAAAGCAATTGATACCTATCGTAAACTTTATGACTTCGATGAGATCATTCCGTGTTCCGCACTCCGAAATCAGAATACGGAGGATATTATTCCATGCATCCTGAAGTATCTTCCATATGGCCCGATGTTCTATGATGAAGATACGGTAACGGACCAGCCTCAAAGACAGATTGCAGCTGAGATCATTCGTGAAAAGGCACTTCACGCATTAGATGCAGAGATTCCACACGGAATTGCAGTTGCGATCGATACCATGAAGGAACGCCCGGGCAAACGCCATCTGGTTGATATTGAAGCCACAATCATCTGCGAACGCGATTCTCACAAGGGAATCATCATTGGCAAACAAGGTGCCATGCTCAAAAAGATTGGCAGCAATGCCCGCTATGAATTGGAACAGATGCTGGATGCAAAAGTAAATCTCAAACTTTGGGTCAAAGTTCGTAAAGACTGGCGCGACAGTGACTTTATGATCAAAAACTTCGGTTATGACAAAAAGGAAATCTGATGAATGAGTGATCTGATCACAGTACAGGGAGTTGTAATCTCTGCAACACCTGTAGGAGAATATGACAAACGAATCGTATTGCTTACCAGAGAACGGGGCAAGATTTCTGCTTTTGCCAAAGGAGCCAGAAGACTGAACAGCCCCTTTATGGCTGCCGCTGATCCGTTTGTGTTTGGAGCTTTTACGCTATATGAAGGTCGGACAAGCTACAATCTGAATCAGGTATCTGTTACCCATCATTTTGTAGAGCTGGCAACTATGCAGCCTGGTGTTTATTACGGATACTATTTTTTGGAACTGGCTGATTATTTCGGCAGAGAAGGCACAGATGAGAAAGAGATGATGAACCTTCTCTATGTGACGGTAAAGGCTCTTCTGAATTCACAGGTGGATAATCGTCTGATCCGCTGCATCTATGAACTTCGCACGATGACAGAACAGGGTCTGTGTCCTCAGCTTTTTCAGTGTTCCGTCTGTGGCAGAGAAATCGCAGCAGAAGAAAACAGCTTTTTTTCGCAGGAACAGCATGGGATTCTCTGTGCTTCTTGTGCCATGGGCAGAAGAGAGACCCGAAGAATTTCATCATCTGCTTTATATGCCATGCGGTACATAGCGACAGCACCTATGGGAAAGCTTTATACATTCCGCGTGGATTCAGATATCCTTCTGGAGTTGGAGCAGATCATTCACCTTTACACAGCAAGAAATACAGACAAAAAATTTAAAAGTCTCCAGATTCTGGAGGTTATGAAATAATGTACACAATAAAAAACGTTGAAATATCTCTGAAATGCGGTATAATGTTGAGAAAACGTAACGATTAAGATGAAGAGGAGAATTATCATGGAAAAGACAATGGAAAAAATTGTTGCCCTGGCAAAAGCCAGAGGATTTGTTTACCCGGGATCCGAAATTTACGGTGGTCTGGCAAACACATGGGATTATGGTAATCTTGGTGTTGAATTAAAAAACAATGTAAAGCGTGCATGGTGGCAGAAATTTGTTCAGGAATCCCCATACAATGTAGGCGTTGACTGCGCGATTCTGATGAACCCACAGACATGGGTCGCTTCCGGTCACCTTGGTGGATTTTCCGATCCTCTGATGGATTGCAAAGAATGCCACGAGCGTTTCCGCGCAGACAAGCTGATCGAAGATTTCTGTGCAGAACATGACATTGCTATCGAAGGCAGTGTAGATGCATGGTCACAGGAACAGATGATGAATTTCATCAAAGATCATGAAGTTCCGTGTCCGTCCTGCGGCAAACACAATTTCACAGATATCCGTCAGTTCAACCTGATGTTCAAGACATTCCAGGGTGTAACAGAGGATGCAAAGAACACTGTTTACTTAAGACCTGAGACAGCACAGGGTATTTTCGTAAACTTCAAGAACGTACAGAGAACTTCCCGTAAGAAAATTCCATTTGGTATTGGACAGATTGGTAAATCTTTCCGTAATGAGATCACACCGGGTAACTTCACATTCCGTACACGTGAGTTTGAGCAGATGGAGCTTGAATTCTTCTGTGAACCAGATACAGACCTTGAATGGTTTGCATACTGGAAGAAGTTCTGCCTTGACTGGCTGAGCTCCCTGGGCCTCAAAGATGATGAAGTACGTTATCGTGACCATGACAAAGAAGAACTGAGTTTCTACAGCAAAGCTACCACAGACGTAGAATTCCTGTTTCCGTTCGGATGGGGCGAACTGTGGGGAATCGCTGACAGAACAGACTATGACCTGACACAGCATCAGAATGTATCCGGTCAGGACCTGACATACTTCGACGATGAGAAGAAACAGAAATATATTCCTTATGTTATCGAGCCTTCACTCGGTGCAGACCGTATGGTACTTGCATTTTTGTGCAGTGCATACGATGAAGAAGTTCTGGATGCAGAAAAGAACGATGTTCGTACAGTCCTTCATTTCCATCCGGTACTGGCTCCGGTCAAGATCGGTGTTCTTCCTCTGTCCAAGAAGCTGAACGAGGGAGCTGAGAAAATCTTCCAGCAGCTCAGCAAGAAATACAACTGCGAATTCGATGACCGTGGAAATATCGGTAAACGCTACAGAAGACAGGATGAGATCGGTACACCGTTCTGCATCACATATGACTTTGAATCCGAAAATGACGGCGCCGTTACCGTCCGTGACCGTGACACCATGGAACAGGTTCGTATTAAGATTGACGAACTTGAGGCATATTTTGCTGACAAATTTACATTCTAAGTCAAAATCAATTTACATCAGCGAAACTATGTCAGGTTGGAACATTGGCATGGTTAGTAGAGTTTCCTCAGCTGATGATTCTACGAGCCTGAAAAGATTCGTTAAAAGTACTTAAGTATAAAATTATATGTTGCCACGAGAAATGACATTGTCTGCGCGTATGCGAGTTATGTCGTTTTCCGTGGCATTTTTAATATAATTTTATACTTTTAGTACTTTGAAATCCTTTTCACATGAGCAGAGTCACAATACATCTAGTTGCTTTCGTTATATATGCAATACAAACTGCACAAAAAAACTTGACTATTCATTCATCTCTTGGTAATATTATACATTATACAACGCACGAATATACAAAAGGAGATGACAGTATGGCAAAAAAACGTAATATCATTGTAGGACAGTCTGGAGGACCTACATCCGTAATCAATTCCAGTCTGGCAGGAGTATACAAGAACGCCATCGAACGTGGTTTCGACAAAGTATACGGCATGCTTCATGGAATCCAGGGTCTTCTGGATGAACAATATATCGATCTTTCCACACAGATTCATTCCGAGCTTGATATCGAATTGCTGAAACGTACCCCATCCGCATTCCTGGGATCCTGTCGTTTCAAGCTGCCTGAGATTCACGAAGACAAAGCAATCTATGAGAAAATCTTTGAGATTCTGAACCGTCTGGATATTGATGCCTTTATTTACATCGGCGGCAATGATTCTATGGATACCATCAAGAAACTTTCCGATTATGCAATCCTTACCGGGCAGAAACAGAAATTTCTTGGTGTACCGAAGACCATCGATAATGACCTTGCACTGACAGACCATACACCTGGATTCGGAAGTGCAGCCAAATACATCGGTGCATCGACCAAAGAAGTCATTCGCGATGCGCAGGGACTTACCTACAAGAAGAGCATGATCACCATCATGGAGATCATGGGACGTAATGCAGGCTGGCTGACCGGTGCGACAGCACTTGCACGTACAGAAGACTGCGACGGCCCGGATTTTATTTACCTTCCGGAAGTTCCGTTTGACATCGATAAATTCCTTGTCAAAGTCAAAGACCTCATCAAGAAAAAATCTTCCGTTGTGATTGCTGTATCCGAAGGAATTCGTCTGGCAGACGGACGTTATGTATGCGAACTTGGAAGTTCCGGAGATTACGTAGACGCATTTGGACACAAACAGCTCGCCGGAACAGCTACTTATCTGGCTAATTTCCTGGCAGCAGAGTGCGGATGCAAGACAAGAGCCGTAGAGCTGTCTACTCTCCAGAGGAGTGCTTCCCATATGGCATCCAGAGTGGATATCGATGAAGCATTCATGGTAGGTGGAGCAGCAGTAAAGGCAGCTGATGAAGGCGACACCGGCAAGATGATCGTCATTGACCGTGTATCGGATGATCCGTATATGGCAAAGACCGGTATTTATGATGTACATCGCATCGCAAACGAAGAAAAAGTCGTTCCGCGTAACTGGATGAACAAAGATGCCACTTACGTAACAAAAGATTTCGTAGATTACATCAGTCCACTGATCCAGGGTGATTATCAGCCGATTATGGTAAACGGTCTTCCTAGACATCTTGTACTCAATTTAAAAAAGAAACGCTGATACAGACCAGCCGCAAATGGGGAAAGTTTTTGTGATATGACAAAAACTTTCCCCATTTTTTGACAGTTTGACCTTGACTATTTGTACTAAAGTCTATACAATAATTATGTGCGTATAAAACATAGTTTTTTATGTGAAAGAACAAAATAATTAGGAGGAAAATGTAAAATGGCAAAATGGGTTTACATGTTTACAGAAGGTAACGCTAATATG
>CAKRPO010000009.1 GCA_934378195.1 uncultured Blautia sp.
TTCGCAGTAACTTGGTCAAAATGCATTCCAAATCACCTTCGGTGATGGCATTTTGCCCCGTATGTCTCGGGATTTTGTCATATACATGACAAAACACCTCGCGGAATATTACCTGTGAACAGTTACGAGATTCAATTATATCAGATGTGAGGTTACTCCCACGTTACCATTCAGCAGACATTGAAATGAGCATCCGTTTGTGCTATTCTGTAATGGAGTATATCAGATGTGAGATGACTCCCACTTAAGTTAAAGTAATAATTATATCCCGAGGCAGAGGAGGACAATATGAAGGTAGCAACACTATTAGAAGGTTTGGAATATACCTGCTGTCAGGGCAGTACAGAACAGGAAGTCACAACCGTTGTGTATGATTCACGTAAAGTAGAAGCAGATTCTCTGTTCATCTGTATCCGTGGTGCGGTTGTGGACGGACACAAATTTGTACCGGATGTGATCGAGAAAGGTGCGAAGACACTTGTTGTAGAAGAAGATGTAGAGGCACCGGCAGATGTGACCGTTATCAAGGTTGCAGATACCCGTTATGCAATGGCATTTATTTCTGCTGCATATTTCGGCCATCCGGCGGAGAAACTGAAAACGATCGGAATTACCGGAACCAAAGGTAAGACAACGACCACATATATGGTCAAATCCATTCTTGAGAATGCCGGATACAAAGTCGGCCTGATCGGAACGATCGAAGCGATCATCGGGGAAGAATCCATTCCGGCAAGCAATACGACACCGGAATCTTATCTGGTACAGGAATATTTCCGCAAGATGGTAGATGCAGGATGTGACTGTGTAGTCATGGAGGTTTCATCACAGGGACTGATGCTGCACCGTACACAGGGATTTGTGTTTGACTATGGTATCTTTACCAATATCGAACCGGACCATATCGGACCGAATGAGCACAAGGATTTTGATGATTATCTCAGATGCAAATCCATGCTGCTTCGTCAGTGCCGTGTGGGAATCGTCAACCGTGATGATGAACATTTCGAGCGGATCATCGAGGGACATACCTGTCAGCTTGAGACTTATGGATTTTCTCCGGAAGCAGATCTGCGCGCAGAAGATGCGCATATGGTAGGCGGCAGAGGATATCTTGGCATTTCCTATCAGCTCAAAGGCCTGATGGAATTCCCTGTTGAGATCGATATTCCTGGTAAATTCAGCATTTACAATTCTCTGACTGCGATTGCGATCTGCCGTCATTTTAATGTATCTGAAGAAAATATCATCAAGGCACTGAAGGTGGCAAGAGTCAAAGGACGTATCGAAATGATCAAAGTTTCCGATGAATTTACACTGATGATCGATTATGCACACAATGCGATGGCATTGGAGAGTCTTCTGACTACATTGAGAGAATACCATCCACATCGCCTGGTATGTATGTTTGGCTGTGGTGGAAACCGTGCAAAATCCCGCCGTTATGAGATGGGAGAAGTTTCCGGACGGCTGGCAGACCTGACAATCATCACATCCGATAACCCGAGATATGAAGAACCGCAGGATATCATTAATGATATTAAGACGGGCATCAGCAAGACAGATGGAAAATATGTGGAGATCTGTGACCGTAAGGAAGCAATTGCCTATGCGATCCATCATGGAGAGCCAGGAGACATCATCGTACTTGCAGGAAAAGGACATGAGGATTACCAGGAGATCAAAGGTAAGAAGTATCCTATGGATGAGAGAGTCCTGATCGCAGAGATTCTTCAGGAGGACAAAGAAAGAGCAGATAAATAATGATCTACGCGGATATCATTGTGGATATATCCCACGAAAAGCTTGACCGTAGTTTTCAGTATAAAGTCCCAAAGGAGCTGGAAGAGGAAATCCAGGTGGGTATGGTGGTCACCATTCCCTTTGGGAACGGCAACCATGAGAGAAAAGGTTATGTGATCGGTCTTTCAGATAAGCCGGTATTTGATATAGCCAGGATGAAGGAACTACGTGGAATCTGCAGCAGCGAGGAGACGACAGAAGAACGTCTGATCGCACTGGCGGCCTGGATGAAGAATCGGTATGGTTCAACGATGGTGCAGGCACTGAAAACGGTATTTCCCGTAAGAGAAAAGGTCAAAGCGAAAGAAAAGAGATATGTTGTTCTGAATATAGAGGAAGAAGCAGCGGATAAGCTGGCTTCGGAACTGGAGCGCGGCAGATGTAAAGCACGTGCACGTGTTCTTCGTGCACTGCTTACAGAAAAGAAACTGGACTATACCAGAGCATCCAAAGAAATCGGGATGACGGCTTCGGTCCTGCGTCCCCTGATCGACCAGGGGGTGGTGCAGGTAACGCAGGATGAAGTCTATCGTATGGCGGTAGACGGAGATAATATTCCGCGAGAAAAGCTTTCTGTACTTACGGAAGCACAGGAAGAAGCACTGAAGCAGATTCAGGAAGAATGGAGCCGGGAGATACCACGTCCTGTTCTGATACATGGTGTGACCGGAAGTGGTAAGACACAGATCTACATGCAGCTGATCCAGCAGGTGATTGATGAGGGGAGACAGGTGATTGTCCTGATTCCGGAAATCGCGCTGACTTATCAGACGGTCCGCCGGTTTTATGGATGGTTCGGAGATAAGGTTTCTGTCCTGAATTCCAGACTTTCACAGGGAGAAAGATACGATCAGTTCAAGAGAGCAAAGCGTGGCGAGATCCAGATCATGGTAGGCCCGCGTTCAGCACTGTTTACACCCTTTTCCAGGCTTGGCCTGATCATTATTGATGAAGAACATGAACAGACATACAAAAGTGAGAACAGTCCCAGATATCATGCCAGAGAGACGGCTGCATATCGCACACAGATGGAACATGCATATCTGGTGATGGGGTCGGCGACACCATCTCTGGAAGCATATACGAATGCTGTAAACGGAGAATATCGCCTTGTGAAACTGAATGCCCGGTTTGAGGACCGGCCGCTTCCGGAAGTTTCTGTCGTGGATCTTCGTGAAGAACTGAAAAATGGCAATCGGTCCATATTGAGCCGAAGCCTGCAGACAGCAATCGAAAAGCGGCTTGAGCGAGGCGAACAGTCGGTACTTTTTCTGAACAGAAGAGGGTATGCTGGTTTTGTCTCTTGTCGTTCCTGTGGGGAGGCACTGAAATGTCCACATTGTGATGTGGCACTGACTGAGCACAACAATGGCAGACTGGTCTGTCATTACTGCGGCTATGAACAGCCACGTGTGGAGAAATGTCCGGTCTGTGGTTCACCTTATATCGGTGGTTTCAAAGCCGGAACACAGCAGATTGAGCAGGTAGTCCGCAAGGCATTTCCGAAGGCGAGAGTTCTTCGAATGGATTATGATACGACAAGGACGAAAGGCAGTTATGAAAAGATCCTGTCTTCATTTACTGAGCATAAGGCAGATATTCTGGTTGGAACACAGATGATCGTCAAGGGACATGATTTTCCGGATGTGACACTGGTAGGTGCTGTGGCGGCAGATCTTTCACTGAATGCGGCGGATTATCGCTGCGCAGAGCGGACGTTTCAACTGCTGACACAGGCAGTCGGGCGCTCCGGAAGAGGAAAAAAGGCCGGCGAAGCGATCATACAGAGCTATCATCCGGATCATTACAGCATTCAGGCCGCTGCCAGACAGGACTATGAAGCCTTTTATCAGGAAGAGATGGCATACCGTATGTTGATGGATTATCCGCCGGCGGCACATATGCTTTCGGTGCTTGCATCCGGAGAAAATGAAGCACTTCTTACGCAGGGCATGGATTATCTGGCGAAATTTATAGAGCGGATCAGTGTGAGATACAAGATCCATGTGATCGGACCGGCATATGCATCTGTAGGAAAAGTGAACGACATTTACCGAAAAGTTTTATATCTGAAACATCATGATGAGCAGATCCTGCAGGATATAAAAAGCAAAACAGAGAAATACATTGAAGTAAATTCCGGCTTCCGGAAGTTATTTATTCAATTTGATTATATATAAATTTACATAAGAGAAAAAAGAGAGGAAGAATGAAATGGCAATCAGAGTAATCAGAACAGAAGAAGACCCGGTTTTGAGAAAGATCAGCAAACCGGTTAAGGAAGTAACACCAAAGATTGTGACATTGATCGATGACATGCTGGATACGATGTATGAGGCAATGGGAGTCGGTCTTGCGGCACCGCAGGTCGGCATTCTCAAGAGAATCGTAGTTATTGATGTCGGAGAAGGTCCGATCGTCCTGATCAATCCGGAGATCCTTGAAACTTCCGGAGAGCAGACAGGTGATGAAGGATGCCTGAGTGTACCGGGAATGGCCGGACAGGTGACCAGACCGAATTATGTCAAAGTCAAAGCTATGGATGAAGACATGAATGAAGTGATCTATGAAGGTACTGAACTTCTGGCACGTGCATTCTGCCATGAGATCGATCATCTCGATGGAAAGATGTACACTGATCTGGTAGAGGGAGAGCTTCACAGAACAAACTATGAAGAAGACTGAAATTGCTGTGAACAGTAACAGACTGAGAAGAGGAGCAGACGACTATATGAAGATTGTTTATATGGGAACCCCGGATTTTGCAGTGCCGCCACTTGCAGCACTTGTAAAAAACGGATATGAAGTGACAGCCGTTGTCACACAGCCGGACAAGCCAAAGGGAAGAGGCAAGACCCTTCTTCCGACACCGGTCAAGGAAGAGGCACTGAAACATGATATTCCGGTTTACCAGCCACAGAAAGTACGTGATCCGGAATTCGTAGAGACTTTACAGGAACTGGAACCGGATATGATCGTAGTGGCTGCTTTTGGTCAGATCATTCCAAAGACGATTCTGGACATGCCGAAATATGGATGTCTGAACATTCATGCATCTCTTTTGCCTAAATACAGAGGTGCGGCACCGATTCAGCAGGCCGTGATCGACGGAGAAAAAGAATCCGGCGTAACGATCATGCAGATGGGTGTCGGACTGGATACCGGAGACATGATTTCGCAGGGAGTCGTGCCGCTCGCAGCCGATGAAACAGGTGGAAGCCTTTTTGACAAACTTGCAGAAGAAGGCGCATCACTTCTGATCCGTACGATTCCGTCAATCGTAGACGGAACAGCCACTTATACGAAACAGCCGGAAGAAAGTCCGACACCGTATGCGGCAATGATCAGTAAGAAGATGGGACTTCTGGATTTTACAAAGAGTGCCGCAGAACTGGAGAGACTGGTACGTGGCTTAAATCCATGGCCAAGCGCTTATACTTTCCTCAATGGGAAGACATTGAAGGTGTGGAAATGTGCAATTGAAGAGGCAAAAGGTGGAAAAGAGGCACCGGGCACGATCATCAGTGTGGATAAATCCGGAATTCACGTTGCATGTGGAGAGGACGTATTAGTTCTTAAGGAAGTACAGCTGGAAGGAAAGAAACGAATGGAAACAGATGCGTTCCTTCGTGGATATCAGGTAACTGCAGGAACAATGCTGAAAGATCATAAGGAGTGAGGCAGATGTACGGATATGGTTATGGATACGGATATTACGGATTTGACTGGACCTATATGCTTCTGATCATCGGAATGCTGCTGTCACTTGCGGCATCCACAAGACTGAAAAGCACATTTTCTTATTATAGAAAGATTAGAAGTGCGTCCGGACTGACCGGAGCGGAAACGGCACAGAGGATCCTTCGGGCTGCCGGCATTACAGATGTACATGTGCGTGCAATTTCCGGAAGCCTTACCGATCATTATGATCCGAGAACAAAGACCGTAAGTCTTTCAGAAGATATTTATGACAGGACTTCCTTGGCGGCAGTGGGAGTTGCAGCACATGAATGTGGACATGCGATTCAGCATGCAATCGGTTATGCACCACTTGAATTTCGAAGTGCGATCGTTCCAATCGCGAATTTTGGAAGCAGCCTTTCGTGGCCGTTGTTCCTGGTGGGACTTATTGCCGGAATCCGTCCACTGGTGACTGTCGGAATCGTGCTTTTTTCTCTGGCAGTTCTGTTTCAGCTTGTGACACTTCCGGTGGAGATCAATGCATCTTCCAGAGCTCTGAAAATGCTTCAGAGTACAGGAATCCTTGGAAGTGACGAAACAAAAGGCGCAAAAAAGGTGCTGACAGCTGCGGCAATGACCTATGTGGCTGCTCTGGCTGCTTCTATCCTGCAGCTTCTGAGACTTTTGATACTTGCAGGAGGAAGAAGACGAGATGACTAATGGCATCAATACAAGAGAAATGATTCTGGAGATTCTTCTTCAGATCAACGAAGAAGGAGAACACAGCCATATTGCAATCCGCAATGCGCTGTCCAAATATCAGTTCCTGCCGAAGCAGGAACGAGCTTTTATAACGAGAGTCTGCGAGGGAACGTTGGAATACAGGATTCTGATAGATTATATCATTGATTCCTTTTCAAAGATTCCGGTAGATAAGATGAAACCGCCAATCCGTGAAATCCTCCGGAGTGCGGTGTATCAGCTGAAATTTATGGATCGTGTGCCGGACAGCGCTGTCTGCAATGAGGCAGTGAAGCTGGCACAGAGAAAAGGCTTTTACAATCTGAAACCATTCGTGAACGGTGTTTTGCGTACTGTAGCAAGACAGCTTGACGAACTGGAATATCCGTCAAGAGAAGAGAATCTTGTACGTTATCTTTCCGTTCGTTATTCGATGCCGGAAGATCTGGTGACACGCTGGCTGAATGATTACGGTGAAGAGACAACAGAAAAAATGCTTGCAGATTTTCTGGAAGAAAAACCGGTGACCGTGCGTTGCCGTACATACCTCAATTCTGTGGACAAGATCTGCGAAAGTCTTAAGAATCAGGGCGTTAAAGTAGAGCAGGCACCATATCTGCCTTATGCGAAGCGCATTTCCGGATACAATCACATTCTGGCGCTGGATGCATTTATCCAGGGCAAAATGGTCGTGCAGGATGTCAGCTCTATGCTGGTTGCAGAAATCGCGAATCCGGCCAAGGGTGATTATGTGATAGATATGTGTGCGGCACCAGGCGGCAAGAGTCTTCATATGGGAGATAAGATGGAAGGTTATGGAACCGTAGATGCCCGGGATGTCAGTCAGTACAAAGTAGATCTGATCAATGAAAACATCCACCGGACAGGCTCGATCAATGTACAGGCCAGAGTTCAGGATGCAACGATATTCGATGTGGAATCCGAATGCAAGGCAGATATCGTTCTTGCGGATGTGCCATGTTCCGGATACGGTGTGATCGGGAAGAAACCGGAAATCAAATACCGTTCTACTGCACAGAAGGAAGAAGAACTGGTGATCCTGCAGAGAACGATCCTTGACAAAGCTGCCGAATATGTGAAACCGAGAGGGGTACTGGTATTCAGTACATGTACGATAGCAAAAGAAGAAAACGAAGAGAATATGATGTGGTTTATGAATAATCACCCGTTCAAACTGGAAAGTATTGATGAATTTATTCCGGAAGAACTCCGCAGTGAAACGACAGGACTTGGCTATCTGCAGATGCTTCCGGGTGTGCATGGCACAGACGGTTTCTTTATTGCGAGATTCAGAAGGAAATAATTATGACAGATATCAAATCAATGACGATAGATGAGTTAAAGGAACTCATGACACAGATCGGGGAGAAGCCTTTTCGTGCCAAACAGATCTACAGCTGGCTGCATGAACATCTGGTAACTTCCTATGATGAGATGGCCAATATCCCCAAAAGTCTGAAGCAGAAGCTTGCCGATTATCCGATTACAGCACTGGAAGAGCTGGATGTACAGACTTCAAAAGTAGACGGCACCAGAAAGTATCTGTTCCGCCTTTCGGACGGAAATATGATCGAAAGTGTTCTGATGCGTTACAAATATGGAAATTCCGTCTGTATTTCTTCACAGGCAGGCTGTCGTATGGGATGCCGCTTCTGTGCATCGACGATCGGAGGACTGACCAGAAATCTTCTTCCGTCTGAGATGCTTGACCAGATCTACCGGATACAGACTTCTATTGGAGAACGTATCTCCAATGTAGTTGTGATGGGAACCGGTGAGCCACTGGATAATTATGATAATCTTCTCAGATTTATCCATATCCTGACAGAAGACGGTGGAATCCACATCAGCCAGAGAAATCTGACGGTTTCCACCTGTGGGCTGGTTCCAAAGATTTATGAACTGGCGGAAGAAAAACTTCAGATGACACTGGCGGTTTCCCTTCATGCACCGAACGATGAAAAGCGTCGGGAGCTTATGCCAATCGCCAATAAATATTCCATAGATGAACTGCTGGCAGCATGCAGAAATTATTTTGACAAGACAGGACGTCGGATCACATTTGAGTACAGTCTGGTAGCCGGTGTTAACGACAGTAAAGAAAATGCACAGGAGCTTGCCGGCCGACTGAAGGGTCTGAATTGTCATGTCAATCTGATTCCGGTTAATCCGGTCAGAGAGAGAAGCTTTGTGCGTTCCACGCGTGAGGCGGTGGAGAATTTCAAAATAAATCTTGAAAAATGTGGAATAAATGGTACTATTAGAAGGGAAATGGGCAGCGATATTGACGGTGCCTGTGGTCAGTTAAGAAAAAGATACATGGAAAAAACAGAAAGTGAGAAGTGACATGAGGGTATATTCAGCTACGGATGTAGGGCAGAAAAGGAAGATGAACCAGGATTATGTGTTCGTTTCCGATAACCCGGTTGGAAATCTTCCGAATCTTTTTGTCGTTGCCGATGGTATGGGCGGGCATAATGCAGGCGATTATGCGTCTTCACATGCGGTCCAGACTCTGGTGGACGAGATCAGAAGAGATGCAGATTTCAACCCTATCAAAGTGATTCGTCATGCCATTGAGACTGCAAATACGGAGATTCTGGAGCGTTCTCGCAGAGATGAACATCTCAGGGGAATGGGTACAACGATCGTTGTCTGCACGGTTGTTGGTCATTATGCATATGTGGCCAATGTAGGAGACAGTCGTTTATATGTGATCCAGGACGGAATCCATCAGGTAACCAAAGACCATTCGCTGGTACAGGAGATGGTCCGCATGGGCGAGATCAAACCGGAAGAAGCAAGAAATCATCCGGACAAGAATATCATCACCAGGGCGCTTGGTGCAGAAAGAACCGTAGATATTGACTTTTTTGACCTGAAATTGGAACCGGACAGTACGATTCTTATGTGTTCCGATGGTCTGAGCAATATGGTAGAGGACAGTAAATTAGAAGAGATCATACTGGACAAGACAGAGGACCTGCCGGACAAGGGCGCGAGACTCCTTCGGGAAGCGAACCAGAACGGTGGTAAGGACAACATAGCAGTCATACTGGTAGAACCATTCACAAATGAGGTGGAAAAATGTTAAAGACGGGAATGATCATAGCAGAACGCTATGAAATCTTAGGTAAGATTGGCACCGGCGGAATGGCCGATGTATATAAAGCAAAAGATCATAAGCTTAACCGCTTTGTGGCAGTAAAGGTATTAAAGCCGGAATTCAGAGAGGATACAACATTCATCCGTAAATTCCGCAGTGAGGCACAGGCAGCAGCCGGCCTGACACATCCAAACATCGTTAATGTGTTTGATGTTGGTGATGATGAGGGTGTATATTACATCGTTATGGAACTGATCGAGGGCATTACCCTCAAGGAATATATTGCCAAGAAGGGCAAACTTTCTATCAAAGAAGCGACAAGTATTGCTATCCAGGTTTCCATGGGACTGGAAGCAGCCCACAATCATGGCATTGTTCACAGAGATGTGAAACCGCAGAATATTATCATTTCAACGGACGGTAAGGTGAAAGTGACGGATTTTGGTATTGCGAGAGCTGCTTCTTCCAATACGATCAGTTCCAATGTGATGGGATCTGTACACTACAGTTCACCGGAGCAGGTACGTGGCGGATACAGCGATGAGAAGAGCGATATCTATTCACTGGGTATTACTCTGTATGAGATGGTGACAGGACGTGTACCATTTGACGGAGATACGACGGTTGCGATCGCAATCAAGCATCTGCAGGAAGAAATGGTGCCTCCGAGTGTATATACAGAGGAACTTCCGTACAGTCTGGAGCAGATCATCCTGAAGTGTACACAGAAGAGTGTGAACCGCCGTTATGAAAAGATGGAGGATGTGATCGCAGATCTCAAGCATTCTCTGATCGACCCACAGGGCAATTTTGTGAAGCTGTCATCTGTGGACAATGAAGCAAAGACTGTTGTGATCTCCGACGAAGAGCTCGGAGAGATCAAGCATACACCGAAGAATCGCAAATCCCGCAAGCCGGAAGTGGCAGAGCTGGAGGATGAGGTTCTGGATACGGATTATGATGACGGCGATGATTATGATGATGACTACGAAGAGGATTATCGCCGCAGACGTGAAGAAAAGAAAGCAAAGAGTAAGAAGAAACACAAATCGTCCGGCGGCAGTGCACTGACGATCCTTGCACTTGTTGCAGGTGCTGTGATCCTTGTTATTGCAATCTTTATCATCGGTAAAGCTGCAGGTATCATCGGTGGAGATACACAGACAGAACCTAAGCAGGAACAGACAGCAGACAGTTCAGTGACAGATGAAGATGGAATGGTTACAGTTCCAAATCTGGTAGGCAAGACAGAAGAAGAGGCAGCTGCTCTTCTGGAAGAAGAAAAACTTGGCAAACAGATGATGGGCGAAGAGAATTCTACTCAGGAAAAAGGCCGCATCTCTTCACAGGATATTCCGGCCGGAACCAAGGTAGAGCAGTACACGACCCTGAAATATTACATCAGCAAAGGTCAGCAGGAAGTGACCATGCCTGACCTGTCCGGAGAGACCGGTGTGGATGCACAGCAGACACTGGAAGATCTGGGACTCACTGTAAATGTACAGAAAGAATACAGCGAAGATGACGGAACCGGTTACCCGCTGGTAAATCCGGGATATGTAGATTCTGTGACACCGGCAGCCGGAAGCAGCGTATCAGCAGGTGATGAAGTGACACTGATCGTCAGCCGTGGACTGGACTATGGTAACAGTGTATCTGTACCGAGTGTTGTTGGCATGACAAAGAATGATGCTATCACAACTCTTGGCAAATGGACAGATATTCAGGTGACAGAACAGCAGAGCAGCGACGTGGCAGAGGGAGAAGTTATTTCACAGAATCCGGTAGCAGATGAATCAGCCGATCCGGATCAGCCGATTGAGATTGTTGTAAGCAGTGGAAATAAAGCACCGTCTGCGGATACTTCTTCTGATACATCTACAGACAATACAGCTGCAACGCAGAGTACAGGCAGTACACAGCAGAGTACAGCGGCAGCAAATGGTGAAGTATGGAAATGTACACAGACTCTGAACACACCAACCGGATATCAGGGTGGACAGGTGCGTCTGGAATTGCTTCAGGATGTGAATGGAGAAACGCAGTCTACGATCATTGTGGACTGTGAACAGATTACTTTCCCATATACCCTGGATATCACAGGAGCTTCGGGAGTCAGCGAAGGTACGTTGTATGTATCAGAAGTGGTGAATGGTACGATCGAACAGCTTGGACAGTATCCGCTTACATTTAAGAAAGCAGAGTGATCCATGCGGGGAAAGATTATTAAAGGAATCGCAGGTTTCTATTATGTATACGGGGAAGACGAAGTCCTCTATGAATGTAAGGCAAAGGGAATCTTCCGTAAAGACAATCAGAAACCACTGGTAGGTGATAATGTAGAGATTACTGTACTGGATGAGCAGGAGCAGACCGGAAATCTGATTCGGATCCTTCCGCGGAAGAATTCGCTGATCCGTCCGGCTGTTGCCAATATAGACCAGGCGTTTGTGATCTTTGCACTGGAAAACCCGAAACCGAATTTTATGCTCCTGGATCGCTTCCTGATCATGATGGAACAGGCAGAAATCCCGGCAGTGATTTGTTTTAACAAAAAAGATCTTGCATCAGAGGAAGAGACAGCTGCACTTTGCAGGACTTACCGGAATTGTGGATATCAGGTGATCGTTTCCAGTGCTCTCGAAAAGGAGGGACTGGAAGAGATTCATCAGATTCTGAAAGGTAAGACAACTGCGGTAGCGGGACCTTCCGGAGTTGGAAAATCATCCCTGACGAATCTTTTGCAGGGGGAAGTACAGATGGAGACCGGGGAGATCAGCCGTAAGCTGAAAAGAGGGCGTCATACGACCCGTCATTCACAGGTCATTCCGGTTGGAGAGGATACATTCCTTATGGATACTCCTGGATTCTCGTCTCTTTATCTGACAGATATGGAAGAGCAGGATCTGAAAGAGTATTTTCCTGAATTTCGAAAATATGAAGATGTATGCAGATTTCAGGGATGCAGACACATCCATGAACCGGGCTGCAGGGTAAAAGAAGCTCTGGAGAATGGTGAGATCAGCAGACTCCGATATGAAGATTATCTTAGTTTATATGAAGAATTGAAAGAGAAAAGGAGATATTAAATGGAATATCGATTGTGCCCCTCAATTTTGTCGGCGGATTTTAACCGCCTGGGCGAACAGATTCAGACTTTGGAAAAAGCAGGAGTTGAATGGCTCCACATTGATGTTATGGATGGAGATTTTGTGCCGAGCATCTCGTTTGGAATGCCGGTGATCCGTTCGATCCGCAAAGAATCCAAAATGTTTTTTGATGTACATCTGATGGTTTCCGCACCGGAACGTTACATTCAGGATTTTGTGGACTGTGGTGCAGATTCCATTACAGTACATGCAGAAGCATGCGAGGATCTGGAGAGAGCAATTGAGCTGATCAGAGATGCCGGAGTTAAAGTAGGTGTTTCGATCAAACCGGCAACACCGGTAAATGATATCAGTCATCTTCTGGAAGATGTAGATATGGTTCTGATCATGACTGTACAGCCGGGATTTGGCGGCCAGAAATATATTTCAGAATGTACAGAAAAGATTGAAGAACTCAAAGAACTGATCGACAGGGAAGAACTGGATGTAGACATAGAGGTTGATGGCGGAATCAACGGAGAGACCATGGAGACTGTCATGAAGGCCGGTGCCAATATCCTGGTTGCAGGTTCTTATGTGTTCAATGGTGATCTGGAAGCGAATGTCCATGCTGTTCAGAAGAAGATGGACGAGATTAAATCAAAGGTTGATTGAGGAAAAGCATGAAAGATGTGATCATCGTGAGCGGGGGCAATATCCAGAGAGATTTTGCCCTCGATTTTTTAAAAAGAAATAAAACAGAGGAAGTATGTCTGATCGCGGCAGACAGAGGTGTCGAATTCTTTAAAGGGACAGACTGGGTTCCGGAAGTGGCAGTGGGAGATTTCGACAGCCTTTCTACTGAAGGTGCGGCATATCTGGAAACTTTGAGAGAGACTGAAGTCATACGGCTGAAACCAGAAAAAGACGATTCGGATACGCAGTCCGCTGCTAATTACGCGATCGACCATGGAGCAGAGCGGATTACGATTCTGGGAGCAACCGGAAAAAGAATTGATCATCTGATGGCTAACTTTGGACTATTGGTACATGGCAGAGAACGTGGTGCAGAAATCATTCTGATCGATCAGTGGAATTATATGAAACTGATCGAAAGTCATACAATCCTTAAGAAAGATGAGCAGTTTGGCAAATATGTGTCGTTCTTTTCACTGGAGGGAGACCTGACAGGTCTGACACTGAAAGGCTTCAAATATCCGTTGGACGGATATCATCTGCGGGTTGCAGACAGCGGACTCACGGTCAGCAATGAGATCCTGGAAGAGGAAGCATGTGTGGAATTCGATTCCGGGACATTGATGATGCTTATGACAAGAGATTAAAGAAATTGCAACAGAGGTGAAGAAAATTGATAGAATACGAATTGATGCGTTCCAAAAGAAAGACCCTGGCGATCCAGGTGAAGCCGGACAGCAGTGTCATTGTGCGTGCACCGCTTAATCTGGCAGACAGTACGATTGTTCAATTTGTAGAGGAACATGAAGATTGGGTCATCAAAAAACAGAAGGAAATGGAAGAGAATCAGAAACTCATTCATGTGATTACAGAAGAAGAAAGACGAGAAGGCTTTGCAAAGGCAAGGAAGATCATTCCGGAGCGTGCACGGTATTTTGCACTGCAGATGGGAGTGGATTACAAATATCTCAAGATCAAGGAACAGAAGTCACGCTGGGGAAGCTGCAGCTCGATCGGCAACCTGAATTTTAACTGGAAACTTGTACTGTTGCCGCCGGAACTTCTGGACTATGTGGTCGTACACGAACTGGCACACCGCAAAGTAATGAACCATGCACCATTGTTTTGGTTTTATGTGGAACAGGAAATACCTGATTATCGTGAGCGGAGAGAAAAACTCAAAATGTATGGAATGCGGCTGGGATAACCCCAGCTGTTTTTTTGCTTTTTTGACAAAAATAAGGTATAATAAAACCGACTGTAGGCAACAAAAGACAAGGAGGCGGAATGGATATGACGAGACAAATTTTACTTTACCTGATCATAATCAATGTTGTGACGTTTCTTTTATATGGAGAGGACAAAAGAAGGGCCCGTCGTGGGGCGTGGCGTATCCCGGAGAAGACACTTCTGGGCGCAGTAGTCATCGGTGGAAGTATCGGAGCTATGCTTGGAATGAGTATCTTTCACCATAAGACAAGAAAACCGGCATTTTATATCGGGGTTCCGCTGATTCTGATCGTGGAACTTGGACTTGGCTTCCTGTTATGGAAAACAGGTGGACATTTCTGAGTGATTTTCCATGAATTACAAATTCTTTGAGAAATGAGGAAGAAGATATGCCGGGAACGATTATCTGTTACGGAGATTCCAATACATACGGATTTGATCCGCATGACAGAAATGAGGGACGTTATCCAAAGGAGACCCGCTGGACAGGAATCCTGGATACAGAAACAGAATGGAATGTAGAAAATCATGGCGTGAATGGGCGCAGTATTCCGCACACAGTCAGCACAGTGAGGTTTGCCTGTCAGCAGGTCCGTGACTGGCACCGGAGACCGAATTCGGTATGGCTCTGGGTGATGCTTGGGAGCAATGACCTTCTGGAAAATCCGGAGTTTACTGCCGCAGATGTGGCAAAGAGAATGGAACGCTTTCTGAAACGGATGATGGAAGAAGCAGGACTTGCGAGTCGTAAGATGCGGCTTCGTCTGATTGCGCCACCGGCGATGCAGGAAGGTCAGTGGGTTGATCGCCCGGAACTTCTGACTGAATCACGCAATTTAGGGAAAGAATATAAGAAGACCGCAGAGCGTCTGGGAATTGCATTTACCGATGCCAGCGGTTGGGAGATCCCGACAATCTATGACGGCGTACATTTTACAGAAGAAGGCCATCGCCTTTTTGCGGAAAAGATGCGGGAAGAAACAAAAATATAACGAAAAAAATAAGGAAAGAAATACCATGGTAAAAGTAGATCTGATTACCGGATTCCTCGGATCCGGCAAGACCACATTTATCAAAAATTATGCCCGTTATCTGATGGACCAGGGACTGAATATAGGAATTCTGGAGAATGATTTCGGAGCAATCAATGTGGATATGATGCTCCTGCGTGAGCTGGAAGGCGAGAAATGCGAACTGGAGATGGTAGCAGGAGGGTGCGACAAAGACTGCTATAGGAGACGTTTTAAGACAAAGCTGATCGCGATGGGGATGTGTGGCTATGACAGAGTGCTGATAGAGCCGTCCGGAATCTTTGATGTGGATGATTTTTTTGACGCACTTCATGAAGAACCACTGGACCGCTGGTATCAGATCGGCAATGTGATCACAGTCGTAGATGCCGGCCTGGAAGAAAATCTTTCAAAGGAAGCGGATTACGTGCTGGCATCGGAAGCTGCGAATGCGGGATGTGTGCTCCTGAGTAAGGTACAGAATGTTTCAGAGGAGCAGCTTTCTCATACGGTTGCACATATCAACCGTGCACTGGAAGCCATTCATTGTCCAAGGGTTCTGAAGGAAGAAGTGATTCGTAAGGACTGGAACGATTTTACGGAACAGGATTACAAAGAGATTTCAGAGTCCGGTTATCTGGTCGAAGATTATGAAAAAATATATACAGATCAGGATGAGCTTTTCCAGACTCTGATATTTATGGACGAAAAATTGAGTGCGGCGAGAGTGAAGTCAGCGACAGAACAGATTTTCAAAGATACATCCTGCGGATCTGTTTTTCGAATCAAAGGATTTCTGAAAGATGGAGAACAGTGGATGGAACTGAATGCCACACATCGTGAGACCACACTTCAGCCGATCGAAGCCGGGCAGGATGTCCTGATCGTGATCGGCGAAGCACTCAACGAAGAGAAGATACGAGCCTGTCTGAAAGATGACAAATAGAAGATTATAACGAAACAAAGGAGTAACAGGAAATGTCTGCAGATACAAGAGTATTATTTACAGATTTGGATGGAACTTTACTGAATGATGCTAAGGAAGTAACACCTGGAAACCAGACAGCGATTGATGAGGCACTTGCAAAAGGTCATAAGATAGTGGTAAGTACCGGACGCCCGCTGGCGAGTGCACGTATCTGTGCAGCTGATGCCGGTCTGGTAAAAGAAGGTTGCTATGTCATCTGTTTCAACGGCGGTCAGATCTATGATCCATACCATGAAAAGACAGTTTATGGCAAAACTTTCTCAAAGGAAACGGCAGTAAAAATCACGGAAGAAGCTTTGAAAAGAAATCTGCACATCCAGGGATATTCATCGACACACATTCTGTCTGTGCGGGACACCAAAGAACTTCGCAGATATGCAGAGATCAATCATCTGCCATACCAGATTGTGGCGAATGCAGCGGAAATGGTTCCGGAAGATCCATACAAACTGATTGCGATCAGCTATGATGACAAACCAAAGAATGATCTGTTTCAAAAAGAAGTGATTTCCCAGTTTAGAGGGGAGGTACATAGTTTCTTTTCAAACAATGATTACCAGGAAATCGTGCCGGAAGATATTTCCAAAGGATTTGCCGTTCGCTGGTTCTGCGATTATCTGGGGATTCCGATCGAGAATTCTGTAGCGGCAGGAGATGCACAGAATGATATCGAAATGCTGAAGGCTGCTCATGTGGGCGCTGTCATGTGCAATGCATTTCCAGGAATTGCAGAGTATGGAAATTATGTGACCGAACATGATAACAATCATGACGGAGTAGCGGAGATCATTCACAAATTTATTCTGAAAGATGCCTAAAGCTTACTTTACAGGAATGCTACAGCCATGAGCTATATTATAGATAATTGTTTACAGGTAATATCATATTAATTGAAACTTCCTAAGATGTGTGATAAACTTAAAAACATATGGAATCGCGGCTGAAATATGTTTGAAAGTCGCATGAGATCTAATAAATAATGAAATGGAGAACCATAGAGAAATGAAACTTGGAATCGTAGGACTGCCAAATGTAGGAAAAAGTACACTGTTTAACTCACTGACCAAAGCCGGAGCAGAATCCGCAAACTATCCGTTCTGTACGATTGACCCAAATGTAGGTGTCGTTACCGTACCGGATGAGAGACTGAAACTTCTCGGAGATTTTTATCACTCCAAGAAGGTAACACCGGCAGTGATTGAATTTGTTGACATCGCCGGACTGGTAAAGGGTGCATCCAAAGGAGAGGGACTTGGTAACCAGTTCCTGGCAAATATCCGTGAAGTAGATGCAATCGTACATGTTGTACGCTGCTTTGAAGACCCGAATGTCATCCATGTAGATGGAAGTATTGATCCGCTTAGAGACATTGAGACTATCAACCTGGAGCTGATCTTCTCTGATATTGAGATTCTGGAGCGTCGTATCGCGAAAGTGACCAAGACTGCACGTATGGATAAGGAAGCAGCCAAAGAGCTTGATTTCCTTCAGAAAGTCAGGAAGCATCTGGAAGATGGCAACATGGCGATCACCATGGAGCTGGAGACAGAGGACGAAGAGGGCTGGATGGGAACCTACAACCTGCTTACCTGGAAACCGGTTATCTATGCTGCAAACGTAAGTGAAGATGATCTTGCAGATGATGGTGAATCCAATGCACATGTACAGGAAGTACGCAAATACGCTGCAGAGCAGAAGAGTGAAGTATTCGTGATCTGTGCAGAGATTGAAGAAGAAATCTCCGAACTCGATGACGATGAGAAAAAGATGTTCCTCGAAGACCTGGGTCTGAAAGAATCCGGACTTGAGAAACTGGTAAGAGCAAGCTACAGCCTTCTTGGACTGATGAGCTTCCTGACATCCGGAGAAGATGAGACACGTGCATGGACGATTAAGATCGGAACCAAGGCACCACAGGCAGCCGGCAAGATCCACACAGATTTTGAAAGAGGATTTATCAAGGCAGAGGTTGTCAACTATCAGGACCTTCTGGACTGCGGATCTTATGCAGGCGCAAGAGAAAAAGGACTTGTCCGTATGGAAGGTAAAGAATATATCGTACAGGATGGCGATGTGATCCTGTTCCGATTCAATGTATAAGGTCTGATAACTGTCTGAAAGACATCGGATCCTGTACAACGTATCCGATAATGTACAGTATATGATGAAGGGGTTTTATGGAGATAACAGTAAGATTTCCAAATCTGGGGTTTTTGTTTCAATATGAAGACAGAGCTTTCTCTGTTTTGGGATTTGAAGTAACGATTTATGGAATACTGATGGCAGTGAGTCTGCTTGTTGGAATGACAGTGATTCTTCTTTGTGCCAGACGGCAGAAAGCAAGTCCGAACCTCTGTCTGGGTGTTTCGATCGTGGCACTGCTCGGTGGTGTGATCGGAGGAAGACTTTTTTATATTTTGTTTTCCTGGAGTCAGTTCGGTGGCAAATCATGGAAGATCCTGTGTGATATCCGAAGTGGTGGTATGTCAATTTACGGAGCAATCCTTGGCGGAGTTCTGTTTGCAGCTCTTTTTTGCAGAATCTTAAAGACTTCGTTCTGGAAGATGGCAGATATTGTATGTATGGGACTGCTCAGCGGACAGATAATAGGTGTATGGGGAAACTTCTTCAACAGAGAAGCTTTCGGTGAGTACACAGACAGCCTGTTTGCGATGGGACTTCCTCTGGATTCTGTGCAGAGCGGAGCAGTGACGAAGCTCATGAAAGAGCATCTGGTAAATTTCAGAGATATGGATTACATTCAGGTACATCCATTGTTTTTCTATGAAAGCGTCTGGTGTCTGCTGCTTCTGGTGATTCTGCTTTTGTATACCTGGCGTAAGAAATTTGATGGCGAGATCTTTCTTCGATATCTTGCAGGATATGGGCTGGGCAAATGTGTGATCGAATGGCTTCGTACAGATAAACTGTATATTCCGAAGACAAAGATACCGGTTTCCCTGCTTGTGTCAGCTGCACTTTTTCTGATCTGCGGCATTGTCGCAACAGTGCGCAGAATTCTTTCAAAGAAGAGGGAAAAGGTCAGCAGACGCAGGAGAGAGGAGCGTTATGCCACAGAAGAAAAGAAGGATGGCGGCAGACCTGGGGCACTGGACAGTTTCGAAGATGTGCAGGATGAGTTCAAAGACATTCTGGAACAACTGGAACATGAAGATGGTGCAGCTGATGCGAAAGCTATGGCCGATACAGAAACTACAGAGTCAGATGAAGCCGATACAGTGGAGGAAGAACTTTCAGAGTCTGCTGACGAGACAGCGGATTCGACACCTGCAGAGAGTGCTGAACCGGAAGATCAGGAGTCGGAAGGATCTGATGCACCAGCTGAAACTGAGCCGGAAACTGGATCGGATGATCGTGAAGATGTATAAATAAGGGCTTATCCATATGGAAACAGGTGGATGAGATGGTGAAGAAGGGGTTCTCCAGTGGGAGACCCTCTTTTGTTTTTTTGAACTTTGAAAATCAGAAAATCTTCTGTAACACTCTCGTAAAAAATAGCGATTTTCCGTATAAAATGTACAAAATTGTTCATAAAAAAACTACGATTCCCACTTGTATTTTCAAAGTAAATAGGTTAGAATGACTTTATAAGTGGTAGAAAGTGGTGAATAGTGGTGGCAAATGGAGGGAATGTGGCATATTTATCCATTTCCGCCGGCAGATACGAAGGGGAGAATCGTATCTCACGAGAGTAGGTGAGTTTAGATGTTCATGGGCGAATACAATCATACAATTGACGCGAAGGGGCGTCTGATCATCCCTTCCAAATTCAGAGAACTCCTGGGAGAGGAGTTTGTACTGACCAAGGGACTTGATGGTTGTCTTTCTATTTACCCGATGGATGAATGGAATGCCTTTGAAGAGAAACTCAGAGCCTTACCACTTACAAACAAAAATGCCAGAACCTTCACACGTTTCTTTGTGGCAGGTGCGACGAACTGTGAACTGGACAAGCAGGGGAGAATTCTTGTACCGCAGACGTTACGGGAGTTCGCTGGCCTGGAGAAAGACGTTGTACTTACCGGAAATCTCAATCGAATTGAGGTTTGGAGCAAAGAGAAGTGGAGCGAGAATTGCGATTATGATGATATGGACAGTATTGCAGAGGGTATGCAGGACATGGGTATCATCATCTAAGCGTTACGCCGGAAAGAAATCCAACAGGAGACGGATATGGAATTTAAGCACAAATCTGTATTACTGGACGAGACCATCGATGGTTTAAGGGTAAGACCAGATGGTATTTACGTGGATGGAACTCTGGGAGGAGCAGGGCACGCACAGGAAGTGTGCCGCAGACTTTCTGCCAAGGGGAGATTTATTGGCATAGATCAGGACCAAGATGCAATAGTTGCTGCGAGTGAGCGGCTGTCTGCTTTCGGCGACAGAGTTCAGATTATTCGCAGCAATTATTGTTACATGGCAAATGAGCTGAAGAACCTGGGAATTCAGAAAGTTGATGGAATTGTTCTGGACCTGGGAGTTTCGTCTTATCAGTTAGACAATGAAGAGCGTGGATTTACCTATCGGGTCGATGCACCGCTTGATATGAGAATGGATCAGAGACAGAGCCGCACAGCAGCGGATATTGTCAATGGTTATGATGAAAAAGAACTTTACCGTATCATCCGTGATTACGGGGAAGATAAATTCGCAAAAAATATTGCAAAGCATATAGTGGCTGCCAGAGCACAGGCACCTATTCAGACGACCGGAGAACTGACGGAGATCATTCGTCAGTCGATTCCAATGAAGATTCAGGTCACCGGCGGACATCCTGCAAAGAGAACTTTCCAGGCAATCCGTATTGAACTGAACCGCGAACTGGATGTTCTTCGAGAGTCGCTGGATGGCATGATCGATCTTTTGGACGATGGTGGAAGGATCTGTATCATTACATTTCATTCCCTCGAAGACAGGATTGTGAAGACAATTTTCCGGAAGAACGAAAATCCATGTACCTGCCCGCCTGATTTTCCGGTATGTGTATGTGGAAAGAAATCCAAGGGAAAAGTGATCACCAGGAAACCGATTCTGCCGAGTGAGACAGAGATGGAAGAAAATCCAAGATCAAAGAGTGCAAAGCTCAGGATTTTTGAAAGAAGATATGAAAAGTAATGATAGAAAGTTGTGAGATGTAAATGGAGAGGACGAACAGAGCAGTCACATCCAGAAAAACAAGATCAAATGTGCGAAACGCCCGTGGAACGTACCTGGATGGCAATGCGGTACGTAAGACGCAGGAAATCCCTGCAAAGCCGTATCAGGCACCAGGCGCACAGACTGCACGGCGTGTTCGTGAGGTGGAAAAGCCTGTTGCCAGACAGCCAAGACAGCTCAGCCGGGAAGCACAGAGAAACCGCGAAAAAGCCAAGAGCATGGGGCGAGGATTTGTTGTATTCCTTGCAGTAGTAAGCGTGGCCGTACTTTTTTGCTGTGTAAATTATCTGCAGCTGAAATCGGAGCTGACGGGAAAAATGAAAACAGTTGCTTCTCTGGAAACAGAACTGTCGCAGATCAAAGAGGACAACAATGCATATGAGAGTCAGGTGACTTCGGACGTGGATCTCAACACCATTAAGAAGCTTGCCATTGGACGTCTGGGGATGAATTATCCGACAGATGAGCAGAAGAAGACCTATACTATGCCGAGTAACAGTTATGTAAGACAGTATCAGGATGTTCCTGAAACCAAGAGGTGATAGATTATTGAGCAGTACAACTAAGAGGAATCGAAGGAAACCTCAGAGAAAAATTAATCACAAAATGAGAGGAAAGCTAGTAGGACTTTTTGCTGTAGTGCTGCTAGCTTTAGTTGCTTTACTGGGGAGAATTACCTATATTAATGCAACCAGTGGCAAGAAATACAAGAAACAGGTGCTGACGCAGGCGCAGCAGAAGTACGAGAGCAATACACTTCCTGCGAAGCGTGGTGACATTTATGATCGCAATGGAAACATTCTTGCGACCAGTCAGAAAGTATATTCTGTGATCCTTGACTGTAAGGCAGTCAATGCAGATGAGAAATATGTGGAACCGACAGTCAAAGCACTGACGGATGTGCTTGGCCTTGACGAGGATAAGATTCGTTCTGTCCTTTCGGCAGATGCTACGAAGAAGAGTCAGTATCAGGTCCTGAAGAAGCAGCTTTCCATGGATGAAAAGAAAGCGTTTGAGGATTATGAATCTCCGGGAGAAGACAGTGAATTATCGGATGCACAGAAAGCAGAGCGTGCGAATGTAAAGGGCGTCTGGTTTGAAGAAGATTATCTGAGAAGCTACCCGTTTAATGAGCTCGCAAACGATACGATCGGATTTACCCTTTCCAGGGACACCGCGGATGTAGGGCTGGAGAGCTATTACAACAGTACCCTGATGGGAACCGATGGCCGCCAGTACGGATATATCAATGACAATGCAGATGTAGAACAGACGATCATTGACCCGAAAGACGGACAGAGCATCGTGACAACCCTGGATGTGGGAGTACAGCAGATCGTTGAGAAATATGTCAATGGTTTTAAAGAAGCCATGGGAGCTAAGAATATCGGTGTGATCGCGATGAAGCCTTCTACCGGTGAGATTATTGCGATGGATGGCGGCGACCGATATGATCTGAATGATCCGCGTGATCTTTCGAGTATTTATTCTGAGGATCAGATTGCAGCGATGAATGATGAGGATACGGTGACAGCTCTGAATGCCATGTGGAGCAATTTCTGTGTGACAGAGACGTATGAGCCGGGATCTGTTGTGAAGCCGATCGTTATGGCAGGCGCACTCGAAAAAGGTAAGATTTCAGATACCGATACATTTGTATGTGATGGTGGACAGACCTTTGGTGCGAACGGTGATACATACATCAAATGTGCGGTCTGGCCGGATGCACACGGAACAGAGGCACTGCGGGATGTTATTGCAAATTCCTGCAATGATGCGATGATGCAGATCGCAGCCAAGATGGGAACGGAACAGTTCCTCAAGGCACAGACACTGTTTAACTTCGGAAGCCGTACCGGAATCGATCTTCCAAACGAAGGCTCCGGTGTGATCCATACCGCAGATACGATGGGTGAGACAGAGCTTGCGTGTTCAGCGTTCGGACAGGGATTTACCTGTACCATGATCCAGGAGATCAACGCCATGTGTTCTGTTATCAACGGTGGCTCCTATTACCAGCCACATCTTGTCAGTGAGATCAGAGACAGCAGTGGTTCCACGGTCAGGAAATTTGATCCGATCCTTATGAAACAGACTGTTTCTTCTGAGATATCAGCTAATATCCGTTCCTACATGCAGGCCAGTGTGCAGGAAGGTACCAGTGGTACTTCAAAGGTGCAGGGATACAGCTCTGGTGGTAAGACCGGTACTGCCGAAAAGCTTCCGCGAGGCAACGGCAAATACCTGGTTTCTTTTATCACTTTTGCACCGGTGGATGATCCGCAGATCCTTCTCTACGTGGTTGTTGATGAGCCGAAGGCAGATGAGCAGGCGGACAGTAAATATCCACAGTATATCGCACAGGGAATCCTTTCTGAGCTGCTTCCGTACCTGAATGTAACTCCGGATGAATCAGAAGATGGAAGTGTTCCGGAAACAGAACTCTGGGAAGGGTTTAAGGGACATCTGGTAGATGTATCCGGAAGCAGTGTAGATGAACAGGGCAATCTGGTCGATGGAAGTGGTAACCGTGTGGATCTTGAGGGTAACCGCATTGATGAAAACGGTTATCTTCTGAATGACAATGGAGAACATAAACTGGATGACAATGGACAGTATATCCTGTCCGATCATCTGATCACCACATCAGATTCGTCAACGGGCAGTACACTGAAAGAAGCAATCTCGGATACGAATGTTCCGGCACCTCCGGAGGAGGATGAATCGGATACTACCGAAAATAACGATATGGAAAGCGAAGGCATCACAAATGAAGAGGCCGGGCTGGACTGATATCGGGTTGTAAACATCTCCCTCGGAGAACAGTCATATATTATTAAGACTGTTTCCCGGGGGATTTTTTTGTGGAAAAAAAGAATTATACGTTTCACAAAAGAAAAGTCTGGATCGTCTTTCTGCTGTGCATGATGATGACAGGAGGACTGATCGGCAGACTGGTCTGGCTGATGGGATTTCGCTCCGATTATTATTATGAAAAAGCAGAAGACCTTCATGAAAGGGAGAGGGATATCAAGGCTGCAAGAGGCGAGATCGTGGATGCAACGGGCAAAGTACTGGCGGCAAATAAAACGGTCTGCACAATCTCGGTTATACACAGTCAGATCAGAGAACCAGAAAAAGTGATCACACTTCTGGTGGATAAACTGGGGATGACTGAGGAAACGATACGTAAAAGGGTGGAAAAAGTTTCTTCTATAGAAAGAATCCGGACGAATGTAGAGAAAGAAACGGGGGATGAGATCCGAAATGCAGGACTTGCCGGGATAAAAGTGGATGAAGATTACAGACGTTATTATCCGATGGGCTCCCTGGCATCCAAGGTACTTGGATTTACCGGTGGGGACAATCAGGGAATCATAGGTCTTGAAGTGGAATACGATGAGATCCTGAAAGGTGAAGCAGGAAAGATTCTGACGACAACGGATGCACGTGGAATCGAACTGGATGGAATCGGAGAAAACAGGCAGGAACCGCAGCAGGGATACAGCCTTCGGATCAGCTTGGATGCGGATATCCAGAAATATGTGCAGCAGGCGGCACAGAAGGTCATGGAAGAAAAACAGGCAGAGAGGGTTTCGATACTGCTTATGAATCCGCAGAATGGAGAAATTTATGCCTGTGTCAATGTACCGGAATTTGATCTGAATGAACCGTTTACGCTGAATACAGGAGTGGATACAGTGGGGATGAATGAGGGAAAGAAGCAGGATCTGCTGAACCAGATGTGGAGAAATCCCTGTCTGAATGATACTTATGAACCGGGTTCGACGTTTAAGATCATCACGATGGCAGCAGGACTTGCCGAAAATGTGGTCTCCCTGAATGATTCTTTTTACTGCCCCGGATACAAACTGGTGGAAGACCGGCGGATTCACTGTGCGAACCGGAGAGGACACGGAGCACAAAATTTTGTAAAGGGAGCGGAAAATTCCTGTAACCCTGTTTTTATAGAAGTCGGACTGCGGCTTGGCGTGGAAAATTACTATCGGTATTTTCGACAGTTTGGCCTGATGGAAAAAACCGGGATTGATCTGCCGGGAGAAGCGGGAACGATCATGCATCAGAAAAAAAATATGGGGGAAGTGGAACTGGCAACGGTTTCCTTTGGGCAGTCTTTTCAGATCACACCGATCCGGCTGGCGGCGACAGTCAGCGCACTGATCAATGGCGGAAAGCAGATCACACCGCATTTTGGAGTGGCAGTAGAGTCGCCGGATGGAGAAGTGGTAAAAGAACTGGAATATACTTCCGGCAGAGAAGTGCTTCCATCAGAAATCTCGGACACCGTCCGTTATATCCTGGAGCAGGTGGTGGCAGAAGGTTCCGGTCGGAATGCTGCGGTAGAAGGGTACCGCATTGGAGGAAAGACAGCGACTTCCCAGACACTGCCACGAAGTGCCAACCGGTATATTTCTTCTTTTCTGGGATTTGCACCGGCAGATGAGCCGAAAGTCCTTGCTCTGTGTATCATCCATGATCCACAGGGAATCTATTATGGTGGAACGATCGCAGCACCGGTCGTACGCAGCATCTTTGAAAATGTCCTGCCATATCTTGGAATCGAAAAAAGCGAAAGCAGTGTAACAGAAGAGTAACTGTATGCAGGTGGTTGATAAATTGGACAAAAAGCTTTATAATCAAACATAATAAAAAACGAAAGAATGATAAGAGGTGTGAGGATGAATATTCAAGTTGTATTCCCGGTACTGATCTCTTTTGCGATCAGCGTGATCCTGGGACCAGTCATCATCCCGTTTCTGAGAAAACTCAAGATGGGACAGACAGAACGAGTAGAAGGTGTGCAGTCACATCTGAAGAAAGCGGGAACTCCGACAATGGGTGGTGTGATCTTTCTGATCGCTGCAGTGATTACTTCTCTGTTCTATGTCAAAGACTATCCGGCAATTATTCCGGTACTGTTTCTGACACTCGGATTTGGAATCATCGGTTTTCTGGATGATTATCTGAAGGTTGTACTGAAACGCTCTGACGGACTTCTGGCATGGCAGAAATTTGGCCTGCAGGTCGTTGTGACCGGTATTTTTGTTTTCTATATCCTGAATTATACGGACATTGATCTTGCCATGCGTATTCCGTTCTGGCCGGATCATTATCTGAATCTTGGATGGCTTGCGATTCCGGTGCTGTTTTTTGCAGTGATCGGTACCGTAAACGGCGTAAACTTTACTGACGGTCTGGACGGCCTGGCTTCCAGCGTGACACTGATCGTGGCAGTTTTCTTTACCGTGGTTTCTATCGGAACAAAGAGTGGGATTGAGCCTGTGACAGGTGCTGTTGTAGGTGGACTGATGGGATTCCTTCTGTTTAATGTCTACCCTGCCAAGGTTTTTATGGGCGATACCGGTTCTCTGGCACTGGGCGGATTTGTGGCAGGTGCTGCATATATGATGCAGATGCCGTTATTTATTCTGCTGATCGGCCTGATCTATCTGGTGGAAGTACTTTCTGTCATGATCCAGGTAACATATTTTAAGGCAACACATGGCAAACGTATCTTTAAGATGGCACCGATCCATCATCATTTTGAATTATGTGGATGGTCCGAGACAAGAGTTGTTGCAGTATTTTCTGTGATCACTGCTGTTATGTGCCTGATCGCGCTTCTGGCATTATAAGCGTATTAAGGAGGAAAATAAAATGAATTTACAGGGAAAAAAAGTGCTGGTATTCGGTTCTGGCAAGAGTGGAATCGGAGCAGCAGAGCTTCTCGCAAAAGTAGGAGCGAGACCTGTCATTTATGATGGAAACAAAGATCTGGACAAAGAAGCTGTCAAAGCAAAGCTTCCGGACTGTAAGGATGTAAATGTATATGCAGGAGAGCTTCCGGCAGAGGTGCAGAAGAGTCTTGACCTGGTCGTGTTAAGTCCTGGTGTACCGACAGACATTCCGGTCGTAAAGAGCTTTTATGAGCAGGGACTCCCGGTATGGGGCGAGGTAGAGCTGGCATACCGTACTGGTAAGGGCAGAGTACTGGCAATCACCGGTACCAATGGAAAGACGACAACGACTGCTCTTCTTGGCAAGGTCATGAGGGATGCCGAGGATTCGGTATTTGTAGTAGGTAATATTGGAACACCATATACATCCAAGGCACTGGAAATGAAAGAGGATTCCACGACAGTGGCAGAAATCAGCAGTTTCCAGCTGGAAACGATCGAAGAATTTGCACCAAAGGTAAGTGCAATCCTCAATATCACAGAAGATCATCTGAACAGACATCATACAATGGAAGAATACATTCGTGTCAAAGAGCTGATCGTTAAGAATCAGACGGCGGATGACTTCTGTATTCTGAATTATGAAGATGAAGTGCTTCGTGAATTCGGTAAGCATATCGTTCCGAAGACTGTTTATTTCTCCAGCGTGAGAAAGCTGGATGAAGGAATCTATCTGGATGGAGATCTGATCGTTCTGAAGACAGCACAGGAAGAGATTCCTCTGGTACATACAGGAGAGCTGAAGCTTCTGGGACAGCACAATTACGAGAATGTAATGGCTGCATCTGCGATGGCGTACTATGCAGGTGTTCCGGTAGAGAGTATCCGTAAGAGTATCTGTGAATTTACAGCAGTTGAGCATCGTATCGAATATGTGACCGAGAAAAATGGTGTTGCCTATTACAACGATTCCAAGGGAACCAACCCGGATGCTGCAATCAAGGGAATCCAGGCCATGAACCGTCCGACTCTGCTGATCGGTGGCGGATACGACAAAGGCTCCAGTTACGATGAATGGCTGCAGGCATTTGACGGTAAGGTGAGATACCTTGTACTGATCGGTCAGACACGTGACAAGATTAAAGAGGCAGCAGAACGCCTTAAAGTATGCCCTTGCATCTTGTGTGAAAATCTGGAAGAGGCAGTTCAGGTATGTGCCGAAAAGGCAAACCCGGGAGATGCAGTGCTTCTTTCACCTGCCTGCGCAAGCTGGGGACAGTTTGACAATTATGAACAGCGTGGAGATATGTTCAAGGAATATGTAAGAGCTTTATCTCAGTAGAGAAGACGCCCACCTCTTTCAGGTGGTGAGTAATAGCAAATATGTCTCGGTGAGAGTCCAATCTCCGACTGAGATAAACGATCCGCGAGGATGCGCAAGACAGAGCCAGACTTCTGTGATGTATGACAGAGGTCTGGCTTTTGTAGTTGCTGCAGGTATTTTGACAAAGTTGCTGTGAACGGAGTGAACAGTAACCGGCTTTTGCATATAGTAACAGTAAGAGACCCTGTAGGAGTGGATCGTTTGGATGAAATTCACGTGATTGGGGGAAACTGTCTGAAAGGCAGCATAACAGTGCAGGGGTCAAAAAATACGGTGCTGCCGATGATGGCGGCATCTCTGCTTCAGGAAGAAATCTGTGTCCTCAGAGACTGTCCGCGTATTTCAGATGTTTTTTGTATGGAAGAGATTCTGAGGATGCTGGGAGTTGCCACATGGTGGAACGGTCATGATCTGCACCTGGACTGTCGTATGGTGACTGGAACGGAAATCTCATCAGAGTATACAGGGCGAATGCGCTGTTCGGTGATTCTTCTCGGAGCACTTCTTGGAAGAATGCAGCAGGGCGTGATCGGGTATCCTGGCGGCTGCGTGATCGGGGAGCGGCCGGTAGATCTTCATCTTTATGCACTGAAATGTCTTGGTACAGAGATCAGGGAGAAAGAAGGCAAGATTCATGCGAGCTGCAAGAAACTGAAAGGAAATGAGATCGTTTTTCGAAAAAGAAGTGTAGGGGCGACGGAGCAGGCTTTGCTTGCGGCAGTCCTGGCAGAAGGAGAGACGGTGATCAGAAACTGTGCAAAAGAACCGGAAGTTGTCTGGCTGTGCAGATTTTTGCGAAAGATGGGAGCGCAGATCAGCGGGGAAGGTGAGGAATGTATTCGGATCCAGGGCGTTTCCTCACTTCATGGAGTGCAGATGGAGATTCCGGCAGACCGGATCGTGACGGGAACGTATCTATGTGCGGCTGCAGCAACCCGGGGAAAGATTACAGTCACAAATGCTCCGGAGGGGGAACTGGATGCTTTCCTTGAAGTATATCGCAAAATGGGTGGACAATATGAATGGAACAGTGGTAAACTAATAGCGGATGGCTCCGGGATTCGATTTCCGGTCCCTTTTGTGGAGACAGAAGCCTATCCGGGTTTCCCGACAGATCTGCAGTCACCACTGCTTGCGGTGCTGGCAACGATCCGTGGAGAAAGTCATATAAGAGAAAATATATTTGAGAACCGTTTTAAGATCTGTGGTGAACTTGCACAGATGGGAGCTGTCGTAGTACCGGAGGGAAGGAACGTCCGGATCACAGGAGGTAGGCTGCATGGAGGCAGGATGCGGGCAGAAGAACTGCGCGGTGGAGCGGCACTTATGATTGCGGCTCTTGCAGCAGATGGGAAATCTGTGATAGCAGGAAGTTCGTTTATCCGGAGAGGATACGAAGATATCTGCAGAGATCTGAGAATGCTTCATGCGGATGTTTATGAATCAGATCATGCAGAAGAAGAAGAAGAAGAAGAAGAACGGTTTGACCATAGAGGATACAGGTAATAGATTTTTATGAGAACATCCAATTACAGGAAATTTAAAATAACCAAAAAACAGAAAAAAATGCTTGCAGGGGCAGCTGTTGCAGCTGCTCTGGCCGGCGTTGTTTTTTTCTTTGCTTTTTTCCATGTTTCCAGGGTAGAAGTGATGGAAAGCAGCCATTATACGAAGGAAGAGCTGGAAGAGATGGTCCTGACAGGTGCATTTTCATCCAACTCCATATTGGCGCCGATCACGTGCTCCAGAAATCATGTACAGGATGTACCATATATTGATTCTTTTTCGGTAAGCAGATCAGGACGTAATTCAATTGTGATCAGTTTTCGGGAGAAGAGTGTGGTAGGATGCATCCCATATCTGGACAGTTATATTTATTTTGACCGAAATGGAATCTTTGTTGAGGGTGACAAGGACAGGAATGAATCGGTTCCTTATTTTGAAGGCATTCAGATAAAGAAAGTGGTTATGAATGAGAAGCTTCCGATCAAGAATGCAGTGCTGAATACAGCGGTAGCACTTTCTACGATCTTTGCCAAAAATAATCTTCAGCCGGATTATGTTCAGCTGGAAGAGGATTCCACGATCGATCTGATCTATGGTGATATTACGGTAAAGCTTGGCAAGGACAAATACCTTGAGGACAAGATGAGCAGAACAGTGGCAATCCTTCCGCAGATCAGTGGTGAGAAGGGCATCCTTCATATGGAGAATATCACAGAGAGTTCCAAGACAGTGACTTTTGAGAAAGAGGAAGAAGAGGTGACTGCAGAGAACTGGACCGGAGGTTACGATGAGAATGGTGACTATACCGGTGACGGTGAATATGATGAGAATGGCAAGTATGTAGGTGCGAAGCCAAAGACAGCACTTGATTATGCGAAAGAGCAGTGGATCGGCGGCTATGATGAAGAGGGCGACTACACAGGATCGGGTGAATACGATGAGAATCTGAATTATGTAGGACCGGAACCGACGCAGGAACTTATTGACAGCTTTGGTGACTGGACCGGAGGATACAATGAGTCCGGTGGATTTGACGGTGTCAGCGAATACGATAAAGACGGCAATTATGTCGGACCAATGCCTGATAGTGCGGGAACCTCCGATACTTCTTCAGATCAGGATGAAAGCACGGGGGATTCGTCAGAGGACAATTCCGATGACAGTGGCGATTCCTACGATGAAGAATCAGACAGTTCGAGTGAAGACGGATATGACAGCTCGGATGAGGACTACAGTGATGAGGAATACTATGAGTAACCGGGCTGCTGTATACAGTGTCAGAGCAGATGTGAATGACGAATAATAGTGAAAAAAGTATAAAAAAACAAAAATAGTAGTTGATTAATTCGAGAAAAAAATATATGATATATTTATATGCAGCCTGATACACTGATATCAGGTAAATAAAGGAGGAAGTACATTGTTAGAGATTATGTCAAATGAAGCTGAGTCCTCTGCAAAGATTATTGTAATCGGTGTAGGCGGGGCTGGTAATAATGCAGTTAACAGAATGGTGGAAGAGGCCATTGGTGGAGTTGAATTTGTTGGTGTAAATACTGATAAACAGGCTCTGACACTTTGCAAAGCTCCAACAGTACTTCAGATTGGTGAAAAGATTACAAAGGGCCTTGGCGCCGGTGCACAGCCGGAAGTTGGTCAGAAGGCCGCTGAAGAGAGCATAGAAGAAGTAAAACAGTTGATCGAAGGCGCAGATATGGTATTTGTTACCTGTGGAATGGGCGGTGGTACCGGTACAGGTGCAGCTCCTGTTATCGCAGCAGCAGCCAAAGAGATGGGAATCCTGACCGTTGGTGTCGTAACAAAGCCTTTCCGTTTTGAAGCGAAGACACGTATGAACAATGCTCTTTCCGGAATCGAGAATCTGAAGAAAGCTGTTGATACATTAATTGTTATCCCGAATGACAAGCTGCTTGAGATCGTGGATCGCCGTACAACTATGCCGGAAGCACTCCGCAAAGCTGACGAAGTTCTGCAGCAGGCTGTACAGGGAATCACAGACCTGATCAATCTGCCGGCACTGATCAACCTCGACTTCGCAGATGTTCAGACCGTCATGACAGATAAAGGAATCGCACACATCGGTATTGGTGAAGCAAGAGGAGATGACAAGGCTATGGAAGCTGTTCAGCAGGCAGTATCTTCTCCACTTCTTGAGACAACCATCAAGGGTGCTACACATGTCATCATCAATATCTCAGGAGATATCTCTCTTATGGATGCCAATGACGCAGCAAGTTATGTACAGGAACTCACCGGCGAAGATGCAAACATCATCTTTGGTGCTATGTATGATGATTCTGTTGCAGATTATGCAAGAATCACAGTTATCGCAACCGGATTATCCGATACAGCTGCAAAGACTACACCATTTGGTACAAGAAGCAATACCACACCGTTCGGTGTACGTAAACCGGCAGCAGGTACATCTGCACCGGCGTCCAGTACTATGAGCATGCCGAGCTTCAGCCTGCCGACTATGAATGGCGGTACTTATACAGGTAAAGTTCCGACAAGCACTGTACAGAAGAAGGATATCCAGATTCCGGATTTCCTGAGAAACAGATAGGATTTTGATAAAAATGCATACAAAAAGAGACGCTGTTTTTTGGACAGCGTCTTTTTCTTTGACAGATCAGCATTTACATGAGAAGGTGTTGCATTTAGTCTCATTGCAGCCATCTGTGCTGCAACCGGCTACATCGATCGCAGAAGCAGTACATTTGCACTGGTCATTATAGGTACATTCATGAGCTTTACAGTCAATATTGATCTTTTCACATCCACATTGTCCGGCAGTACTGTTTGTCATACCGGCAGTGGCACGGTCACGGAAGCTTCCGCAGCTTGTTTCGTCTGCACGATGGGCATCGCTTCCGGTAATCTCAATATCACCTCTGGAACAGAGTTCGTTTTCGTTGTAAAGACATTTTGTAGCACTGCATGTCAGAATAGTCATAAATAGAACCTCCTTATAATATGATGTCATGCAGGAATAGTATCTGCAAAGATCAGAAAAATATGTGTCCGAAAACGTATTTACAAAAGTGTTCGAAAAAGTATTCGAAAAAAGTGCTTGACATTGGCAGAGAGACATGATATCTTTAACAAGTACGTTAAGAAAACAAAGCAGAGTTTCACTCTCACCTCAGCGCACATGGATGCGGCTCGGGTTGATATTTCGCAGCAGTCTGATCACATAGATCAGAGCAGGCACAGAGATACGATTTGATTTCGTTATCGCTGGATATCATAGAGTGTGGAAACTTTCCATACTCTTTTTTGTTTTCATAAGTATGAGGGTGACAGAGTGTCAGGTTTATCATTTATTTACATGTATGGAGGTGTACTACAATTAGCAATTTAATGATTAACGAACAGATCAGAGACAAAGAGGTACGTTTGATTGGACCGGATGGGGCACAGCTCGGAATCGTTTCTTCCAGAGAAGCTTTTGCAAAGGCACAGGAAGCCGGACTTGATCTTGTTAAAATCGCACCGCAGGCAAAGCCGCCGGTTTGTAAGATTATCGACTACGGCAAGTATCGCTATGAGCTTTCCCGTAAGGAAAAAGAAGCTAAGAAAAAACAGAAGACAATTGACATCAAGGAAGTACGTCTTTCTCCAAACATTGATACCAATGACCTGAAGACGAAAGTCAATGCAGCAAGGAAATTTCTCTCCAAGGGAGATCGTGTCAAAGTTACATTACGTTTCCGCGGAAGAGAAATGGCACATATGGCAAGCAGCAAGCATGTACTTGATGATTTTGCGGAACTTCTTGCAGATGTGGCAGTTGTTGAGAAGGCCCCGAAGATTGAAGGCAGAAGCATGACAATGTTTCTCAGCGAAAAGCGTTAAGCAGTTATCACAGACAGCGTACTTTTGTACGTGTTCTTGATAATAAGAAATAAAAAACAGTACCACGAATTAAGGAGGAAATAATTATGCCTAAGATTAAAACTTGTAGAGCAGCAGCAAAACGTTTCAAAAAAACCGGAACTGGAAAGATCATGAGAAATAAAGCTTATAAGAGCCATATCTTAACAAAGAAATCTCAGAAGAGAAAGAGAAATCTGAGAAAAGCTACTGTTGTTGATTCTACAAACCTTAAGAACATTAAGAAAGCACTGCCTTATTTATAATAAGCAGCAGATGATATTGGAAGACGAACAGGAGGAAATAAGAAATGGCAAGAATTAAAGGCGGATTAAACGCAAAGAAAAGACATAACCGTACATTAAAACTGGCAAAGGGTTACAGAGGAGCCCGTTCCAAACAGTATAGAGTAGCAAAACAGTCTGTTATGAGAGCTCTTGCAAGCTCCTATGCAGGACGTAAACAGAAAAAACGTCAGTTCAGACAGCTCTGGATCGCTCGTATCAATGCAGCAGCAAGAATGAACGGACTTTCCTACAGCAAAATGATGCATGGACTGAAAGTTGCAAACATCGACATCAACAGAAAGATGCTTGCAGAGATGGCAGTAAATGATGCAGAAGGATTTGCAGCACTTGCTGAAATCGCAAAAAAAGCAGTTGCATAAATTATAAATGATAAGAAGACCGTACTGTTCTTAGGGAAAGTGCGGTCTTTTCTTTTACAGGAAATTGCGCTGTAATGTTCCAATAAAGCAAAAAACTTCATGGAAATTATTTCGTGATATTTCGGTTAAGTAAGAAATATGGAGGACTACTATGAAAGTCAGAAAAAACGGGATACGATATCTGATCTACTTTCTTTTTTTTGCAGTGTTTCTGTATATTGGTCTCAAAGTGCCGTACTGTCATGATGAGTGGCGCTGGGGATTATGGGAACGTGTCGAATTAATGAAAACAGGTTTTGACGGCTATAACGGAAGATATCTGGGAAATATGTTTGCCCTGGTAATTACCAGAAGCCAGGCAGCGAAGACACTTGTGATTGGTGGATGTATGATTGTGATCGCATGGCTGATGGAGACCAACATCCGCAGAAAGCATGCCTGGCAGAAGGATGCGCTCGATCCGATGCCGCTTCTTGGTACAGCGTTGTTACTGCTTGCAGTTCCGTCAACCTTGTTTGCCCAGAGCTATGGATGGCCGGCGGCGTTTGTGAATTTTGAAATTCCGGTAGCACTGTTTCTGCTATATTTTGTGTGGACCGATGAGCTGTATCTGGAAAAGGTTGAGAAATATTCCCTGTTTCAGACACTGATCGTCATTCCACTTGGAATCAGCACACAGCTGTTCAGTGAAAATATTACAGTAGTTGTTGTGGCATATGCAGTCTGGATGATCGCATATACCGGTATAAGATACAAAAAAGTCTATCCAATGCAGATCAATTATCTCTGGTCAGTGATCCTTGGAGCGGTGATCATGTTTTCCAACTCTGCATATTCGAAAGCGGCAACAACAGATGAAGGATATAAGAGAATCTCCCTGGGAATCAGGGGAATTTTTGAACAGTTTGTCACACAGATCTGGCCGGACCTCATGTTGAACAACCGGGGCCTGAATATAGTTCTGGCAGCAGCACTGGTGCTCCTGATCATAAGAAGCGGGAAGCGTACGCTGCTTACGATTGAAATGGTCCTGGTATTTTGTGGTTACAGTATTTTTGGTATTTTTCATGGAATCTGTTCAGAGTGGGTATTTGACAGCAATGAGACTATAAATGGTACGATCATAGCAGGATTGTCTGTACTGTTTCTTTTGAATGTGCTTTTGTGCATCTGGCTTCTGGTCGACAAAAAAGAAAGACTGTCTCTCTGTATTACATATCTGGGAGCATTTGCGTTTGCGGCACCACTTGTAGCAGCAAATCCGATCGGACCGCGCTGCTTCTACATTTCCTATGTGTTCCAGGCACTGGCAGTCCTGAAGCTGATCCAGTATCTGATGAAGGGCAGAAAGGTCAATCTGTTTTATCCGGCAATTGCACTTGCGACCGTCGTTGTCATCCTTTCCGTAGTATATCTCCGGATCTTCAGGACGATCGGACAGGTAAATGATTATCGTGCAGAACTGATCGAGCAGTGTGTGGAAAATGATCAGAAGGAACTGACGCTTCCGATCCTTCCATATAAAGAATATTGCTGGAAGACAATGCCGACGATGGATGCCTGGGAGCGAAAGTTCAAAGCCTTTTATCATATTCCGGAAGATGTTACTTTGAAATTCGAAGAATTAGAGTAAAAAAGAAGGCTGTGTCCGCTGCAGAAAGACAACGGTTGGTGGAAAAAATACAAAATATTAAATAAATATAAAATTTTCCCTTGCAATCACGAATAGTGAATGCTATAATCAACTACATTAAAGCTTTAGCAAATGAAAGTGAAGCGAGCTGAAGTATAAGATAGGAGGATCTTATTATGAAAAATATGAAGAAAGTACTTGCAGTAACAGCAGCAGTAGCTATGACAGCAGCAATGATGCCAACAGCAGTATTTGCAGACGACGCGGAGACATTTAAGATTGGTGTTATCGGACCAATGACAGGAGACTATGCACAGTATGGTCTTGGTGTTTATCATGCAGCACAGCTTGCAGCAGAAGAAGTAAATGCAAACGGTGGATTCAACGGATATAATGTTGAAGTTCTTGCAGCTGGTGATGACCAGGGAGATCCGGAAAAAGCAGTCAATGCATACAATGACCTTCTTGATAAGGGAATGCAGATGCTTTGTGGTACCGTAACATCCGGTGCATGTATCGCAGTTGGTGCTGAAGCAGCAGAGAGCACATTCCTCTTTACACCATCCGGTACAGCAGTAGACTGTATCACATCCGGAAGCAATGAATTCCGTATGTGCTTCACAGACCCGGCACAGGGAACAAAATCTGCTGAATTTATCGGTGAGCATAAGCTGGCAACAAAGGTAGCAGTTCTTTATGATTCATCCGCAGACTACAACTCAGGTGTTAATGATGCATTTGTTGCAGCAGCTGAGGATAACGGACTTGAAGTTGTAGCTGACGAAGCCTACACAGCAGACAGCAATACAGACTTCTCTGTACAGCTTAAAAAGATCAAAGACAGTGGAGCAGAGCTTCTTTTCCTTCCTAACTACTATTCAGACAACGCTCTGATCCTTCAGCAGGCACATGACGCCGGAATGGATGATATGAAGAAATTCGGTGTAGATGGTATGGACGGTATCCTTGGAGTAGAAAACTTTGATACTTCACTTGCAGAAGGCGTTATGCTCCTGACACCATTCTCAGCTACATCTGATGATGAAAAATCCAAAGCATTTGTAGATGCTTATGAAGCAGCAAACAAAGACGAAGTTCCGAATCAGTTCGCAGCAGATGCATATGATGTAATCTATGCTATGCAGCTTGCAGCAAACGATGCAGGAATCACACCGGATATGTCCAACGAAGACATCAGTGCAGCAATGTCTGCCTCCATGCTGAACATCGAGCTTGACGGTCTGACAGGTAAAGCTAAATGGACTGAAGATGGTGAATGTGACAAAGAGCCAAAAGCTTTTGAGATCAAAGACGGCGCTTACGTAGAAATGAAGTAAAGAAACAGACACTGAAATTCAGAGGACGGGGGACGGTTTCCTGTTATCACAGGGCCGTCCCCTTTCTTGCGCTAATATGACATATTATTAAAGAGGTGCACTATGAGTTTTTTATCATATTTAAAAGATGGAATAAGCCTGGGCAGCATCTATGCGATCATCGCACTTGGATATACGATGGTGTATGGTATCGCCAAAATGCTTAATTTTGCCCATGGTGACGTTATCATGGTAGGTGCGTATGTGATACTTACCGCTGTTACAAGAGGAGGAATGTCTCCGGTTCTGGCTGTAGGGCTTTCGGTAATATTCTGTACAGTTCTTGGTGTTGTGATCGAGAAGGTTGCATACAGCCCGCTTCGTAAAGCATCCTCCAACCTGGCTGTACTGATCACTGCGATCGGTGTCAGCTATCTTTTACAGAACCTTGCACTGCTGATTTTTGGTGCAGATGCAAAGAGTTTCGTAACGGTTGTGGATGTACCATCCGTTACACTGTTTAATGGAGAACTTACGATCAAAGGTATTACGATTGTAACAATTCTTGCATGTGTTGTGATCATGGTAGGACTTACTCTTTTTGTTAAAAAGACAAAACCTGGCCGTGCAATGCTGGCAGTCTCAGAAGACCGTGATGCCGCACAGCTTATGGGAGTTAATGTCAATGCAACGATTTCCCTGACATTTGCTATTGGTTCAGGACTTGCTGCAATCGCAGGTCTTCTGCTCTGCCAGACATATCCGACTCTGACACCATATACAGGTGCCATGCCTGGTATCAAAGCTTTCGTAGCAGCTGTATTTGGTGGTATCGGCTCTATTCCGGGAGCAATGGTCGGTGGAATCCTCCTTGGTGTGATCGAGATCTTCGGCAAGGCTTACATCTCTTCACAGGTTGCAGATGCTATCTGCTTTGCAGTTCTGATCGTGGTGCTTCTTGTAAAACCTACCGGATTGTTCGGCAAGAACATCCAGGAGAAAGTATAAGGGGTGGACGATATGAAAAATATGAACAAAACAACCAAAAACAATCTGATCAACTATGGGCTGGTATTAGTCCTGTTTGTCATCGTTGAAATACTTTCAGCTACAGGAAACCTTTCAAACCTTCTGATGGGACTTATGGTTCCGCTGTGCGTTTACACGATCGCTTCAATTTCCCTGAACCTGGTTGTAGGATTTTCCGGAGAACTGAGTCTGGGGCATGCCGGTTTTATGTGCGTAGGTGCATATTCCAGTGCATTATTTTCTCACATTGCCAGTGATATCCCGCAGGTTCCAAGATTTATTCTTGCAATTCTGGTCGGTGCAGCAGTGGCTGCCGTATTCGGCGTAATTATTGGTATTCCGGTGCTCAGACTCCGTGGTGACTATCTGGCTATCGTAACACTGGCTTTTGGTGAGATCATCAAAAATCTGATCAATATCCTCTATGTTGGAATTGATGACAGTGGCCTTCACGTAGCTACAAGTTCCGCAGCCCTCAAGCTTGGAACAGGTGGTAAACAGATTCTGAAAGGAGCACTCGGTATTTCAGGAACAGGTGCACTTTATAAAGATGTAAAGCATTATTTCTTCCCAATTGGAATCATACTTGTCCTTCTGACATTATTTATCGTACAGAATCTGGTAAATTCCAGAAGCGGACGTGCGATCACAGCAACAAGAGATAACCGTATTGCAGCAGAGTCCGTAGGTATCGATGTTACAAAATTCAAGCTTCTTGCATTTACAGTATCAGCAGCTCTTGCAGGTGTGGCAGGTGTGCTTTATGCACATAACCTTTCCATGCTGAAGGTTTCAGGTTTTGACTATAATATGTCTATCCTGATCCTGGTATATGTTGTACTTGGCGGAATTGGAAATCTTCGTGGATCTATTATTGCAACAGTTATCCTGTATGCACTTCCGGAACTGCTCAGAGGATTTGCAAACTATCGTATGCTGATCTATGCGATCGTATTGATCATTATGATGCTCTTTAACTGGGCTCCTGCAGCAAGAAACTGGAGAGCACGAGTAGTTGAAAAATTTAAAGGAACAGCAAAGAAAAAGGAGGCAGCTTAACTATGGCAATGTTAGAGGTAAATCATCTGGCTATTCAGTTCGGCGGTCTTCGCGCAGTTGATGGGTTCAATGTATCTATTGAAAAGGGTCAGCTGTATGGCCTGATCGGACCGAATGGTGCAGGAAAAACAACAATTTTCAACCTTCTTACAGGTGTTTACAAACCGACAGAGGGTATTATCAAACTGGACGGACAGGATATCACAGGAAAGAGTACAATTGAGATCAACAAGGCGGGTATTGCGAGAACTTTCCAGAATATTCGTCTGTTTAAAGAAATGACGGTTCTTGATAACGTTAAAGTAGGACTGCACAATCATCATTCCTATTCCACACTGACCGGAATCCTGAGACTTCCGAAGTATTATAAAGTTGAGAAGGAAATGAATGAAAAAGCAATGGGGATCCTGAAGGTTTTTGACCTCGACAGGGAAGCTCAGACACTGGCAGGAAACCTTCCATATGGTAAGCAGCGTAAACTTGAGATTGCCAGAGCACTGGCAACAGATCCGAAGCTCCTTCTTCTTGATGAGCCGGCAGCTGGTATGAATCCAAACGAAACACAGGAACTGATGGATACAATCCGTTTTGTGCAGGAACATTTTGATATGACCACTCTTCTGATCGAACATGATATGAAGCTGGTTGGCGGTATCTGCGAAGAACTGACTGTACTGAATTTCGGACAGGTGCTTGCTCAGGGTGAGACATCCAAAGTCCTGAAGGATCCGGCAGTTATTACCGCATATCTGGGAGAATAGGAGGAAAATCAAATGTCAATGTTGGAAGTAAAAGATCTCCAGGTTTATTATGGTGTCATCCAGGCATTAAAAGGGATTTCCTTTCGCGTAGAAAAGGGAGAGGTCATTGCCCTGATCGGTGCAAATGGTGCAGGTAAGACAACTACACTGCAGACTCTGACCGGAATCATTCCTGCAAAATCCGGAAGCATTATTTTTGAGGGAAAGGACCTGACAAAGACACCTGCCCACAAGATCGTTGAGATGGGAATGGCTCATGTTCCGGAAGGAAGACGCGTATTTGCAGATATGTCTGTATACGAAAACCTTCTGATGGGAGCTTATACAAGAAAAGACAAAAACGAGATCGCTCAGAGCCTTGAGATGGTATATAAAAGATTTCCACGTCTGAAAGAACGTACAGGCCAGCGTGCAGGTACACTTTCCGGTGGTGAACAGCAGATGCTTGCCATGGGACGTGCGCTGATGAGCAAGCCGAGGATCATCCTTATGGATGAGCCATCTATGGGTCTGTCCCCGATCTTTGTAAACGAGATCTTTGATATTATCAAAGAAGTAAGTGAAAGTGGCACAACCGTTCTCCTCGTTGAGCAGAACGCAAAGAAAGCCCTTTCCATCGCCGACAGAGCATATGTCCTTGAGACGGGAAGCATCACTCTGGAAGGCAAAGCAGATGATCTGCTTCATGATGAATCTGTCCAGAAAGCATATCTGGGTGAATAAGGAGGAAAATGCAATGGATCATGTTGTAATTACGATCGCAAGACAGTATGGAAGCGGCGGACGTACCGTCGGAGAAATGCTGGCAAAGCGTCTTGGGATTTCTTTTTATGACAAACAGATTATTCAGCTGGCATCAGATGAGAGCGGAATTGATGTAAACCTTTTTGGTAAAGTAGAAGAAGGAGACAGAGTGAAAGGTTCTCTGTTTGGAAACAAAGATACTGTCTATAAAGGTGGTCTGCATCAGCCGGGAAGCAAAGATTTTATTTCGGATGAGAATCTTTTCAATTATCAGGCAAAGGTTGTCAATGATCTTGCAGACAAAGAGTCCTATGTCATTGTTGGACGCTGTGTCAATTATGTATTCAAAGACAGACCGAATACTTTGCGTGTATTTATCCACGCACCCTGGGATTTTCGTGTGGAAAAAGCATCTGAGAAGATTTCCGGTTCAAGAGAAGATGTAGAGAAATTCCTTCTCAAAGACGATAAGCGCAAACAGGATTACTACCGTAAATTTGCGGGTGGTGTCTGGAATGATGCTACTAATTACGATCTTTGTCTGAACAGTGGCAAACTTGGATTTGAGAAATGCGTTGATGTGATCGAAGCGCAGTTGAAGATTATGCTTGGCAAATAATGACAGGAAGATCATGATTGAATAGGATACAGAGCACCGAGAGCTTTTTGTGAGCTTTCGGTGCTTTTTTTCTGTCATATTTCATATATTAAAGAGAATATGGTTGGTGTCTGGAAACTGAATCTTATATATGAAAAAAAGAAAAGCAGGAATCATTATTTTAGCAGGATTACTGACTATCACTGCGATATGGATAGGGTGTATGGATACAGAAGCCAGACATACTTCGGGAAGAGTACTGGCGGAACATATCGCAGGACAGGGCATGCTGCGTCTGGTGAAACAGTCTGTGGAAGAAAAATCAACGAAAGTGACAGCAGTGGAACTGTCTTCGGAAGGACAACAGCATCCACGGGCAGCCCTGACGTTTGATGACGGACCGGACAGCAGATATACGTCGATTCTTCTGGATGGTCTGAAGGAAAGAAATGTACACGCTTCTTTTTTTCTGCTGGGCGAAAAGATCAGCCAGTATCCGGAGTTGGTACAGCGTATGCAGGAAGAAGGACACCTGGTAGGAAATCATACGTATCACCATGTACAACTGGATAAACTAAATGAGACAGAAGCCAGGGAGGAGATTCTGAAGACGAATAATCTGATCTATGAAACGATTGGGGTATATCCGCAGTATATGCGGCCGCCGTTTGGGGCATGGAAGAAAAATCTGGAATTGTGTGTAGAGATGATGCCGGTATTCTGGACGATCGATACATTGGACTGGAAGGTAAAAAATACAGAAAAAATCTTAAGTACGGTTGAAGCGCAGATAGAGGATGGTGCGATCATACTGATGCATGATGAATATGAGACATCGGTCGAAGCAGCTTTTCAGGTGGCAGACCTGCTCAAAGAGCAGGGGTATGAGCTGGTGACGGTCGATCAGCTGATCATGCCATGACAAAAGTTGCTGTGAACGGAGTGAATAGTAACACTGGCAAAACAACTGTTTGGGTTTTGATTGCTTTTTTAAGGAAATTTCGTTATACTGTTAGATAGGTTGAGAACTTTTTACCAAATAAAGAGAAAAAGGAGCTGTGTATATGGGACGCTTTTTCAATATGGACAATAAGTTTTTTACATTTATGAATAAGGTCGCAGATCTGTGTATCCTGAATATCGTCTGTCTGATCTGCTGTATACCGATCATTACAGCAGGGGCATCGATCACGGCCATGTATTATGTAACACTCAAGATGGTGCGAAATGAAGAAGCCTATATCATCCGAAGCTTTTTTAAATCATTCAGACAGAATTTCAGACAGGCAACAGTCATCAATCTGACCATGCTCGTGGTGGGGGTAGTACTTTATCTGGATATCCATGTGTCGAAGGGCATGACGGGAAGTGCCGGATCGGTCTTTCATGTGATCTTTATGGCATTTGCAATCGTATATTTTGTACTGTTTCTGTATGTATATCCGATTCTTGCCAGATTTTATAATTCAACCAAAAATACGATCAGGAATGCACTGTTCATGGCAGTTCGTCATCTTCCGTATACGGTTGTCATGGTTCTGATCGGTCTTTGCCCGATCCTGATCCTGTTTGTGCAGTCTTATGCGATACAATCGACGCTGATGGTACTTTTCTTACTGATGGGATTTGGTGTGATCGCGTACTGCAATTCCTTTTTCCTGACAAAGATCTTTGACAATTATATGCCGAAGGATGAGGAGGCTGCAGTGGATACAGAGACAGAAAGTGAAGACACGGAAGCATGAATGTGATGAATGCACAATTGCGCAGGAACTGGAATGGAAAACCATATCATTCGCTGGATTATATGCTACGGGAAACTTTTGGTGAGAAAGTGTACAAAGTGACATTGAACGGCGGCATGTCCTGTCCGAACCGGGATGGAAAGCTTGGAAGCAGAGGATGCATTTTCTGCAGTGCCGGTGGAAGTGGCGATTTTGCAGCAGATGCCGCACTTTCTGTAACAGAGCAGATTGACTGTCAGATTGCAGTCCTTTCTGCCAAACGGCCGATTCATAAATATATTGCCTATTTTCAGGCGTATACGAATACGTATGCTCCGGTGGATTATCTGCGCAGAATCTTTACAGAGGCAATCGAACATCCGTCGGTAGTTGCCTTATCGATCGGCACCAGGCCGGACTGTCTGGGAGAGGAAGTGCTGGAACTCCTGGATGAGCTGAACCAGATCAAGCCGGTATGGGTAGAACTGGGACTGCAGACGATTCATGAGCGGACAGCTGCCTATATCCGAAGAGGGTATCCACTCTCAGTGTTTGAGACGGCAGTGCGTGAGCTCCGGGCGCGTAAGATCGAAGTGATCGTTCATACGATCCTGGGGCTGCCAGGAGAATCCGAGGAGGATATCCTGGAGACGATGCGTTATCTGAATGGACAGGATATCCAGGGAATCAAGCTTCAGCTTTTGCATGTATTGAAAGGAACAGATTTGGCAGAGGATTATCTGGACGGGAAGTTCCATGTCTACGAGAGAGAAGAATATCTGAATCTACTGATAGAGTGCCTGGAACAGCTGGATCCGTCGATCGTAATCCACAGGATGACTGGAGATGGACCGGAGAAACTGTTGCTTGCACCTTTGTGGGCCAGCCGGAAGCGGGAAGTGCTGAATCTTCTACATCATGAGATGAAGATCCGGAACAGCTGGCAGGGGAAAAGCCTGGATAAAGAATTAAATAAAGAACAGAAAGCCTGACTTGTGTGAGAAAGAGGTGATTGAAATGGCAGAACCATTTACAACTTATAAACTGATCGTTTTATATATGGCGAAACATTCAAAGGAAACACTGACGAACTCTCAGATTTCAGAATTTATACTGGACAGAGACTACACCGATTATTTTCAGCTCCAGAAAGTACTTTCTGAACTGACAGAGACAGAACTTCTGAGAAAGCGGACGATTTCCAACAGTTCGTATTATGAGATCACAGAAGAAGGAAAGAAGACACTTTCCTACTTTGAGAAGGAACTTTCGGGAGAGATCAAGAACGAAGTAAAAGAGTATCTGCAGACGCATGGAGGACAGGTGCAGGAGCGTATCCTGACACCGGCAGATTATTTCACAACACCTCAGGGCAGCTATGCAGTACGCTGTCAGATCATTGAGAAAGATTCGACAGTGCTGGATCTGACACTGGCAGCACCAGGCTTAGAAGCTGCGCAGGCAATGTGCCACAGCTGGGCAAAGAAATCACAGGACATCTATGGGATGCTGATGGGAGAATTAATCTGAATCACAGCCCATAATAATATAAGATAGCAACGATAAAAGGCGGGGATCGATCCCCGCCTTTTCGCATATAGTTATCCTTTTATCTTGTGCAGATAATCTTTTATATTTTTTTCATAGCCGAGATCACCTGGCTCGTAGAAGCGTGTACCTGCAATTTCGGATGGCAGATACTGCTGATCGACATAATGATTCGGGTAATCATGTGCATATTTGTAGCCGATACCTTTGCCAAGCTTCTCGTGACCTCCATAGTGTGCATCCTGCAGATGAACCGGAACAGTCGTTTCTGTCTTCTTTACAGAATTCATGGCAGCAAAGATCGCATTCACAGCGGCGTTGCTCTTAGGGGCGCAGGCCATATAAGTAACTGCCTGAGAAAGGATAATCTGTGATTCCGGCATGCCGACACGCTCAACGGCCTGTGCAGCGGCGACAGCGACCTGTAATGCCTGTGGGTCAGCGTTTCCGATATCTTCTGAGGCAAGGATCATGATACGGCGTGCGATAAATTTGACATCTTCGCCGGCATAAAGCATCTTTGCCAGATAGTAGACCGCTGCATCTGGATCGGAGCCGCGCATACTTTTGATAAATGCAGAGATGATATCGTAATGATTATCACCCTTTTTGTCGTATTTGATGACACGCTTCTGTATACATTCAGAAGCAACCTCCAGAGTCAGATGGATATAGCCGTCCTCACTCTTCGGCGTGGTGAGGATGCCAAGTTCTACTGCATTCAGGGCACTGCGGGCATCACCGCCTGCCATGTCAGCGAGAAAATCCAGTGCATCTTCATCAATAACGGCTCCGTAGTTTCCCATACCTTTGTCGCAGTCATTTACGGCACGCAGGATCAGGGTTCGGATATTTGCGATGCTGAGTGGCTTCAGCTCAAAGATGATCGAACGGGAAAGAAGCGCTCCGTTGACCTCGAAGTAAGGATTTTCGGTAGTTGCACCGATCAGGATGATCGTTCCATCCTCCACGAACGGGAGCAGGTAATCCTGCTGCCCCTTATTGAAGCGATGGATTTCGTCGATGAAGAGGATTGTCTTCTTGCCGTACATTCCAAGCTGATCCTGAGCTTCTTTGACAACTTCTTCCATATCCTTCTTGCCGGCCACCGTGGCATTGATCTGTGTGAAGGTGGCACTGGTCGTGTTGGCAATTACTTTGGCAAGAGTGGTCTTTCCGGTTCCGGGTGGGCCGTAGAAGATGACAGAAGTCAGCTTATCTGCCTGGATCGCACGATACAGTAATTTATCTTTTCCTACGATATGTTCCTGACCGACGACTTCATCGAGTGTGGTCGGACGCAGACGGGAGGCCAGAGGTGACTCTCGGTCGAGCGTTTTTGATTTTGCATATTCAAATAAATCCATAAGAGATACTCCATTCGGGTTAAATTATTTTGAAAAAATACGTACATTTGTTCTTAGTATACTTGATATAAAAATAAAATTCAAGATAGACAAAAAGATAGTGAGGTATGTTAATACGATATTTTTATACACTGTTACTGAACTAAAATAGAGCTTGCTTTTCACATGTTAAAGTGTTAAAATACGATGTATATGAAACAAAACATATAATGAATGTAACTAAAGGAGCAGGGGTATGGGTAAAAAAATCAGAACAGAAGAGGTTGACCATTTATTTGAAGCAATCCTTTGTCTGAAGAATAAAGAAGAGTGTTATACATTTTTTGAGGATGTATGTACGATCAATGAACTTCTTTCTCTGTCACAGCGTTTTGAAGTTGCAAAGATGCTGACAGACAAGCGCACTTATCTGGATATTTCTGAGAAGACAGGTGCTTCTACTGCAACGATCAGCCGTGTTAATCGCTCTCTCAACTATGGAAATGATGGATATGAGATGGTCTTTTCCAGAATGAAAGAAAAGAAAGCCGCAGAAAAGACTGAAGATTAAAGAATTATCATACAAAAGAATAATAATACAGAAAAGGAACGGTACTCTGGAGAATTCCATTGAACCGTTCCCTTTTTGTTACAGGAAATTGCGTTGTATTGTTTACTTTTGTTTAGTTGTCATATAGGTGTAGACATCAGCAGAAATCTTTTTGATGATATTCTGAGCACTGGCATTGTTCTGAAGATTGTTTGAAAGAATGCACAGTACATATGGATGATCTTTATCAAAGACGATGGCAATGTCATTTTCTACCACACCGAGTTTGCCGGAATCTGCAAGCTCGCCGGTCTTGTTGGCTGTTGCGATACCGGATGGAACACCTGCCGGGATCTTGGCAGTCTTGGTCTGCGCCTGAAGGAGTGCAAGCATATCTGCAGAAGCATCTGCATTTACCAGAGAGCTGTTGTAGATTTCAGACAGAAGACGGCAGCAGTCGGAAGCACTGGTGTAATTGTCATCGGTCGGATTCGCGGCAAGGAATTCGCGTCCAAGATGAGTGAAAGTATAGCCTCGTTCCTGACAGAATTCATTGACGATGGCAGCACCTGCCTGGAAATCTCCGCCTCCGAGCCTGCGGACCAGCTCATTGGCTGCATCATTGTCGCTTACAGTGATCATACTGGTGAGGAGTGGCTTTAAGGCACTTTCGTAGTCAGAAGAAACGGTAGTTCCTTCATTTGGATAAACCAGTTTATCATAAACAGTCGCCATGATAAATGCCTTGATGACACTGGCAGACTGCATGGACTGTTCGGCATTTACGGTACTGTAGGCCTGGGTTTTGAGGTCCATGGCGGCAATTGCCCAGGATTCACCTTTGGCTTCCTGTGGGTCCGTGTAAGTCTTTTCCAGAGAATCTGTCAGATCGGCAAGATGTTCGCCGACGGCAGTGATGTCCGGTTCAACTGTCTGAAAATAAGCATCGATCCCGTCTGCGATTCCTTTTGCCATGGTTTCGTGATTGGCAGAATTGGTAATGTACAGATCATCACTCTGATTGCTCATAAATCCCATTTCCAGAATGGCGACCGGGATCGTGCTCCAGTTGGTACCGGTCATATTATCAGCAGAGATCACGCCTTTGTTTGCAAGGCCTGTGGCATTGGAGTAGCTGTCGATGATACAGGTGGCAAGAGTGTTGCTTTTTTCGATGATGTCCTGATCCAGATACTGATTGGAACTGGTCGGAGCCATTGTGAGTGCACCGGCAGCAGAAGCACTGTTGTCACTGTTGGCGTGAATGCGGACTGTGATATCAGCTCCGGATTCAGTAGCGAATTCTGCACGTTCCTTATTGCTGATCGCTTTGTCATTGTCTTCGCGGGTCATGACAACTTTGTATCCACGTGAGACCAGCTCTTTCTGAAGGACAAGGGAAACTTCGAGATTTACTTCATACTCCGGTACCTTGGAATAGTTGCCCGAGGTACCGGTTGTTGCCTTGTTCTTGGTCTGGGAAGAGCCGGGAGCCATTGGTTCCTGTGCGCTCATATCTACCCAGCTGCCCTGATGGCCTGGGTCAATGCAGACTGTAAACTGTCTGGAGGCAGAAGGCGTTGAAGAAGCGGTATTGGCAGCAGACCAGTCGATGCCGGAAGAGGATTCGGAAGAAGTGACTGTTTCGTTTTCAGTATCTGTACTGTCAGAAAAGTCGGCTTCATTATCCTGATCATCGGATGTATCCGCAGAAGCAGATGAAGGTGCTTTGATCATGGCCTGCCCCTGCTCACTTTCATAAGTAGGCTCCTGGGAAGCCCAGACAAGAGCCGGAAGCAGTAAGAACAGGCATCCGGCAAGAAAAACAGATAAAAATTTTTTCATAAAGATATATCCTCCTGAGAAATTCAAGCTTACAGAAAGTTGCTTTCTATATGATAAACTATAATAAAAAATTTGACAAGAACAGTTCGACTTGAATCGAAGACTTGTCGCGGGGAGAAAACTAAATACAAAGGAGGGCAACATTATGAAGAAGAGATTTTCCACAATGCAGAGGTCAGGAGTCCTGAAACGTATTTTCGTATTTATGATCGCGCTTGCGCTTGCAATGCCGATGACGGTACAGACAGGATGGGCGGCAACCACTTCCTATACAGTCACGGTAGCGGACGGATATCTGGCGCTTCGTAATGCAAAGGCATACGATGACAAGAATGAAATCGGCAAGCTTTATACAGGTGATACCGTCGATGTGACTGATTCCAGCGGTAGTACTTACTGGTATGTATATGCTTCGCGCCTTAAAAAATCCGGGTATGTGAATCGTAAATATCTGGCAAATGCATCGAGTGAGCGTACCGTAAGTGTCAAGAGCGGATATCTTGCACTTCGCAATGCGAAGGCATACAAGTCTTCGAATGAGGTTGCAGAGCTGTATACAGGCGATAAGGTCCAGATTGCAGATGCAAGTGATGGCACTTACTGGCTGGTATATGTACCGGGACTTGGAAAAGGTGGATATGTTAATAAAGACTACCTCGTAAAGGCATCGGAAGTTGTCACAAAGACAGTAAAGGTAAAGAGTGGATATCTTGCACTCCGCAATGCGAAGGCCTATGATGATGCAAATGAGATCGGACAGCTGAATACCGGAGATACTGTTCAGGTTCAGGATTCCAGCGGAAGTACATACTGGTATGTATATTCCCCGAAGCTTGGCAAGAGCGGTTATGTAAACAAAAATTACCTGCAGTGATGCAGGTAATTTTATTGTTGGCTGAACCGGTCTCTATTTCTTTTTTTGTTTCGGATTAGTATCTGTAGTGGCACGAAGATCGTCGATCATCTGCTCGATCAGCATCTTCTTGACATAGACATCGAAACTGAGAAGACAGATAAAGGAAAATAATTTCAGGAAATCCCTGTCCTCTTCGGGCGCATCCTCAAAAGTGCCCTGTGCGATCTCATATCGTTCCATCAGTTCTTTCTGAAGGGCTTCAATCTGTCCCTTTTCCATACTGAAAACTTCATTATAGATTGCGGTCAGATTCATGGCCTCTTCTGATTTGAAATATTTGTCGGTCAGTGGTCCGAGGAGTGTCTGGATATCGTTGATCGATAAAATGTTTTTGAAATAGTAGATAAAGATCAGAACCAGAAGATGTTCTCTGGAATAGCGCTTCTTTTCAGGAGAAGGAAGCAGATTATTCTTGGCATAATTGTTGATCATGGTCTTGGTAAGAATCTTGTCATCTTCGTAGCGCTTGGAATGTGCAAGCTGTGCTTCCATGAAGGTAGTTACCTGGTCCATATAAAGATCTATATTGGGAATATCCTCCGGCTTTATATAGCCGATCCTGGATACACGTTCCAGGATATTGCGGATCATAGATTCTGTATTTACTGACATAAATTCATCTCCTTTGACTGTACACCTTATTATATAGTTTTAAATACTACTTGTAAATGGTTTTTGAAAATTTTATTACATATATAATGGAGCTAATAATGGAGCTTAAATAACAAATTTCTTTACCATGTCTCTTGTTTCATGTATAATAGAAAGACAGCATGAAAACATCAGTTCGGATTTCGGAATCCGAATGAAAGCAATAAAACAGGAGTAAAGAAATGAATACGATCTATGATACATTAAATGACCGCCAGAAAGAAGCGGTCTTACATACAGAGGGACCACTTCTGATCCTCGCCGGAGCCGGATCAGGCAAGACCAGAGTTCTGACACACAGGATCGCATATCTGATCGCAGAGAAAGGCGTGAATCCGTGGAATATTCTGGCAATCACTTTTACAAATAAAGCAGCCCATGAGATGAGAGAGCGTGTGGATAAGATTGCAGGAAGCGATGGGGGAAGTGTCTGGGTATCTACTTTCCATTCTACCTGTGTGAGAATCCTCAGACGCCATATTGACCGTCTGGGCTATGACAATAATTTTACAATCTATGATGCAGATGATCAGAAGACCCTGATCAAAGAAATCTGTCGCAAGATGAATATTGACACCAAGAAGGTGAGGGAGCGTGCACTTCTGGCACAGATTTCTCATGCCAAGGATGAGCTTCTGACTCCGGATGAGATGGAGATGAATGCAGGTGCTGACTTTAATCAGAAGAGAGCGGCACAGGTGTATCGTGAATATCAGGCGGCACTGCACAGGAACAATGCCCTTGATTTTGATGATCTGATCTGCAAGACCGTAGAGCTCTTTCAGAATTGTGGAGATGTGCTGCAGTCTTATCAGGAGCGTTTTCAGTATATTATGGTAGATGAATATCAGGATACCAATACAGCACAGTTCAAGTTTGTCAGTCTTCTGGCATCCAGATATGAGAATCTGTGTGTAGTGGGTGATGATGATCAGTCTATTTATAAGTTCCGTGGAGCCAATATCGGCAATATCCTGGGGTTTGAGCGTGTATTTCCGAATGCAAAGGTTATCCGCCTGGAACAGAATTACCGTTCCACCCAGAATATCCTGAATGCAGCGAATGGTGTGATCGCGAATAACACCGAACGTAAGGAAAAGACGCTCTGGACAGAGAATCCGGAAGGGGAGAAGATTCATTTCCGTCAGTTTATGAACGGTTATGAAGAGGCAGAATATGTAGTTGGAGATATTGCCAGACGTCACAGGGAAGGCGCAGCAGATTACCGCAGCTGTGCAGTTCTTTACCGTACCAACGCACAGTCTCGTCTTTTTGAAGAAAAATGCCTGCTTGCGAATATCCCGTATAAAATCGTAGGTGGTGTAAACTTCTATGCACGTAAAGAAATCAAGGATCTTCTGTGTTATCTGAAGACAGTAGACAATGCGGCAGATGATCTTGCAGTCAGAAGAATCCTGAATGTGCCGAAGCGCGGGATCGGAGCGACAACCGTCGGCAGGATCCAGGATTATGCAGATATGATGAACATCAGCTTTTATGATGCACTTCGTGTAGCAGAAGAAGTGCCTTCGATCGGACGAAGTTTATCCAAAGTGGACGGATTCGTTACGTTTATCCAGTCGCTCAAGAGCAAGGCACAGGCATATTCTGTATCTGAGCTTCTGGAAGAGATCATTGATCTGACTGGTTATGTGGATGAGCTGAAAGCAGAAGATACCGAGGAATCCAGAGCCAGAATTGAGAATATCGACGAGCTGATCTCCAAGACGGTTTCCTATGAAGAGGCGATGAAGGCCGAGGAGAGAGAAGCGACGCTGTCTGGTTTCCTGGAGGAGATTGCTCTGATCGCAGACATTGATTCTGTAGATGAGAATCAGGATTATGTTGTGCTGATGACATTGCACAGTGCCAAGGGACTGGAGTTTCCTTATGTTTATCTGGCAGGAATGGAAGATGGCATGTTCCCAAGCAGCATGTGTATCTTTTCCGGAGACCAGTCGGATATGGAAGAAGAGCGCCGACTGTGTTATGTAGGAATCACCAGAGCCATGAAGGAACTGACTCTGACCAGTGCACAGCAGCGTATGGTACGCGGTGAGACACAGTATAACCGCATGTCCAGGTTTGTACGTGAAATTCCTCGAGAGCTGGTAGACCTTGGACATACCGTTACAGAGCACAAGCCAAAGATACCGGAGACAAAGTCACCGCTCAACAGTTATCTGCAGATGAAGAAAAACTTCCACACGAAGGCATTTCAGCCACAGAATTTCAAGGTGACGAAGGCAGATACACTGGATTACGGCGTAGGCGATACGGTTCGACATATCAAATTTGGTGTGGGAATCGTCAAAGATATCGTAGAGGGTGGCAGAGATTATGAAGTGACGGTAGATTTTGATAAAGTCGGAGTCAAGAAAATGTTTGCAGCTTTTGCGAAACTTAAGAAAATCTGAGTTTTTTTTGTAGCATGAAACATTATATTTTTCTTAAGAAATCTTAAAGTTTCTGTACTGTGGTTGTTTTACTTCCTGAGGAATGCTATACTGGATACATGAAATCTGAAGGGAGTACAGAATGAAAAAGATTTTGAAAGGCCTCACGAGAATACTCCCTGCTTATGGGATTTTTCCAGTTGTTTTTTCTTTTGTATTTAATTGTCTTGTTTATTCAGGTTCCAGAATGATCGCAGGCGGATGGCCGCATCACAATATCGAAACTGCTGTGGATAAGGGACTTCCTTTTGTCCCACAGTTCCTGATCGTCTATTTTGGCTGTTATCTGTTCTGGGCCGTCAATTACATTCTGATTGCCAGGCAGGATCGACACAGTGTGTATCAGTTTTTTACAGGAGATTTTATATCAAGATGTATCTGCCTTGGTTTCTTTCTTTTGTATCCCACCACGAATACAAGACCGGTGATCACAGACTCAGGATTATGGAATCAGCTTGCTTTGTGGCTGTACTCGATTGATGCGCCAGACAATCTGTTTCCGTCTATTCATTGTCTGGTCAGCTGGTTCTGTTATCTGGGCATCCGCGGAAGAAAAGAGATTCCGGTATGGTATCAGAGAGTATCGATGATTATTGCGGTTCTGGTGTTTGCATCTACACTGCTGACGAAGCAGCACGTGATCGTTGATGTGGCAGGTGGAATCCTTCTGGCAGAATTCTGTATTCGGATTGGCAGAAAGACAAATCTGTACAAGAAATATGAGAGATTTGGCAGCAGAATCGAACAGGCGATCTTAAGGATGACAGAAGGGTGAGCTGCTTATGAAAAAAAATAAAAAAGTGATCTTCAATGGAGTATTTCTGGTCATTGTGTTTGCACTTACGATCTATGGAGTATTCCATGGCGAGGATCTGGATGCCATGATGGATGCCATCCGTAGTGCCGACAAGCGATGGCTGATGCCGGGAATCGGACTGGTGGCGTTCTTTATCTGGGGCGAGTCGATTATCATCTGGTACATGATGCGTTCTTATGGGATCAGACTTAAGAAAAGAACCTGTTTTCTTTTTTCTTCGGTAGGTTTTTTCTTCAGTTGTATCACGCCGTCTGCAAGTGGCGGACAGCCGATGCAGGCATATTATATGAAAAAGAAAAATATCTCGATTCCGGTATCGGCGGTCATTCTGATGATTATTACGATCACTTACAAACTGGTACTGGTCGTAATTGGAATCGGAGTAGCTGTATTTGGAAGAGGCTTTCTGCATCAGTATCTGGAAGGGATTATTCCAATCTTTTATCTTGGATTGACACTGAATATTTTCTGTGTGACATTTATGACGATTCTGGTGTTTCATCCAATGCTTGCCAGGACATTTCTGGTGTGGGGACACAGTATTCTGGAGAAGCTTCACATTCTGCGACATAAGGATGGCAGACTGAAGAAGCTTGAGGATTCCATGGATACTTACCGGGATACAGCTGCGTATCTGAAGACACATTCGAGAGTTATTGTGAATGTCATCGCTATCACATTTGTGCAGCGAATGGCGATGTTTGCAGTCACATGGTTTGTATACAAAGCGTTTTCGTTGTCAGGAACCGGATTCTGGACGGTGCTGTTTCTTCAGGCCGTAATCTCTGTTTCTGTTGATATGCTTCCTCTTCCGGGCGGCATGGGAATCAGCGAGACATTATTCCTGACGATCTTTACACCGGTGTTTGGAGCATTACTTCTGCCGGGAATGGTCCTCAGCAGAGGACTTGGCTATTATGGGGAGCTTTTGATAAGTGCACTTTTTACGATTGTAGCACAGCTTACGATCGGTCAGGAAAGTGCACAGCAAAATAAGGAGACAAGCGAATGATTGGATTTTATGATTATACAGTAGTTGTTACATATATCAGCCTGATTTCATCGATTCTGGGAATGTTCTGTGCGATTGACGGGAAGCTGGAACCGGCAGTTTTCTGTCTGGCATTTTCGGGACTGTGCGATATGTTTGATGGAAAGATTGCGCGAACGAAGAAAAACAGAACGGATGATGAAAAATCTTTTGGTATCCAGATAGATTCGCTTTGTGATATTGTCTGTTTCGGAATCTTTCCGATCATTCTTGGATACAAGCTTGGTATGTGTAAGCCATACAGCAAGGCAATCCTTGCATTTTACGGGCTTGCAGGCGTGATTCGACTGGCGTATTTTAATGTCATGGAGGCGAAACGTCAGAGTGAGACATCTGAGAATCGCAAGTATTATCGGGGACTTCCAATCACATCCATGGCAGTGATCATGCCGCTTTTGTTTGTGGCATCGGTATTTTTTCCGGGATTCCGTTATTTTGTGGGGCTGCTCCATGCAGCGATGCTGATCGTTGGCTTCCTGTTTATCTTTAATTTCCGTTTCCGCAAGCCGACCAATAAGGAACTTGTAGTGCTGGTTGCAATCGTGGCAGTGGCGGTTCTTTTTATTATGTTTTATGATGAGGCATGGTGGGCACATTACAGTACGATAAGAAAACTGAAAGGAGTTGCTCCATGAGTACTTATACGGCAGACCGAAGAGGTTATGTAGTCGAAAATGATTCCGTTCAGGACAGATTTCTGGAAAAGATGTATGGCTCTGCGATTGGCAGAGCTTTCCTTAAACCTCTTGTTAATCCGGTGCTGTCTGAGCTTGGCGGCAGGATTCTGGATACCAGAATATCGGCGCTGGCAGTTCCGGCATTTATCCGTCATGCAGGGATTAACCTGCGTGAATACGAACCGCAAAGATATCGTTCCTATAATGATTTCTTTACCAGGCAGATTCGGGAAGATGCGAGAAAGATCGATATGACACCGGAGCATTTTGTCAGTCCGTGTGACAGCAGGCTGAGCGTATATCCGATCGATGAGAAATGCTGTGTAAAGATCAAGCATACACCATATACCGTTGCGGAACTTCTCAGGAATCCTGTGCTGGCGGAGCGGTATGAGGGCGGATACCTCTGGGTATTTCGTCTATGTGTGGATGATTATCATCATTACATTTATATTGATGACGGATTTGAATCTAGACGGGTGCATATCCCGGGAGTACTGCATACAGTCAATCCGATTGCGAATGATGTGTATCCGATCTATAAGGAGAATACAAGAGAGTATGCGCTCCTTAAGACTATGAACTTTGGTACGGTTCTGATGATGGAGGTCGGAGCATTGATGGTTGGCAGAATTGAGAATGTCCCGCTCCGTGGACGGGTAAAGCGTGGCAAAGAAAAAGGCAATTTTGCATTTGGCGGTTCTACAGTCGTTCTGATGACACAGAAGGGACGCGTGATGCCGGATCCGGATATCTTCCGTAATTCACAGTATGACATCGAGACACGTGTGCATATGGGGGAAAAAATCGGTGTCTCAGAAGTGACAGAATGAAAATAGTTATCTCAGTCGAGAAGACTCCCACCTCTTTCAGGTGGTGAGTAATAGCAAATTTGTCTCAGTGGGAGTCAAATCTCCGCCTGAGATAAACGCTCCGCGAGGATGCGCAGTGATTCTGTAAAGAATATGTCAGCTTATGCTGACCAGAATCACGCGCCAAGTCTCACGGATGTTCGACTTGAAGTTGAATAACTGCGCGGTGTAGAAACATAATCGAAAATTTGCTGGAAGATATGGTAAATCAGATCGATTAGTGGTATACTATGTGCTATAAAAGTTTGAGCGAGAGGAAGGTGTCCATCATGAATCTGAATAATCTGAATAATTTAAACCTGAACGCAAAAATTGAAGATTTACTTGCTACCTTAAAGAAAAAAGAAGACGAAAAAGAAAAGAATACAGTCCTCTGGGTACTGGCAATCATCGGTGCTGTAGCAGCAGTTGCCGGAATCGCATTTGCAGTATATCGTTTCTTTGCTCCGGATTATCTGGAAGATTTTGAAGAAGATTTCGATGATGATTTTGATGACTACTTCGAGGACGAAGAAGAGTAAGGTTACTGTTCTCAGAGTGAACAGCGACAGAATAATCGTAGCATGAATTCAGGCAGCTCCGGCAGATTACCGGGGCTGTTTTACTGCAATGTCGGAACGGTATCCAGATAGAGAGGTCAGGAAGTTTGAAGGAAACCTGTCCGCGTTGTTTACAGAGATATAGATGAGGAAAAAGTGAGATGAAAAAAGGCGAAATTTACGAAGGCGTAATAGAAAAAGTTGATTTTCCAAATAAGGGATATGTTTATATAGAAGATCAGAAGGTACTGATCAAAAACGGTATTCCAGGACAGAAGGTCCGCTTTATGATCCAGAAGAAGCGTTCCGGAAGGGCCCAGGGACGCATTCTTGAAGTTCTGGAAAAATCTCCACTGGAGACAAGAGAGCCGCTATGCAGTAATTTTCCTTCATGTGGTGGATGTATGTACCAGACTATGTCATATGAAGATCAGCTGCATATGAAAGAGACACAGATACGGGAATTACTGGAAGATGCTCTTGTACAGTGTGGACAGGTGAATGAGAATGGACAGGCAGATTTTGAATGGGAAGGCATTCATGGAAGTCCGATAGAGTTTGGCTACCGCAATAAGATGGAGTTTTCTTTTGGTGATGAATACAAAGACGGACCACTTTCTCTCGGACTGCACAAGAAGGGAAGTACCTATGATATCCTGAATACCGATGATTGTAAGCTGGTACACAAAGATATGACGGACATTTTGACCTGTGTGCGTGAATTTTTCCGTGAGAAAGGCGCTTCCTATTACAGAAAACTGCAGCATACCGGCTATCTGCGTCATCTGATGCTGAGACGCGGTGTGACTTCCGGTGAGATTCTGGTGCACCTGGTAACCACGACACAGGAAGAGTATGATCTGGAACCATTGAAAGAACAGCTGCTTGCACTTCCGCTGGAAGGGAAAATCGTCGGAATCATGCACATCCTCAATGATTCTCTTTCTGATGTGGTACAGAGTGATGAGACAAGAATTCTCTATGGACAGGATTATTTTTATGAGACTCTGTTGGGATTGAAATTCCGTATTAGCACATTTTCTTTCTTTCAGCCGAATTCTCTGGCTGCCGAAGTGCTGTACAGCATTGTGCGTGAGTATATTCAGAATACCAGTGGTATGGAAGTGTTTGACCTCTACAGCGGAACCGGGACGATCGCACAGCTTCTTGCCCCGGTAGCGAAGGAAGTTATTGGTGTCGAGATCGTGGAAGATGCCGTGGCTGCAGCAAGAGAAAATGCGAAGCTCAATGGACTTGATAACTGTAAGTTCATTGCTGGCGATGTCCTGAAAGTTCTCGATGATCTGACTGAAAAACCGGATGTGATCGTGCTGGATCCACCGCGTGATGGTATCCATCCGAAGGCATTGCCAAAGATCCTTGCTTATGGGGTAAACCGTATTGTATATGTGTCCTGCAAGGCAACCAGCCTTGCACGTGACCTGGAAGCATTTCTGCAGGCAGGATATCGCCTCGAGAAAGCATGCTGCGTTGACCAGTTCTGCGAGACTGTCTGGACAGAAGCAGTGGCTGCCTTTGTAAAAGAGGAGTAAAGTGACCTTGTGGAGAGAAAGTACTAAGCGGGTCAGCCAAAATTGCAGGCAGAAATGACCTTGTGGAGAGAAAGTACTAAGCGAGTCAGCCAAAATTGCAGGCAGAAGTGACCTTGTGGAGAGAAAGTACTAAGCGAGTCAGCCAAAATTGCAGGCAGAAGTGACCTCGTGAAGAGAAAGTACTAAGCGGGTCAACCCAAAATTGAAAAAAGGGATGATCTGGAATAGAAAAAGTACAAGCAGGGTCAATGAAAGCTTGTAAAAAGGATGACTTAAAATAGGATAAATGAGAATTAAGCCAAAAAATGAGGTAAAAATGGATGACTCAAATCAATGAAATCATGAAGAGAGTCAATACAGGAGATGCTGTTCTGATTGTGATGAGCGATTGGAACAGCTTTTTACGTTACGGAAAATTACTCCGTAATGTTCCAATAACGCAAAAAAATGTTTCGTGGGAATGCGACTAGATGCATTTGGAATATGTCCGTGTTGTTCGTAAAATTTTTCAAAATATATTGACATATAGAACCAGGATGTTATAATACAATCAAACATATGAATGATTGTTCATATGAAAACGTGAATAAAACATATATGAGAAGGAGATAACTACTATGAAGAAATCCTACAAGATTGAAGTTGACTGTGCAAACTGTGCAAATAAAATGGAAGAAGCAGCAAAGAACACTGCCGGTGTTAAAGATGCCAGCGTAAACTTCATGATGCTCAAGATGAAAGTTGAGTTCGAAGAAGGACAGGATCCGGACAGCGTAATGAAAGAGGTTCTGAAGAACTGCAAGAAAGTAGAAGACGACTGCGAAATCTATTTATAAGAAAAAGATGAGTGCCCTGCTGCAGATGTGGCAGGGCATTTGAACAAGTAGAAGAAATGCTGCTGACAATCTGTGCATGTGCGGCAAGACGGAGCAGGCAATCTGCCTGCGATGGGAGGAAAGAGATTATGAATAAAAAGCAGAAAAAAATGCTGACACGTATCATCATAGCGGCAGTACTGCTGATCGTATTGCATTTCGTTCCGGTCACAGGAATTCCGCGATTTATCTGTTACCTGGCGGTTTATCTGGTAATCGGTTACGATATTGTAAAAAAGGCGTTCAAAGGAATCAGGAACGGGCAGGTCTTTGATGAGAATTTTTTGATGGCTGTCGCAACAATTGGTGCATTTGCACTGGCAGTTTATGAGAAAAGCGGCGATTATAATGAATCTATTGCCGTTATGTTGTTTTATCAGATTGGCGAATTGTTCCAGAGCTATGCAGTCGGCAAGAGCCGTCGTAACATCACCGAACTGATGGATATCCGCCCGGATTACGCAAATATCGAGAATGATGGAAAGCTGGAAAAAGTTGATCCTGACGAAGTTGAAGTTGGTACGATCATCGTGGTTCAGCCGGGCGAAAAAGTCCCGATCGATGGTGTGATCGTGGAGGGAAACAGCAGCCTTAATACCAGTGCACTGACTGGTGAGAGTCTTCCACGTAATGCAAAAGTGGGGGATGAGATCATCAGTGGATGCATCAATATGACCGGAGTGCTGAAGATTAAGACGACCAGGGAATTTGATGAATCAACGGTGTCCAAGATTCTGGAACTGATCGAAGAATCCAGTTCCCGTAAATCCAGATCCGAGAACTTTATTTCGAAGTTTGCACGTTATTATACTCCGGCAGTCTGCTATGGAGCACTTGCCCTGGCAATTCTGCCGCCGCTTGTCAACCTTGTGATCCTTCATAATCCTGCCATGTGGGGACAGTGGATCTACAGAGCCCTTACTTTCCTGGTAATCAGCTGTCCGTGTGCATTGGTCATCAGTATTCCACTGAGTTTCTTTGCCGGAATCGGCGGTGCCAGCAATGCAGGTGTGCTAGTCAAAGGTTCCAACTATCTGGAGACTTTGTCACAGACCAAATATGTGGTATTTGATAAGACCGGTACCCTGACAAAAGGTGTATTCGAAGTGGCCGGTGTTCATCACAACACTATGGAAGAAGCAAAAATCCTTGAGTATGCTGCACTTGCAGAGAGCTTTTCATCACATCCGATCAGCCGCAGCCTGAAAAATGCGTACGGCAAAGATATTGACCAGAAGCGTGTAACGGATGTGGAAGAGATCAGTGGAAATGGTGTTATGGCAAAAGTGGATGGAATATCTGTTGCTGTTGGTAATGTCAAACTGATGAAACGCATTGGTGTGGAAGCAATCGAATGCCATCAGGTAGGAACTGTCATTCATGTGGCAATCGATGGCACTTATGCAGGACATATCCTGATCTCTGATGTGCCGAAACCGACTTCCAAAGAAGCCATTGAGAAACTCAAGAAAAATGGTATCAAAGAGACTGTCATGCTGACAGGTGATATTGACAAAGTAGCACAGCAGGTGGCAGGTGAGCTTGGCCTGGACTGCGTATACAGTGAGCTTCTTCCGGCTGATAAGGTAAGTAAGGTAGAAGAGCTTCTTGCAAAGAAAACAGAGAAAGAGAAGCTTGCCTTTGTTGGCGATGGTATTAATGATGCGCCAGTACTTTCCAGAGCAGATATAGGTATTGCAATGGGAGCACTTGGCTCGGATGCTGCGATTGAGGCTGCAGATGTTGTCCTGATGGATGACGACCCGATGAAGATTGTCAAAGCGATCCGTATCGCAAAGAAATGCATGCGTATTGTATATGAGAACATCTATTTTGCAATCGGTATCAAGCTGATCTGTCTGTTCCTTGGAGCAATTGGTATCGCGAACATGTGGGTGGCAATCTTTGCAGATGTCGGCGTTATGGTACTGGCTGTCCTGAATGCGATCAGAACACTGTTTGTGAAAAAACTGTAACTGCCAGGCTACAACGGGTGTATAGCACAGTGCAATCTGTAGTTACAAAAGTAAAAGTAAGAGAGAAAGAGAGACTACTATGGCAGAAGAAAGAGATGAAATAACCTGTGAATGCCAGGAAATACATGAGGATCTGCTCAAGATCGTGAATGAGACCATGCCGGATGAAGAAGAACTGTATGATCTGGCAGATCTCTTTAAGGTATTTGCCGATTCCACACGTATCCGGATTCTGTTTGTATTATTTGAGTCGGAAGTGTGTGTGTGCGATCTCGCGAAAGTTCTGAATATGACGCAGTCGGCAGTATCTCATCAGCTTCGCATCCTGAAGCAGAGTAAGCTGGTGAAGAACAGAAGAGAAGGAAAATCCATTTTTTATTCTCTGGCAGATGATCATGTAAGAACGATCATCTCCATGGGAAGAGAACATATTTTAGAATAAACTGATAGAACATTATCAAAAAACGCCTGGTGCAAAAGTGATTGCCGGACAGCGAATATACATTGATGACGAAGCTGCAAAAAAGTTGATTAGTAAGTATTTGGAATGGTAGGTGAGAGTAAACTCATCTACCTTTTCCTTTTAATAACGAAAAAACGAATGAGATACTTGCTTTTTGGGAGATTATCATGGAAAATAAAAAAATACAGAATAGAATCATGTAAATTTGTGCTTGACAGAAAAGGGGAGTAACTATGATAAGAGCAGTCATTTTTGACATAGACAATACGGTGTACAGTTATGATGAGAATCATGTGTATGGCATGCAGGCCCTGGCAGAGTATTGCACCGGTGCATTTGGCATATCCAGAGAAGAAATGGAAAAATGTTACAGACAGGCCGGTACGATCATGGTCAACCGGATTGGGACAGATACCGCCGCGATTCATAGCCGTATGATCCGTGTGCAGTGCATGCTGGAACTTCTCGGACAGCCGCTTTTTCCGCATGCACGCAATATGTATCACGCATACTGGGATACGTTTATTGAGCATATAGAGCCAAATCCGGGTGTACTGGAATTTATGCAGGAACTGAAAAAAAGAAACATCCGCGTCGGGATTGGAACGGATATGACCGCCTATATCCAGTACCGCAAACTGGAGGCAGCCGGAGCAGCGCCATATATTGATTTCATCGTGACGAGTGAAGAAGCCGGAATCGAGAAACCACATTATCATTTTTTTGATATCTGTGTGGAAAAAGCAGGCGTTCGCCCGGAAGAATGTGCATTTATCGGTGATAATGTAAAGAAAGATATCGAAGGAGCCTGGGAGAGCGGCCTGAAAGGAATCTGGTATACACAGGAAAAAGAAGCACCGGAGAGGAGATATTTCCCGACCCTTCGTTCTTTCATCGG
>CAKRPO010000010.1 GCA_934378195.1 uncultured Blautia sp.
AGCGTGTGTCATAGCAAACGATGAAAAGGTCGATGGCTATTCAGATGCGCCGTGGCAGATTGATTCGGATGAGGTAATTGTTCTTCATGTTCTGGCCGTTCATCCGGATCATCATGGAAAAGGACTGGCGCGGAGATTAGTAGAGAATGTGATTGAACAGGAAAGAAAAGCTGGAAAGAAGACATTGCGGCTTGATGTGATCGAGAACAACACAACGGCCGAAAAGCTGTATCAGAAACTGGGCTTTCGATATATCCAGACCAAGACACTTTATTATGATGTGGTTGGGGAGATGACGTTCAAATTATATGAACTGGTGCTGTGAGCTATGCAAGAGAAAAGAGCATATAAAGCCAGAAAGCCCGGCGGCGACCGGAAGAAGTTGAAGCCGGAGTACGATACTCTGGCTCTAAACCCCATCAAAACTAAAATAAAAGCTGAAGCCCCATTACAATGATCCACATATAAGCGCAGGTCTTTGGTATCATTAACAGTCCGACCTTTGGTTTTGTTTTGCTGAATAATGTTACTGGGAGATAACATCCAAAAGAAATAATAATTGCTGCAACCATTCTTGTCATGTGATATCCGTTTGTGTTTCCGGAAATAGCATAAAGAATGATTACACCGATACCGGTTACTGCAAAAACAGCATTTCTGATAATAGATAATTTCATGTTTCCATTTTCAGTAGTCCAGTTATTCTGTGGAAAAAGACAGACAATAATTCTGATAATTGCTGAAAGCCAGATCATTGCTTCTACTGCAACAGGAGCATTCAGTTCTGGGAATGTATACTTCCACACATACATCAGTATAATGTAAAATACTGTCATTGTAATTGACGATATCTGAAGACCTCTTCCCATCTGGCGTTTTATCTTGTCACTGCTTCCTCGTATAGTTTTGATCACTCGCGGAACCAGATGGAAAGCATCTCCACCGCAAAGTGTCAGGGTCAGTACTCCATAAAGTATAAATAACGGATTTCCTTTTGAAAATACAAAAAATAAAATTCCTGCAATTAAATCAAATAATAAATATCCACAGTCAAATATTGCCTCCATAATATCTGGCATCTGTGGTTTATAAGTTTTTTCAGTCATGCTTTCTGCTCCTTTTCAATCAATTGATTATAACAAATAAAGTATGTTTCTGGCTCATTTGTGTTCTCTTTTTTACACAAAACTCATTCTTCATCATCCCTCTCCATATGATTTTTTAAGTATTCCTCAGCATTGTTGCAAATCTTGGTAAATACATTTATGCATAGATCTTTTTCTTCTTGAGTCAGGTCTTTTAATATATTTTGGGCAAATTTTTTCTGTGCTTTAATTCCTGCTTTTATTATCTGATCTGCATTATCTAATAAAACGATTTCAACATGTTTCTTATTTTCTGCACTCTGGATTCTTTGAATTAACCCTTTTTTCTCCAGTTCTTTTAATGAAGTTGAAACATGCGATTTGGTTGATTTTCGAATCTTTACTATTTCAGCTGCTGTATTATGCTGCGGATTATTGTGCAAAAACATAAGAATATCATATTCCATTTGCGTCAACTGATATTTCTCACACACACTTCTTGCGATCATTTCATAACAGTTGGTAATTGTCTTGTGCTTATCCCAGAAAAACATATATACACCTCTTGTCTATCGTTCTATTTAGAATGATTATACTTCGATGATTATTCTGTGTCAACCTTTTCGATATTATTTTTCTCTCTTTTATCTTTTAGGAATGACTTACAGGGAAGACGTTGCAGCAGTATAAGAAAGTTTCAGTAAGATGCTAGAGAACGGTACATATAAGGGAGATTTGTTCTCTGATTTGTAATCAATAGAAAATAAGATAATAAAAAGTGCCTCAAACAATAATGCAGATATCATAACAGGAAGAATGTTATGATGTATTGTATACACTATGTTTTGAGGCACTTACCTATTTTATTGATGCTGTATATTATTTTGAATCATACCGGTGTATATTGAAAGAAGGACAATTTTGTCATTTCTATCTTCCAGTGATGAGATTGTTTCATATATTTGAGATGCGGCTTCTGTACGGCTTTTGAAGTCTCTTTTTAATATACTGAGTATTTTGTCAATTTGAGGTTTTAAGCGCTGAGTAGTCTTTTTGTACTCGTCATCACTCATTTCTAATAAATTGTCCATATGAAAATATGGAATTTCAGGTAAATTTTCTGCTAATAAACAAAGTAAAATGGATTGTTTCTTTTCATCTTGTGGAAATATAACTGATTGAAAAAGCGTTTTATATAGTTGTTCATAAAAATCCTGCTCATTTAAATTTTGCAGCGCAAGACTGCGGACATAAGATTTTAATAAAGCAAAATAGAGATAACTGGTTTCGTTAATTTCTGATTTGGTAACAAAATTATAATTTTGGTCATCTTCAAAATTATGTTGCTGAACTTCTTCTAGTAATTCTTGCAATACAGTAGCAGGATGTTCGTGTTCTGCTAAGAGACAGTCTTTATATAAAGCATAATAAATATCATAAATGTTTCCAGTCGCATTTGTACATTTATCTTTTATTATTGTAGTTATATTTTCCATCATATAAAACTCCTTTCTTTGTATTAATAATTATTGGCATTATCAAGAAAATCATAATTTCTTTTATTTTTTTTTGTGCCTATTAAAGTTGCTGAAGTATCAGAGGATTCGTTATTGATAACAAGTGCTTCGATATCAAATGTTTCTTTTGTGTTATCAATTTTATCAAAAATTTTAACAGTATAACCAGGGGCAATTGTGGCTGTGTAAGTATTGTCGTCGCTAGTTTTTCTTAACGGTTCTTTAGGAGTGTTATGAATATTTGTTGAAGAACTGCGTAATTGACGGCTTAAATTTCTGCCGGTATCAGTTAATCTGTATAACTTATATTTACCTGCTTTGCTGGAAATGATGAGGTTGGCAGAATTGATTTTTTTCATTATTTCGGACAAAGTAGATACTTTTAAATTTAAACTATGGCATATTTCAGAATGGCTCATAATTCCATGAGCTTCTAACAGCTGAATAATATCCTTCAAATGTTTAACAGATAGAACCTGCTTTGCATATATTTTTGAGGCTAAATTTTCTTGTTCTTTTTCATAAGAAAAATGTTCCAAAACTTCTATATGTCCCATTAATGATCCTAAATGAAAAATAGCATAATCTTTTGGAGATGTTCTTAAATGTTGTTTAAAATATTTTAGTTGTGAATTTCCATAGCGGAGTGTTTGGGAACATAATGAATAATCGGCATTATACCACTCTTCCATAACATGTTCCTGATTATCATCTGCATATTGAATCAGAAATTCATACTCCTGTTTATTTAAAGATTCTAATAAATTTGTTTGTGCGTGTATCCATACATTTTGACTCATAAAAGTTATCCTCCTTGCAATGCTGATGTTAGAAGCTATGTACGTTTTGTTTGGTGAATGACAATTTCATTTTGAAAAGAATTATTCGTTTTGGAAAGTTCAAAGTCTAAAGGAATATCTATTTTGAATATACATGCTTTGACACCTTCACAGGAAAAATTACATTTGCATTTACTTCCAAAAGTAATTGTCTGGTCTGTACCTGCAATTCCACAACCACCAATAGCTTTGGGAGAAGAAGAGACTGCCCCACAGCAATTTCCCCAGACAATAGTAGTACCGTAACATTTTAAGCTTGAGAGCATATTAATGAAATCTTGTTCGCCCCTTGAATAAGATGGGACAATTATTAATGTAGCACCTAAGCTTCCGCATATAAAATTTTTTATTCGCTCTTGCTCTGACAAAAATTCAGCACATATTACAACTGCAATCCTGTGTATATTTGGAATATGAATTAATATGGTGTACCAGTCTGACTTTTCAATAAGAGCCTCCAATTTATAAGCCTTTTGATCTACAAAAGGAATATGTTTCTCCTGATGTCCTAAAATTTCTCCATCCTGACTTACGATTGTGGAACTGTTACAGTTGTTTTTCCAATGACTGGGAAGTATTGTCAATAATGGAACGTTTTTTCCTTCCAGCATTCGTTGAGCAGAGTTTTTTGATATTAAATTGTTATATAGTGATAATTCATCGCTGTCTTCGGATAAAGCAGTTCCTAATAGCTCTGGGGCAAAAAAGATATCTGCGTCTATATCCCCGGCTAATATCCAGTCATTTTTAAGGCGTTCAAACAGTCTCTCAGATTGTAAATCAGTTAGTGCTTTTACAGCCTCACCACAGTATTTTACACCATCTCGTTCAATTAGTTGTTCCTCAAGCTGTATCAGATTTGATTGATCGGACATTGGTGAAAATGCAATGCAAAGAGAAGGTGGTATTTTTTTATTTGAAAAATTACCAGGTATAATTATATTTTTGACGAGTTTCTTATTATTATAAAGAAAATAACTACAATTTTTAAGAGAACCATTCATCCCTTCAAATATATCTCTGTTGGATATATTTTTTTCTATAATTTCTTCATTACGAATGATATGTGGAGATGCAATTGGAAATTTTGGATTGATCCAAACTCCTGTTTCTTTATAATTCGTGTTTAAAGAACCAATTGTTGTATAAGTGTCTTTGGTTATCGGAACCAGGTTATATAATGAAAAATATGCACGTTCATTCTTGGAGGTGTTTTCGTTTCTGTTATAAGTTATTCTGAAATCTAGCCATTGACAAAAGGCGATAGCCATAATTTGTCTGCTAATTTGGTCAGGATTTTCTTTAATAGACTGGAAAAAATTTTCAATATTGTTCAGGAACACATTATCATCATTACACCAGTAAGAAGACATTTGTGTAGTAGTGGAATTGAAAATTTCACTATAATTCTGAGCAGCAGATATCTGTCCGAATATCATGGAAACTGTATTGACTATTTCTAATCCCATTGCCATAAGATTCATATATTTTTCAGCAGATTTCTTTGAAGCCATCTTTTTCACCTCCGCATTAGATATTATAACATAAAATATAGAGAATATCAATGACAGTTCAATTTCAGTTCAATTACTTGATGGAATAATATATGAGATACTCTGTCGTATAATTTTGCGGCATTGATTTATAGAACTGGATTATTGAGATGTTCTATTTTTATGGAAAAGAAATTAAAAAACTATTATAATAATAGCAGAAAAACAGGTATGTCAGAATGCGAGGGAGGTAATTTTATGTCACATGTTAATTTTGACTTTTTAACGCAAAGCCTTTTTTTCGGGCCACAGTTGGAACTGGGATTTTCTTCGGTAAGTGACGCGGAATTACAAAAAGAATTGCAACAGTATAGAGAATATGTACTTTTGAATTTTGAGGAGATAAAAAGGGAAATTTGCGAAAATCCTCAAAAAATTGCTGTGACGATAGAATCTTTTTCACAGAGACCAAAAGAAAAAATATTGAAACAGCTAGCTCTTTATGTGGACAATGTTGTGATTTCAGATCCATTATTTGAAATGACGGAAGAAATAAATGATGCTACAAAAGCCATGAATCAATATTTAGATATAAAAGATCAGGAGAAATTAGATAGGGGGGCTTTGGTGGATGCTTTGAAATATATGAAAGATAGCACATTACTGGTAGCATGCAATTATGTAAAATATGTTCCAATTTCTTATTTACATGAAGCACCACTGCAGGTTCCGCTTACATATGATAAAGATCGTTTTGGAAAGAGTATTCCGGAATCTATTATGGAATTATTGAGAAAAAATGTAAAAGTGTATAATCTGGTAACAAAAAACGGTAAAATGTATGTGGAAATGGAGAAAAAATTAACTAAAGGGACAGGATTATGGATTGAATTTCCAGAGTGTAATAGTATGTCGGGGGAGTTTGTACAGTATTATAGACCTGAAATTGTTAAATGTGATGATTCGACAAGAACAGTAGTGGCTAAGATGACAATTCCAGAGCAGATATCGCAATATGAGTTTGATAATTGGTTGGACCAGTCTGTCAATAGAGCTTGTTTACAATTATATCAAGATACATATAAGGAATTGGTGTTGGCCAGTAGTATGAACACTATGTATTTAACGCAGTCAGTGTTGAGGGCACAGTTAATGGCTCAGGAAATGGAGACAATTTCTACGAGAAGTAAAATTGCGAATATGGCTCTTAAACTTGATGTTCCTGTTTTGGAAAATAGTAAAATTCAGGATATCATTAGTATACGTAATGATTATGGAGAAAGTTTTCGGAATTTTCGAGTTGGATTAGGAGGAGAACTATTACAATTATCTGGAATAAAGGATGAAGAACAACTGAAGCAGAAATTGCAGGAAGTCACGTATGAGATTAATGAAGTATATATTAACCAGATCAATCGGGAAATGAGTTCATTAGTTAAATCTTTTGGATTTGATGTAATGGTTACTATGGCATCATTAATTTCGAATGTCTATGCAGGACAAAATAATATGTTGAGTGCAGCTGGAGCGATGGGAGCACTTTATGGGATTGGAAGCGGAATGAAGGATTCGCTAAAGTTGTTTAGTAACATTAAGACTAATCCGGGATTCTTTTTATGGAAATTAAATAAAAGAAAATGACTATTCTATTTTATGTAGCAGTAAAAGACAGCTTCCGCAGTGAGGTTCAAAACTTGCTTTACCTAAAAAAGGTTTCATGATATCATTATTTTTATAAATGATGGTTTCGTGGGACCTTTTTTATTGGACTTGTGGAGGTGCAGGAATGACAGGAAAGAAAAAGCTGCCGATAGGAATAGAGAGTTTTGAAGAAATCCAGAAAGAAGAATTCTATTATGTCGATAAGACAGGATTGATCGAACAACTTCTTGAGAAATGGGCGAAGGTAAATCTTTTTACCCGCCCGAGGCGCTTTGGTAAATCTTTGAATATGAGCATGCTGAAGGCTTTTTTTGAAATTGGTGGTGATCCTGCATTATTCGAAGGCTTGAAGATTTCGGAGAAGAAGGAACTTTGTGAGAAATACATGGGACAGTTTCCTGTTATTTCTATTAGCCTGAAGAATGTAGAGGGTTTAACTTTTGAAGCAGCAAAAAAATCTCTAAAGGATACGTTAGGGATGGAAGCGAGACGGTTCTACTTTCTGAAACAGAGTGCAGGTCTTACAGATGAAGAAAAAGAATCCTATAAAGCGTTGATTGGTGTAGATGATACAGGTGATTTTCAGATGTCTGATACTGCAATGGAAAAAGCTCTTTTGACATTATCGTCATTACTTCACAAACATTATAATAAATCAGTAATCCTTCTGATTGACGAATATGATGTGCCGTTGGATAAGGCTTTTCAGTATGGCTATTATGATGAGATGGTATCTTTGATCAGAAATATGTTTGGCAATGCATTAAAGACAAATCCAGATCTTTATTTTGCTGTTTTGACGGGCTGCCTGAGGATTTCAAAAGAGAGTATTTTTACAGGTCTGAATAATTTGAAAGTGATGTCGATCACGGATGTGAGGTTTGACGAATACTTTGGATTTACAGACATAGAAGTAAAAGATATTTTGGAATATTATGGCTTATCTGAGCATTATGCAGAGGTCAAAGAATGGTATGATGGGTATCGCTTTGGAAATGAAGAAGTATATTGTCCATGGGATGTGATCAATTACTGTGAACTTCTGACAGTAGATTCAGAGGCACCGCCGCAGAATTACTGGTCCAATACCAGCGGGAATGCGATGGTGCGCAGATTTATAGATAAAGCAGATGTAAAGACCCGGGATGAGATAGAACGACTGATTTCCGGGGAAGAGATTGTGAAAGAAATCCATCAGGATCTCACATATAATGAGTTGGACAGCAGTATTGAAAACCTGTGGAGCGTACTTTTTACGACCGGTTATCTGACCCAGCGTGGCCAGGCCGGAGAAGATCAGTACAGACTGGTGATACCAAATCTGGAGATCAGAAAACTGTTTATCAGGCAGATCCGGGAGTGGTTCCGGGATGTATCACGAAATGATGGAGAGACACTGAATCAGTTCTGTAATGCATTTGTAGAGAAAAATCCTGCGAAAATCGAAGAACTGTTTGGCGATTATCTGTGGAATACGATCAGCATCCGTGATACTGCGTCTGCAAAGAAAGAGAATTTTTATCATGGAATCCTTCTGGGACTTTTGGGATATAAGTCTAACTGGCTGGTCAAATCAAATGCAGAATCCGGAATTGGATACAGTGATATTCTTGTGGAAGCACCTGATAACCGTACAGGTATCGTCATTGAGCTGAAATATGCCGAAAGAGGTGATATGGATGCTGCCTGCGAAGAAGCACTGCAGCAGATCGAAAACCGAGATTACGTAGCGAAACTGAAAGAAGATGGTATGAGGAACATCATTAAGTACGGGATTGCATGTTATAAGAAGAATTGTAAAGTGGTGCTGGGAAAATCATTGGGCTAATGAAATTATTTGGGAAATCATCATATATGATTTCCCAAATTTATTGACATTGTTGTACAGATTATGCCATAATTATATTTATGCAGAAATAGATAAGTTTTAAATATAATATGAATATGAAACCATATTTTAATGGAAGATTCATGGGTGTAATCTGTAGGAGACAGAGAAGGTGAGGGAAGGCATGAGGAAAAGATTTTTAAAATATTGTGTTGCAGGGATATTTTTGTCAACAGTGGTTTTGTCTGGCACAATGGTATGTTATGGGCAGGATGATGTGGAAGTAGAAATATCTGAGCCTGAGGAGGCGGCAATTCCTGAGACGGATTCCATTGTATCAGAAGAAATACCGGAGTTGGACATAGAAGAAGCAGAAGCGTTTGATGATGGAGATGCCGCTGAGGTAGAATTGCCGGATGATATAGACGTATCGGATGTTGGTACAACGACATATGCTCATAGTGAGACTGCAACTCAGGGAAATGTTACCTTAAAGGTTGAATGGAATGACCCGGTATTAGGACAGAATATGACATTCCATGTTTCGGCAGAGGGTGGAAGCGGTGCATATAAATTTAGAATGGATGCACCAAGTTATTCAAATCCTAATGAATATGCTTATGAATCGGTTGCTGATCCTAGCCGTGGTGAGTGGATGAACTACACCAATGAGTGTAGTTCTTATGATTATACTTTTATGATGACTGCTTCAGGAACATATAATTTCAGATTTTATGTTATGGATAAAGCATCTAATGTCTATTATTTGCGTGTAAGTATTTACATTCAGGTAGCAGATGCAGATTATCCAAGTGTGAATTCAATTATCGCATCGGCTGTTTCTAAATGCAACAATAAGACAGATGGCTCTGATTATGAAAAGGCGTTGTGGTTACATGACTGGCTTATCCAGCAGCTGAATTATGACAATTCTTTGAAATGGTCTTCGGCGGAGAGTGCATTGACACGAGGTTTGGGTACTTGTCAGGCATATGAAAGCGCTTATTCACGTTTGCTTACAGCTGTAGGTATTGAGAATGCAGAGACAAGGGATACTTATGATGGACATACCTGGAATGCAATGAAGCTTGATGGAGAATGGTATCAGGTGGATTGTACATGGGATGACACAGAAGATCACTGGTATAATTTTGATCAGAAACGTCTGTACTTTGGCCTGACAGATGAACTTATGGCTTTGGCACACAATGGGCATACACAGATTTATACTGCGAATGGCTATCCTACCCGTTCTACAAGTTTGACAGATAATTATTTTGTCAGATCTGGAGATGCTGCAAATTGGGCAGAAACATATGCTGACAGAATTCAACAAAAGTTGAATGCTGGTGAAACAGAGTTTACTATTTCAGCAGATAATGCTACATATCCGCCAAGTATTTCAGGTATTCAGAATGGAATCATTGCTTATGCGATGAGTCAGATGAATTGGTCTGTGGATGGTACAAAGATATCTTTACAGGCTGTTGGTGGTGCGACAGAATTTGCTTTTATGGCGACAAAAGGAGGTTCTGTTACCGGCGAAAAGTTTTATGGATATACTCTGAATCTGGATGGAACGATTGCAATCAATATGTATATGGAGTTGCCAGAGAACCTTGCTACTGATGCAAATGCATATATGGAATTTATACTTCCAAATGGAAGTACATCGCGAGTAATGGTTAAAGATGCATTGCAAAAAAAAGGGTATTATATATTCTCCGGAAGAGTCGCAGCTAAGGAAATGTCACAAGATGTTAAGGTAAGAATGTATACGGCAAATGAATGCGGAAAGGAATATTCAGTTAGTGTTCAGAAATATGCGGAGGAGATCATAAATCATCCGGCAAACTATGATGAATATTCGATAAAACTGGTAAAGAGCTTATTAAATTATGGAGCTGCTGCACAGACTCTGTTTGATTATCATACAGACAAACTGGCGAATAAAAACTTATTGCCAGAAGATAAAGTGATATCTGATGTGGATTTTTCTCAGTATGAGCATTCTTTGAATCAAAACAATAATGAGAACGGCATTAAATGGTATGGCAGTTCATTGGTTTTGGAATCCGATACATGTGTAAGAGATTATTTCAGCCTGGATGCATCATCACAGATCAATAATTATACTTTTGAATTGGGAGAAAGCAATGCGACAAAACTGGAACCTAAGCAAAGGGTAATTAATGGTGAAACGTATTATTATGTAGAAATTCCTAATATCAAGGCACAGAATCTGGACAAGGGTATTGAAGTAAATGTGCGAGATCGGGCAGGCAAAAATATAATAAAACTGAAATATAATGCGTTCAGTTATGCATATTCTATGTCGAAGAAATCAACTACAGATGCAAATACAAAGCAGGCAATGAAAGCGTTATATCAGTATTGGCTGGATGCGAAAGCCTATGTGGACAACAAAAACAAAAATGTATAATGAAAAGAGAGACTAAAGAAATGAATGAAAAGAAAATTTATGAGAAACCGGAAATGGAAGTGACTGTGTTTGAAGTAGAGGATGTAATAAGAACAAGTAATGAAAATGAATCAGAGATAGATAAACCCAATATATTTTACAGTGATGATGAGATGAACTGGTGATCATAAGTAAGGGTGGGCATTTTCTGTCTACCCTTTTATTAGATTGAGGGAGAAGAAGGTTAGTGGAAAAATCACAGCAGAATAATAAACAATGGCAAAGTGCCGGCACTTATCTTATAAAGCTACTGTGGTATGCACTTCATGATCAGCAACCGGAGAAGAAACCAGAGGAATGTACCTGGCAGCAGGTATGGATGTTAGCAAAACGAAACAATGTAGAATGCACAGTTAGTTCTGTTATTGACAGGGTGACTGAAGAGATGCCAGAAAAGATTCGGAAATCCTGGAGAGAGGCGCAGAAACGGAATCTGTATCGACAGGTGTGTTTTGATATAGAAAAGGAAAGAATCACTATGAAAATGGCAGAATGTGGAATTGCAAGTCTGCCATTAAAAGGAATTCTGGTATCAGGTTACTACCCGGCACCTGGAATGCGCTGGATGTGTGACAACGATATTCTCTATGGATATATTGAACCAGAATCAGACAGTGGTTTTAAGTTAAAAGGTGATGGATTATCAGAACAGGAATACTGGCAGGAACAGGCACAGAAGAAATTGTGCGAGATTATGAAGAAGCAGGGGTATATGGCGGAAAGCCTAAAAGGACCGCATGATGTATATCATAAAAAGCCTTTTTTTAATTTCGAGATGCACAAAAGACTTGTTTCAGAGGATAGTAAATTTGCAGTATATTATATGAATCCATGGAAAAGAGCGATTCCAATAGAGGGAAGTCCTTTACAATTTCGATTTTCAGACGAAGATGAGTATCTTTTTCTTATTGCACATGCGTACAAACATTTTGACGCTAGTGGCTGTGGTATTCGAACATTGGTAGATGAATATGTGATTTTGCAGGCAAAAAAGAAACTGGACTGGGAGTATATTAACAGAGAACTGGAGCAGATAGGACTCACTGATTTTGAGAAAAAATTAAGGAATACGGCAGTACATGCGTTTGGTGAAAATAATCAGTTGAATAAGGAAGAATGGCAGATCATTTTTTATATGCTAGGCTGTGGAACATATGGCACCTCGGCAAACCGAATAAGAAGAGAACTGCAAAAACTGGAAGAAACGAATGCGGAATCTGTGAAACAAAGGTATCTAAAAGAACGATTCTGGATTGATGAGAAGAGAATGAAAGAGTTTTTTCCATTTTTCTATAGACATTCAAAGCTACGTTTGATACTTCCTCTGTATAGATTAGTAAAAGGTCTTCTCGTTCATCCAAGATATTTGATGGATGAATGGAAAGTGTTGAAACAATATATCTCGAAAAAAGAATAAAAAATGAATAAGGTGAATGGAGTCAGCAGTAAGATGGTAAAGATTAAAGAAGGATTTGTGATGCGGCAGGTAGCTGGTCAGGCAATAGTGATCGCAATTGGAAAAGCAAGTGAGAAATTTCACGGAATGATCAATCTGAATGAGTCTGGCAGCTGCATATGGAAAGGTATTGAAGAGGGACTGGATGTAGAGAAAATCGCGGACAGAATCGTTCAGGAGTTTGAAGTTGATTATTGGACTGCACTTAAAGACACGCAAGAGATGATGGATAAAATGAAAGAACAGGGAATTTTGGAAGATTGAAAGAATCGTTACATATAGAGGAGGTCCTTAAAGAAAAGGGCATTTATATATCCACTTCGGTTGGAAGCAGTATGTGTCCGATGCTGCGAAGTTGCAGAGATACCATTATTATTCGACCGGTGAATGGACGATTAAAAAAATATGATATTCCGTTGTACAAAAGGGGAAAAAATTATATTCTGCATCGAATCGTAAAAGTAACACCGAATGGATATGTGATTTGTGGAGATAATTGTCTGAATAAAGAATATCTGGTGACAGATCGACAGATTATAGGTGTATTGAACGGCTTTTACCGAGATAACAAAGAGATTGACATGAATGGAATTGGTTATAGGTTGTATTGCCGTTTGTGGGTAGCCTTATATCCGATTCGATATATAATAAAGCGTCTGGGAATGTTTGCAAGGACAGTAGTGAAGAAGGTGAAGAGATAAAGATTAAGATAAAACTGGCAGATATTGTATTTGAAATACATGGGCAGTATGCTTACCTGAAGGAATATTGTAGGGATTATCTGACTGATAAAGAATCAGAGGTTCAAATAGAAGTCACAGAAAATGATATTCTTGCAGAGCTTCAGGATATGGAAAGCAACAATTTTTCATTTCCTTATCTGGAAACTTTGGCAGTACTTCGCAAGATTGCAGATTTTATGCCAGAACGGAATAGATTTCTGATGCATGGGGCAGCTTTGAGCTGGAAAAATAATGGATTTATGTTTGCAGCACCCAGCGGGACAGGAAAATCTACACATATTGCTTTATGGAAAAGATATTTGGGGGAAGATATAAAGATTATCAATGGAGATAAACCTATTTTGCGAGTAACCGAAAACGAAGTTCGAATATATGGAACTCCATGGGCGGGAAAAGAACAGTGGCAGAGTAATGCAAATGTTCCTTTAAAGGGAATTTGTTTGTTACAAAGAGGAAAAGAGAATCACATTCGACAGATAAGACCAGTAGAGGTATTGCCGCAGCTAATGCAACAGGTATATTACACCAGTGATGTGGGAATGGCTGCAAAGACAATGGAACTGTTGAATCAGGTATTTGCTCAGGTGCCGGTGTATCAGATGGAATGTAACATCTCTGAGGAAGCAATGAGATGTAGTTTTAATGAGATGAGAAAAGTGTGTGAATGAGAATGAAAAACAAAAAGAAATTAATAGCCATAGCGGTAATCGTTATATTTGCCGTAGCAGCAGCGTGGATCTGGACGGGCAGCAGGGCTGACAATACCGCTACATCCAGGCAAACTCAAACCAAAGTCCAGACAGGCAATGGTACAGAAAAAAGCACAGAAGAAACTGTGACAGACAGGGAGAAAGCTACAAAGAAAACGTCTGTATCTCCGACAGAATCTGTGCCGAGTCCCACTGCAGCTCCTGAGCCGGAGAGTCATGAATCTGCCGAACAGGAAACGACCACAAAGACAGAGAACAAGGAATCGCCAGATACATCCGAAACCGTATCTGACACACAGCAGACACAGGCGGTAGAAGGTCCGGATGGAGAGGTGATCCTTACTCCCGAAACGCAGTCATCCCAGAAGAAAAAAACATCTTCAAAAAAGGAAACAAAGAAACAGGATGATGCTTCAAAGGGTTCAGTATCAGATTCATCGAAAACAAATACATCAGGTTCAGATTCGTCAGAATCCGGCACAGTCAGCCAAAGCGTAGAACTGCCGCTGGTCCCGGCACAGGACTGATATCTGATTTTACAAAAGCTAAGCCAGGAGAATCAAACGTCTCCTGGCTTAACTTTTACAGCAACAACAAATTTCCAAAGTCAAACACATCTTCTTCATCCATCAATCGTTCCATTTCATTGAGATTCGGATCGGAGTGCTCGAGTTCTCTTGAAAACTGATAACAGATAGATACCAGATTTTCAAAGGTGAAATGGCGGTCGTTTTTTAACCAGGTTCCGACGGCAAGTTCGTGGATCATGAACGTGCAGATCACTGCCATTTTGACTTTGGCAAAAATCTGATCATCATACACAGCACCACAGAAGTATGTATAGATCCAGTAGAGCAGAAGCTGTTCTTCCTGAATTGTCCAGTCTGGATAAGCAGATGCAAACTCTGTATAAAGTTCCTTAAGTTCCATATCATCTTTGCAGGAACCATAAAGTGGAGCGAGAGCCTGGCGAAGGTATTTATGCCAGCCTGGACGGAGAACCTCCATCCGTGGAATAACGGATTCCCAGATCTGTTTGCTGAGAGTCAGAAGAGAGGACGGATCCGGACGCCATTTCTGAATCTTGTTCTGAAATTTCTCGTCAAATCCGGCGTTCTGATGACGGCCACGGATACCTTCCCACTGAAACAGTTCATTTTTGTCAAGACTCAGCTGGAAATCATGCGCACAGGCCAGTAGCTTCTGACGGCGTAGCTGAACAGACACCGATCTGCCCTGAATAACCGAAAAAAGATACTCTCTGGTATCCATCAGGGCGGTAAACAGAAGATAATCAAAATCATCATAAGTTTCTTCTGGTGATGGAACATCTTTTGTCACGAAAGAGATTTTTTCTTTATGTGAGAGAAAAATCCGTGCGGCTTCGGGACAGGAGAGAGAAAGAGAATATTCACGAAGTCCTTCAAATTCTTCAATATGGCGTGGATATTTGCGACAGGTATCGCATAACATATTTTTACCGGCTTCGCTGTATATGTCACAGAGATTTTCGTCATTTAGAAATGCACAGCGGTGTCCATACTGGTGGAAAGAATGTTCTTTCCAGTCAATATCGTTATGAAGCCTGTTTCGGAATGAGCCTTTGAATTTCTGATATTTTTTCAGGCTTTTATCATCGATCATAATCTGCCAGCCGGCACAGCAGGTGTCGGGACAGACTCCTGCAATACAGGAAAATTCTTTAAAAAAGGCAGGTTTTGTTATCTGCATGTCTTGTCCTCCTTGTTCTAATGTGCGATAATGTTCAGCAGAAGTATAACATCTTATAAAATAAACTACAACAAAAGGAGTTATTATGGAAAGATTTGTAAACAATGCACCATTTGTACTGGTTCTGCTCTGTCTGGTCGTTGGATTTGTATTTTTGATCAAAGGGGCGGACTTTTTTGTGGAGGGAAGCTCCAGCATTGCCAAGAGACTGAAAGTGCCTTCTATTATCATAGGCCTGACGATCGTGGCGATGGGAACATCTCTTCCGGAGACGGCAGTCAGTGTGACTGCTTCTCTTGTACACAACAATGAACTGGCAGTCAGCAATGTTGTTGGTTCTAATATTTTTAATCTGATGTTTGTCATTGGCGTATGTGCGATTCTGACACCGGTACTGGTACAGCGAGAGACGATCAGGAGGGATATTCCGTTTTCAATACTTTGCGCACTGCTGCTTTTGGGCCTGGGATATCTCGGTCTGGGTGATGCGACTGGGATGACGCTTGGACATCTGGACGGTGCTATCTTTCTGGGAGCTTTCGCAGGCTACATTTTGTATATGATCCGGACAGCACTTCAGGCCAGAGCAGAGGGAAAAAAGGTGGAAATAGAAGCAGTAGAAGAGCTTGAGGACGGAGAATTGAAACTGCTTTCTTATCCCAAAAGTATTCTCTTCATTGTTGGCGGAGCAGCAGCAATTGCTTTTGGTGGTGATCTGACAGTCGATGCGGCCAGCAGGATTGCGATTGACCTTGGGATGAGCCAGACACTTGTGGGCCTGACGATTGTTTCTATCGGCACATCCCTTCCAGAACTGGTGACATCGGTTGTGGCGGCACGTAAGAACGAGGTTGATATGGCAGTGGGCAATGCAGTAGGTTCGAATGTTTTTAATATTTTGATGGTTCTTGGTATTGCATCGGTAATCAGCCCGGTATCCCTGATCAGTGAAAATATTATTGACATCGCAGTGCTTATCATCTTTTCAATTGCTGTGTGGGCGTTTGCACGAAGCGAAAGAAAGATCGGCAGACGAGAGGGTATTGTTATGGTGTTGATGTATCTGATCTACAGTGCGTATATCATTATGAGATGATCATAAAACAGACGTTTTGGAGTGAAAGATTTGGCACTAATGACAGTAATGTTTGACGAATCTTGAATTCCCGCATGTTTTGTGTTATGATAGACGAAAATTTGTTTTTTGCATTTATATAATTATGCTTATTTTTTACATTATGTAGTGAATTTTTTATAGCAGGTAGAGAAGAGGAGAAATATTTATGTGTGGAATAGTAGGTTTTACAGGAAGCCATCAGGCAGCACCAATCCTTCTGGATGGTCTTTCCAAGCTGGAATATCGTGGATATGATTCTGCAGGCATTGCTATCCGTGATGGAGAAGGCGAGACAGAAGTCATTAAAGCCAAGGGACGTCTGAAAGTTCTTTCTGAGAAAACAAATGGTGGAGAGTCCGTTCTGGGCACCTGTGGCATCGGACATACCAGATGGGCGACTCATGGAGAACCGTCTGAGAACAATGCGCATCCTCATGTGAGTGATGATGGCAATGTGGTAGCTGTTCATAATGGTATCATTGAGAACTATCAGGAACTGAAGGATAAGCTTCTTCGCAAGGGCTATGAGTTTTATTCAGAGACAGATACAGAGGTAGCTGTTAAACTTGTTGATTATTACTATAAGAAATACGAGGGAACTCCGGTAGATGCGATCAACCATGCAATGGTTCGTATCCGTGGCTCCTATGCGCTTGCAATCATGTTCAAGGATTATCCGGAAGAAATCTATGTTGCCCGCAAAGACAGCCCGATGATTCTTGGTGTATCAGACGGTGAATCTTATATTGCATCAGATGTTCCGGCTATCCTGAAATATACAAGAAATGTATACTATATCGGTAATCTGGAAATGGCCCGTGTACGTAAAGGTGAGATTACTTTCTACAATCTGGATGGTGAAGAGATCCAGAAAGAAATGAAGACAATTGAATGGGATGCAGAAGCAGCAGAGAAGGCAGGTTTTGAGCATTTCATGATGAAAGAGATTCATGAGCAGCCAAAGGCAGTACAGGATACGCTGAACTCTGTTGTAAAAGATGGACAGATTGATCTTTCTGAGATTGGTCTTGCTGATGAAGATATCCAGGATATTGATCAGATCTATATTATTGCATGTGGTTCTGCATATCATGTAGGAATGGCAGCACAGTATGTGTTTGAAGATATGGTGCGTGTGCCGGTGCGTGTAGAACTGGCATCTGAGTTCCGCTATCGTAATCCTATCCTGAATCCGAAAGCACTGGCGATCATTATCAGTCAGTCTGGAGAGACTGCAGACAGTCTGGCAGCACTGAGACTTTGCAAAGAGAATGATATTCGTACACTTGGTATCGTAAATGTAGTCGGTTCTTCCATCGCACGTGAAGCAGATAATGTATTCTATACACTTGCCGGACCGGAAATCTCTGTTGCGACAACAAAGGCATACAGCACACAGCTGATCGCTTCCTATGCACTGGCTATCCAGTTTGCGAAAGTAAAGGGAACAATTTCAGATGAGAAGTATGTGGCTTATATCAAAGAACTTGAAACCCTGCCGGATAAGATTCAGAGAATCATTGATGACAAAGAGCGTATCCAGTGGTTTGCATCCAAACAGGCAAATGCAAAGGATGTATTTTTTATTGGTCGTGGTATTGACTATGCAATTTGTCTCGAAGGCAGCCTGAAGATGAAAGAGATCAGTTATATCCATTCTGAGGCATATGCAGCAGGTGAGCTGAAACACGGTACGATCTCTCTGATCGAGGATGGTACACTGGTGATAGGTGTTCTTACACAGCCGGCTCTTTATGAAAAAACAGTCAGCAATATGGTAGAATGCAAGAGCCGTGGAGCTTATCTGATGGGCCTGACGACATTTGGCAATTATAACATCGAGGATACTGCGGACTTCACCGTATATATCCCGAAGACAGATCCACATTTTGCAACATCCCTTGCAGTCATTCCGCTGCAGCTGCTGGGATACTATGTAAGCGTTGCCAAGGGTCTTGATGTAGATAAGCCGAGAAACCTCGCAAAGAGCGTAACAGTAGAATAATGTTCGACTTGAACAAAAAGCGGAAAGCCCTCAGGCTTTCCGCTTTTTATCGTCCATCCACATCTTTATATAATCCATTTGTTCCTGGTCGGAGACTTCCTGTGAGCCGGGATCATTTCCGGCGGCGAGGCAGCAGAAGAGCACAAATGCCTGCAAACAGAAAAATACGATAAAAAGAACAATGATCAAAATCTGCACCCCCTTTCCGCAGAACTGGAATATATTAATATAGAAACCTCTATCTGGAGTATATGTATGAATCAGTCATATTATACAGGAAAAGGAATTGGTGTGGCAATTCTTGATACGGGAATTTATCCGCATATTGATTTTGACAGCAGGATCTGTGCATTTGCAGACTTTATTTCACATAAAAAAGTACCTTATGATGACAATGGACATGGTACCTGTGTGGCAGGAATACTGGCAGGGAGCGGGACTGCATCCATGGGAAAATATCGTGGAATGGCTCCGGGATGCAGAGTGGCGGCGTTGAAAGTACTGGACCGGTTTGGGAATGGAAACAAAGAAGATGTGGTGCAGGCATTTCGTTGGATACTTGGAAACAGGGAAAGATATAATCTGCGGATCATCAATATATCAGTGGGAACGACTTATCGGACCAGGAATGATCAGGATGTATTGATACAGGGAGTAGAAAAACTATGGGATGAAGGACTTGTCGTGGTAGCTGCTGCCGGAAATCAGGGACCAGATCCGGGAAGTGTGACAGCCCCGGGATGCAGCAAAAAGATCATTACGGTAGGATCCAGCGATATGCTGTCAGGAAAACGGGCGGTATCTGGAAGAGGACCTACGTTTGAATGTGTATGTAAGCCAGATCTGGTAGCACCTGGACGTAAGATTATGGCCTGTGCGCCTGGATTTGGAAATCAGTACAGCATGAAGAGTGGGACATCAATGTCGACGCCGCTGGTATCAGGAGCAATTGCACTGGCCCTGGAAAAAGATCCGCTGCTATCGAATGTAGAGATCAAAATGATGCTGAAAGACAGCTGCGATGATCTGGGACTGCCGAGAAATCAGCAGGGATGGGGAAAATTTAATGTTCAAAAATTCCTGGCATTATAGGGAAATACACAGCATTGTATGAACAAAAATGCATGATTTTACCATAGTAAAGGCTGAAAGTATTGACGGAAATCTTTTTTTCGGATAGAATAGTAGGAAATTCGGTTATTGTTCAATGGAGTGAACAGTAACGGAAAATCGGATAAAGCAAGGGAGACGTATTATGAAAAAAATTCAAATGACGACACCGTTGGTAGAGATGGATGGAGATGAGATGACCAGGATTCTCTGGAAAATGATCAAAGATGAGCTTCTCCTTCCGTTTATTGACCTGAACACAGAGTACTATGACCTTGGTCTGAATTATCGTAATGAGACAGATGATCAGGTTACGATCGATGCAGCAGAAGCTACAAAGAAATATGGCGTTGCAGTTAAGTGTGCGACGATCACACCGAATCATGCACGTATGGATGAGTATGATCTTAAGAAAATGTACAAGAGTCCGAACGGTACGATTCGTGCGATCCTTGACGGTACCGTATTCCGTGCGCCGATTGTTGTAAAAGGAATCGAGCCATGCGTACGCAACTGGAAGAAACCGATCACACTTGCGCGTCATGCATATGGAGATATTTACAAGAATACAGAGATGTACATTGACAAACCGGGTAAAGTAGAACTGGTCTATACTTCTGAAGACGGTGAAGAGAAACGCTCCCTTGTACAGGAATTTAAAGCACCTGGAGTAGCAATGGGTATGCACAATATGACAGCGTCCATCGAAAGCTTTGCAAGAAGCTGTTTTAATTACGCACTGGATACAAAGCAGGATGTATGGTTTGGCGCAAAGGATACTATTTCCAAGACATACGATGCGAAGTTCAAGGCTGTATTCCAGAATATATTTGATACAGAATTCAAAGACAAATTCGAAGAAGCAGGACTTACTTACTTCTACAGTCTGATCGATGATATTGTGGCCCGTGTTATGAAGGCAAAGGGCGGCTTTATCTGGGCATGCAAGAACTATGACGGTGATGTCATGAGTGACATGGTTTCATCCGCATTTGGTTCTCTTGCAATGATGACATCTGTACTTGTTTCTCCTCAGGGATATTACGAATATGAAGCAGCTCATGGAACAGTACAGAGACATTATTATCGTCATCTGGAAGGCAAAGAGACATCTACCAACTCTGTGGCAACGATTTTTGCATGGACAGGAGCTCTTCGTAAACGTGGTGAACTGGATGGTAATCAGGAGCTTGCGGAGTTTGCTGACAAACTGGAAAGAGCAACCCTTTCTACAATTGAGAGCGGCAAGATGACCAAAGACCTTGCGCTGATCACAACACTTGAAAATCCAACTGTACTGAACAGTCGCGACTTTATTCTTGCGATCAGAGAATCTCTGGAGAAAATGCTGTAAGATACATACAAAAGAAAAGAATACGTAAAAAGAGCCATTGTATCCATATAAGGTACAGTGGCTCTTGCGTTACGGGGGAACAGCAGTTATGCCAGTTCCTCCCATTTTTCATATAATTCTTCAAGTTCTTCCTGAATCTTGTCTTTTTCACGGCTCAGTTCAGCGCAGCGTCCGACATTTGTGCAGACGTCCGGGAGAACCAGCGTATCATCAATTTCTTTGTCACGTGTTTCGAGTTCTTCAATACGCTTTTCTACTTTTTTGAGCTCGTTTTCCTGCTTGCGCTTACGTGCCTGTTCTTCTTTCTGCTGCTGCCAGGTGAGCTTTCCTTCAGAAGGAGCTTCTGCCTGGGCTGCTTCAGCGGATTCCTGTGCAGAAGGAGCGTATTTCTCGGTCAGTTCTTCTTTCTTCTCCAGATAGTAGTCATAATCACCAATGTAGTTGACAACAGACTGATTGGTCAGATCCAGAATGCGGGTGGCAGTCTGGTTAATGAAGTAACGGTCATGAGAAACATACAGTACTGTTCCGGTATAACTGTTCAGTGCTTCTTCGAGGATTTCTTTGGAAGCGATATCCAGATGGTTGGTAGGCTCATCAAGAATCAGGAAATTGGCTTCTGAAAGCATCAGTTTTGCAAGAGAAACACGGCCTCGCTCACCACCGGAAAGAGAAGAGATTACTTTGAATACATCATCTCCGGTAAACAAGAATGCAGCGAGCATGTTGCGAATCTGTGTTTCGGTCAGTGTCGGGTAAGTATCTGAAATTTCTTCAAAGATTGTCTTTTCTGCATGAAGTACATGGTGTTCCTGATCATAATATCCAATCTGAACTTTGGCGCCCAGAGAGAAGATTCCGGCATCTGCGTCCAGAAGACCATTGAGAATCTTGAGCATGGTAGTTTTGCCGGTTCCGTTGTTACCGATCAGGGCAACACGTTCGCCTCGCTTGATCTGGAAGGAAATGCCAGAGAAAAGCTTCTGCTGCGGAAAACTCTTGGCAAGTTCTTCTACTGTCAGGACATCATTTCCACTGACAACGCGCGGCTCCAGAGAAAGACGCATCTGACTCTGAACTTCGATCGGTTTGTCAATACGCTGGATCTTGTTCAGCATCTTTTCACGGCTCTCTGCACGTTTGATGGATTTCTCTCTGTTAAAGGATTTCAGTTTGACAATAACTGCTTCCTGATGTTTGATCTCACGCTGCTGATTAAGATATGCCTTGTATTGGGCATCGCGAAGCTGAGCCTTTTTTTCTGCATAGGCGGAATAGTTGCCGCTGTACATGCGAACCTGTCCGGCGTCGATCTCGATGACCTTGGTGACAACTTTGTCCAGAAAATAGCGGTCATGAGAGACGATAAAAACAGCCCCCGGATAATTGAGAAGATAAGTTTCCAGCCAGGCAATACTCTCCATATCCAGATGGTTGGTAGGTTCATCGAGCAGGAGAATATCCGGCTTGGAGATTAAGAGTTTACCGAGAGCAACGCGGGTCTTCTGACCACCGGAAAGAGTAGATACCTGTTTGTTGAAATCTTCTTCGGTAAAACCGAGACCGTTCAGGACACCCATGAGTTCGCTTTTATATGCGTAGCCATTTTCCAGCTCAAATTCATGAGTCAGACGCGTATAGGAATTCATCAGGCGGTCAAGTTCTTCGCCGGAAGCAGTTTTCATCTGGAGTTCCATGGCACGAAGACGGTCTTCCATATCGATGATGTACTGCTTGGTGCTTAATAATTCTTCGTATACAGAAAGATGTCCCCGCACATCCTGATACTGTGCAAGATATCCGATCCGTTTGTCTTTGGCAAGGACTACCTGACCGGCATCTGCATGGATTTCTTCCATTATAATGCGAAGCAATGTGGTTTTGCCGGCACCGTTGTTTCCGATCAGGGCGGCTTTTTCACGTTCTTCTATATGAAAAGAGGCATCTTCCAGAATCACTTTTTCACCAAAGGATTTGGAGATACCCTGGCATGATAAGATCATAATTATTCCTCCGAAGTAAATATACGGTATGATTATAAAAGTAAAAAAGCCCTTTGTAAAGGAAAAACAACGAAAATTGTATATAATTCACAACATTGATTGACAAGAAAATATCATTTCGGTATAATTAACGGGAAAGTATAAGGGAGGGACGAACGGTGGAAGCAAAACAGATTTCAAAAGCTGTGATCAAGAGACTGCCGCGTTACTATAGATACCTTGGTGAGCTTCTGGAGGATAACGTAGAGAGAATTTCTTCCAATGATCTTAGTAAGAAAATGCGTGTTACAGCGTCTCAGATACGTCAGGATCTGAATAATTTCGGGGGATTTGGACAGCAGGGATACGGTTATAATGTAAAATATCTTTATACAGAGATCGGTAAGATTCTGGGACTGGATACGGTACATCCAATGATCATTGTAGGAGCCGGTAACCTGGGACAGGCACTTGCCAATTATGTGGAATTTGAGAAGAGAGGATTTAAGCTGGCCGGTATTTTCGATGTAAATCCGGTACTTGAAGGAATCGCGGTTCGTGGAATCGAGATTCAGATGATCAGTGATCTTCCTTTCTTTATGAAAGAAAACAATATTGAGATTGCAATTCTGACACTGCCGAAGAATAAGGCACGTGATATGGCGGAGATTCTGATCGAGAATGGAATCAAGGCTATCTGGAATTTTGCACATATCGATCTGGATACACCGGACGATGTAATTGTGGAGAATGTTCATCTTTCAGAGAGTCTGATGACATTATCTTACAATCTCAGTCAGTATCGTCAGGAACATATAGACGATGAGAAATAAGCAGCACTTATAAGTGAGAGATGACATTGGCTGTTACCTGGCTCCTTATGACAAGGAGACCGTGTAATGGCCTTTTATGCTATGAAGAATTGCAAAGCAGCAGTTGAGGTAGAGAGTAATGAAGAGGATTGTTACCTGTAAAGAGATGAAAGCCCTGGATGAAAATACAATTGAGAAGATGGGGGTTCCGTCCTGCGTTTTGATGGAACGTGCGGCATTGAAGGTCGCAGAAGAAATAGAAAGACATCTGAATGGCAGCAAACAGCAGGAACGTATCCTCTGTGTCTGCGGAAGTGGAAATAACGGAGGAGATGGTGTGGCGATTGCCCGGATTCTGCAACTGCATGGCTATCAGACACAGCTGTACCTCGTGGGAAATCCAGATCATCGGACGGAGGAAATGCAGAGACAGCTGGATATTGCGGCAAACTATCAGGTGCCTGTTGCGAATAACCTGGAAACAGAGGAATATACTACTATAGTAGATGCCATTTTCGGCGTTGGACTGAGTCGTCCGGTGGAAGGCAGGTATAGAGATGTGCTTGCGGCATTGAATCAGATGGATGCCTGGAAAGTGGCGGTGGACATTCCTTCTGGGGTAAATGGCGATACAGGGGAAGAACTTGGAATTGCTTTTCGAGCGAATCTGACTGTGACATTTGCATTTCGAAAGGCCGGTTTGTGTCTGTATCCTGGCAGGAAATTTGCAGGAAAAGTGATCGTTGCTGACGTTGGCATCTACGAAGCTCAGGAAGCGCAGACATACTTATGGCAGACAGAAAGTGCGGACATTTGTTATCTGCCAGATAAAATACCGGACGGAAATAAGGGAACGTTTGGTAAAGTCCTCGTGGTTGCGGGAAGTGCCGGGATGTGCGGGGCAGCTTATCTCAGTGCATCAGGTGCATTTGCAGTCGGTGCCGGAATGGTAAAGATCGTCACACCGGAAGAAAATCGTATTCCGCTTCAGACAATGCTGCCGGAGGCAATGTTGGATTGTTGCGATGAATATGAAAAGGATTTTGCATGGTGCGATGTAGTGGTGATCGGCCCGGGACTTGGCATTTCAGAAAAAACAGCAGATAAAGTACAATGGTTTCTGAAAGCTGCGGCAAAGGAAGGAAAACCACTTGTATTGGATGCGGACGGTCTGAATCTTCTGGCGCAGCACTCGGAATGGAGAATCTGGCTGGGCACACATGTAGTGATGACGCCACATATGGGTGAGATGAGCCGACTGACGGGAAAAACAGTTTCTGAACTTCAGATGGATCGTATTACAGCAGCCCGTGAGCTGGCAGCAGAGACTGGCGCAGTGTGTGTACTGAAGGATGCGTGTACAGTAACAGCTGCACCAGATGGTACTGCATGGATCAGTCTGGAGGGAAATCCGGGGATGGCAACTGCCGGAAGCGGTGATGTACTGTCGGGGATTCTGGCAGGAGTGCAGGCGATGTTTTTGCATGAGGCGTCTGCATTTGCGGATACAGGCAGACATGCAGCGCTGGGAGTAATGCTTCATGGAATAGCCGGAGACCTGGCGGCAGAAGAAGTCGGAATGGCAGGTATGAAAGCAGGAGATATCGTACGAGGAGCCGCAAAGGCTTTAAAAAATAAACAAGACACCGGAATATCTGAGCAAACCAGATAAGAAGAGGAGTGTATCATGAAGAAATTTGAGAGAATCAAAGCAGTTGTTTCATTGGATGCAATTGCACACAATTTTGAAGAAATGAAGAAAAATATTGCAGACGGCACAAAGATCGTGGCAGTGATCAAGGCAGATGGCTATGGACATGGCGCAGAAGCAATTGCCCGTCTTGTTGGAGGGTATGATTATATCTGGGGATTTGCGACAGCAACGGCTGAAGAAGCGATTCAGTTGAAGGATGCAGGCATTGAGAAACCAGTGCTGATTCTGGGACTTGTGTTTGAAGAATACTTCCAGGAACTGATCAAAAAAGAAGTGCGTATGACGGTCTGTACGTATGATATGGCAAAAGCACTTTCTGATGAGGCACTCCGTCAGGGCAGACAGGTACATATCCATATTGGACTGGATACAGGAATGAGCCGTATTGGTTTTGCAGATAAACCGGAAAGTGTGGATGTGATCAAAAAGATTGCGGCACTTCCAAATGTTGAGATTGAAGGATTGTTTACGCATTTTGCAAGAGCAGATGAGACAGACAAGGCGCCGGCAGTAGAGCAGCTGGAGCGTTATCTTGCATTCGTAGAACTTCTGGAGAAAGCTGGCGTACAGATTCCACTGAAGCATTGTTCCAACAGCGCGGGAATCATCCGCATGCCGGAGGCCAATATGAATATGGTGCGTGCAGGAATCACGATTTATGGTATCTATCCGTCCAATGAGGTGGAAAGAGATATTGTGAAACTGATTCCGGCAATGGAACTGAAAAGCCATGTGTCTTATGTGAAAAATCTTCCGGCAGGAACGGCGATCAGCTATGGCGGAACGTTTGCATCCGAAAAAGATCTTTGTATTGCGACGATTCCGGTCGGTTATGCAGATGGATATCCGAGAACACTTTCCAATAAGGGCTGGGTCCTGATCCATGGGCAGAAGGCGCCGATCCTTGGAAGAGTCTGCATGGACCAGTTTATGGTAGATGTGACAGATATTCCGGATGTAAAACATGGAGATGAGGTCACGCTGATCGGTAAAGACGGAGATGAATTTATCAGCATCGAGACTTTGGGGGACATGTCCGGCAGGTTTTCTTATGAATTTGCCTGCAATATCAGTAAACGTGTGCCAAGAGTCTATATAAAAGACGGCAGAGAATGGGGAGATCTGACCTTCTTTGAATAAACAGGACCGGCATGGAACGGCCGGGAAAGACCGCGGAAATTGAAAGAATCAGCGGCAGAAATACCACGCATGTATACACAGAAGAAAAATGGAAATACTAATTCCAGAGAAAAAAGAATCGGAGTGTGATTGTGTGGTAATTAAAAGAGGGGATATTTTTTATGCAGATTTGAGACCGGTCGTGGGCAGCGAACAGGGAGGTGTCCGCCCGGTGCTGATCATTCAGAATGATGTAGGCAACCGGCACAGCCCGACGGTCATCTGCGCAGCGATTACGTCAAAGATGAATAAGGCAAAGCTGCCGACGCATATTGAGATCGATGCATCCTCGTATGGGATTGAGAAGGACTCAGTGATCCTTTTAGAGCAGCTGCGTACGATCGATAAAAAAAGGCTGAAAGATAAGGTGTGTCATCTGGATCAGACAATGCTGGACCGGGTCAATCATGCCCTTGAAATCAGCCTTGAGCTTACTTTTTAGGCTGTTATCCTTGACGAACAGAATCTAAAGTGCTATATTTTATCAGTAATTATGCTGATTTGCGGATTTATATTCAGCGTAAATAACAGATTACGGAAGGAACAGATACAAAATGGACGATGGCAGTCGATTGCCCCGTACGGGGCCGGCGAAGGTAATAGACTGGATCAGTAGATTTGTTTCACGGTTTCTGCATTTCTTTACAGGAAAGCAGGAAGAGGCCGTGACAGAAAAGGAAATCATCTCTATGGTGGATGAGGCTCACGAGAAGGGAGTCCTACAGAAGGATGAAGCAGAGATGATCCAGAATATTTTTGATTTTGAAGACAAAGAAGTCGGTGCGGTCATGACACACAGAAGTAGTGTGGCTGCTTTTGCGATGGATGATCTGCTCAAGGATGTCGTGGATCATATGATGGAAGAGGGAAATTCCCGTTACCCGGTCTGCGGAGAAGATATGGATGATATCCGTGGTCTGATCCATTATAAAGATGCACTGAAGTTTTATACACAGAATCCATGGGCGAAGTATAAGCCATTAAAAGAGCTCCCGGGACTGATCCGCAAAGCAACGTTTGTTCCGGAGACCAGAAACATTGGACAGCTTTTTCGTACGATGCAGGCCAGACAGGTACATATGGCAGTTGTTCTGGATGAGTATGGACAGACAGCAGGAATCGTGACAATGGAGGATATCCTGGAAGAAATTGTAGGAGATATTTTTGACGAATACGATGAGAGTAAGGATACATTCCGGCCACAGGTAGACAACAGTATTATCATCGATGGACTTGCCAGCCTGGATGATGTGGAACAGGAGCTGGATATCGACTTCGGAGATGTGGAGATGGAGACACTGAATGGTTATCTGACAGAGTTTCTGGGACACATTCCATCCAGTGAAGATCTGGACAAAGAGATTGTTGCAAACGGCTACCGATTTAAGATTCTTTCGCTTGGAAACAGAACAATCGGAAGAGTACGGGCCGAAAAAATAAATGACAAAGAAACAAAAGGAGAGAGTGAGAAATGTCAGGACATTCAAAATTCGCAAACATAAAGCACAAAAAGGAAAAAAATGACGCAAAAAAAGGTAAAGTATTCACCGTGATCGGTCGTGAAATCGTTATGGCGGTTAAGGCTGGCGGCCCGGACCCGAACAACAACAGTAAGCTTCGTGACGTTATCGCAAAAGCAAAAGCAAACAACATGCCGAATGATACGATCGAGCGTGGTATCAAGAAAGCAGCCGGTGCTGATTCTGCTGACAGTTATGAGCGTGCTACATATGAAGGATATGGCCCGAACGGTGTTGCAATCATCGTTGAGACTCTGACTGATAACAAGAATCGTACAGCAAGTAATGTAAGAAATGCATTCACCAAGGGATACGGAAGCATTGGAACACAGGGATGTGTATCTTTTATGTTTGACCAGAAAGGGCAGATCATTATCGATAAGGAAGAACTGGAAGATGAATGCGGCGAGATGGATGCAGATGAGCTGATGATGACAGCTCTTGACGCGGGTGCAGAAGACTTTAACGAAGAAGAAGACAGCTTCGAAGTTCTGACAGCACCGGATGATTTCAGCGCTGTTCGAGAAGCTCTTGAAAAAGCTGGAATTCCGATGGTAGAAGCTCAGGTTGCTATGGTTCCGCAGACCTATGTAGATCTGACAGATGAAAAGGATGTCAAGAATCTGCAGAGAACGCTGGATCTTCTTGATGAGGATGATGACGTTACTGACGTATGGACAAACTGGAACGAATGATCTTTCAGGATTCTGGGCGGATGTATAATAAGTGATTTTTTTACACAAGATACCTTCATGAACTTTCAAATTTCATGGAGGTATTTTTTATGTCCGAAAAAGAGCTGGAAAAGAACAAGCAGCAGGAATTGGAAAAAGATGAAAAGCAGAATGAACAGATAAAAGAAATGGGGGAACTGACTCTGGATCAGAATCCAAAGAGACACCGGATCGAACTGCTGACGATTATTGGTGAGGTAGAAGGTCATGATACGGCACCGTCCCAGAGTAAGACAACGAAGTATGAACATGTTCTGCCAAAGCTTGCCATGATCGAGGACGATGAGGAGGTAGAAGGTCTCCTGATTCTGCTGAATACCGTCGGCGGTGATGTAGAGGCCGGGCTTGCTATTGCAGAAATGATCGCATCGTTAAGTGTGCCGACTGTGTCTCTGGTCCTGGGAGGTGGGCATTCTATCGGTGTTCCTATGGCGGTATCTGCGGATTATTCTTTTGCAGTACCGAGTGCTACCATGGTCATTCATCCAGTGCGCTCGAGCGGCATGTTTATTGGTGTTGCGCAGACATACCGGAATATGGAAAAAATTCAGGACCGTATTACAGGGTTTGTTGCAGCTCATTCAGGAGCTTCCAAGGAACGACTGGAAGAATTGATGCTGGATACCAGTCAACTGGTCAAGGATGTGGGAACGCTTCTGGAAGGGGAGGAAGCGGTAAAAGAAGGACTGATCGATGAGATTGGCGGTATTCGGGAAGCTCTTTCAAAATTGCATCAGATGATTGACGAAAAAAATAATAAAATATAAAAAATTGTGAAAAAAAAGACAGTTTTATGCATCTTTATAAATGTTTTCCTTGTCATACAGTCGATTTTAGCGTATTATTATTAGAGGATTGAATGAAAATATGCTAGGAGGGAAACCATGTATAAGATTTTAAAAGCTGAGACACTGGCAGCGAAGATTCATCTTATGGTTGTTCATGCACCGCGTGTTGCAAGCCATTGCCAGCCAGGACAATTTATCATCGTAAAAATGGATGAGAAGGGCGAGAGAATCCCGCTTACAATCTGTGATTATGACCGTGAAGAAGGAACTATCACAATCGTGTTCCAGGAAGTAGGAGCATCTACGATCAAGATGTCCGAATTAAAAGCAGGAGATTCTTTCCGCGATTTTGTAGGACCTCTGGGATGTCCTTCTGAGTTTGTTCACGAAGACATTGAAGAACTCAAGAAAAAGAAAATGGTATTTGTTGCCGGAGGTGTTGGTACAGCACCGGTTTACCCACAGGTAAAATGGCTTCATGAGCATGGAATCACAGCAGATGTAATTCTTGGTTCCAAGACAAAGGATATGGTAATTCTTGAGAAAGAACTGGCAGCTGTTTCCAACCTTTATGTTACAACAGATGACGGATCTTATGGACGTTCCGGTATGGTAACAAAGACTCTGGAAGACCTTGTTACAAACGAAGGAAAGAGCTATGATGTCTGTGTTGCGATCGGACCGATGATCATGATGAAATTTGTCTGTCTTCTTACCAAGAAGCTTGGCATTCATACAATTGTCAGCATGAACCCGATCATGGTTGATGGAACTGGTATGTGTGGTGCATGTCGTCTCCAGGTTGGCGATGAGATCAAATTTGCCTGCGTAGACGGACCGGAATTCGACGGACATCTCGTTGATTTCGATCAGGCTATGAAGAGAAGCCAGATGTACAAGACTGAAGAGGGTCGTGCATTACTGAAGCTTCAGGAAGGCGATACCCATCACGGTGGATGCGGACAGTGCGGAGGTGACAAGTAATGGCAGATGCAAAAATGTTAAATAAAGTGCCTGTAAGAGAACAGGATCCGAAGGTACGTGCAACAAACTTTGAGGAAGTTTGTCTTGGATACAATCAGGAAGAAGCTATGGAAGAGGCACAGAGATGCCTTGGCTGTAAGAAACCGAAGTGTGTAGAGGGATGCCCGGTATCCATCAACATTCCTGGATTTATCGAACACATCAAAGAAGGAAATATCGAAGAGGCCTACAAAGTGATCGGATTATCTTCCGCACTTCCGGCTATCTGCGGACGTGTATGTCCTCAGGAATCCCAGTGCGAGGGACAGTGTATCCGTGGTAAGAAGGGTGAAGCTGTTTCTATCGGTAAACTGGAAAGATTCGTTGCTGACTATGCTCTGGAACACGATATCAAACCAGTTGGCGCAGAAGTAAAGAACGGACACAAGGTTGCAGTGATCGGTTCCGGTCCGTCCGGACTTACCTGTGCAGGAGATCTTGCAAAGGCCGGTTATGATGTAACTGTATTTGAAGCTCTTCATGAGCTTGGCGGTGTTCTTGTTTATGGTATTCCGGAATTCCGTCTTCCAAAACAGAAAGTTGTTAAGAAAGAGATCGAGAAAGTTAAAGAACTCGGTGTTAAATTCGAAACAAACGTTGTTATCGGTAAATCCACAACCATCGATCAGCTGATCGAAGAGGAAGGATTTGAAGCTGTATTCATCGGCTCCGGTGCAGGTCTTCCGATGTTCATGGGAATCCCGGGCGAGAACGCAAGTGGTGTATTCTCTGCAAACGAATATCTGACAAGAAGCAACCTGATGAAAGCATTCGATGATTCTTATGATACACCGATTGCAGCAGGCAAGAAAGTTGCTGTTGTCGGTGGTGGTAACGTAGCAATGGATGCTGCAAGAACAGCACTGAGACTTGGAGCAGAAGTACATATCGTATACAGAAGAAGTGAAGCAGAGCTTCCTGCACGAGCAGAAGAAGTTCATCACGCTAAAGAAGAAGGAATCATCTTTGATCTTCTTACCAATCCGAAGGAAATCCTTGTGGATGAGAACGGACATGTAAGTGGCATGAAGGTTGTTAAGATGGAACTGGGCGAGCCGGATGCATCTGGAAGAAGACGTCCTGTTGAGATTCCAGGTTCTGAGTATGACATGGATGTTGACACAGTTATCATGTCACTCGGTACTTCTCCGAACCCGCTGATCTCTTCTACAACCAAGGGACTTGAGATCAACAAGAGAAGATGTATCGTTGCTGAAGAAGAAACAGGTAAGACATCCAAAGACGGTGTATATGCCGGTGGAGATGCTGTTACAGGTGCAGCTACCGTTATCCTTGCAATGGGAGCCGGTAAAGCTGGTGCCAGAGGTATCGATGAATATCTGAAAAATAAATAAGTTCTAAGAGCAGGGCCTCCCGACGCAGAGATGTGACCGGGAGGTCCTTTTTGTTTTGTGTAAAAACAGAACAGGAGTTCTTTTTTGCTGTCTTGTAAGTTCTTTGGGAATGTGTTATACTATCCACTGTTAATATGCCTTTATAGGCGATTGCGAGGCTTTGTTCTATAGAGCGAAGCACAGATTAGTTGAAAGAAAAGGATAAAAATATGATAGTTTTTTATATTATTCTACTGGCTATTGTACAGGGAATCACGGAGTTTCTTCCAGTCAGCAGTTTTGGACATCTCTGCTTTGTACAGAACTTGCTTGGCATGGAGCATGGGTCGGGCGTATTGTTAGAAGCTATGCTGCACCTGGGGACTCTGGCAGCGGTATTTATGACATTTCAGAAAGATATACGCAGACTGGCGCTGGAGACAATTGAAATGATCATGGATGTGATCGGTAATGCAAATCTGTATATACATAACAGACGTACCGGAGAGCAGCTTCACTATGCAAAAGTCATAAGTAATATTTACCGCAAGTTTGCAGTGCTTCTGATGCTGTCCATGGTACCTACGATGTTTCTGGGTTATACGGCACGCAGACTTGTGGCGATGGCAGCCGCATCCAAGCTTATGCCGGGAGTCGGAATCCTGATCACAGGTATTCTTCTTCTGGTGATCGACCTGAGTCAGGTTGGAGGAACGAAAGCAGCCAAAGATGCCACTTTTTCGAATGCTATGTGGATTGGAATCTGTCAGGGACTTTCTGTTTTTCCAGGATTTTCCAGAAGTGGTATGACGATCAGTGCCGGTCTGATGAGTGGATTCAGCCGTACTTTCGCAGTAAAGTATTCATACATTCTGTCAATTCCGGCAATTATTGGAGCAATGATCATGGAGCTTGGCCAGTTTGGGTCTGCAGATATGACAGTCGGACTTGGCTTTGCGTATGTGCTCGGAATGATTGTTGCCGGATTTGTTGGCAGTCTTGTGATTCGTGCCTGCCTGAAACTGGTACACAGTGGGAAATTCCGCTTTTTTGCGTACTATTGTTTTATAGCCGGAATCATTGCACTTGTGGCAAATTATGCGTGAGCATGAATTTTTTCTGCCGGGAGATATCCAGACAGTAGAGTTAGGAAGAATTGTTAGGAGGGGCGTCTGAATGGCAGCAGTAAAGAAACAGAACAATCGAAAAGGAACCGCAAAAGCTGTTTCAGGACGTAAGAATACAAGAAGGAAACAGAACAGGAAGCAGATAAAGAAACAGGGAGTTACCAGTGGATTTCAGACAGAGATCATTCTGTTGACAATCCTGGCGGCATCAATCATTCTTATTATCAGTAATCTGGGTATGGGCGGAGTTGTTGGCGAGGCAATCAGCAAGGCATCTTTTGGCGTTATGGGACTTCTTGCATATATTTTCCCGATATTGATTTTTGTGGGAGCGGCTTTTCTTGTGTCTAACAGCAAGAATCCGCTTGCATATAAGAAACTGCTTGCAGCACTTGTGTTTTTTATTTTTTTCTGTGGACTGATCCAGCTTTTGACTGAAGGGTATATGTCGAGCACAACGATGGCGGAATATTATACGACCTGTTCTACATATCGGACTGGCGGAGGTGTGCTTGGTGGTGCAATCTGTATTTCTACCACTTCTGCATTTGGAGTGGCAGGTGGTTATGTGATCATCGTGCTTGTCCTTTTGATCTCACTGATTCTGATTACACAGAAATCATTTTTTGGATTTGTATTTCGTATCTGGGATGCTATTTGCGCACTTGCACGAGATGGACGGGATATGTATATGGAAGGACAGCCGGAGAGGGACCTCCGCAGAGAGCTCCGTGTACAGGAACGCAGGAATAGAAGAGAAGAACGTCAGGCACAGCTGGAGCGAGATCTGGAAGAAGCCCGTGCACAGGAAGGCACTGGCGGAGAACTTACAATAGACAAAAAGAAAAACTCTACAGGATTTTTGGACGGTACACTGTTAGTCCCGCCGAAAAATAAAAAGAAGAAAAAGCACAAAGCTGCTGCCGAAGAGAAGATGACAGCAGAAGATACAGAAATGGAAAACACGCCGGTTATGACTGCCTCAGCAGAGAATGATGCAGTTGAAGCGATAGAGATGGAGCATGCTGGCGATATGACACCGGATGCTGTGATGCCGGAAGAAACAGAAGAAACAGAAGAAACAGACAGCTCAGCTTCTGCACAGCAGATGTTTGAAATTCATCGTGCGGAGCCGGATACATTTTATCAGGAAGTACAGGAGGAGATTCCGCCGGCGGAAGAACCTTATGAAGAACCTGCTGACAGCTATATGCAGGAAACATATGCACAGGAGTCAGTGGAGACGTATACCGAACCGCAGGCAGACAGACCGAAGGTACAGGAAGTCCCGGAAGTGGCATCGCAGCCGGAAACCAGAAATTCTTCTCAGCCGGTAAAGAATCCAAAGTCTTCTCAGCAGGAGATTGAAAGTGGAATTCAGAATATACAGAAAGAGATCACACAGCAGAATGAAGCGGTTAAGAGGGAATATCATTACCCGCCGCTGAAACTTCTGAAGCGTGGCGATGGTAAGTCACAGGGGGATTCAGATGAGCATCTTCGCAAGACCGCGAAGAAACTGCAGGATACACTGCATAATTTTGGCGTGAATGTTACCGTGACAAATGTAAGTTGCGGACCGACGGTTACCCGATATGAACTGCAGCCGGAAATGGGCGTGAAAGTAAGCAAGATCGTGAATCTTGCGGATGATATCAAACTGAATCTTGCAACACCGGATATCCGTATTGAAGCCCCGATTCCGGGTAAAGCAGCTGTCGGTATTGAAGTCCCGAATAAAGAGAATCATGCGGTCATGCTGCGTGAAATCCTGCAGTCACAGGAATTCCAGAGTGCAAAGTCAAAACTGTCGTTTGCAGTTGGTAAGGATATTGCGGGCAAGCCTGTTGTTACAGATATCGCCAAGATGCCACATCTTCTGATCGCAGGTGCTACCGGATCAGGTAAATCGGTATGTATCAATACGTTGATTATCAGTCTTCTTTATAAGGCATCTCCGGAAGATGTGAAACTGATCATGATCGACCCAAAAGTAGTAGAGCTGAGTGTGTATAATGGTATTCCGCATCTGTTTATTCCGGTTGTCACGGATCCAAAGAAAGCTGCTGGTGCACTGAACTGGGCTGTATCAGAAATGATGAGCCGATACAATACTTTTGCGGAATACAGTGTGCGTAATCTGCAGGAATATAACCGTAAGGTGGAAGGCATGCGCATTCCGGAAGGAGAAGAACGTCCGGAGAAGATGCCGCAGATTGTGATCATTGTGGATGAGCTTGCGGATCTTATGATGGTTGCACCAGGCGAAGTAGAGGATGCGATCTGCCGTCTGGCACAGCTGGCGCGTGCGGCAGGCATTCACCTGATCATTGCGACGCAGCGTCCATCGGTAAATGTCATCACCGGTCTGATCAAGGCAAATATGCCATCTCGGATTGCATTCTCCGTATCTTCCGGTGTTGATTCCAGAACGATCCTGGATATGAACGGAGCAGAGAAGCTCCTTGGTAAAGGTGACATGCTGTTCTATCCGCAGGGCTATCAGAAACCGGCCAGACTGCAGGGAGCATTTGTCTCTGACGAAGAAGTCAGCAGCATTGTAGATTTTCTTGCCGAAAAGAATCCGGGAATGCAGTACAATTCTCAGATAGAACAACAGGTAAATACAGCTAGTATGGCAGGTGGTGGAAGTGCGGCTTCCGGAGATGATCGTGATGCATATTTTGTAGATGCCGGTAAGTTTATCATAGAGAAAGAGAAAGCATCGATCGGTATGCTGCAGCGAATGTTTAAGATTGGCTTTAACAGAGCGGCGAGGATCATGGATCAGCTTTGCGATGCCGGAGTGGTCGGTCCGGAGGAAGGAACGAAGCCTCGTAAGGTACTGATGTCGGCAGAAGAATTTGAAAATTATATTGAGGAATATCTATAATACCAGGTAGAATTGCGAGAGTGTGTAACGCGAAACTATCTGTAGGTATTATCAGGGAAAATGAATGAAATGGAAATAAAAATCGTAACAGTAGGAAAGATCAAAGAAAAATATCTGAACGATGGAATCGCTGAGTATGCGAAGCGTCTGAGCCGGTATTGCAAGCTGACATTCTGCCAGGTGCCTGATGAAAAGACACCGGACAAAGCATCCGATGCTCTGAACATGCAGATTAAGAATACAGAGGCAGAACGTCTGATGAAACACATTCGTGAACAGGACTATGTGATTGCGCTTGCAATTGATGGCAAGATGCTGGATTCCGTGGAACTGTCTGAAAAGATTGGACGTCTTGGAGTAGAAGGCAAAAGTTCGATAGCATTTGTGATCGGTGGTTCGCTGGGCCTTGGTGACGAGGTCCTGAAACGTGCAGATTATAAACTGAGTTTTTCGAAGATGACATTCCCGCATCAGCTGATGCAGATGATTCTTCTGGAGCAGATTTATCGCGGTTACAGAATTCTGAATCACGAACCTTATCACAAATAAATATGACAGATACTTTACGAAACAATCCGGAATGGTTCCGGTTTGTATACATGATTTTCTAAAAAGGAGGATATGCAATATGGCAACAACAGAGAGAGTAGAAAATATGGCAGGCGGACAGGGACATACACTGGTTAAGCGTCTCCTCGATGAAAAACAGTTAAACGGAAAATGCAGGTTATACGCACAGGTAACTCTGGAACCGGGATGTTCTCTGGGATATCACGAACATCACAATGAAAGTGAAACATACTATATCCTTTCCGGAAAAGGTATTTACAGTGACAATGGAACACTTCGTATGGTACAGGCCGGTGATGTGACATTTACACCGGATGGCAAAGGTCATGGACTTACCAACAGCGGAGATGAAGATCTTGTATTTATGGCGCTGATCATTCTGGATTAATGGAGGAAGAGCCGATGGCGGCAGAATTGAATATTGATAAATTTGAAGAATTTATAGCGCAGTATCCGATCTTTGAGTATCGTGTCCTGAAGACGGAAGAACTGTCTGTGGAAGACAGGGTAAGAATTGTCTGTCAGCAGGAGTGCGAGCGATATGGATCGACCTGGGCCTGTCCGCCGGCGGTAGGAACTCTGAAGGAATGTGAAGACAGAATTCGTGGATATAGTCAGGCCGTTTTTTTCTCAAGTGTTGCGGAAGTTTCGGATATCATGAATATGCCGGAAATGCTTGCGACGAGAGCTGCACATGAAGAACTGACAACAGCAGTGGCAGGATTTTTGCGTGAACAGGGATTCGAGACGTTTACGCTGTCTACAGAATCCTGTGATATCTGTGAGGACTGCGCGTATCCGCATGGACAGCCGTGCAGACATCCGGACAGGATGCATCCATGCCTTGAAAGCCATGGAGTTGTGGTAAGTGAGATCGTAGAGAAGCAGCAGATGGAATATAATCTGGGCGGCAATACAATACTTTGGTTTTCCATGGTATTATATAAATAAAAGATAAAACATAAAAAATACCTCTCCGACGTACAATGTTAATAAGTGCCGGGGAGGTTTTTGTCATGAAAAAGATAGGACAATGGAAAGAAGACCTTGTTACCTCTCTGGAAATACCAAGAGACCTGGCAATGAAGGAGACGATCGTCACAGTTACCGGAAGGCATCAGGTAGTTGTATGCAATTATCGTAGTATTTTACGCTACGAAAAGGAAGAAATTATTTTGCTGACATTTCGTGGGAAACTTCAGATTCGTGGGAAAAGACTGCAGATTCCACTGTATACGCCGGAAGAAATGTACATACAGGGCGTGATCCTGGAAATCATTCTGGAACGTTAGGAGGCATCTATGAAAGAGAGGACTGGGTTTCGAAAAGGTTATGTCAGGGTGCGGATTCAGGGAGAGCAGACGGAACGGTTTCTGAATCTGTGCAGGGCACGAAGGATTAAGATCTATGACCTTACGAGAGATGCTGATCAGTGCCTGAACGGTTGCTTTCAGTTGCAGGATTTTTTCAGACTTTTGCCTGTTCGCCGCAAAACAAAAGTCAAAATACATATTCTGGAAAAACATGGACTGCCCTTCTTTTTTTATCGAAGTAAAAAGAGAAAGGCTTTTTTTCTTGGAGTGATATTATGCATGCTGCTGTTTGCCTTTTTTACTGGTCGTTTGTGGGAAATCGATGTGGAAGGGAATGTCAGGAACAGTACGCCGGAGATTCTGGAATTCCTGAAAGAGCAGGGGATTGTACACGGCATGGCACGAAGCAGGATCAGCTGCAGTAAAGTTGCGGCAGATATCCGTGAAAGATACCCGGATATCACATGGGTATCGGCACAGTTGGATGGAACAAGACTTTTGTTGACGGTTAAGGAGGGGATTTTTGTACAAAAGACAGAAGAGGAAAAAGAGAATGCCTGTAATATCATTGCAGATGGAGCTGGAGAAATCGTAAAAATAATTACACGTGCCGGTGTGCCGCAAAAAAAAGAAGGAGATCAGTGCCAGAAAGGGGAGCTTCTGGTATCCGGTATCCTGGAATTGAAGAATGACAGTCAGGAGGTAGTAAAGTACGAGGCGGTCCATGCAGATGCTGATATTTACATCAAACGACAAAAGGCATATTATCGCGAGATACCGATGCTGTATGAGACGGAGGAATGGACCGGAAAAGAGAAAAAGGGTGTGTATGTCCGGGCTGCTGGACTTTATTTTGGGCTTGGCGATAAAGCAGAGAAAGGCTGGAATCAAAGTACAGAGGACAAAAAAATATTTCTGACCGAAAGCTTTTGCCTGCCCGTTTCGATAGGCCGGATTATAAAGAAACAGTTCAAAACGGTAAAGAAAGAGTATACGGAAGATGAGGTAAAGGAGCTGGCATGGCGTATTTTACAGCTTCATGAGGAAAAATTAATGCAAAAAGGGGTTCAAATATCTGCAAATAATGTTAAAATAGAGATTGACCACAAGACCTGTATCAGCAAAGGTTTTTTGGAAATTATAGAAAAAATCGGAGAGGAGACTCCTGTAGAAATACCGGAGCAGCCTGCAGAAAGGACAACAGAGGATGGCTAACAGCATTATTGAGCTATATACGCAGGTTCCTGCAGATCTGGAGGGAAACGTGTTTGGACAGTTTGATGAACATCTCAAACTGATTGAACGGACGCTGAATGTGACATTGATATCCAGGGACGGGATGCTGAAGATTCTGGGTACAGAGCAGAGTGCGACTCAGGCAAAGAAACTTATAGAGGAACTGGTGACTCTTGCAGGGAGGGGGAATACGATAACCAGACAGAATGTCAGTTATGCATTGTCACTTGCCATGGAGGAACGCAATCAGGTCCTTACAGAAATAGATAAAGATTTTATCTGCAATACAATACAGGGCAGACCGATCAAGCCCAAGACACTGGGACAGCAGGAGTATGTAGAGCAGATCCGTAAGAAGATGATCGTATTTGGGATCGGACCGGCCGGAACCGGTAAGACGTATCTTGCTATGGCGATGGCAGTCACTGCATTCCGAAACGAAGAGGTCAGTCGTATTATTCTGACAAGACCGGCGATTGAAGCCGGTGAGAAGCTGGGATTTCTTCCGGGAGATCTGCAGAGTAAAGTAGATCCGTATCTGCGTCCATTATATGATGCACTATATCAGATTATGGGAGCGGACAGTTTTGCCAAGAATATGGAGCGTGGACTGATCGAGGTCGCACCGCTTGCTTATATGCGAGGACGTACATTGGATAATGCATTTATTATCCTGGATGAGGCACAGAATACGACACCGGCACAGATGAAAATGTTCCTGACCCGTATCGGTTTCGGATCCAAGGTTGTCGTTACCGGTGATGCTTCCCAGAAGGACCTTCCGAGAGACGCCGTATCCGGTCTTGATGTGGCAGCGAAAGTCCTTAAAAAGATTGATGACATTGGATTCTGCCAGCTTACCAGCAAAGACGTGGTTCGTCATCCACTGGTACAGCAGATTGTTCAGGCATATGATGATTATGAAAAGAAACAGAAACCGTCCAGAAGTACCGGCGGTACGAGGACAGTTCGGAGGAAAAAGAATGACCATACAGATTGATTATGAAGCAGAGCGTAAACTCGATATTGATTATGAGAAACTGGCAGCAAAAGTAGCCGAACACATTCTTGAGACAGAGAATTGCCCCTATGATGTATGTGTGAATCTTGTGATCACAGATAACGAAGAAATCAAGAGAGTAAATACAGAGTTCCGTTCAATCGGAGCACCGACAGATGTGCTTTCTTTTCCGATGATTCCATTTGAGACTCCGGCAGATTATTCTGTGATAGAGGGAGATGACAGTTATTTTGATCTGGACACAGACGAACTGATTCTGGGTGATGTGATGATTTCTGTCGATAAGGTATATGCACAGGCAAAAGAGTATGGGCACAGTACGGAGAGAGAATTCAGTTTCCTCTTTGCGCACAGTATGCTGCATCTGCTCGGTTATGATCACATGGTACCGGATGAAGCGGCAGTTATGGAAGCTAAGCAGGCAAAAGCACTGGAAGATCTGGGAATTACCAGATAACACTCGTGATCTGAAAGGAGAACGTCTATGAAAAAGAAATTGATGGCAGCAGTTATGGCATTGGTTGTGATGGGAGTAACACCGGTTGGTGTACAGGCTGATACTATGGTAAAGAGCTACCTTACAGGTCTGGATGTTCCCGAATCAGAGGGCAGGGTGCGCCCGGTTGCTGTGATGCTGAATAATATCGAGGCAGGCTGTCCGCAGAGCGGAATTGCAAATGCAGGTGTTGTCTATGAGGCTCCGGTAGAAGGTGATATCACAAGATTGATGGGCATTTTTGAAGATTATCAGGATCTGGAAAGAATCGGATCCGTCAGAAGCTGCAGGGACTACTATATTTTTTATGCCAATGAATTTGATGCAATCTATGCACATTACGGGCAGTCCGCTTTTGCACTTCCGTTTTTTGAACAGCATCTGATAGATAATCTGAATGGAGTTAAATTAGGTAAAACCTGTTATTTCAGAAGTACAGACCGCAAGGCTCCGCACAATGCATATACAACGTATGATCTTTTGCAGCAGGGAATTGACAAGATGGGATACAGCCGGGAATACAAAGAGGATTACGACGGACATTATGTATTTGCTCCGGACGGGACAGAGAATGCCTTACCACAGGGGACATCTGCACAGGAAATACATTTTGACAATTTCCCGGTAAATCATCCGTGGTTTGTATATGATGAGGATACAAAGAAATATAGTCGTTTTCAGTATGGTACCGCACAGATTGATGATCTTACCGGAGAACAGCTGACCTGTGATAATATCCTGATCCAGTATTCTTATGTGACGACATATGAAGGAACAAGTTATAAAGATATTGAGACGATCACGGACCGGGACGGCAATTCCGGAGGCAGAGGTAAATATATCACACGTGGCAAGGCAATTGATATTACCTGGCAGAAGGATTCTCCGTGGGGTGTAACGCATTACATTACAGAGGATAATCAGGAAGTGCAGTTGAATCCAGGAACGACCTGGGTAGAAATCGTACAGGATGACAGGATTGATAAGATTACTTATCAGTAGAAAGAATCCCTGTTATTACACTGATATAAAATAACACTATAACAATAACTGGAGAAAATACCATGAATTATCGTGAGTTACTGAAAGACAAAAAGCGTGTTGTGATCAAAGTAGGTTCTTCCTCTCTGATTCACAAAGAAACAAACAAACTGGATCTCCGCAAGCTGGAAGTTCTTGTGAGAGAGCTGAGTGATCTTCACAATCAGGGCAAGGATGTGATACTGGTTACATCCGGTGCTGTGGCAGTTGGTGCTTCTGCATTCGGCATGCATGAGAAACCAACAGAACTTAAGAAAAAGCAGGCGTGTTCAGCAGTTGGACAGGCACGTCTGATGATGATCTACCAGAAACTTTTTTCAGAGTACAATCAGATGGCGGCACAAATTCTGATGACAAAGAATACAATGGTCAACAATCTGAACCGCATAAATGCAAGAAATACATTTGAAGAGCTCCTGGAACTGGGAGCAATTCCTGTTGTTAATGAAAATGACTCCATTTCAAGCTATGAGCTGGAAATGCTGGAATCTTTTGGCGATAATGATACATTGTCAGCAGTCATTGCCGGACTGATCGGAGCAGATCTTCTGATCCTCCTTTCTGATATTGACGGGCTTTTTACCGATGATCCGAATACCAATCCAAATGCGGAATTTATTGATACAGTGGAAGTCCTGGATGAGAAACTGCTCAGTATGGGCAAAGGACCAAAGAGCAAAGTCGGAACCGGTGGCATGGCAACCAAACTGACAGCTGCCGAGATTGCAACAGCGGCAGGAGCAGATATGATAATTGCGAACGGCAGGGATTTCCATGTGATCCACAAGATCATGGAAGGCAGAAAGTATGGAACTTTATTTGCAGGAAATAAGAAAGAAGAATTTTTCCTGATCGATTATATCGAGAAGCTTCTCTGATCTTTCAGATGTTTTTATAATAGATTTTTCAGGAGGAAGATTATTATGATGGATAATGTAAAAATAGACCGTATCAATGCGCTGGCCCACAAGGCAAAGAGCGTTGGACTTACGGAAGCAGAAAAGAAGGAACAGGCAGAACTTCGTCAGGAGTATCTGGCTGCAGTTCGCAAGAATCTCAAAGCGCAGCTGAATAACATTGATGTCAAAGAAAAAGATGGTTCTGTTGTGAACCTTGGTGAAAAATATGGAAGAAAAAAAGGCAATTAGAAAACAGATTTTTGCAGCACGAAAGGCACATACGGATCAGCAGATTGATGATTGGAGCAGAAGGATCACCAAACGGGTGACAGCTCTTTCAGAGTATTGTGATTGTCAGAGAGTTCTCGCATATGCAGATTATAATCACGAAGTTATGACGAAATATATCATCGAGGCGGCGTGGAAAGATGGTAAGGAAGTGGCTGTTCCGAAAGTGGTCGGACAGGATATGGTTTTTTATAAGCTTACAGATTTTTCACAGCTGGAAGAGGGATATTTTGGTATTCCGGAGCCGGCAAGAGGCGAAATCGTTCAGTGGGAGGATGCCCTGATGATCATGCCGGGTGTAGCTTTTGACAGGGCGAATCATCGAGTGGGATATGGAGGCGGCTTTTATGACCGCTTTCTGGAAAAACATCCACAGATAAAAAGAGTTGCTGTGGCTTTTGAATTTCAGATGATGCCGGAAGTGCCGACAGAACCTACGGATATTTCTCCGGAGATCATTGTCACAGAAAAAGAAGTATATTGTTAAAAACAAATGGGCGCAAAACGTCCCAGGGAGGCTATGCTTATGAATGAAATGCTGTTACAGCTTGGACAGAATGCAAAAGAAGCAGAAAACATGCTGCGTACCATAACCACAAATAAAAAGAATCAGATTCTTGCAGCAGTTGCAGAACACTTGGTAGAATGCACGGAAGAGCTTATCAAAGCTAATGCTGTTGATGTGGAGAACGGAAGAAAAAATCACATGCCGGAAGGCCTGGTAGACAGACTTCTTCTTACACCAGAAAGAATCCAGGGAATGGCAGAAGGTCTGCAGCAGCTGGTGGCACTGGAAGATCCGATCGGTGAAGTGACCGGGATGAAAAAGCGTCCAAACGGTCTGCTGATCGGGCAGAAACGTGTGCCGCTTGGTGTGATCGGAATCATTTACGAGGCGCGTCCGAATGTGACTGCAGATGCCTTTGGCCTTTGTTTTAAGACGGGAAATGTTGTGATCCTCAAGGGCGGAAGTGATGCAATTCATTCTAATGAAGCGATTGTGAAATGCATTCGTGAGACATTAAAAGCAAATGATGTGACAGAAAATGCAATTCAGCTGATTCAGGATACCTCCCGTGAGACAGCCGCAGAATTTATGAAAATGAATGAATATGTGGATGTACTGATTCCTCGTGGAGGTAAGGGACTCATTAAGGCGGTTGTTAATCAGAGTACAATTCCGGTTATTGAGACTGGTACCGGAAACTGCCACATTTATGTAGATGAAAGTGCAGATTTGAATATGGCAGTTGATATTATTCTGAATGCCAAGACGCAGCGAGTCGGTGTGTGCAACGCGTGTGAATCCCTGCTGGTAAATGCCAGCGTCAAAGATGCACTGCTGCCGGTTCTTGCAGACCGCCTGAAAGAAAAGCATGTGGAGATGAGGGCAGACAAGGAAGCGATGAACCTGATGCCGGGAGCTGTTGCAGCGACAGATGAGGACTGGGGAACGGAATATCTGGATTACATACTGTCAATTAAGGTGGTGTATTCTGTAGACGAGGCTATTGTACATATCAACCGGTACAACACCGGACATTCTGAGGCAATCATCACCAATAATTATACCAATGCCCAGAAATTCCTGGATGAGGTGGACGCAGCAGCAGTTTATGTCAATGCATCTACCAGATTTACAGATGGATTTGAGTTTGGATATGGAGCAGAGATTGGCATCAGTACCCAGAAGCTTCACGCCAGAGGACCGATGGGACTGCTTGCCCTGACAACAACGAAATATATCATTTACGGAAACGGACAGATTCGTCAGTAAGAAGTGACCGGACGGCTGTGAACGGGAGTGAACAGTAACGATATTTGTCGATAACCTTTTACAGAATATGGAATGTGTGATTTGACAATTGTAGAGTGCGTGTGTATAATAATTAACAGTTTAGATATGTAAACTTTTGGAGTTTCGGAGATATACTGAGATGTATTTTTACATACTCACCATGGGAGGATTCAAATTGAGACGAAAACAGTTATATGCTATCATTTTAGCTGGAGCACTTGCAACGGGCAGTGCACCGGCAGCTGTATTTGCCGCAGAAGGTGATGTGGCAACTATGGCAGAGACATCAGAGGAAACACCGGCTGAGGGAGACAATGCTGCTGCAGATGACAACACCACAGCAGATGCGCCGGCGCAGGACAATACAGATGCAGCTGATACATCGGCAGATACACCATCACAGGATACTACGGCAGATGCGACAGAAACACCGGCACAGGATAACACTGCTGCTACAGAGGCACCGGCCGAGCCGACACAGGATCAGACACAGGATCAGACTACAGAAGTGACACCGGAAGCAGAGGTGACAGAAGCACCGGCAGCCGGAGATGATGCTGCAACAGAAGAGACTCTGGCAGAAGGAGAGTCAAAAGACCCGACAGGAATTTCCATAACCTTCAAGGCAACAGAAGAAGGTCAGGCAGATAAGGTAAGATATTTCACAAGTCTTCAGGCTGCGATTAATTATGCTCCTGCTTATGACAAAGATACAGCACCGAATGCTACAGTAATTGAAGTATCTGATACGATTGCTTTGGATAGTACCGTTAAGGTAGAAAATAAGAAAATCTGTATCACAGCAGCTAAGACAGTTACGATAACTAGAAAAGATGCATTTGATGCGGACATGTTCTCAGTAAGTGGAGAGAACGGTGAATTGCAGTTTGACTTAAGGGAGGATGCTACGGATGCATCGCTTACTGTTTCTGGTAAAATCGGAGATGGAAATGGAGATTCAGCAACCGGATCTATCGTATCTGTCGGAAATGGAGCATCTCTGGGAATTGCAGCTGGTGTGACTCTCAAAGAAAATAATACAATAGCCAATGGTGGAGCAATTACAAATAATGGTGGAAGTGTAGTTCTGGCAGGTGGTACGATTACTGGAAACAGTGGTGCCAAAGGCGCGGTGTATACAACTACAGATCTTTATGTGCAGGGAACAGTAGTTGTAAAAGACAATACTCCGGCGAATGTTTATCTGGCAGGAACATCAATGATTCTTGTTACAGATGTTCTGACAAATTCAGATATCACTTTTACACATGAAAAGGCAGCTGATAAGCTGACTGTTGTAAAAGCAGGAACAAATGCTGATAAGGTTCAGCTCAGTGCTGCTGATTTTAAGACAGCGATTACACAGATTAAATACAGCACGGATGACTATACACTCGAAACGGCAAGTGATGGTCTTTCGGCAACGCTGAAGAAGAAAGCTTCTGAACCAGACAATCCGTCCACACCGGCTCTGAAGCTGACCTATGTTTCAGGATCCATTGCGTGGAAAGATTACAGCACACTTACTGTGACTTATACAAACAATGTGGCATACAAATGGGATTACTATTTCGTAGATCCGGATACAAGCTCAGCACAGATTGTGGCACTGAATGATGGAAGCAAGCTGTCACACAGTGTAGAGACTGTAAACAAGAATTATACCATGAATATTTCTTCTGTTCCTTCAGACAAGAAATGGCTGGTAATCTGTGCAAAAGCAGATGGCGGAAAGCCAGTATATAAGATTTTTAAACTGAATAGCCTGTATGCAAACAGAAGCGACAAAGCGGCTAAGAAGACATTCTGGTCCAAACGTCCGAGTGATCCAAATAAGAAAAATGACACTCGTAAAGCAAGAACATATGAAGTAACAAAGAGTACAGTTACAGGTCTTGAGAACCCATTGAAATTCTTCCCGGCAAAACGTTATGAATTTACGGTAGTTGGTGCCGGACAGAATGACACAGATTCAATCACCGGAGATGAGAGATGGATTCCAATCTACTGGAGTACTTCTTCTAAACCAACGAAACAGAAACAGAAAAATACAAGCTGGAAGATTGGTTCTAATGACGGAATTAAAGATGAAGCGACTTATACGATGTATATCTTTTTTAGAAAGCAGGTCTATACCGAAGGAACTGGATGGGCTGATACAGATGTCATTGAATCTAAGTCCGTGCCATTCTACTCCGCAGGATATACAGACGAAGAGCTGAAAGCATACCTGCAGGAAGCAAAAGACAACGGAACAGTCATTCCAGGATATGAGAATTACACAGGCGGCGGAGACAGCACAGATGCAGAACTGACAGCAACCGCTGCAGCATCTGAGAAAGACGCAGGATCCAAGTCCAAATCCGCAGTATCTACAGCCGATGAATCACCAATCGGAACAATGTCTGCACTGGCAGCACTTTCTTTACTGGCTGGTGGATATATCCTTGTTCGCAAACGTAAGAAAGAAGAACTGTAATTTTATACAGGAATTTATTGGAGACAGGTCATGATGGCCTGTCTCTTTACATTGATTGTTGAGGGGATTTTTTTATAGACATATAGAGCAATATGTGCTATGCTGTATATAGGTTAAATAATATTCAAGAAAGGCTGTAGTGGATGAGAGTAGAAAGTACTTTAGCAAAAACGATTTCTACTGCAGGAGAAAAGGCAGCTTATGACAATGCTTGTAAGAGCTTGCTCGCAAATAAAGAGATTCTTGCATGGATCATGAAAAGCTGTCTGTCGGAGTACAGGGATTGCAGTATTCAGGAAATTGCCGGCAGCTATATAGAAGGAGAGCCGGAGATTTCCAGGATAGCATTGCATCGTGATGCAATCCCAAAGATAAAAGGAGAGAATACTGAGGATTCAAGCATCAATGAAGGAACTGTAACTTACGATATTCGTTTTCGTGCGGTTGTTCCGGATTCGGGTGAGATGATTACACTGCTTATTGATGTTGAAGCACAGAATGACTTCTATCCAGGGTATCCACTAGTGACACGGGGTGTTTATTATTGTTGTAGAATGATATCTGCACAGTATAACACTGAATTTACAAATTCCCATTATGGAGGGCTAAAGAAGGTTTACAGTGTTTTCATCTGTATAAATCCACCTGGATATCGAAAGAATACCATCAATCGCTATACAATAACAGAAGAAAGACTTGTTGGCGATATTGAGGAAGAAAAATCTGCATACGATTTAATGACAGCCGTGATTATCTGTATAGGAGATGTAGAGCATTCAGCTTCGGGAGTTTTAAAATTATTGGAAGTATTGCTTTCAAATGAAAGAACACCGGAAGACAAGAAACATATTTTGGAAAATGAATTTTCAATAAATATGACAGAAGAGATTGAAGAGGAGGTAACTGGTATGTGTGATTTGAGTAAAGGAATAGAAGAGAAAGCGATTCGGGTTGGACTTCAGAAGGGACTTCTACGGGGAATGCAACAGGGAATGCAGCAGGGAATGCAACAAGGAATACAACAGGGAATGCAGCAGGGAATGCAGCAGGGAATGCAACAAGGAATGCAACAGGGAATGCAACAGGCACTCTTGGATTCAATTCGAAATCTGATGGAAACTATGCAGCTCGCTACAGATAAAGCTATGGATGCTTTGAAAATTCCAAATGAAGACAGGATTAAATACACGAAATTGCTAGAAAATAAATGAGAAATATTTTATGAGACAGGTCATGATGGCCTGTCTCTTTACATATAATAGTACAGAAACTTATAAACGTATTTTTATCATACATACAGAGGGAAAGATTATGATCAATACGGACAAGACATTCTGTACATATGAGAATATTTATTATGAGATGTGGGAAACGGCGGGACGATATACGGAGATTGCACAGTTTCAGGTGATTGGTAAGAGCCACGATGACAGAATGATCCCAATGGTGCAGCTTGGAAAAGGGGCAGAGACTATTTATTGTATCGCCGGATTGAATGGACAGGACAGACGTATGCCGGTATATCTTCTTCAAATGATGAAAGAATATGCAAAAGCCTGGGAATGCAAATGGAAACTGGACGAACTTTATGATCTGCGGGAACTGCTTGCAAACTGGAAAATCTGTTTCATTCCATTGTTGAATCCAGATGGTTACGAAATTTATGAAAAAGATTTTTTTGCAATCCGAAATCCCATCAACCGGCAAATGCTCCGTATGCAGGAGATCCCGTGCAAAGAGTTTGTCGGAAACAGCCGGGGTATTGATCTCAGAAAGAATTTTCCGACACAATATTACAGGAGAAAGCAGATTCACAGTCAGCCGGCAAGTGAAAATGAGACGAAAGCACTGGTGAAGGTCTTGCAGGAAAATTCTGGGAGGGGACTGTTGTCTTTTGGATATTCAGAGCGGAGAATCGTATATTTCAGACAGTCGCAGTCTTTTGCCGCGAATCAGAAAAGTTATCGGCTTGCAAGACACCTGCAGCGACAGGCGGGACTGAATGCTGATAAAATGAAGTATCATCTGGATGATGTAGAACCGACCGGACGACGGAGATACGGTTCACCGGAACAGTTTTATGCAGAGATATGCAGGCAGCCGTCTTTTCGGATAGAAATACCCTATAGCAACGGAGAAGATGTGGCAGTGCCAGATCAGGCGGAATATAAAGAGATACATACTTTGCCGTTGGAGTATCTTTTTTCGTTATGAACATATGTAAAATCTATTGCTACTGTTCACAGGTAATATTCCGCTATCTTGCAAATACACTGTCAAGATTCAAGAATGCCTCTGCAATCCTGCCGGAGGATATATCCTTGACAGTATACACTGCTTTCCTGTATATTAAAGAATAATGCTTTAAAATTGAAAGAATATACATTAGAAGTAATTTAATATTGTCAATACGCTTATAGAATGAAGGAGTTATACGAAATGATAAATGAATCCTCTAAAGGACAGAATACAAGTGTAGAAGAAACCCAGCGGCAGCGTTCTTTTATAGAACTTGCGCAGGCTCTGACGGCACAGGAATCCAACACCCTTGGCCGTCCGCTGACCTATTGTCTGACTACATTCGGATGTCAGATGAATGAGAAACAGTCAGAAGCTGTAGCAGGAATCATGGATGAGATTGGATATCACAGACAGGACAACGAGGAAGCAGACATTGTCATCTACAATACCTGTACAGTCCGTGAAAACGCAAATCTGAAAGTATATGGAAGACTTGGACATCTGCATAGTCTGAAAGACCGTAATCCGAATATGAAGATCATTCTCTTCGGATGTATGATGCAGGAGCAGCATGTCGTAGATAAGATTAAGAAGTCTTATCCGTTTGTGAATCTGGTATTTGGTACACATAACATTTTTAAATATGCGGAGCTTTTTTATGAAATGCTTCAGTCAGAACAGCAGATTGTAGATATCTGGGAAGGAACAGATCAGATTGTTGAGGATCTTCCTACAGAAAGAAACTATACTTTTAAATCTGGTGTCAATATTATGTTTGGCTGTAATAACTTCTGCAGCTACTGTATTGTGCCATACGTACGTGGACGTGAGCGCAGCCGTGAACCGGAAGCAATCGTGAAAGAAGTAAAGCGCCTGGTTGAGGATGGCGTGTCCGAAGTCATGCTTTTGGGACAGAATGTCAATTCATATGGTAAGACACTGGAGCATCCGGTGACATTTGCACAGCTTCTGGAAATGCTGGAAGATGTAGAAGGCCTGAAACGAATCCGTTTTATGACATCTCATCCGAAGGATTTGTCTGATGAATTGATTGCGACGATGGCAAAGAGTAAAAAGATCTGTCATCATCTGCATCTGCCACTGCAGTCAGGAAGCAGTCGTATCCTTAAGGCCATGAACAGACGTTATGACAAAGAGAAATATCTGAATCTGGTAGAGAAGATTCGTACAGCAATTCCGGATATTTCACTGACAACGGATATTATCGTTGGTTTCCCTGGGGAAACGGAGGAAGATTTCCAGGAAACATTGGATGTTGTGTCCAAATGCGGCTATGATACAGCATTTACGTTCCTGTATTCAAGGAGAAGTGGAACGCCTGCTGCCGAAATGGAACAGATACCGCAGGATGTTGCAAAAGAACGTTTTAATCGTCTGCTTGCCCTGGTACAGCAGGAGGGGCGTGTACGATCTTCCAGATTTGAGGGTTCTGTACAGGAAGTGCTGGTAGAAGAGGAAAGCAAAGAAAAAGGAATATTTACAGGAAGAACCGAATACAATCTTCTTGTACATTTCCCGGGTACCGCAGATCTTCTTGGCAAGTATGTTAAGGTAAGTCTGAATGAATGCCATGGATTCTATTATATGGGTTCACTTGTAGAATAATTGTTGCTGTGAACGGAGTGAACAGTAACTAATAATTGGCTGAAAAGCTGGATAAATTTGACAGATCACGATGTTTTGTGGTACTGTTACGAGGAAGCGATACAACAACAGAGGGTTGTAATTGTTTACAGGAGGAAAATATTATGAGAAAAAAGAGTGTAAAAACTACAGCAAAATCAACAGAGGCAATCACAGAGACAGCTGCAAAGGTTAAAGAAACTGTAAAGGCAGCTGCAAAGAAAGTAGAAGAGTCTGCACCGGCTGAAAAGACAGCAGAAGTTGTAAAGGAAGTTGTTGCCAAAGCTCCGGAAGCAGTTCAGAAAGCAGAAAAAACAGTTAAAACTGCAACAAAGACAGCCACCAAAACAGCAACAAAGGCTGTTCGCAGAGCAACAGGTATCAAAGTGAAAGAAGTATCTCTTGAGATCTTTGAGACAAATGTATCTCTGAAGGACGTAGAGAAGGCTGTTAAGAAAGCAGTTGCAGACAAAGGCCTGACAGGTGACATCTGTATTTATATCAATGCAGAAAGAAGAGCTGCATATTATACAGTCAACCAGGAAGGTTCTGATGAATATAAGGTAGATCTTGGAAACTTATAATCCATGAAGTTATATCTTGCACCGCTGGAGGGAATCACCAGCTATATTTACAGGAAGACATTATATCAGTGCTTTGACGGGTTTGACAAATATTTTATTCCGTTTATCAGAGCAAAGCAGAACCTGAATTTCAGTGGAAGAGAAAAGAAAGATATTTCTCCCGAGAATAATCAGGGAATGTATGCAGTTCCACAGATATTGACCAGAAATGCCGATGATTTTCTTCGCACGGCGGAGCAACTGCGTGAGTATGGCTATCAGGAAGTGAATCTGAATCTTGGATGTCCGTCCAAGACTGTAGTTACCAAGGGGTGTGGGGCAGGCTTTCTGGACCACCCGGAGGAACTGGAACTTTTTTTGGACAGAATCTTCAGTGGAACAGATATAAGGATTTCGGTAAAGACACGACTTGGGATGGAAGAGGTAGATGGCTTTTTGCATCTTATGGAAATCTATAACCGGTTTCCGATTGAAGAACTGATCATTCATCCGAGAGTACAGAAGGATTTTTATAAAAACACGCCAAATCTGGAGATTTTTGGAGAGGCTCTGTCATCCAGTAAAAATCCTGTCTGCTATAATGGAGATATTTTTTCTGTGGATGATTTCAGAAAGATTCAGGAACGTTTCCCAGAGGTAGAGAACTTTATGATGGGACGTGGCGTTCTTGCAAATCCGTCACTTGCCCGTGAGATCAGAGGTGGAAAGGCTGCAGAACAGGCAGATATCCGTAAGTTTCATGATACTCTGTATCATACATACCGTGAAGAAGTATCGGGAGACAGAAATGTCCTGTTTAAAATGAAAGAACTTTGGTTTTACCTGGCACCGATGTTCTCTGATAGCAAGAAGTATGCGAAGAAGATTAAAAAGAGCGAGAAATGTGCAGTGTATGAAAGTGCAGTGAGTGAGTTATTTGCAAACTGCAGATTTACCGGAATACAGAATCAGTAATTGAACTGTAACTCATTATAAGAGACAGAAATTTTATAAAAAAGAAAGGCTTTGAGTATTTTAAACTGCTCATCGCCTTTCTTTTTGTTGCTTTTTAATAATTGCTATCCTGGGTAACAATATCAAATGATGCACTATCTGTATTATCAGAAGACTCTTCTTCGCTGGTATCGTCGGAGTAATCACCATTATCCTGCGAAGAATCATAACCGTTATTGTCATCTGGAGTGTCACCGTTATTGTCATCGGATGGATAATCAATCTGGTCTGAGGAGTCGTAGCCTCCATCTTCGGCAGTTCCTTCGTCCACAACGTCGCTGCCTGCCGTATCTTCAGAAGAATCTGTTCCCGGATCATATGTGGCCTGATCGGAAGCTGCGGTATCATCTGTGGAATCAGAAGTGTCGTCATAATTATAATTGCTTTCCTCAGTGTAGATGTTGAATCCGGCATCCTCATCCTGACTGGAGCGGAGTGCTTCCGCTTCGGCAGCTGTTTCCGGAGCTTCTTTGACGGTGGCTTTTGCTTTGGCAGCAACGGCGGCATCCTTTGGAACAACTGCATAAACTGCAAACATGGTGCAGGAAAAGATAAGGGCCATGAGTGCGATATGAACTTCGTCTCTGTATCTCATAAAAATTACCTCTTTTATGTGGAATAATCATTTGATATAAGTATAGCATGACTTTCTCTGTTTTTGTAAAGAAAATTCTACCAGTGGAGGATTTTTCTCAAAATCTTGAAAACAGTCATCTTGCAACGAACCTTTAAACATGATATTATAATTAATTGACTATGAGTGATAATAAAGCAAACAATAGAGGAGATTATAAATACAATGGCAATGTCACCGAAAATGTGGCAGTGAAATTTCAGTATCTCCGGAAACACGCATAAATACAGGAAATATGCGGTTTAACGACTCATGAACTTCTAACGGTAAATGGTACTCAGTGGTAGGAAATATGCCCAAGCAGTAACAAAAACTGGGTAAAAATGTGGTCATAAAACAACCTAGACATTTTTTTTCTGATGATTGCATGGCACTGAGAAACGAATTTGCAATTATCTGTTTTTTAAGCAGCATATGATTAAAATTAATATAGACTATTGGAGAAATCTTTTATGATGTAAGCAGAGAAATACTGTTTATATTATAAAAGATTTTTACGTATTAGAATCAAAAGCGGATATTCAGAAAATCTATAGACAATTGGATGTTGTTGAAAATATAGATTTAGAGTATAATAAATATATAGCCGAAGAATAGTTTTAGAAGTGCTGTAGAAAAGGAGAAAGACTTTTGAATACAGAAATCAAAAATACGATTCTTACGACAGATAAAGACGCACAATATGATGAAAGTGCGAAACGATTACTTGGCCAGAAAAGTATCCTGGCCCATATATTAGTAAAGACCGTTGATGAATTTGCAGGGATGGATCCGAAAGATGTGGTTTCTTACATTGAAGGCGAACCATTTATTAACACTGTCCCGATAGAAACTGGTCTTACTAATACTGTTATTAAAAATGATGAATCTCGTGTGGTTGGTCTTAATTCTGAAAACCCGGAACTTCATGAGGGAATGATACGATTTGACATTATATTCTATGTTAGGATGAGGGATGGATTGTCGCAGATTATTATCAATGTAGAAGCTCAAAAGGACGAACCAAATGGGTACGATATATTGAATCGGGCAATCTTTTATGTGAGTCGAATGATTTCATCACAAAAGGAAAGAGATTTTTCAAATTCAAATTATAATGATATCAAGCGAGTTTATTCCATCTGGGTCTGTATGAATATGCCGGAAAATAGTCTGGAACACATTCACCTGGTGAAAGACAGT
>CAKRPO010000011.1 GCA_934378195.1 uncultured Blautia sp.
ATAGTTCCTTCGCTGTAGAACTCTGTACGAGCCATATCAGCTCCACCAAGACGTCCGGATACGGATGTTTTGATTCCTTTTGCTCCAGCTTTCATTGTTCTCTGCATTGTAGATTTCATAGCACGTCTGAAGGAGATACGGTTTTCAAGCTGCAGTGCAATGTTTTCAGCAACAAGCTGAGCATCTCTGTCCGGTCTCTTTACTTCTTTGATATCTACGATCAGTTTCTTATCTGTGTATTTCTGTAATTCAGCTTTAACTTTTTCGATCTCAGAACCGCCTTTACCGATTACGATACCCGGTTTAGCAGTGTAGATGATGATCTTAACTCTGTCAGATGCTCTTTCGATCTCAATCTTGGAAACACCTGCGCTGTAAAGTTTTTTCTTTAAAAATGTTCTGATATTGTAATCTTCAACCAGGCAGTCTGCGAAGTCTGCTTCTGCATACCATCTGGAATCCCAATCCTTGATAACACCGACTCTAAGGCCATGTGGGTTAACTTTCTGTCCCATGCTTTTCCTCCTTATCTTTCATCCAGCACGATGGTGATATGGCTTGTTCTCTTTTCGATTCTGTAAGCTCTACCCTGTGCTCTTGGCTGAATTCTCTTCATTGTAGGTCCTTTATCTGCATAGCAGGCTGCAACGTAGAGGTTGTCTGCATTCATTCCGTTGTTGTTTTCAGCATTTGCAATTGCTGACTCAAGAAGTTTCTTGATAACGCTGGAAGCGTATCTTGGGTTGTATGTTAAGATACCAAGTGCTGTCTGCACATCTTTACCGCGGATTACATCTAACACGTAGCAGGCTTTCTGAACAGAAATTCTTGCATAAGATAATTTTGCAGACGGTCTTGTCTCTCTATTACTCTCATTTCTGGCTCTCTTAATCTGGCTTCTATGTCCCTTTGCCATTTTAAAGTGCCTCCTTTCCAATTTTTCGATATCTGGTAACACCGCCTTGCTGCCCCTTATGGGACAACAGGCAGATTATTTATTTTAAGTTTAATACTAGCGAACGCCGGATTTCTTTTCGTCTTTTCCGTGTCCTCTGTAAGTTCTTGTTGCAACGAACTCACCAAGTTTATGTCCTACCATATCTTCTGTTACATATACCGGCACATGTTTTCTTCCGTCATGTACTGCGATTGTATGTCCTACGAAGGACGGGAAGATAGTGGAACGACGTGACCATGTTTTGATCACAGATTTATCATTTGCAGCATTCAGAGCGTCAACCTTTTTAAGCAGGCTTGCGTCTGCGAAAGGTCCTTTTTTCAATGAACGAGACATTCTGTACCCTCCTTATTATTTTGATAAAGCTTTTCCATCGCGTCTTCTTACGATGAGCTTGTTGGACTGTTTGTTTTTCTTTCTGGTCTTCAGACCAAGAGCAGGTTTGCCCCATGGTGTACACGGACCTGGACGACCGATTCCGGTCTTTCCTTCACCACCACCATGCGGATGGTCATTCGGGTTCATTACGGAACCACGAACTGTAGGTCTGATTCCCATGTGACGTTTACGTCCAGCTTTACCAATGTTAACAAGGTTGTGGTCGCCGTTACCAACAACACCGATAGATGCGCGGCATACAAGCGGAACCATTCTCATTTCTCCAGACGGTAATCTTAATGTTGCGTATTTTCCTTCTTTAGCCATCAGCTGAGCGCCGTTACCAGCGGAACGAACCATCTGTCCGCCTTTTCCAGGATGCAGCTCGATGTTGTGAACCATAGTACCAACCGGGATAAGTTCCAGTGGCAGGCAGTTTCCTACACGGATTTCTGCTTCCGGACCGTTCATTACTTTCTGTCCGACTTTCAGTCCTTCTGGTGCAAGGATGTATGCTTTCTCACCATCTTCATAGCTGATCAGAGCGATGTTTGCTGTTCTGTTCGGATCGTATTCGATTGTCTTAACAGTAGCATGGATTCCATCTTTTCTTCTCTTGAAGTCGATGATTCTGTATTTTCTTCTGCTTCCGCCTCCGCGGTGTCTTACAGTGATTTTACCCTGGTTGTTACGTCCAGAGTTTTTCTTCAGAGATACGACTAAGGATTTCTCAGGGGTACTTGTTGTGATCTCAGAGAAATCAGATCCAGTCATATGTCTTCTGGAAGGTGTATATGGGTTATAGGTTTTGATTCCCATGATGTTTCTCCTTTCGAATTTCTTATCGTGCTTTCGTGCACATATGCGGGATAAGCAGAGTGCCGAGGCTCTCATGAGAACTCACCGTCATGCTTGCATGTAAGGGGAGTTTCTTATGCAGAGACTTATAAGCGTGTAACGCGACCGAGGAAGTTTCACTTCCGAGGGTCAGGCACTCTAAGGGAGATATTAAAGTCCCTCAAAGATTTCGATATCTTTGCTTTCTTCTGTAAGAGCTACGATCGCTTTTTTAGTTTTAGCTGTTTTACCAACTGTAACACCGCGACGTTTTTTCTTTCCATCCATGTTCATGGTGTTTACGCTCTTAACTTTTGTTCCTTCGAACATTTTCTCAACAGCCTCTTTGATCTGAGACTTGTTTGCTTCCGGATGAACCAGGAATGTATATTTTTTCTCACCCATGGCGTTCATGGATTTCTCTGTGATTACAGGCTTGAGAATTACATCATAATATTTAATATCTGCCATTATGCGTATACCTCCTCAATGGATGCAACTGCGTCTTTTGTAACCACTACTGTCTTATGGTTCATAACATCATATACATTGATAGTGCTTACAGTTGCAGTCTGTACATCTGCAATGTTTCTTGCAGACAGAACTACGTTCTGATCATCAGCAGCAGTTACAACAAGAGCATTGTCAGCTTTCAGGTTTGTAAGAACCTTCTGCATTTCTTTTGTCTTTACTTCTGCAAGTGCAAGGCTGTCTACAACAACCAGTTTATTGTCCTGAACTTTAGAAGTCAGAGCGGATTTCAGAGCTGCTCTTCTTTCTTTTTTGTTCATTTTTACTTCATAATCTCTCGGTACCGGAGCGAATACTACACCGCCGCCAGTCCACTGTGGTGCACGGATGGAACCCTGTCTTGCATGACCTGTTCCTTTCTGTCTCCACGGTTTTCTTCCGCCGCCGCTTACTTCAGAACGTGTTTTTGCTTTCTGAGTACCCTGGCGATTATTTGCAAGCTGACGAACAACAGCAAGATGAACAAGATGCTCGTTGATTTCTACACCGAACACTGCATCGTTCAGTTCCATTGTTCCAACTTCATTGCCTTCCATATTATAAACTGTTACGTTTGCCATTCTGATGCTCCTCCTTTCTCATTATAAAGACTTTACTGTCTCTTTGATGGTCACCAGAGATTTCTTAGGTCCTGGAACAGCACCTTTCACTAACAGTAAGTTATTTTCTGTGTCAACGCGAACGATCTCAAGGTTCTGAACAGTAACCTGTACATTTCCCATGTGACCCGGCATGTGTTTTCCTTTGAATACTTTACTCGGATCGGAGCAAGCACCATTGGAACCAGCATGACGATGATATTTGGAGCCGTGAGCCATAGGTCCTCTGGACTGTCCATGTCTCTTGATAGCACCCTGGAAACCTTTACCTTTGGAAACAGCAGTTGCATCAATGTGATCGCCGTCTGCAAAGATATCAGCTTTAATTTCCTGTCCTACAGTGTAGTCTGCAGCATTTTCAAATCTGAATTCTTTAACGAATCTCTTTGCTGCAACACCAGCTTTGTCAAAGTGACCTTTTTCCGGTTTGTTAACCAGTTTTTCTCTGATCTCGCCATAGCCCACCTGAACTGCAGCGTATCCGTCGTTTTCCTCTGTTTTAACCTGAGTTACAACGCATGGACCAGCCTGTAAAACGGTTACCGGAATTAACTGGCCTTCTTCATTGAAGATCTGAGTCATTCCGACTTTAGTAGCTAAAATAGCTTTCTTCATTTCTTTCTTCCTCCTTATAGCGGATTACCATAAAGGCAATCATATAGTTTTTTGAAACGCCCGAAAGGGCATTTAAAACGAGTTTAATTATTTGGTTTTCATCTTGATATCGATGTTAACACCAGCCGGCATTTCCAGTCTGGAAAGTGCATCAACTGTTTTCTGTGTTGGTGTCATGATATCGATGAGTCTCTTATGAGTTCTCTGCTCGAACTGTTCTCTGGAATCTTTGTATTTGTGAACAGCTCTTAAGATTGTAACAACTTCCTTCTTAGTCGGAAGCGGAACCGGTCCGCTAACTGTTGCTCCGTTCTTTTTAACAGTCTCGATGATTTTTGCTGCGGATGCATCTACTAACTGATGATCGTAAGCCTTTAATGTGATTCTCATTACCTGATTTGCCATAAAAAAAGTCTCCTCCTATTCGTACTCAATTATGCAGTACGACAAGCGGCGACTGTACACATCTCCGTGTGTGTCTTTCGACTTCTTTACACACGTCCATCCCGTTGATGGTTTCTGAACTTGTACAGTGACTTGTCGTCAGTTTCCTAACTTGACATTCGCTCCACGGAAAACCCGTCATATCCTGACGGCAACCTCGCGCTTCATTGCTATCATGTCACAGCAAGGATTATTATACACAAGGCATCTCACTTATGCAAGCCCTTTTTTATTTATTTTTTGTATTTTTATAAATACAATTTTAAAGCGGCACCAGGATCAACTCCCGCGCCGCTTATGTATTACTTCTTATAGTAATGTATTCTTTCTTATAATAAGATGCTCTGTTAACTCACCCTATTCTTCCTCTTCCACATCATCTTCTCCTGCAATGATATCGGAATAGTCGAACAATGTAACCTTCGTGATGGAATCTCTCACAACATCCGGTGTATCTCCGGCTTTGCGTGCTCTGTTGGCAAGCTGTGTCGCAGTGCGTCTCGGGATTGCAAGTTTTTTGATCTCGATCGGCTCTTCTTCCTCTTCATCTTCCTCCTGTGCAAGATCACTTTCAAGGAGTGAAATACGTTCTGTCAGATTACCTGGTGCGTCAAAATAATCCTCCGGAAGTTCCTGACTGTCATCTGCAGTCGCTGCAGCAATTTCTTTTTTCAGGAGTTCATGTGCTTCGCTTGTCGCTGCCTGAACATTTCTGACTGGACGAACTGTTGGCTCCTGCTCCGGTGCTTCTTCCTCTTCCAGATCATCTTCATAGATTTCATCTACAAAACCGCCTGTACGGATTTTCTTTCTTTTTGCCTTTTCTTCTTTCTTGGCACGTTTTTTCTTTGCCTTTTCCCCGTAAAGAAGTGCATCGTCTTCTTCTTTCATTCTCTTTGCACGGGCTTTTTCTTCCTGCTTCAGCTCTTTTGCAGTCTTTACATGACGTGTATCACCCTGAAGATCTTCATACTCATCTTCCGGCTCTTTCTTCCAGAGTTCTGCGATCACATACAATATAATAAGGAAAAGAATAACCAGTCCAAGAACGATCAGACCTTCTATACTCTCTGTAGCTACCAGCAGATATCCCAGAAGCGGAATGGTAACTACCACCTTCGGCACCCAGTTCTTGACAGACACTGTAATATTCTGCTGTGCGGATGTCGTCGTATCGATCACTGTACCTGTATTATTCTCTCTGTTTACACTGATCAGATTATAACGATATGTCTTGGAATCTTCCTGAACAAGGATTGGTGTTCCCGAAGCAACTTCTTCCGTTCTAACCGGTATCGCATAAGTAACTGAGCCAACCGGCAGGTTTGTAGCTTTGTCTGACGTATCCATAATAACTGTCCTGACGCCAAAGAACGGCGGCAGAGCCAGGCCAAGAACACATACGATCGTACAAATAACAACAAAATGTACAATAAATTTCAAAAATTTTGACATTGGTATCTCCTTCGCTTTGGTTCACCTTTTTATTAAAGCATTGCCCTGGAATCGGTCTTCTTTCCCGGCAATGCCTTTCATATAATTCAACTAATTAACTGATTACTGATTGCTTAAATAGTTTTCGATACTCTTCATTGCCGCTTCTTCATCTTCTCCGTTTGCGGAAAGAGTAATTTCTTCACCGGCATCAAGTCCAAGTGTCATCATCCCCATGATACTTTTGGCATTAACCTTTTTTCTTCCAATCTCAACATAAATCTCACTGTTAAACTGGCTTGCAACCTGAACCAGCTGAGCAACCGGACGTGCTTCCAGTCCTGTAGACAGGTGAATAGTGATTGGTTTTTTAATCATAATAAATCCTCCTCGTTCATCCGCAGCTCATCGGCAATCTCGCTTAATTTTCTCAGCCGATGGTTTACCCCTGATTTTCCAACCTGCGGATCTAACATCATTCCTAATTCTTTAAGTGTGGCCTCCGGATACTGCAGTCTCAGCTCCGCAATCTCTGCCAGACCTTCGTTCAGATTATGAAATCCCATTTTCTTCTCGATCAGCCTGATATCCTCGATCTGCTTCACCGCTGCATTCACCGTTTTATTGATATTTGCAGTTTCACAGTTTACTTTCCGGTTGACGGTATTACGCATCTCCTTCAGAATCCGGATATTCTCCAGATTCATCAACGCTACATTTGCCTCCATAATCGCCAGCATATCAACAATCTGTGCGCCTTCCTTCACATAGACCACATATGACTTCTTGCGCACTACAATCTTTGCATCAATCTGAAAACTACAGATGATATCCTGCAAATGTCTGGCTTTTCTTTCATCCTGCGATACAATCTCAAAATGATATCCCTTTTCAGGATCACTGATCGATCCCGATGCAAGAAAAGCACCTCGGATAAACGCGCGTTTGCAACAATTCTGCTGTGTGATCAGCCCGTTCTCCGAATATAACGTTTCTCCGTCCTCCTCATTCACTGAAAGCTTCGTTCCCTGAAGGACAGTCTGCATCTGTCCAGGATCTGTGATCTCCACATAATACACATTTCCCTTCTTCATCTGACGGCTCTCACGAATGGCTATTTCTGTCTCTATATTAAATGTTTTTTGTAATAAAGTAAAGTACTTTCTCACCACAGCATCATTTTCTGTCTGAAACCGCAGGCTGCCGTCAGCGGTTATTTTACCGCATGCGCAGAGCAAAGCAGCCGTTTCCGCGATCCGACAGTGCCTCGCCATGCTGATCTGTCTGGAAAGTTCTTCTTTCACCATCCCCGAAAAAGACATTTCCATTTTCTCCTGTTCTGACGCCCTTTCTGTTCACTGTTCACAACAGAATCATTTCTTGATAAGGGCATCTTTTCCTATATCTCTGTGTTCCAACCGTATTCCATATTCACGTTTCTCGACCAGATAATTATACAGCACTCTTGCCAGTGTGACAGATCTGTGCTTGCCACCGGTGCATCCCACGCCGATCACCAGACTTGTCTTTCCCTCTTTCGCGTAATTCGGAATCAGGAATTCAATCATATCTTCCAGCTTCGCAGCGAACTGTCTTGCAACTTCGTTATCCATGACATAATTATAGACATCATCATCCATACCCGTATGAGCTCTCAGCTCATCTACATAATACGGATTCGGAAGGAATCGCACATCAAAGACCAGATCCGCATCCTCCGGAATTCCATACTTAAATCCAAAGGACAGGACCGAAATCACCATATTGCTGAACTTACCGTTATCCACAAAAATATTGTTGAGTTCTTTCTTGAGTTCTCTGGTAAGAAGGTGCGTTGTATCAATAATATAGTCTGCCCTGTTCCTTAAAAATTCTGTCTTACGGCGCTCAAGGCGAATTCCGTCATCTACTCTTCCGCCCATTGCAAGCGGATGGCTTCTTCTTGATTCCTTGTAGCGTTTTACCAGAACTTTATCATCTGCATCAAGAAAAAGTATCTCAAAGGTATGTCCTTCTGCCTTCAGGCGATCCAGCACAACTTCCAGTTCATCCAGCGCATGTCCGCTTCGTGCATCAATACCGATAGCAGCATTCTGCACTTCCTCGTCCTGCGATGCAGCCATCAGGGAAACAAATTTCCCTACCAGTGCGATCGGCAGGTTATCCACACAAAAATATCTGGCATCTTCCAGCATTTTCAGTGCCGTAGATTTGCCGGCTCCTGACATACCGGTAACTATTACAAGCCGCATGTTTTATCTCCTGTTAAAATTCCCCCAGAAATTTCACTTCCGGTTCCAGTGTTACTCCAAACTTCTCATATACTGTCTCTGTCACATGTTTCATAAGCTCACAGACATCTTTTGCCGTGGCATCGCCTGCATTGATCACAAATCCGCAGTGCTTTTCCGATACCTGAGCGCCACCTACACGATATCCGCGAAGTCCGCTGTCCATGATCAGCTTACCTGCAAAATATCCTTCCGGTCGCTTAAATGTGCTACCGGCACTCGGATACTCCAACGGCTGTTTGGATGTACGCTGCTCACTGAGTTTCCGGGTAAGAGCCTTGATTTCCTCAACATCTCCCTTTTCAAGAGAAATGACTGCGTCAAGCACGATATATCCCGCTGTCTTGATAACACTGGTACGATATCCCAGTTCAAGCTCTTCTGCCGGTATCTCAAAGACCTTTCCATTCTGATCCATGACTGTGACCCTCTTAAGAACGTCTTTCATTTCTCCGCCATAGGCACCGGCATTCATAACAACTGCGCCGCCAAGTGTCCCCGGGATTCCTCCCGCAAACTCAAAGCCTGTCAGTGATGCTCTTCTGGCAGCTACCGCGATTGTAGAAAGCAGTGCTCCTGCAGATGCATGAATCTCTGTGTCTTCCACCCTGACTTCTCCCAGATTGCGGTCCAGCTGGACAACAACTCCCTGATAGCCTTTATCACTGACCAGAAGATTGCTTCCGTTTCCGAGAATAAAGTACGGAAGATCTTCTTCCTTGCAGATTGCAAGAATCCTGCGCACTTCCTCAAAGTTCTCAGGCATAACAAATATTTCTGCCGGTCCTCCAATCCGAAACGTAGTGTGACGCTTCATCGGCTCTTCAAGAAGAACCTTTTCTGTTCCAAATTCACGGCAAAACTTCTGTTTTATTTCTTTATTCACAGATCTTGTCCTCTATCTTTCTATGAAACTGCTATTCTTTACTTGTTTTTACTTTGTCTGACAGCAGGTCTCTGATCACCTCTGCGGATATCAGCATCCCGGCAGCTCCCTGCACAAATGCAATACTTCCATTCCGCTCCACCGGCATATCTGTTCCACTTCCTTTTGAAATGCGGATTTTCTTCTCTTTGCGGATCTTTTCCCGGGAATACAAAACTTTGACCTTACGAATATTTTTCTTTCGCAGCTCTGTACGCATATTCTTTGCAAGTGGATCATTCCCGACTCTGGAAATATCTGCAATCTCCAGATTTGCCGGATTCAGCTTGTTCTCTGTCCCAAGACAGGAAATCACCGGTACTCTGCAAGCCTTTGCCTGCTCGATCAGGAGCACCTTTGATGCTACGGAACTCATCGTATCCACTACATAGTCATATGCCTTCAGATCAAACATACCTGCCGTATCATTGCTGTAATATGTCTCATAGGTGTGCACAAGAATGTTCTCATCAATATCTCTGATGTGTTCTTTGGCCACCTGTACTTTCTTTTGTCCTATCACCGATTGCAGTGCATATAACTGTCTGTTGATGTCAGTCAGAGAAATGTCTTCATGATCAACAAGTGTAAGGCTTCCAACTCCGCAGCGCGCAAAAGCTTCCACTACATACGAACCAGTCCCGCCAATACCGAACACAGCGATCTTTGCACCACTGATCCGTCTCATGCCTCTGGTTCCCAGCAGATTTTCCATTCTGGAAAATGCATCGTACATGTGCAGACCTCCTCCTGTTTTTTCATTATTATATCTCTATCTCCATCCCATCTTACATAACAAAACAACTATATCAAATAATTATACTATCCAGGTAAAAGAATGTACAGGTTTTCATACTTTTTTTATAATCCATGCATGAATCCCGGACAGCTCCATATAATATCGACATTAGCTGTCTTCTTTTACTTTTTGATTGGCAATAGCCTTCTCATTATACGTATAAATTTCATAAAAGTCAAAAGAAAACGCCATTTTTCGCAAATATTTTTTTCATTACCAAAAAATGTTAAGAAAGGGTGACTGTTATGCCAGATGAAGCACAGTTAAAAAAACAGAAAGCTTACGAAAAATATGTCAAAAGGATCACCCCCGTCCACAGTCTTCCTGCAAATATGCTCAAAGCTTTTGTGACAGGAGGACTGATCTGCGTTCTTGGTCAGCTGATTCTGAATACAGCAGCTTCCATGGGAGCAGACAAGGAAACGGCGGGAAACTGGTGCTCTCTCCTTCTGATCCTGTTCAGTGTGATCCTGACCGGTCTTAATCTTTATTCCAGAATCGGCAAATTCGGCGGTGCCGGTGGTCTGGTTCCTATTACCGGATTTGCCAATTCTGTTGCCGCTTCCGCGATTGAGTATCGTGCAGAAGGCCAGGTTTTCGGAATCGGCTGCAAGATCTTTACTATCGCCGGCCCGGTCATTCTGTACGGTATCCTGAGTTCCTGGATCCTTGGACTTATTTACTATTTAATCAAACTCATGGAGGTGATCTGATGAATCCCGGCACACTCTTAGGAAAAGCAAGTGTCTCCTTTTCCCGACCTGTTTATATCAGAAGCTGCGCTTCTGTCGTTGGACCCAAAGAAGGCAACGGCCCACTGAAAGGTTCTTTTGACCTAATTTCCCAAGACCCGATGTTTGGCGAAAAGACATGGGAATCTGCTGAAAGCACCATGCAGAAAAAAGCAGCATCTCTCGCAATCGGTAAAGCCGGGCTCATTCCTGGCGATATCCGTTTTGTTTTTGCCGGTGATCTGCTTGCCCAGACGATTGCCTCCTCATTCGGCATTGCAGAAATGGATATTCCTTTTTTTGGTCTTTACGGAGCATGTTCCACGATGGGAGAATCTCTTTCACTCGGTGCGATTGCCGTCTCCGCCGGTTATGCTGCTCACGTTCTGTGCGCCACATCCAGTCACTTTGCAACTGCCGAAAAGGAATTCCGCTTTCCACTTGGCTACGCATGTCAGCGGCCTCTTTCCGCTACCTGGACCGTCACCGGAAGCGGTGCCTGTATCTTAAGCGCTGAGCCTCCACAACCTCAGGAAACAGCCGGATATGCGCCTCTTCGAAGCGAGCAGGGATATGCTGCAATCACCGGAATCACTACAGGCAAAGTCATTGATTTTGGTTTTCGTGACTCTCTTAACATGGGAGGCTGCATGGCACCTGCTGCATGTGATACCATCCGGCAGCACCTGACCGATTTTGACCGTTCGGCCCAGGATTACGATGCCATCCTTACAGGAGACCTTGGGCTTATCGGAAAGCAGATTCTGCAGGATCTCCTGAATGAAAAAAATACAGATATCTCTTCCGTCCATCAGGACTGTGGTCTTCTGATTTATGACAACGAACGACAGGATACACATTCCGGTGGCAGTGGCTGCGGCTGTTCCGCCTCTGTACTGGCAGCCTACATTCTTCCCCGTATTGTATCCGGTTACTGGAAACGCATCCTCTTTGTCCCGACAGGCGCCATGCTCTCCAAAGTAAGTTTCAATGAGGGAGAACCTGTTGCCGGCATCGCACACGGAGTTGTCATTGAACACATCAGTAAAAACACGGAGGTATGATCATGGATTATTTTAACGCATTCTGGACCGGCGGACTGATCTGTGCCCTTGTGCAGATTCTCTTGGACAAAACGAAACTGCTTCCCGGCCGTGTCATGGTCCTTCTTGTCTGCACCGGTGCTGTCTTAAGTGCCATCGGTCTTTATCAGCCCTTTACAGAATATGCCGGTGCAGGTGCAAGTGTTCCTCTTCTCGGATTTGGAAACGTTCTATGGAAGGGCATGAAAAAAGCGATCGACCAGGATGGTTTCCTTGGTCTGTTCACCGGAGGATTCACTGCCTGTGCAGCAGGTGTTTCCGCTGCGCTCATTTTTTCTTATCTGGCAAGTCTGATCTTTCGTCCGAAAATGAAAGAGTAAGTTGTCTCAAGTGTGTAACTGTTCACAGTAGCCTGAATGTCTTTCTGTGGTGAACATATGTAATTCCGGTATTGCTTTATTACTCTTTTTCGTTTATAATGTACTCTATTATCATTTTAAAACGTTAAAGGAGTAGAAAAATGAAAAAGCTTTGGAACAAATGGACAGACATCGCTCTGGTAAAGCGAATCCTGGTCGGCCTGATTCTCGGTGCCGTTCTTGGAATCGCTGCACCAGGTGCAACCGGCATTGCAATCCTTGGTGATGTCTTTGTAAGTGCCCTTAAGGCAATCGCACCACTTCTGGTATTCTTTCTTGTCATCAGTTCTCTGTGCAACGCAGGTAAATCCCACGGTGGAGTCATCAAGACAGTTATCATACTCTATATGTTCAGTACAGTACTTGCCGCAGTCATCGCAGTCTTTGCAAGCATGGCTTTCCCGGTAAAAATGACACTTGCCACTGCTGCCGCAACTGACACAGCAGCTCCACAGGGTATCGTTGAAGTCCTCAACAACCTTCTTCTGAATCTGGTTGCCAATCCGGTATCTTCCCTGGTCAACGCAAACTATGTCGGAATCCTTATGTGGGCAGTTCTTCTTGGACTTGCTTTCCGTGCAGTCAACAATATGACCAAGAATGTTCTTGCTGATGTTGCTGACGGAATTTCCACAGTTGTTACCTGGATCATCAATATGGCTCCATTCGGTATCTTCGGTCTTGTATTCAACACCGTATCCACCAACGGACTTGATATCTTTACTACATATGGTAAACTGCTGCTTCTCCTGGTAGGATGTATGCTCTTCATCTATTTTGTAACAAACCCTATGCTGGTTTACTGGTGCATTCGCAAGAACCCATATCCACTGATCTTCCACTGTCTGAAGAGAAGTGCACTGACTGCATTCTTTACCAGAAGTTCTGCAGCCAATATTCCGGTCAACATGAAAGTCTGCGAAGAGATGGGACTTGACCGTGATACTTATTCTGTAACAATCCCGCTCGGTGCAACTATCAACATGGATGGTGCAGCGATTACGATCACAGTTATGACTATGGCTACCGCATTTACCCTTGGCATCCATGTAGATATCCCTACTGCGATCATCTTAAGCCTTCTGGCTGCACTGTCAGCCTGCGGTGCTTCCGGTGTTGCCGGTGGTTCTCTGCTTCTGATCCCGATGGCATGCTCACTGTTCGGTATCTCTGATGATATCTCCATGCAGGTTGTTGCAGTTGGTTTCATCATCGGTGTCATTCAGGACTCTGTAGAAACCGCTCTGAACTCTTCTTCTGACCTTCTTCTTTCTGCTTCCGCAGAATTCAGGCAGTGGAGACTGGAAGGAAAAGAGATTAAATTTTAGTCAATCATCCTTATTTATTGATTTTATCTCCATAAAAAGGATCCAGCAGTTTGTTCCTGCAGGATCCTTTTTACTGTCTTTTTATCTTTTACCATCTTTTCCAGAAAAACAACGCATTGCCCAGCCCTTTTCCCATGGCTGTCATCAGTATAAATACAGCCAGATACCGGGCAATCCCGGCTCTTCGCATAAAGATTGGAAACACATTCAGGATTTCTGCCAGTGCCATTGCCCAGCATCCCACGAAAACACCGCTAAACACCCCAAAAAGAGCAAGCAGGAACATCTGTCCAGGCAGATGGAGTCCAAAGATCTGAAACATATTTCCCAACACTGCACCTGCTGCAACCACATCTTCATAAAGCAGGATTTTGTCTGCCGTATGTGTCCTGTCTGCAAAGTCTGCGATCACCCCCAGTTCTACGATAAACGAAAACAACCCTCCTGCCACAATAATTCCCGCGCTCATACCGATCAGTGCCAGAAACAGTTCCTCCCATCCCATCACTGTCCACCTGCTTCCAGTTCTTCTTTTCTTCGTGCGGCATTCTCCACCAGGGTCGTCTGGATATCATTCTCGTAAAGACGCATCTGCACTTCCATCGGTGTCGGATCTACTGTAAAACGTTTTTTTCCAAAATGATTAAAAAAGATCAAAATGCCTAAAGTCAGTCCGATCGAATAGGTAATCTCCAATACCGTAAATCCATCACTCTTTTTTCCCATAACCAGCTCATAGATCTGACCAAACAGCTCCGTTCCGCCAACGTCATTGTTAAATGCCATAATGGAAAATGCAGAACCAAAAAAGATAATCGCCGCCACAACCACCACTTTGCAGATATGCCAGACATAGGACGGTGTCTGCTGCTTCTCATAGGTTATGATGATATCTGTTTCGCCCAGATTCTGCACCTCTACCTGCGGATATTTTTCATGAATACAGGCAATGATCTTCAAAACGGAAACTACATATCTCTGTTCTTTCTTGTCCTGTATCTTAAGAACTTTCAGCGTCTGTAATTTTGGGAGCAAGTTCTTGTCCGGACATTCCATCATAACAATATCTTTCAGATATACATCCGGTTTCGTCACTTCCACATTCCGGTCTCCTTTTATATAAAGTGTTACTGTTTCAGAAGCCATAGATCCTTCTGTCCTTTCTGTTTTGTATTTTTACCACAGCCTTTTATTCCCTGTCCTCCCGGAACATTGTCCGTTATATGCAGTATCTGTATTTCCTGGCAGATTTATACTGTTTTTTGCAGTTCTGATTCTTTCTTAAGTCTCTTAAGGATTCTTTTTTCCATTCTGGAAATCTGCACCTGCGATACGCCCATTCTTTTCGCCACCTCTGTCTGGGTCATATCACAAAAATACCGCATACAGATCAGCTTTCGTTCTTCAGATTCCAGTGTTCCCAGTAATTCTTCCAGATATATCTGATCCAGCAATTTCTCATGCCGGTTTTCCTTTTCCGGCAGTTTGTCCAGAAGCCGCAGTTCATTTCCATCACCCTGATGAATAGAACGGTAGATTGACTCAACTTCCGCTGTCGCTTCCATTGCCATGACGATTTCTTCCGGCGGCATATCCAGTGTCCTGGACAATTCAGAGATTTCAGGCTCTCTCCCCAGACTTTTTTCCAGTTCTTCTCTGCACCTGTAAATACGGTATTGATTTTCTTTTATACTCCGGCTTACTTTCACCATGCCGTCATCCCGCAGGAAACGTTTGATCTCTCCTGCGATCATTGGTACTGCATATGTTGAGAATTTCACATCAAATGAAAGGTCAAATTTATCTACTGCCTTCAGAAGTCCGATACTTCCGATCTGAAAAAGATCTTCCATCTCTACGCCTCTTCCCTGGAAGCGCCTCGCAACGCTGTAGATCAGACCTGTATTCTCCTGAAACACTCTGTCTCTTGCCTCTTTATCCCCCTGGTGCGCACGCTCGATCAGAGCAACGGTATCCCAGGTCATCCCTTACTACCGGCCGATGACTTTTTTCATGTGTACAGTTGTTCCTTTATCTGGTTCAGATTCTACAGAAAGTTCGTCCATAAACGCCTCCATAAAAGTAAATCCCATTCCCGACCGGTCTTTTTCCGGTTTCGAAGTATACATTGGTTCCATTGCTTTCTCCACATCGCATATCCCGACTCCATGGTCTGTGATATCCACATGTAGTTCCTTTCCACGATAGGATAAGCACATCTTTATCTTCTCTACACGGCCCTCATATCCGTGGATAATGCAGTTGGTAACTGCTTCTGATACTGCGGTCTTCAGGTCAGCGATTTCCTCCAGTGTCGGATTCAACTGTGTGCAGAAAGAAGCTGCCGTCACTCTGGCAAGTCCCTCATTCGCAGGAATACTGTCAAAAACAAGTATCATTTCATTTGTATTCTCTTTCATCTCGTTTCCTCCTCTCCTGCCTTCTGTATTCCAATATATCTGTGAAGCCCTGACAGCCGCATTAACCGCTCAATATGGCTGTTGACACCGATTGCCCGGATGCAGTCCTTCCGCATGCCCAGTGCACGGTATCTGCCCATCAGAAGCCCGACTCCTGAGCTATCCATAAACTCCGTCTCCGAAAAGTCAAACAGAATGGTACGTATATACGTCTTTCCTGCTATGTTCTCTGCCTCTTTTCTGATCTGGTCTGCCACCGGATGATCCAGATCCTTCGGCAGAAAAACAGTCAGCGTCATTCCTTCCAGTTGAAATCTTTCATTGATTCTTTCCATCATTTCCTACTCCCCCTTCACATTCCCCTGTCGTTTCTATAAAGAAAAAAGAAGGAGATGCACGCATTCATCGCACATCCCCTTCTCCGAGGTTTTTCTGTTATATTGTAAACCTGTCATCATTCATAATAGTCGCCGGAATCATCATATCCGCTATCACCTGTATCCTCATAGGAAGTATCTTCATAACCGGAATCATCGGATTCTGAAGAATCTTCCCCATTATCTGCGGCAGAAGTCTGCGGCTGTGCACCCTCTGTATCTCCTACACCAGCTACACCTGTTGCATCCCTGATCGTTGTATAAACAGACTTCATGGAATCTGGCAGGACATCCACATGTACCTTCTGGATCTCCACTGCCGCCTCGTCCATATTCTGCTGCTGATAATACGTATAAGCCTGCAGAAGAGCCTGATAGCTCTCACTCTTTGTCTGTTCTGTCGTAAGCTCCTGCGTAACAGACTCGACTGTATCTCCAGATTCTTTTGCTTCTCCCTGTGCCTTTGTCAACTCTGCACCCTGGCTGGCCAGAGATTCACTGTACTGCACAATCTGCTGATTCGCTTCCTGATAGATTCCCTGCCGGATTGCGGGCACTGCGAGCAGCCAGAAACCGATCACACCGGCAGCAATCCCGGTCATCAATATCACAAATGCCGAGATTCTGGAATGTTCTCTGTACACCGTCGGATGAATGATTTTCTCACTTCCAAGGATATCTGTATCCAGATATTCCTTTTCTTTACTGTCTGAACGGAACAGTCCTTTCTTCCTCTTCTCAAGCCTCGTCGTCACGCCGGTCTGCTCATCCACTTCCCGCAGAAAACGGAGTGTTGTCGTATTGGTCTTATCGATTCTCGCTGCCTTTTTGAGGATTCTTCTCGCTTTATTCCATTCTCCGTTCTTCATCTGGATCAGCGCCAGCAGATGATAGCCTTTGATCAGTTTGGAATTCTGTGTCAGAATCTTGCGAAGCTGAATGGCAGCCATGTCCTCATGCCCCTCGCGGCAGAGCATCAGGGCATGGTTATATTTCTTGATCGTCTCATTAATCGCAGACAGCCTGTTAGGATTTGCCTGCAATTTGTTGATATATTCTGTTGCCAGGTTTCTGGTCGGCTGAAGGTTCTTACTGATCACCCACTCACTGAGCGCCGAAACAACTTCACCTGTTTCAAAATATACCAGTCCAAGCAGATTTCTTGCCCTGATATTTCGTTTATCATACATCAGACTCTGTTTCAGACAGGCAATCGCACCGGACAGGTCACGAATACTGGCCTTCTCAAGTCCCTGATTATAAAAAACCTTTGACAGATAATCTACTTTTTTCTGAATCAGTACATTATACCCACAGCTCGGACAATAGTCCAGGTCCATATCTGTAAGAAATGCACCGCAGTTCATACAATTCATGTAGTTCTCCTTGTATCTTATTTTACACGTCTGTTGCTCTTGGCTTCTCTCAATACTTCCTGAAGAACATCCAGAATGTCCGTCAGTTCTCTGTCATAGATTGCACCCTCGGCATCCGTGACATCCAGACATGGTTCAAATTTCTTCAGTTCCTCTTCATAATCAATCATCGTATTCTCCTTTATCTTCCGATTCCCTTAAGAATGGCAGTCTTGATCTCACCTACCAGGTACAGGGAACCTACACAAAACAGCATACCATCTTCACCCTTCTCAGCCAGTGCCTTCTGAAATGCCTCTTCCACATCATCTATAGCCTCAGCATTCGGACATCCTTCTGTTCTGAAAATCTCCGCCAGCTTTTCTGACGGAACCTTACGGTATCCCCCAACCTGAGTAACAACCACATGACGGAAAGAAATCCTGTCAAGGATCGTTCGGATCATATCTGTATAATCTTTGTCATCAACGGCAGAGAAAAGAAGTGTCAGCGGACAGTCCTTTTGAAAATGTGCTGCAGTCTCTACAAATTTCTCCACACCATCCTCATTGTGTGCGCCATCCACGATCACACCTGGAAGTACAGTTTCCATTCGTCCCTGCCAGCGGGTTTCCAAAAGCCCTTTCTTTACAGCCTCCATCGGAATCTCGATCTGACTTCGAAGTACTTCGATCGTTTTCAGCGCCAGAGATCCGTTCATCACCTGGTACTCTGCAATAAAAGGCAGTGAAAAAACTGTATTTCCATAATACTCATTCTCATATGAAAAATCAATGCCTGACCTTGTGTTTCGAATGATTTTTGTGTCTTCTTTTCTTACTTCGTAATACGGACTTCCAAGTTCCTGTGCCCGTGTTCTGATCACGCCGGCCGCTCTCTGATCATTTCCATCGTAGATCACAGGTACACCCGGTACAATAATTCCTGCTTTCTCTCCTGCGATCGCTTCAATCGTGTTTCCAAGATACTGCATATGATCAAAGCTGATAGAAGTGATCACACAGGCAACCGGATTTTCCACTGCAGTCGTGGCATCCAATCTTCCACCAAGCCCGGTCTCCAGAATCACATAATCCACACCTGCATCTGCAAAGATCACCATTCCCATTAGAAAGAGAAATTCAAAATAGGTCGGATGATAGCTGCCTTCTGCGACCAGCTCATCAGCCAGTTTCTTTACTTTTTCAAAAGCATGCAGGAATGTATCGTTGTCGATATTCTTCTCATTGATCTGAAAACGTTCATTGATCACGACCAGATGCGGAGAAGTAAAAAGTCCGCAGGAGTATCCGGCCTCTCGCAAAACAGACGTCAGAAATGCACAGGTACTTCCCTTTCCATTGGTTCCGGCAACATGTACCACACGAAACTGATCCTGCGGGTCTCCCAGCCGATGCAGACATTCCTTTGTGTGTTCCAGTTTATTCTTGGTTGTAAATTTCGGTGTTTCCTCAATATAAGCAACTGCTTCTTTGTAATTCATAAAAAAATTCACCACTCATCTAATGTATTCGCAGTTTCTGATCTCTCAGGATCAGACCACTACGATATCATTATATATGAGTGGTGAAAGATGTCCAGTACTAATCGTAATCTTTTATTCGTCAGAATCAGGATTCATCCGTCGGAAGTTTCCATTTATTTTCAGAATACAGCATATATGCCGAACGATCATAGCTCTTGCTCAGTGCTTTTCTTGTCGAACTGTTGCTGCGCTGTGAAACAGAAACTCTGTCAAAATCTTTCAGTTCCGTTCCGGATATCACAAGAGTCGTCGGATTCACATAAACCGTATCGATCCATTCTCCATTCAGCTTAACCTGACTGGACGGAGTAAAGTTCGTCCCCTTCAGCCGATACGTAAAATCCGAGGCAGACACAAGATCCATGGAGTCCAGACTCACATCATAAAGTCCCATTCTCATTTTCGTTCTCTCGAATGTTTCTCCATTGTCTTTGTAAGAATACTGTTCTCCATAAAGAAGATCATATTGCAAGGTTTCCAGATCCACCTGATAATTTCTGGTATTTCTTCTGGCCTGATGATAACGGAAAACTGTTCCTTCATGAATACCTGCCCGATCCATAACCTCTGCCGCCATCTGATAAGCTGCAAGGTTCACATCTTTTTTCTCCATTCCAAAGTTATTCCACATAACATACTCTGTCTGGAACAGATATTTATTCTTCAGATCCTCTACTTTCAGTCCCATCGTTGGAAGATGATCTCCATACATAACGAGGATAACATCTTCCGGATAATCTGCAAGTGCATCTGTCAGCTCTTTAACAAAATTATCCATCTCATGTATCTCATTGCAGTAATATTCCCACTGATTATTCTGTGCTTCAGAAGCAGCACCTGTAACCGTGATCTCCGGATCATCGATCAGCTCTTCTTCCGGATATGCACCATGGCCCTGTGTTGAGATTGTGTAAATATAGTCCGATCCCTCCGTAGAATCCAGGCATTTGATGATTTCATCTGTCAGAACTTCATCCTTAGTCCATCCAAGTGGATTCTTATTTTCTTCTTCCGGCATATATTCTGCTGATGTAAAAGTATCAAATCCCAGATTTGGGAAAATGCTCCTTCTTCCGTAGAAGTTTGCTTCGTTATTATGTACTGCATGTGTAAAATATCCCAGGTTTTTCAGTACATACGGTGCACTTTCACAGGTTGTTTCTTTCAAGATACTCTTATACGGATATTCACCAGGTCCGAAATAATGCAGACTCATACCTGTAATGGACTCAAATTCTGTGTTAGCCGTACCGGCACCAACTGATGGAACCTTGTAATACCCCGAGGAATACTCCTTCATCAGTTTTCGGAATGTAGGAATCGGATCTTCGGAAATCTTCAGATAATTGACCAGCGTCGGATCAAAGAAGGATTCCAGCTGCAGAAAAATAATATTCGGCTTGCTGTTCTCATTCGTTGCCGGAAGATTGTCTTCTGTATTTTCAATCCTCTTAATCTCCTTCTCCGAATAATCTCTCGGACAGTTGATTCCCGTGTCAAAAATTGTAACTGCCAGACAATATGGATACCCATAGTCTTCATAGGCAAACGCAATGTTTCCAAAGTAATTGGAAAGCACCCTCTTCTCCAGTGCCAGCTGTGTGATCCCCGCAAATGCAGCGATTCCCACAATGACCAGAAGAAGATCATAACGGAACTTTACTTTTCTCTGGTATTTCGGGCCTTTGATCAGCAGTGCCAGCAGAATAAGTACAAAAATTCCCAACACAATCAATGCCAGGATCACACCCCACGACGGCAGGTATTTATTCAGGACTGCCATACCATCTGTCAGAAGATGCAGATCCGGACCGGTAAACGGTGTGACCCTGTTAGACAGGATCACGCCATTGATAATTCCAAGAAGCAGCCAGAACATGGATATCAGCACACGCCAGAACGTTCTCCGTCGGAACAGATATACCAGAAGGCTTGTTGTAAAGATCAGTCCTGCATTATATGCAAATACCAGCGGTTTTCCCGTCATATAAGTCCATGCTTCCGTAAAAGAATGACGGCTGATAGCTTCGATCAGAAAGTATCCGGCTGCACTGCACAGTGCATGAAGCAGCAGGGAAATCTTATTGCATATCTTATACAATTTCATCCAAATGCTCCTTTATTACTTTTCCATCTGTGTAAGCTGTGTCTTTACCTTTTCCATCATTTCTTCATATTTCTGAAGTTTTTCTTTTTCTGCATTTACTTTTGCTTCCGGAGCTTTGTTGACAAAGTTCGGATTATTCAGCATACCCTGGCATCTTGCGATTTCTTTTGTGAGACGTTCCTGTTCTTTCTTCAGACGTTCCATCTCTTTTTCTCTGTCAACAAGATCTTCCAAAGGCATATATACAACCGCGTCAGATACGACTACGGATACGGCATCTTCACCGATTCCCTCTTTGCCTTCCTGTACAAGGATTTCTTTGGCAAATGCAAGATTTACAAAAGACTTCTTGCATGCTTCATATCTTGCGCATGTCTCGGCATCTTTACCTACAATGTGAAGGCTGGTCTTGCGGTTCATCGGTACATTCATCTCTGTACGTGTATTACGGATACCACGGACTGCTTCCTTGAAACTCTCGACTGCTTTTTCTGCTTCCGGGAATACCCATGCTTCCTGGTATATCGGCCAGTCAGAGATCATAATAGACTCTTCTTCCGGAAGAAGTGTACAGTAGATTTCCTCTGTGATAAACGGCATATATGGATGAAGCAGTTTCAGTCCTTCTGTCAGAGCGGTGCGAAGTGTCCAGAGTGCATCGTTAGCGGCCTTTGGATCTTCGTCTGCTTTCCAGAGACGTACTTTTGCCATTTCGATGTACCAGTCGCAGAGCTCATCCCACAGGAAGTCATATACTTTCTGTACTGCGATTCCAAGTTCGTATTTGTCCATATTGTCTGTCACGTCACGAATGACTGTATTGAGCTTGGAAAGAATCCACTTATCCTCGAAGCAGAGATCATTCAGATCTGCCGGTTCTGTAACAGTCTTGCCTTCCAGGTTCATCATAATAAAACGGGAAGCATTCCAGATCTTGTTGGCAAAGTTACGGCTGGATTCTACACGCTCCCAGTAGAAACGCATATCGTTTCCAGGTGCATTACCGGTGATCAGGGTCAGACGAAGTGCATCTGCTCCATATTTGTCGATAACTTCCAGAGGATCGATACCATTTCCAAGAGACTTACTCATCTTACGTCCCTGAGAGTCACGTACCAGACCATGGATCAGTACATGATGGAACGGAACTTCTCCTGTCTGCTCCAGTGCGGAGAATACCATACGGATTACCCAGAAGAAGATGATGTCGTATCCTGTTACCAGGACATCTGTCGGATAGAAATATTCCAGTTCCGGTGTTTTTTCCGGCCATCCAAGTGTAGAGAACGGCCACAGAGCGGAGCTGAACCATGTATCCAGTGTATCCTCATCCTGATGAAGATGTGTACATCCACATTTCGGGCATTTTTCCGGCATTTCTTTGGCTACGACTACTTCGCCGCACTCATCACAGTAATAAGCCGGAATTCTGTGTCCCCACCAGAGCTGACGGGAAATACACCAGTCACGGATATTCTCCAGCCAGTGCAGATAGGTCTTGCCAAAGCTTGGCGGAACAAATTCCAGTTCTCCTGGTTTCAGAGCATCCATAGCTGCTTTGGCCATCTTATCCATACGAACAAACCACTGCGGTTTGATCATCGGCTCTACGGTTGTGCCGCAGCGGTCATGTGTACCAACGCTGTGGTTGTGTGGAACAACTTTGACCAGGAGTCCCTGTTCATCAAGGTCTGCTACCATTGCTTTACGGGCTTCGTAACGGTCCATTCCTGCATATTTACCACCAAGCGAATTGATGGTGGCATCATCATTCAGGATATTGATTTCTTCGAGGTTGTGGCGTTTGCCTACTTCGAAGTCATTCGGGTCGTGTGCCGGTGTGATCTTCACGCATCCTGTTCCAAATTCTTTGTCAACGTATTCGTCTGCAATAACCGGAATCTCACGGTCAGTGAGCGGCAGTTTCAGCATCTTGCCGATCAGATCTTTGTATCTCTCATCATCCGGGTTAACTGCAACAGCTGTATCTCCAAGAAGTGTTTCCGGACGTGTTGTCGCGATCTCTACAAATCTTCCCTCTTCCCCTACGATCGGGTAATTGATGTGCCAGAAAAATCCGTCCTGATCCTCATGCTCAACCTCCGCATCAGAAATGGAAGTCTGGCATACCGGACACCAGTTGATGATTCTGGATCCTTTGTAAATGTAACCTTTTTCATACAGACGAATGAATACTTCCTGTACTGCCCTGGAGCATCCTTCGTCCATGGTGAAGCGTTCTCTCTCCCAGTCTGCCGAAGCACCGAGCTTCTTGAGCTGATTAATGATCTTTCCGCCGTATTCTTCTTTCCATGCCCATGCATGTTTGAGGAATTCTTCACGACCGATATCGTGTTTGTCGATTCCTTCTTTTTTCAGTTTATCGATGACCTTGACCTCTGTTGCGATCGCAGCATGGTCAGTTCCCGGCTGCCAAAGAGCTTCATATCCCTGCATTCTCTTGAAACGGATCAGAATATCCTGCATAGTCTCATCGAGTGCATGTCCCATATGCAGCTGACCGGTTACGTTCGGCGGCGGCATAACGATGGTAAATGGTTTCTTGTCCGGGTTTACTTTTGCGTGGAAGTAACCGTTATCCATCCATTTCTGGTACAGACGGTCTTCCAGACCCTTCGGGTCATATGTCTTTGCAAGTTCTTTGCTCATAATGTCCTCCTGATTAAAAAAAAAGCATCTCCCATCTACTGTAATTGCATTTTTTCGCCTTGTCAAGACGGATTGCGCATTTTTCACAGAATCTGGGAGATTTACTTTCCTATATTATTTTTTCAAATCGTTATTCAACAGATTTCAGTGATTCTACCATGTCGATCTTTTTCAGTTTTTTATGCATAAATACATTTATCACAACTGAGAAGATACAGGTGATCACTGCACAGTACACAAAGCTGAGCGGAGCAATGTTTCTTCCAAACATGACTGCATCCACCTCTACTGTGACAATGATAAAGCGATGAAGCAGGATGCCGAATCCTGATCCGAACAGGATTCCTGCGATCGTCAGAATAATATTCTCTCGCAGAACATACTGAGAAACTTCTATATCAAAGAACCCAAGTACCTTTAATGTGGCAAGTTCTCGCTGACGTTCGGTGATGTTGATATTGTTCAGATTATAAAGCACTACAAATGCAAGCATTCCGGCAGACACGATGAGTACCAGAATAACCATGCCAAGCGAGCCAAGCATTCGATTTACCATTTCAATCGTACTCGCTGTATAGCTGATACTTAAGACAGCCGGTGAATTCATGATTTTCTGTCCGACTTTTTCTGCCTGATCCTTATATTCATCTTTTACCATGAATACGATATCTTCATAAACCGGCTCTTCTCCGAATGTTTCTTTATAGATCTGCGGTGTCATATACACATAATGGCCTGCATAGTTTTCGGTGATTACAGAGATCTTCACATGATACTCTTTGTCATCTTTTTCGAGAGTCAGTTCATCGCCGGTTTTCAGTCCCAGAAGACTCGCCGTCTTCTCACAGACTGCTGCTCCATCCTCAGGCAGGTCATACTCTTCTTTTGTCACTCGGTTTCGAAGTGTCACATCTTTTTTGAAATTCTCAAGATTTTCCGGGACAAATACATATACACTCAGATTTGATCTTCCATTTGGTGCAGTAAGCTTGGAGAGTCTTATCCTGGTATAATGATCCAGAGATTCATTTCTATCCAGAGATTCTATAAGTTCTTTCTTTTCCTCATCCGTAGCATCATCGTCTGAGATGATCGTCGCATCATAATGCTGCAGGTTTGCGTACTGAAGATGTACAATATCTGAAATAGAATCCCGAAGGCCAAAGCCCACCAGCATCAAGGCCATGCTTCCTGCAATTCCGAAGATCGTCATAAACAAACGCTTCTTATATCGGAACAGATTTCGAAGCGAGGATTTCCAGGTAAAATTCAGATGGTTCCACAGAATCGGAATCCGCTCCAGAAGGATTCGTTTGCCTTCCTTCGGTGTCGGCGGACGCATCAGGGATGCCGGTGTCTCTGCCAGTGCATGCGCACATGAGAAGATCGTTGCGCCGACTGTACAGATCAGGGCTGCCACTGAGGCAAGCAATGCATATTTCAGTTCGTACTGTATCTGAAGTGTATTCTCCACATTGTGATACATAATGCCATAGCCCTTGATGATAACAAACGGAATGATCTTTTCACCGATCAGAATGCCTGCCACACTTCCGCCTGCCGTTGCCAGGAACGCATAATTCAGATATTTAGAAGCAATATTGAATTTACTGTATCCCAGAGCCTTCATGGTTCCGATCTGCGTTCTCTGCTCCTCAACCATTCTTGTCATGGTCGTAAGGCTGATCAGCGCTGCCACCAGGAAGAAGATGACCGGAAATACTTCGCCGATATTTTTGATACGGTCTGCGTTATCTCCATAATCAGAATATTCCGGAAGGCTATTTCGGTCTGTGATGATCCATTCCGGTGTTTCAAGATCTGCAAGGTCTTTCTTTGCATCGTCAATTTTTTGCTGACCGTCTTTTATCTCATCCTCAGCTTCTTTCCTGCCGTCTTCGTACTCTTTCTTTCCATCTTCCAGTTCTTTTCTTGCATCAATGAGCTTCTGTTCGGAATCTTTTAGTTTCTGCTCATTTTCCTGAATCTCTTTTTCTCCGTCTGTCAGTTTCTTTTCATTTGCCGCAATCTCCGCTTCCCCGGCGTTCAGTTTCTCTTCATTCGACGCAATCTCAGAAAGTGCAGAATCCATTTTTGCCTTATTCGCATCAATCTCTGCCTGTCCGCTCTGAAGCTGCTTCAGACTGGCATCGAGTTTCTTCTTACTTTCTTTCAGCGTCTTCCCATTTGCGGTAATCTCTTTTTCCGCGGGAGCAAGCTCTGCCTCCTGTGCCTCAAGCTGTGTACGGTTCTGATCAATTGTCTTCTGACTGGCATTCAGAGATTCTAATGTATTCGAAAGCTCTGTCTGTTTTGCCTGCAGCGTAGCCAGTCCACTCTTTGCTGCACTTAAGTTATTCTCCAGTTCAGCTTTCTGCGCTGCCGCCTGCTGACACGTATTCACAGTAGCCTGTGCCTGACTCACGGCGTCATTTGCCGCTTCCAGTTCTGCCTGGGCCTGACTTAATGACTGTTGATAACTGGCAAGTTCCCCCTCTGAGAGCTCCCCCGCTTCTACTTTTCTTTTTGCCTCATCAAGAGCTGCCTGGGCTGTATTGGCTGTATTTTGCTTCTCCTGAGCTGCACTCTGTGCCTGTGCCAACGCATTCTGTGCACTTTCCAGTCCTGCCACTGCACTTTCCAGCTGGCTGATTCCGGCTTCAAGCTGCGGAATCTGTGTATTAAGCTGTGTGATCTGTGCAGCAACCGTCTGCTGACCTTCTTTTACCTGACTGATTCCACTGTTCAGCTCCTGCTGCTTCTGCTCGAGTGTCACCTTCGCATCGGCAATCTGCTTCTTACCTGCTTCAAACTGCTTTTTCGCTTTATCAAACTGTGCTTTGCCGGAATCATATTGTTTCTTTCCGGCATTGTACTGGCTCCATCCATCGTCAAGCTTCTTTTGCGCTTCTTTAATCTGTGCCTGTCCATCAGAAACCTGACTGCGGGCAGCGGCGATCTGTGTCCTGCCATCGGCAATCTGCTGTTTTGCATCAGAGAGCTGTTTCTTTCCGTCTTCAAGCTCTTTCTTTGCATCGGAAAGCTGCTTCTTTCCATCTTCGTACTGCTTTTCACCGTCAGTCAGTTCTTTTTCGCCATCATCGAGCTTTTTCTTCGCATCGGCGAGCTTGTCATCAGCTTCCTTCTTACCGTCTGCCAGCTCTTTTTCTGCATCAGAAATCTTGTCCTGTGCTTCGCTTACCACTTCTTCATAACGTGCCTGACAGCGCTCTTTCTCAATCCCCTCGACCTGTTCCTGCACTTTATCGATCAGGTTATCATACGCATCCGTATAACTGGTCACCTTATCCACTTCATGTGCACATATATAGATCTGTGTATACACCTCAGAATCAAAATCCTCCACCGGCACATAGGCAAATCCATTCACCTCACCGGAACCAATTGTCGTATTACCTCTGTTAAAAGAAATATACAACGGGCTCTTGCCGATTCCTACAATAGTATACGACTCTGTTTTCAGAAGCTTATTATCTCCATCCTGACGCATCAGGATCGTATCCCCGATCTCATAGCCCTGATTCGAAGCAAATGCAGAATCCAGGAAGCATTCTCCACTCACTTCCGGAAGTCTTCCCTCTGTCACTCTCAGCTGGTTCACATCTTGATTCAGAGATTCGATATGAAGGACTTTCTGCGTCTCATTTTCTCCACAGATCACATCTGTCGAATATGCACCCTCCACTGTATCAATCCCATCCAGTTTCTTCACTGCCTCTACATCGTCTTTGGTAAGTCCCATCGTACCAACGATCTTAAGATCCATCAGTTTTGATTCATTATAATACGCATCTCCGGAAAGTCGCATATCCGGTGATGCAGCCTGGATTCCGGAAAAAAACGCCACACCGAGTGCCACGATACAGAAGATTGATATAAAACGTGCACGACTCTTGCGAATCTCCATCCAGAAATCTTTGTGTAGTGCTCTCTTTCTTTTTCCTACCATTCAATCTCCTCCACCGGTGTAGGATTCTCATTCAGTTCCATCGAGGAAACCGTACCGTTCTTGATATGGATCACCCGGTCTGCCATCGGTGTCAGTGCGGAGTTATGGGTGATAACAATCACTGTCATTCCTTTTTCTCTGCACATATCCTGCAGAAGCTTCAATATTGCTTTACCTGTCTGATAATCCAGTGCGCCTGTCGGTTCATCACAGAGAAGCAGCTTCGGATTCTTGGCAAGTGCTCTCGCGATAGAAACTCGCTGCTGTTCTCCACCTGAGAGCTGGGCCGGGAAATTGCCCATACGGTCAGACAAACCTACCTCTCTTAATACTTCTGCCGCATCGAGCGGATTCTTGCAGATCTGCATAGCAAGTTCCACATTTTCCAGTGCGGTCAGGTTTGGTACCAGATTGTAAAACTGAAATACAAATCCAATGTCATCGCGTCGGTAAGCTGTCAGCTGATGACTGTTGTACTTTGCAATATTGCTGCCATCTACCAGAACATCTCCCTTTGTGGCAGTGTCCATGCCTCCGAGAATATTGAGGACCGTCGTCTTGCCGGCGCCACTCGGACCAACAACGACAACAAATTCTCCTTTGGAAATATCGAAGCTGATCTCGTCCACCGCACGAATCTCCACCTCGCCCATTTTGTATATCTTCGAAACTTTCTCTACTTTCACGTATGCATTCTGAAGGTTATTCATTCTTTTCTCCTGTTCACTGCGTCTATATTTATTCAAGAATGCCTCTGCATTCTTGCTGCGAGATGCGCGTCATGCAATGCATGACATACTTCTTCTGCGGATTGTTCCGTGCCTTACACTCTCACAATTACCTGATTTTATCTCAGTCGAGAAGACTCCCACCTCTTTCAGGTGGTGAGTAATAGCAAATTTGTCTCAGTGGAAGTCTAATCTCCGACTGAGATAAACGCTCCGCGAGGATGCGCAGTGATTCTGTAAAGAATATGTCAGCTTATGCTGACCAGAATCACGCGCCAAGTCTCACGGATGTTCGACTTGAATAGTATAACATAAAAAGCACCGTCTGGAACAGCTTCCAGGCGATGCTTTTTATGTATTTTCTGTGTATTATCTTTCTTCTTTTCTTTTGCTGGCAAGCAGACCGCCGATTCTGCCGGTTTCTTTGGCTGACAGGCTTTTCCATCCGCTTTCCAGCACTTTATCCAGAACTCCAAGTTCCTGTGCAAGCTCGTATTTCAGTTTCTTCTCCTCGGGGAGTTCTCCCTTAAGATAAGCTTCCACTTCTTTTTCTTTCTTCATGTCCAAAACTCCTTTATGCCGCTGTGTACTTGCTCACAACAGATTTCTTTCCATATTTCTTTTCTTTCAGAGTATGGACACCTTTTGCATAAAATATACACAATACTGCCGGTCATTTACAGCATTCGCAAAATCAACCCTTCGGAATGATGATTGCAGCAATGATATATGCCCAGATTCCAGCCCCTCCAAAGCATGTCAGGATGACCCATGCAAGGCGCACCAGTGTCGGATCAATATTAAAATATTCTGCAATGCCGCCGCATACACCACACAGCATATAATTTACAGATGATTTGTAAAGTCTCTTGTTATCCATGATCAATTCCTTCTTTCTTATACTAAAATATTTTTACATTATAAATCAGCTACTGTTCTTAACAACTGTTTACTTTTCAAAATTTACCGTAATATTTCCAACACCGCAGTCCAGATTCATATCTCGTCTGGCATTTGGATTCGTAATATTCTTGTTATGGCCGATACCACTATAAGAACTGCCTCCGATATCCACATTTCCCGCCGAACAGGAAATCTCATAATTATAATCTGCTTCTTTTCCCAAAATATCAAGATCAACATTTCCAATGCCGCAATCAACTTCCAGATTATATATATCCAGCTCTGACAGTTCTACATTTCCTGTGCCGACTGTGATCGTTGTATCGTTGGCTACACTGATTTTCCCTGCATTTTTAAACTCACCGGCTGCTACAGATACATCCAGATCATCCGTCCGGAATTCATCACACATTGTAACCGTACCTGCAGCGACATCTATGGAAGTCTCCTTAAATCGCACATTCTTCGGATAACTCACCGTAATCTCACGGTTCTGGCTTCTGCCGGTCGTCTCAAGAATCAGACTGTCATCCTCTGTGCCGATCCGCACTTTATCTTTCTTTGAACCGGTCACTTCTATACGAAGCTTATCTCCATCATAAGACTGAAACTTAAGTTCGTCTCCACTCAGCGAAAATTCCAGCTCAGAAGTTGGTGCTGTTTCAAAAATTTCTTTGTCACCATCTGTTTCAACCGGTCCAAGCTGTGTGATCTCATCCCAGTCCTGCTCCCAGGAATCTTTATCATCCAGACTGACATATTTCGTTGTTTTCTTAATGGCATCGCTAAATCCATATTTTGATAAATTTAAACCAGCGATCGTCGCACCCATTGCCACGCCCCCGATGCTCATGCCGATTCCAGCCACACCAACGACTGCTGCTATAAGCAACATCACTTTTGATGATTTCTTCATGCCCGCTCACCTTCCTTTCCTCCTCTGTTCACGATCCGGCAGCAAAAATCTGTAAACTTACGAAGAACTGCCGGAAGTGCACGGGTCGCTGACCATTTCAGAAACACAAGACCAACAAGTGCCAGTGCAAATAAAATCAGACCAAGTCCGATGATCAGTACACCAAATGGCGGTGCCGTAAAACAAGTGCCGATTCCCGCGCCGACCATAGCAACTGCTGCTACAAAAAGTCCGATCACTCCTGCTCCGATTCCAAATACGATCAGAAACGGAAGCAATGCCAGGCTTACAACAAACCCAAGTACTCCACCGACTGCACCTTTGATAAACGGAGAAACAAATACCAGCAGAATCAGCACCAGGATCACACTGGTTTTACTTGCCTTACCACCCTTTCGCTCTGCATGATATCCACGTCCTGCACGGCTCTGTGGCATCTGCTGATCCTCATCCACTCTTTCATCCTGAAACCCGTTTTCGGTAAATTCTCCATAATTCTGCGAATTGCTTCGCAGATCTTCTTTGATGATAGCAGCTACCTTCCCCGGACTGCCGAGCTCCCGGATCACTTCTGCTTCCTGTTCTTCTCCGGCATCATCAAAATAACTCTCATAATATTCAAGAGCCTCCTGCCTCTCTTCCTCAGAAATATCCGAAAGCAGTTTCTTTAATTGTTCCATAAACTGCGCTCTGTTCATAACTCTATGCCTCCCTCAAACAGCTTCGAAATCTTTGTTGAATAATTCTTCCATTCAACCATGTACAAATTCAGCTGTGCCATGCCTTTCTCTGTAATCTTGTAATATCTGCGGTTCCTGCCGGCATAAGCCTGGTCATAAGTTTCCAGGCATTCATCCTTCTGCAGCCTCCGCAGCACCGGATACAGTGTCGATTCGGATACATCCAGCACACTCCTTACATCCTGGGTGATCTTGTAACCATAGGTTCCATCTTTCTCATTTGATACTACAGCCAGAACGATTGCATCCAGAAGTGCCGCACCCGTGTTAAATACCATGTTCTCACTTCCTTCTTATATTTCTCATAATATTATTGACTGATATAATATTATTTCTTTAGCAATACTATATGATATATAATATAGTTTTGTCAATAGTATTTTCTATTTTCTTCAACTATTTTATAATTTCATTATATTAAATCCCTGCAGACATTCTGCAGGACCGAACAGGAGAATTTCATGTCTGAACATATTGAAACAAATATCATAGAATTACTCTCTCCTGCATTTCTGACACGTATGCAGGAAATGCTTGGGGAAGAATACAAAGACTTTCTGAAAAGTTATGAAGCCCCACGTACTTATGGGCTTCGTGTCAATACAGCCAAGATCAGCTGTGAAGAATTTGAACGTATCGTACCGTTTCCGGTCACTCCGATTCCGTGGATCTCAAACGGCTATTTTTATCCGGAAGATGTTCGTCCGTCTTTCTGTCCGCTCTATCAGGCCGGCCTATATTATCTGCAGGAGCCAAGTGCCATGACACCAGCTGCCTGTCTTCCGGTCACTCCGGGCGAGAACGTCCTTGATCTGTGTGCCGCACCCGGCGGCAAAGCTACTGCCCTTGGTGCAATGCTAAATGGCAGCGGACTTCTGGTTGCCAATGATATCAGTGCTTCCAGAACCAAAGCCCTGCTTCGAAATGTAGAGTTATTCGGCATCACCAATGCTTTTGTCACCAACGAGACCCCGGACCGCCTCGGTGAACGTTTCCCGGAATTTTTCCATAAAATTCTTCTGGATGCACCATGTTCCGGCGAAGGCATGTTCCGTAAAGAAGAAGCACTTGCCCGTGACTGGACTCCGGAAAAATCTTACGAACTCTCTGTCATTCAGAAAGATCTGATCCTGAAAGCTGCCGACATGCTTCGTCCGGGTGGACTGCTTCTCTACTCCACCTGTACCTTTGCACCGGCAGAGGATGAAGAAGTTGTTTCTCACCTGCTTCAAAATCGTCCGGATATGGAGCTTCTGGATCTTCCTGAATATGAAGGTTTCACACCTGGCGTGCCAGGATGGGGAAACGGAGATCCGGCACTTACACGTTCTGTCCATCTCTTCCCTCACAAAATGCAGGGAGAAGGCCATTTTCTTGCACTGTTCCGTAAAGAGGGCCGTACAGACCTCATCGGTACGATGTCTTCTGCAAAGCAAAATGCAGAAACCCGTAAATGGCTGGAGCTCTTTCTGAACGAAATCGGGCTGAAAACACTCGGCGGACAACCTTTTGACTGGAATCGTGTTGAGACACGCAAAGACAAAGTTTATTACCTGCCACCGGTAACCGGAGATTTCCGAGGACTTACCTTCCTCCGAAACGGTCTGTATCTCGGAGACCTCAAGAAAAACCGTTTCGAACCTTCTCAGCCATTTGCACTTTCCCTTCGAAAAGGTGATGCAGAGGCAGTGATTTCGCTTTCGGTTTCTGATCAGCGTCTGACCCGTTATCTCAAAGGTGAGACATTAAATATCGAACCTGAAGAAGCTGCCCACACCAAAGGCTGGCATCTGCTCTGCGTGGAAGGCTATCCGATCGGATTCGGCAAACTGGTCGGGGCAACCCTCAAAAACAAATATCCCGCAGGATGGAGAGTATAAACTCTCTGTCCTACGGGATATTTTACGTTATAATCGTATCATCTTTCCAAGCGTAAAGGAATAGATATAAGTCTCTTTTACTTTTTTCTGAAGCATCCGTTCCAGTGCCGCCGCATAATCTTCAAGTTGTGTATGATACAGATCAATGAGATGCTGTTCTCCACCGGGCGCTACTTTATCCGTCTTGTAATCCACCAGTACAATTTCGCCATCCTCGATAAAATAAGCATCTATGATTCCCTGTACCAGAATGGTTTCATCTCCATTCCAGTCCTCCTGGATCTGGCTCATCTTCCGGGCTATGACAAATGGCTGCTCACGGTAAAGCTCCTGCCGCAATGCCGCCGCACACATTCTCTGTCCGATCTCTGATTCTACAAACTTACGGATATCTGCAATCCGGATACAGGCAGCCTCTTCCTGCGACATTTTCTTACTGTCTGTAAGGCTACGGATCTGTTTCTGAATCTGTCTGGCATCTTCTGCATGTGCATAATCCAGACACTCCATCAGACGATGATATGCCGTTCCTCTTGCAGCTCCACGGTACTCTTCCTGTGCTCCTGAAACAAATGCCGGAATGATTTCTTCTATCTCCGGTTCATAGACCAATGACTCTTCCCTGTCTTCCTCACTATGCCAGCTGCGCTTCTTAAGTTCAGACACGCTGACCTTTACCGGAAGCTCTTTCAGATATGCATAGGAATATTTGAACAAAAATCTCTCGGCCAGGATCTTGTGTATCTCTTCATCATAAATCTTCTGGCTGTCCCATTCTTTCAGAAGCTTTTCCTGTATCTGACTGTCCGTCTGTCCCAGGATCTCTCCCTGCACGAGTTCAGCCACTGTCACCTTGTGTACTGTAAAGCCGGCATTTTCCGTCTCGCATACCGGAAATGGATGGTCTGTGATACCATATTCACGAAAAAGTGGCAGCATGGCCTCATGTCGTGCCAGTGCCGGCAAAATGTAAGACCAGTAACTTCTTGCTTCCCCTCTCGTTCCGATCGGCAGAAGCGTTTCTCTTCGTCTCATCTGCCAGGACACTGCCTGCAGAACTTTTTCAAGCTTTCCTATCGCACCTGTGATGATCAGTTTCTCTTTTGCTCTCGTCAGTGCCACATAAAGTACACGCAGTTCTTCACCCAGGCTTTCTCTCTTGAGTTGCCGTCTGATGATCTGCTTATGAACCGTTGACAGAATCAGTCTCTTTTCCGGAATAACGACATCTACACCAAAGCCCATATCCGGATGGATCAGAAAACGATTGTTGATGTCCTGAAAATTGAACTGCTTGCCCATTCCTGCGGCAAATACGATTGGAAATTCCAGGCCTTTACTCTTGTGGATCGTCATGATCTGTACTGCTCCACTTCCGGCATCTGCCAGATTTACCTCACCAAAATCCACTTCATATTTCTGTAGTTTTTCTATATATCGAACGAAATTAAACAGGCCCCGATAGCTGGTCTTCTCATAATCCATTGCTTTTTCCACCAGCATATGCAGGTTTGCCCCTCTCTGTGCACCGCCGGGGACAGCCCTGACATAATCGCCGAAGCCGGTCTTCCGGAGGATATGAAGGATCAGCTCATGTACCGGCGTATAGACCGCACGCGCACGCATTTCATCCAGAAGGACAAGAAAACTGCTAAGCTTTTCTTTTAATACCGTTTCTTCTTCATTTTGCGTTTCCCGCTCTCTGTAAGCCAGCAGACTTTCATACAACATCCCGTCCGGACAGCTGCTTCGGATCATCGCAAGCTCCTGTACACTTAATCCAACGATCGGCGAATGCAGCACACCTGTCAGTGGAATATCCTGCATTGGATTGTCGCACACACGAAGATAATTCAGAATCGTCACTACCTCCTGTGCCGAAAAATATCCGGTCCTTGACGCAGTATAGACCGGGATTCCCTTGGATGCCAGAACCTGGCTGAACGGTTCTGCCCAGCCGGTCGAAGTACGAAGCAAAATTACAATATCTCCATAACCAGCTTTGCGATACGTTCCGGTCTCCTTGTCCAGAACTTCTTCTACGCCGACGATCTTCTGGATTCGCTGTGCGATCGCCAGTGCTTCCAGTTCCTGCACTGTTTGATTTCCCTGCTCTTCTTCCAGCTCTTCCCCGTCTTTCTCGATCAGAAGGACTTCTGTCCCCGGTACTTTCCCATCTTCTCTCTCCGGGAACGATGCACCTGTATAAAGAGCATTTTCATCATCGTATGCAATGCCGCCAAGGTCTTCTCCCATAAGCTGACGGAACAGATAATTGACAGAGGACAGTACTTCTCCTCTGCTTCGAAAGTTTTTGTGCAGATCGATTCGCTGTTCTTCACTGTCCTCGAGTGAATACGTGTGATATTTCTCCATAAACAATTCCGGTCGTGCCAGACGGAAGCGGTAAATACTCTGCTTGACATCTCCGACCATGAAGATATTTTTACGTTTGTCTGCCCATCCGGACACCAGATTGGTGATCATCTCCTGTACCAGGTTACTGTCCTGATATTCATCCACCATGACCTCATCATAGCGAGCGGATAACTCCCGCGCGGCCGCACTCGGAGTCACGGTATCACCTTCTTTGTGCATCAGGATTTCCAGCGCGAAATGTTCCATATCTGTAAAATCCAACATGTTCTTTTCACGTTTTTTTGCCGCAAAAGCTTCCCTGAACTGCAATGTGATCTCTGCCAGGCCTTCCATCGGCCTGCGGCAGTACTGCAGATACATAAGAATCCTCTCTTCTGTCTGGTTGAAATACTTTTCAGTCAGCTTATTCCAGATTCCCTTTGCACTGTCCCGAAGTTCTTTGACCTGTTCCTTTTTTTCTTCCTCTACTGACAGATCTTTTTTGGTCGAAAGACGGGCATATTTGTGGTTCTTTAGTATCTCGGAAAGGTCATCATAATCACGATCTGTCGCCATTGCTTCTACAGCCTGAAGCAAAAGGACATCATCCTCCAGTGCTGCTTCATAAAAATACGGTCCATCTGCCTCTCTGCAGATAGCGATCGCTCTGGACAGAAACTCACGCACCTGCGAAATGCTCTCATCAGCAGCCTCCCAGATCAGTTTCATCCATGGAGTCTTCCGAAGAGCCTCCACACTATCCACCTGATACACTTCCAGGCATTCCTGTATCCATTCTTCCGGAAACGGATGGCTCATCGAGGCATCATACAGCTTGTAGATCATATCCCGGATCTCATCATCCGACTTTCCGGTCGCATAGCACTCCACCAGACTCAAAAATTTCTCGTCCTTTTTGTCATATGCAGACTCCAACACCTCTTTCATAACATCTTCCCGCAGAAGTTTCAATTCTCCCTCTTCTGCCGTACGATAGCCTGGATCCAGATCGATCATATGAAAATAGTTGCGAATGATATATGCGCAAAAACCATCGATTGTTGTGATCTGTGCATTATGGATCAGTGATACCTGTCTCTGCAGGTGTTCATTGTCCGGATTGTCGTACAGTATCTGATCGATCGCGGTGGAAATTCTCTCTTTCATCTCTCCGGCAGCTGCACGTGTAAAAGTCATGATCAAAAGCCTGTCAATATCTACCGGTCGCTCCGGATCCATGATCTTATTCAGGATACGCTGTACCAGAACAGCTGTCTTTCCGGATCCGGCTGCTGCACTGACCAGGATATTCCGGTCACGAAGTGAAATGACTTTCTTCTGTTCTTCTGTCCATGTAACTCCCATCAGTCTTCCACCTCCTCTGCAAATGCTTTCCAGATTTCCTCATCTGCAAACTGTTTCAGTCTGCGGAACTCGTAACCCGGTATCTTACGATCAAATCCACAGGTCCCCTGGTATGGACAGTACGTACACGCATTGCGGTTTCCCATCTCATACGGCGAAACATCTGCATTGCCATCCAGAATTGATTCACGGATATCTGTGATCTTCTTTTTTACATAATTTCCCAACAGTTCAAATTCCTTCTCACCAGCTACGGAAGATCCTTTTCGCAATGCTCCCTTTGTTGTATAAGAGAGTGGAAGAGACACCGTTGTACGGTCCAGACTTTCGATCACCTCTCTGTCTGCCATGACCAGTCCGTTCATCTTGAGTTTCTTAAAGATCTCCGGATCCAGTTCATCCAGGTCTTCTTCCATTTCTTTCTGAAGCATCGGATCCTTTACATTGTAATAAAAAATTCCTGCCGGCTTTATCTGACAGTCCGGATGAATCCTTTTTTCTGCCTGCATCGCAGCGTCCATATAAACGACCAGCTGCATCTGCAGTCCATAATAGATGCTTACCAGATCAAAGGCGGTATTTCCTGTCTTGTAATCGATGATCTTTACATACACTTTATCCTCTGACTGCATCACATCCATTCGGTCAATCCGTCCGCCGCCTATAGATACTTCAAATCCTTCCGGCCGAAACTTGCCGTTTTTCAGCTGTTCCTGCAGCGCCCACACCGTTCTTCGAAGAATTCGTCTTGTCCGCTCGATCATATAATGATTTCTCGCACTGCTCTGAAGGATCGTATTTCCATAATCTGCTGCTACCTTGTCCAGACACTCATCTGCGATCGCCTCTCGCTGCGCATCCTCAAGTTCACTCCACTCCAGCTTTTTGTCCCGAAGCGCTTTGGCAAAATCTTCCAGTGCCTGATGAATGATATTTCCCATATCCATCGCCCGGAATTCATACTCCGCACGCTCCGTGATCTCAAGACCATATTTCAGGAAGTGAGCAAATGCACATGCCGAGAAGCGTTCCAGTCTCGTTGCCCCATTCGGAGAAATATCTCCATACAAAGCCTTTGCCACACTCCGGCTGATCTGATCAACCGGTTTGCGAAGAAAAGCTGCATCCGTTAGTTTTTTTGTTGCTGTACGATATTCAGGACTGTTCAGATACCAGCTGTAAAGCTCTTCAAAGAGAGGATTCTCTTTTCGCTTCTCCTCATCTGCCAGATTTTCCAGCAAATATCCAACCGATGTATTTGGTGTCTCCAGAAGTTCCAGCTCATTCTCTGGCTCTTCCGCACGTTCCGTCTGAAGTTTCGGAAAAAGTGTCTGCATCGTCCGGAGCAGAAAAGCAGGTCCCACTGCTTCTCCCTTCCCATTTGACTGACTGTAGGAAAGGCAGAGATATTCACATGGTTTCGTCAGGTTCAGATAGAGATAAAAGCGCTGCATGTTCATCAGTTCCTTGGGACCAGGGGCCAGTTCTATTCCCTGTCCTCCAAGAAAATCTCTGTCCATCTCTGTAAGGATGCCGCCGGATTCTGTGTTTTTGGGTATGCAGCCTTCATTGACCCCTACAAAAAACAATGCCCGGACATCTTTCAGTCGTGTTCTTTCCATATCTCCGATCAGCACCTGATCCACACCCGGTGGAATCAGCGCAACTTTTGCCTGTGTCATTCCTGTCTCCAGAAGCTGGCGGAATTCTTCCGGTGAAACGGACTCTTCTCCCAGGATACTGACCATCTTGTCCAGAAGTTCCATAATGATGCCATAGATCTGTGCATATTCTTTTTCCATAGCCCTGTCGCCCTGTGCCTTAAAGGAGAGCTCCTGCTGTTTCAGTTTTTCCTGCACATGACTCTTTACAATAAAGGAATACAGATACCGACTATATTCTTCGACCGTCTTCTTACCGGTGAAACCTTCTGCCAGATCCTGTACTTCGTCAACAAACCGTTCCCTGATCTCATTCAGTTCCATGATTGCCGCCGGGTCCATTCCCCGATAAATCCGTACCCAGGCTTCCTTCCATTTGCGAAATCCTCGAATGCCAAGTGCAATGACATAATTTTCCAGGATATCCACTTCTCTTCGGGAAAGATCCGACATTCCACACCGCAGATAACGAAATACACTTTCATAGCTGAATCCCTGTGTTGTCATCTCCAGTGCTGCACGCAGATATTCCACGAACGGATTCATCAGCACAGAATGCTTCTCGTCCACAAAATACGGGATTTCCGCATCTTCAAACACATGTCTTGCAATGCTTCCGTATTCTTCCAGATTTCCTGTGATCACAGCAATCTGTCCGTAACGATATTCATTTTCACGCACCAGGCGACAGATCCGTCTTGCAGTTTCTTCCATCTCACGTTCCGGATTTCCTGCCTGAAAGATCCGGATATTTTCCGGTTCCCTGTCATATATCTTTCTTCGATAGCGAAACAGATTCTGTTCCAGAAAATCAAGCGCCGGTGCTCCCGCAAATCTGGAACCATCTCCCGGTCTTACCCAGATCGGTTCTTCCATCTCCCGTGTAAATTCCGAAAGAGAACGGATCATTTTATGACTCATATAGAACAGTTCATGGGGCTTACCTTTTGCAAGCAGCTCCTCTTTTACATCCATGGTAACCGTTACAGACACCCGCTCACAGACAGAAAGGAGTTCCCGGATGACTGTATGCTGCACTGGCGTAAATCCAGTATAGCCATCCAGTACGACACAGCTTCCTTTTAGCTTCTTCGAAAACGGAATCTCTTTTGCCAGTACTTCCAGTACTTCTTCTGCCGTCATAAAATGATCGGACAGATATTCCCGAAATGCCTGATACAGAACAGCCACATCCCTCAGCTTCATCTGCAGAAGCGGCTTATCTGACGCGTCCTCGATCATTTTGTCCAGTTCCTCTTCGTGCACTTCGTACTGCATAAACTCCGAGATCAGCGATTTTACCTCATCCAGATAGCCCGGCTTCTTCATCTGGTTCTTCAGATAAATCAGCTTCTTCTGGCTGACCTGGACCAGCTTCTGAAGAATCATATTCTTGCCGGTCTCTTCAAGTACCTTACGGGTATCTCCGCCAACTTCTTCAAAGACACGATAAGCCAGCCGCTCAAAACTCAGAACATCAATATTCAGGATTCCCTTCTGCGGATGCATCTCCACAAGTGTTTTTTGCGTCTGCATCGTAAACTGCTCCGGAACGATCACATAATACATTTTTTCCGGATGTGCGCCAGCCTCACGTATCACATTCTGATACGCGGTAAAGGATTTTCCCGCACCGGAATTTCCTATAATAAACTGAAGTGACATACACGCCCTCCCTCAGATAAAATTTTGTCAGAAACACTTTCTATTAATTTAACATAAATCCTGCTGATTTGTAATAAGATATACAGAACTTTAGTTGCTGTTTACCACACAGCAACCTCTCATAATGAAAAATCAGGAGGCCAAAATCATGAGTTCCAAAACCAAGATTGTTGTCCTACATATGAAAGAAGTGATCTACACAGGAATCTTTCTGCTGCTGCTCGTGATTTTGGGCATAGTCATGTTCCTTATGTTCGGTTCCGGAAAATCAGAAACGGCATCTGCCGATGCCGTTTCCAAATATACTCCCGGAATCTACCGTACCTCTATCCGGCTGAACAATAACACCTTTGATGTAGAGGTAACCGTGGATCAGGAGCAGATAAAATCAATTCATCTTGCCAATTTGAGCGAAAGCACTTCCGCGATGTTTCCACTGGTAGAGCCTGTACTGGATTCTCTGTCCAGCCAGATCTATTCCAGTCAGTCACTGGATGATCTCAGCTATTCCAGCGATCAGAAATATACTGCCCTGATGCTCATCCATGCGATCGATGAGGCAGTCGCCAAAGCAGAAAACAACTGACTGCTCCCTGTATAGCAGCATTTATCACAAACCTGTCAATCTTCAGATTCTGATCTGATCCAGTTCTTTCATCCACAGTGTCGCACATGCGTCACTTGGCATACGAAGATCGCCACGCGGTGATACAGCAACGCTTCCGACCTTCGGACCATCCGGCAGGCAGGATCGTTTGAACTGCTGCATAAAGAATCTCCGATAGAATGTCTTCAGCCACTTCAGAATCGTCTCATCATCATACTCACCGGCAAATGCATTCTGTGCCAGGCGGAAGATCTTCTTCGGCGGGAAAGTCCAGCGAAGCATATAATACAAAAAGAAATCGTGCAGTTCATATGGTCCGACCAGATCTTCTGTCTTCTGAGAGATCACACCATCTTTTGGTGGCAGAAGTTCCGGGCTTACCGGCGTATCCAGAATATCCAAAAGGATCTCTGCAAGTTTCTGATCTCCACAGGTATCTGCGTAATATCTTACCAGATGACGGACAAGCGTTTTCGGTACCGATGCATTGACCGCGTACATAGACATATGATCACCATTATAGGTTGCCCATCCAAGTGCCAGTTCTGAAAGATCACCGGTTCCGATCACAATACCACCGGACTGGTTGGCAATATCCATCAGAATCTGGGTGCGCTCACGTGCCTGTCCGTTTTCGTATGTGACATCATGTACTTCCGGATCATGTCCAATATCACGGAAATGCAGATTAACTGCCTCGCGGATATTTACTTCCTTAAGCGTTGCTCCCAGGATCTCACTCAAGCTGCAGGCATTGTTGTAGGTCCTGTCAGTTGTGCCAAAACACGGCATCGTTACTGCTGTGATCTTGCTTCTGTCCATTCCAAGCATATCAAATGCACGCACTGTCACCAGAAGTGCCAGTGTAGAATCTAATCCACCGGACAGTCCGATTACTGCATTCTGGCAGTGGATATGTGCCAGACGTTTCTTAAGCCCCATCGCCTGAATATTCAGGATCTCGTCACAACGGCGTTCCCTCTCTTCACGAATCCCCGGCACAAACGGTCTGGAATCAAATTTTCTCGAAAGCTCTGTCTCAGTCTTCTCAAGGGTAAACGGTGCTTCATTATAGCTGATATCCTGTCCTTCCGGAGCAAGATCCGGTGCAAACTGACAGGTCGTCATTCTTCTTCTCTCATTATCCAGACGATGAATATCCAGGTCGGCATAGATCACACCATTTACAAATCTTCTGCTCTCAGCAAGGATACTTCCGTTCTCAGCAATCAGGTTCTGTCCACCGTAAACAACATCCTGCGTAGACTCTCCCTCTCCTGCTGTAGCATAGATATATCCACAGAGAAGTCTTGCAGACTGTGCGCTTACAAGACTCTTTCTGTAGGAATCTTTACCTACGACCTCATCACTTGCAGACAGATTTACGATCAGGTTGGCACCGTGATATGCATGTGTAACGCTCGGTGGATCTGGTACCCAGAGATCCTCACAGATTTCTGCAGCAATCTGCAGTTTCGGCATCTGTTCACAGGTAAAGATCGTATTCGGTGAGATCCAGATATCTTCCTCATACAGATCATCATCCTCATCTTCCACATCTTCGTCTATATAATCTAATACTTCATCCTCTTCAATCTCTTCAAGTTCTTCAAAGCCGTCAGATTCTGCCATCTCAATCTCGAATTCCACATCATCCGGCTCTGCAGCTTCTGCATAGCGTTCTCTGTACACTTCCCTGTCGATATGAACGGTTCCGTCAAGGCATTCTCCTGAGGTAAAGTATCTTGCCTCATAAAACTCATTATAGTTCGGCAGATAGATCTTGGGTACGAAGCCAAGGATCTCACCATGGTTCAGTCCTGCTGCCACATTATAAAGCTTGCCATTGTATTCCAGTGGCAGTCCCACAAAAATAACCGCATCCACATCCGCAGTTTCTTCTGCAATACGAACAAGCTGTACTTTCGCTTCTTCCAGAAGATTTTCCTGCCAGAAAAGATCTCCACATGTGTAGGCAGTGATACAAAGTTCCGGAAAGACCATAACCTTTGCTCCCTCAGTCTCCATCTCATGTACCATACGAATGATCTCTGTTGCATTAAATTCACAGTCTGCCACACGGACATCCGGTGTTGCGGCAGCTACCTTGATAAAACCATCCTTCATGTTCCTGCTCCTCCTATTTGCACTTTCTGAGAATTTCTTTTAATTCCTCTACGCTGAATGTATAGTTGGTATTGCAGAAATGACAGTTCAGCTCTACTTCTTTGCCTTCCTGGATCATCTCATTTAATTCTTTTCTTCCGATACTGATCAGTGCTTTTTCTACACGTTCCTTGCTGCAGTTGCAGTAAAATTCTGTCGGAATCGTATCATTGATCTCAATGTCAAAGCCGTCAAGCACCTGCTCCAGCAGACTCTCCGGTGTATGCCCCTGCTCCAGAAGTGTGGTCACTGACTGGATCTTCTGGACATTTTCTTCCAGTTTCGCAATCGTAGACTCTTCTGCAAACGGCATTACCTGTACGATAAAACCACCAGCCTGACGAACGGTATTATCTTTGTTCATCAGCACACCAAGTCCGACTGCAGACGGTACCTGCTCACTTGCCGCAAAATAATATGTCAGGTCTTCGGCAATCTCACCTGTCTGCAGGGCAACCTGTCCGACATATGGTTCTTTCAGTCCCATATCCTTGATGACCTGAAGGAAGCCATTTCCAACAGCACCTGCGACATCCAGTTTGCCTCTGGAGTTTGCCGGAATGATAACTTCCGGTTCACCCACGTAACCTTTGACACGACCTTTGGAATCGGCAGTCACGGTAATTCCCTGAAGCAGACCATCGCCTTTGACCTGAAGTGTCAGAATATCTTTATCGCCCTTCATCATTACGCCCATCATAGTTCCTGCTGTAAGGAGACGTCCAAGTGCCGCTGTTGCGACCGGGCTGGTATTGTGATCCTTTCTTGCTGTCTCTACCGTTTCTGTTGTAACTGCAGCAAACGCACGGATCTGGCTGTCTGCCGCAATTGCTCTTACAATATAATCTTTCATAAAATACTGACCTCTCTTTGTTTCTTAATTATTTCTTATTATCTCTTATTGCTTCTGTTTTCCTTTTTCACGTGCCACGAAGAAAAGCCTCTCACTATCTTCCGTAGCCGGATTCATCGTATACGCATCATACACTGCAATAAGATCCATTCCTGCCTCTCGGATCAGTGCCTCTATATCTTCCTGTGGATATGCTTTCTGGCAGTGGATCTCTTCTGACTTCTCATAAAGCCCGTCTTCTCTCGGAAGAAAGACAGCCAGCTCATAATAATTCAGATTTTCTTCCTCATCAAAACTGTTGTCCCAGATAAAGCTGCCCTCATCACGATTCTCAGCGATTGTAGTATCTCCCATAAGATCTCTGTACTTATGTACGGTATTCATGTCAAACAGGAAGATACCTTCCGGATCCAGATAGTTATTTACCAATTCAAACACGTGACGCAGCTCGTCTCTGTCTGTAATGTAATTCAGGCTGTCACAGACACTTACTACAGCTCTTACAGTCCCATACAGTTCAAATTCCTGCATATCCTGCAGAAGATACAGGATATCCTGTCCGGATTCTACTTTTTTCTCCATTGCTTCTGCAAGCATTTCTTCAGAATTGTCCACACCAATCATATCATAACCCCTGTCTGCAAGCAATCCTGTCATTGTACCGGTTCCACAACCAAGTTCCAGAACCAGACCGTCTGTAATGTCATATTCTTTCAGACGGGCAGCTATATAATCTGCCCATCCTTCATAATCAATATTATCCATGAACAGGTCATACACCTGTGCAAATTTCTCATATGCGCCCATAATCTACTCCCTTTTAACTTGATATATCACGCCGAAGCCATTTTCTCCATACTGCTTAAAAAGGCAGATGATCTCTCACCTGCCTTTGTTGGATACGTGTTCTGCACGCAGTGATATGCGTCGTTTGTTGTTACTGAACAGGCATATAATATACGTCTGCTGCTTCTCCATGCCAGTAATAGCTGTTGCCGTCTGCATCATATGCATCCTGCTCGTCAACGAAATTGTAGGTATTTCCATCAGAATCAACCCAGTTTCCGTTGCCGTCCGGTGTGATTACAAAAGCATGTCCATCGGAGTTGCGGTACAGTGTTCTTGTCTCATCCGTGTTGGACAGCTGCTCATCTGTGAAGCCACCGGAGTTGGTTGTACTTCCGGAATTGTCACTGCTGCTGTCTGCTGCCGCCGCATCTGTGGATCCATCGGTGGAAGCTGTATCTGTGCTGCCTGTATTATCCGCTGCCTGCTGGTCCGCTGTCTGCTGGTCCGCAGATGTATCCGCATTATTGGCATCTGCTTTACTGTTGTCCGCTGCCGCCTGTGTATTGGATGCTGCCTGCTGTGGAGCGGCTTCTTTCAGTGTGGAATCACCAAGTATCTGGAAAGACTCTACTGCTGCCTTGACAGAAGCAAGGGCATCTTCTGTCTTAACCCCGGCTTCAATTGTATAATACTCTGTATCATTTGCAAATACTTTATGAACAACATAGAGATTTCCATTACTCTTCTCTGTATTCAGCATCTTTGTCGTATAGCTGTATACACCGATTCCATTCACATCATTGGAAGTATATTCCTGAATCTCAAAATCTGTTCCGTTGACTTTGTCTCCATCCGCCTGCTCCAGAGATACTGCCATATCCTGTGTACTTGGAACAACGGTTGCGGCCATCGTATCCTCACCCTGTCCATGCAGAATCAAAATGTTGCCTTTATCCGGGGACTCAAAGCTGACCATATCTGTCTCGTCTGTCTTGTTGGCCCATGTTGCATCTGGCAGATTGATCGCGATGGATTTGTCAGCAGATGTATAAGTTGTACTGCTCTGTACATCCGGTGCGATCGTCGGTGTCGGAGCCGGTGTCTCAGTTGCTTCCGGTGTCGGTGTCTCTGTCACAGTCGCTGCAGGCTGTGCAGTATCATTGCTGTCGCCGCCAAAGCTGCAGGCTGTCATAAAGACAGAGGCAGAAATCGCAATTGCAGAAATTGCAAGTAATTTTTTATTTTTCATAATAACCTCCTTATTCTGGTTATACTTGTTACTGTTCACTCTGTTCACAGCAACCTGGTCAAAATGCCTCATGGGATATTATCTGTGAACAGTTACATATTTTACAATTTTATTACAAAAAAGTCAATAGAATTGCGGGACGCAGGGCAGGGCAGCTCAATACTCATACATATGCAATTCATGCAGGGCTCTGGTCGCTGTAATATACTTTGCCTGCGTAACAAGTCCGCTGATTTCTTCCGCACGGAACACGCCAAAAATCTGATCAAATTCAAGACCTTTTGCAAGATAGAATGTAGTCACGGTCAGCCCTTTCTTAAAATTCTGGCTGTCACGATTCATATACGTGAGCTGATACTCGCCTTCCGGGTCCCCGGTTTTCAGTTTATCTTCTATATATATAAAGGCGTGCTCTGCTTCCCTCTCCGTAAACAGGATCAGTGCTTCTGTCTCATAATCCGATCTGTGCTGCTTCCATTTTTCGATCACAGTATCCAGTGCTTCTTCAAGCTTTGCAAATCTCTTTTCTTCTACTGCTTCTCCATGACGGTCAAACAATTCGATATCAGAAATTCCTGCAAGCTGATTTGCATACTGTGCGATCTCCATCGTATTACGATAGCTTCGGTTCATCACGATCCTGCGGATATCTCTGCCAAAGATCTTCGGCAGAAATGTAAGCACATCCTGCTGCTGTTCTTCCATCGTCTGTGCCTTATCTCCCAGGATCGTCATCTTACATGGAAACAATTTCTTCAGAAGTACAAACTGGATCCAGGAATAATCCTGCATTTCATCCACAACCACATGCTTGATTCCATGGTGTCCCTGACAGCGGAACAGAGAATATTTGAGATACAGTACAGGATATACGTCCTCATAACGAAGCTTTCTCTTCTCGAGAGGTACTCGTGGGAGCGGTCTGTAACCTTCCCGTTTCAGGAAACGGCTGTACAGGACATAGCAGTCTCGCGTCTCATACATGCGCTGGAAACGTTCGATCAGCTCTTCTTTTTCCTCGTCTGCAAGATCTCTGTCTCTCAGTGTCTCCACCTGATCGATGAAATATTCTGCTACAGCCTCCATTCTTGAAAGAAGTGGAATATCCAGAAACTTGAAATAGAAAAATTCGATAATCTCTTTTTCTTTGAGAACGCAGCCCTTGTACTCGATATCTTTAAAATTCATCAGCTCGTCTTCCAGTCCCAGCATGAATCCATCCAGCTTCGCAGCAAATCCGGCTGACTGTTTCTCACGACACATTTCCTGTGATCCTGGCTTCAGGATCGCACGCTCAATCTGATCGTAACGGTCTTCGCAGTCCGCTGCAATTCCTTTAAGTTCGCGGTAAGCAAACAGATCAAAACTCATCTCACGGATATTTTCCTCTCCAAGTTCCGGAAGAATATGTGAAATATAATCCGCAAATACTCCATTCGGCGAAAGAACAAGTACATTGGATGATTTCAGATTTTCTCTGTCATGATAGAGAAGGTAGGCAATTCTGTGCAGTGCCACAGAGGTCTTGCCGCTTCCTGCTGCTCCCTGGATCACCATGATCTTGTCACTCGTATTACGGATGATCGCGTTCTGCTCTTTCTGAATCGTACGGACAATATTCTTAAGCTGTACTTCTCCTTTGCTGCCAAGCTCCGCACCAAGAATCTCATCGTCAATCTTGACATCACTCTCAAATTCGTAGAGCATTTTTCCTTTTCGGATCTTGTACTGCCACTTGGACGTTACCTCTCCGGTAAATGTCCCGGATGGTGCCTCATAAGATGCCGGTCCTTTGTCATAGTCATAAAAAAGCCCGCTGACCGGTGCTCTCCAGTCATAGACCAACGGACGATGTCCGGCTGTCTCAGAAAGATTTCCTATTCCAATATAGAAGATCTCCGGTTCATCATCTCCGTCATACTGAAAATCCACGCGCCCAAAAAACGGAGAATCCAGCATCTTCTTAAAGCGTTTCCGCAAAAGGAACTGCTCTTCATTGGCATGCATCTGATGGAACAGAGCCTGCTGGTTATCATAATTCTCATAACCATACTCATCCATCTCTGTGTAATTTTCCCAGTAATATTCGTGCATGTCCTCGATCTCTTTCTCACCTTCCAGAATCGCCTGATCAATCCCGGCAAGTCTGCTCCTGAGACACTCCAGTACATGCTGCAGATATTCTCTGCCGTTTTCTATATTTGTCATAATTCTTCAACCATTCTTATTCTGACCTTGTTTATCGTATCACATAACTTTATGCCGACTGTAACCACTACTGTTCTCACTGACAGAAGCCTTTGCGATTCCTTCCTTTTATCGCATCATTTCATCGGCTGTAAGGATTTATTATACCGAAAAAGGCAGCTGCTGACAAGAGGTCTCCTGTCCGGCAGCCGCCTTTTTACTGGCTAAAATTTTCGAATTATCTATTCCATTATGAACAAAGTTCTGAGGAACCATTATCAAACTGACTGTTGTAAAGATCTGCATAAAAGCCTTTGGCTGCCAGCAGTTCTTTGTGATTACCCTGCTCGATGATGTCTCCATCCTTCATAACAAGAATCAGGTCCGCATCCTTGATCGTGGAAAGTCTGTGAGCGATGACAAAACTGGTTCGTCCTTTCATCAGGTTATCCATCGCTTTCTGAATCTGCATTTCTGTTCTCGTATCGACAGAGGATGTTGCTTCATCAAGAATCAGGATCTTATTATCCGCAAGGATTGCTCTTGCAATCGTAAGAAGCTGTTTCTGTCCCTGTGAAATATTGCTGGTCTCTTCATCCAGTACCATTTGGTATCCGCCTGGCTGCTGCATGATGAAGTTGTGGATATGCGCTGCCTTCGCGGCTGCAATAACCTCTTCATCGGTTGCATCCAGTCGACCGTAGCGAATGTTTTCCATGATCGTTCCTGAGAACAGCCAGGTATCCTGGAGCACCATACCGAACATCTCATGAAGCTCACTTCGGTTGAAGTTTCTGACATCATGTCCGTCTACCTTGATCGCACCCTTATTTACATCATAGAAACGCATCAGCAGCTTGACCATAGTGGTCTTACCTGCTCCGGTCGGACCTACGATCGCGATCTTCTGTCCGTCATGTACATCTGCCGAGAAATCATGCACAATGATCTTATCCGGATTGTATCCGAACTCGACATGCTCGAACTGTACATTTCCGTTCAGTCCTTCAATGGAATCCGGGTGTTCCGGCTGCTGTACTTCTTCCTCTTCTTCTAGGAATTCGAACACTCGCTCGGAGGCTGCTGCAGAAGACTGCAGAAGGTTTGTTACCTGTGCGATCTGCTGGATCGGCTGTGTGAAGTTACGGATATACTGGAAGAAAGACTGGATATCTCCAACTTCTATGGAACCTTTGATGACAAAGACTCCTCCAAGTAATGCAACCATCACATATCCGAGGTTTCCTACAAACTGCATGATCGGCATCATCATACCAGAGAAGAACTGTGATTTCCATGCAGACTCGTAAAGTTTTTTGTTATCTTTTTCAAATTCTTCCAGAACATCATTCTCTTTGTTGAATACTCTTACTACGTCATGTCCACCGAAGTTTTCTTCAATCTGACCGTTGACTGCACCAAGATAATTCTGCTGTGCCTGGAAGTATTTCTGTGAATGCTTCATCACTGCCTGGATGATAAACATGGAAACCGGCAGGATCAGAAGTGCTGCCAGTGTCATCCACACATTGATGGACAGCATCATGATAAATACACCAATCAGAGTTGTCACAGATGTGATCAGCTGCGTCAGACTCTGATTCAGACTCATCTGCAGTGTATCGACATCGTTTGTTACTCGTGAGAGGATCTCACCGTTTGTTCTGCTCTCGAAATAATTCAGAGGCAGTTTGTTGATTTTCTTAGAAATATCTTTACGGAGATTATATGTCACATCATTGGAGATGCCTGTCATGATCCATCCCTGGATAAATGAAAAGCATGCACTTGCCACATACAGTCCCAGTGTCCACAGAAGGATTGTTCCGATCTTCGTGAAATCAATACTTCCAGTTCCATTTACCTTAGCAACCAGACCTGTATAAAGTTCAGTCGTTGCCTTACCAAGAATCTTTGGTCCTGCGATATTGAAAATGGTTCCTGCGACTGCAAAAATGAACACCATCACAAAACGCAGTTTATAGCGTCCCATGTAACGGAACAGTTTTCCCATCGCACCTTTGAAGTCTTTTGCTTTTTCTGTCGGGCGCATTCCTCTTCCGTGACCGCCCATCGGTCCACGTCGTTTCTGTTCACTCATGCCAATTCCTCCTCTGACAGCTGACTCATTGCAATCTGGCGGTAAACCTCACAGTTCTTCATCAGCTCTTTGTGAGAACCGATGCCCGCCATATGTCCATCATCCAGAACAATGATCTTGTCTGCATTCAGGATCGTACTGATACGCTGTGCAACAATGATCGTTGTCGCATCTTTCGTATGTGCTTTGAGTGCTTTACGTAAAGTACTGTCTGTCTTGAAGTCCAGTGCGGAAAAGCTGTCGTCAAAAATAAAGATCTCCGGTTTCTTGGCAATCGCTCTTGCGATTGAAAGTCTCTGTTTCTGTCCACCGGATACGTTAGTTCCTCCCTGTGCGATCGGGGATGTGTATTTCTCCGGTTTTGTCTCAATAAACTCTGTTGCCTGTGCAACTTCTGCTGCTTTTTTTACTTCTGATTCTGAAATATCTGTCTTGCCGTAACGGATATTGGAATCGATCGTACCTGAGAAAAGGACTCCCTTCTGCGGTACATATCCAAGTCTGGATCTGACTTCTTTCTGTGTCATATCACGGACATCAATACCATCTACAAGAACTTTTCCATCTGTCACATCGTAGAAACGTGGAATCAGATTTACCAGGGTACTCTTACCACTTCCTGTACTTCCGATGATAGCGATCGTCTCACCCTTCTCTGCTTTAAAGGAAATATCTGTCAGAACATTCTCGTCTGCTTCCGGATAAGCGAAACTTACATGATCAAATTCAACCGTTCCTTTAATATTTTCAGCTGGCTGAACCGGATTCTCCGGATCTGTAACATTTACTTTTGTCCTGAGGACATCATTGATACGAAGTGCTGCCACATTTGCTCGTGGGAGCATGATGGACATGGCTGTGATCATCAGGAATGACATGATAATCTGCATTGCATACTGAATGAATGCCATGACATTACCTACCTGCATGCTTCCGTTATCAACTGCATAAGAACCACTGTAAATGATCAGTACGGAAACTCCATTCATGATGAGCATCATAGTCGGCATCATAAATGTCATACATCTGTTGACAAACAGGTTGGTCTTTGTCAGTCGTGCGTTTGCTTCTTCGAAACGCTCTTCTTCGTGTTTCTCACGGCTGAATGCACGGATGACCGGGATACCGGTAAGGATCTCACGGGTTACCAGATTCAACTTATCAACCAGTGTCTGTAATACAGTAAACTTCGGCATTGCAACCTGGAATAAAACGATGATCACTGCCAGGATCAGTCCGACTGCCAGACCAAGGATCCATGTCATGGATGAATCGGTCTTAAGCACACGAATCACACCTCCGATACCAAGGATCGGGGCATAAAGAACGATACGGAAAAGCATTGCCATTACCTGCTGCACCTGCTGGATATCATTCGTACAGCGGGTGATCAGAGATGCTGTGGAAAATTTGTGGTATTCACTGCTTGAGAAGGTGATGACCTTGCGGTACACGGCATTTCTCAGGTCATGACCAAGTGCCGCTGCCACTCTGGATGAAAGGAATACAACACAGATTGCACAAAGCATGGTTATCAGTGCCATACCAAGCATCTTGACCCCTGAAATCTTAATGTAATGCATCTGGATCGCATCAACATCTTCTCCCATTGCCTCGTATTCGCCCTTCACATAAGCAACACCGGCCTGGGTAATGATGGAATTCTGCATGCTGTCAATTTTTTCACTGACATTCTCTGTCATCGCGTCAAGTGCTTCCTCAGGCATCATGGCGATTGCCTGCATCGGATCTGTTCCTTCCGGAACTCCCATCTGAGAGAGCATGGCGGTCACTTCCTCGCTTCCGGATGAAAAGCTTGCAACGATCATCATTGGTTTTCCAAAAATGCTGCTAAGTTCTTCTCGTTCATCAGATGTTACATCTTCTTTGAGTACGAGATTATCACCGTCTTCTTCATAAAATGAATCTACGGTTTCTTTGTCATCGTCATCCATAAATAATTGTAAGCTGTCCATGGATGTCTTTCTGATTTTTTCAGGGACACTGTCTTCGATACCGCTCTGCTGAATACCTACATTCACAATCTTGGATGTGTAGTCCGGCAGAGACAGATCGCAGTATGCCTGAAGAAACAAAAGGGCTATGATCAGGATGATATAGCCTGCTGATTTTTTCAGATACTTCATCAGTTTAATCACTTTTGCTGCCTCACTTTCTTTATGTCATTTTTTTCGGAGTTTCCTGGTATTTTATCAATATTCTCTGTAATCTGCTCCAACATTCTTTTCAAAAGGCAGAGTTCTGCATCGCTGAGACCACTGAGGAGAATCTTTTCATTCTCTTTCACTTTCTTCATGCCGTCTTCTTTTGCCTGTTTGCCTTTCTCTGTCAGGTAGATCCTGGAGATACGCTGATCTTTTTCATCCGCTTCTCTGTAGAGAAATCCTGCTTTTTCCAGTCGCTGGACAGTCACATTGACGGTCGGCGGCTTGATCCGTAAGTGCTCTGCGATCTCACGCTGACTCAACCCATCCTTATATGCCAGTAGTCCCAACACCGGAATCTGCCCCGGATAAATCCCTACTTCCTGCATCTGACCAAAGCATTTGGCCATAAAGCGGCGGTCGATCCGCATGAACATCGACAGAAAGCTCTGGCTGTGTTCCTGGCAAAATTCTGGTTCGTCGTCTATAAACACTTTGTCACCTCCATAATATCTCTTGTTCGTTAGTCAGCTATTAATTAGTCGGCTAATTGTTTATTATATGTATTTGCACAAAAAATGCAACTGTTTTTTTATGATTTCACAGAATTTTTATATTTTGTGTCTAATAAATAATTTGGCAAGCTAATAAATTAAAAAAGATATCTTTTACGCTGAGTTATAAAAGACTCCTATACAGGAAACGGCTTCAGAGTCCGGAAATACTAAAAATATACTCTGTCTGTTAAATTCATGGATAAAAAGTGCATAACTCGCCTTACGGCTCAAACAATGCACTTTTGAATCCATAACACATCCAGACTATATTTAAGTATTTCTACGAACTCTTGCAGAAGTTTCCTGCACGGGAGTCTTTATACTCAGCTGTTATTTCTTATTTTCAAATTACTGAATCGTTTAAATTAAGGGATCTGGCATTATTAATATACGATATTTCTAATGTTCTTTTCATTTATCAGCTCACGGTGGGGTACCACTCCCCGGACCGCGCTTCGCGCTGGGCGGATCTTTTGTTCACCACAGTGGGAATCTCTCCGGAATATCCTTCACGCTAGCCTCCGACTGGGTTTCACCTCTCCCCATCCACCACTTACCCCATATAAAGTACGGTGATAAATGGGCATAAAAAAGAAAGCCTCCAGCCAGGAACACAGATGATAACTCATGGGATTTTCTAGCCTAAGCCTTCTTTTACTCTCCCCTTTTCACCGGGAATCCTTTATAAAAATTGATTTTTTTCCGCATCGTATTCGTAATCAATCGATGCAAGTTTTTCTACCACT
>CAKRPO010000012.1 GCA_934378195.1 uncultured Blautia sp.
GTGGACTGGAAGGACATTCCGGAAGGAGAACCGCTTTTCCGTGCAAGTGCAGATGGCCGTGGCTTTGCTGTAAGCGGCGGTGTGGCACAGGCAGTTGTGCATGCTGTAAAGAGAATTGATCCTGACCGTGAAGTGAAGGTTATGAACGCAGAGGGACTTCAGAACTGTAAGAAGATGCTCCAGATGGCCAAGCTTGGCAAGTACAATGGTTATCTTCTTGAGGGAATGGCCTGTCCGGGTGGCTGCGTAGCCGGAGCCGGTACCATTCAGACCATCAAAAAAGCTTCTACAGCGTTGGAGAAAATGAAAAAAGAGGCAGCCTTTGAGGAAGCATCAGATTCAAAATATCAGTCCAGACTGGAAAGCCTGGAGAAGCTGGATCTGGAGTAATAGTTGAAAAAGTATATATAAAGAGTAATTAGATAAAACCCCAGGGGCGTGTTAATAGTAACGCCGCTGGGGTTTATTGTGTATGTGTTTTATATCGAATAGTCAGAGAAAGTGTCGAACGATTTTTCTTGAATTAAAAGCAGGATATCTTATATAATAAACATAATCACATATGAAAATGATCTAAGATTCAACAGGCGAGTCAGCCTGAAATTCCCCAAAAAAATTTTATTTACTTTATTGCGAAAAGAATGTTGAAGTTTGCATGAGAAGGTTATATAATATATACATAGAACATATTGGCGTAAACATTCTTTGGAAGAAAGAAAAGAGAGAGATAGATGTAGAAGCAAACGAAATGAGATTGGATAATCTTTTTTGATTAAAAGATGGTTTACCGGACTTCTGGTGTTTACAGATAAAGTGATCCTAAAAGAAGATTCAGAGAAAATCAGGAGGTGGCTCGAGATGACAAAGGTAGGACAGATCATAGAAGAGGAGATACAGCAGGCGATTGCAGAAACATGGAGACATGCAGATGAAGAAAAGAAAGAGGCAATAAAAGGAACAGCACGAAAGATGCTGGCGTGTGGAATCTCCATAGATCAGATTCTGCAGTGCATTGATGGTTTGACGAGAGGAGAACTCGAGATGATGAAATGATGAAATGAAATTCAAATAATCGAGACAATTAATTCGGAAAATATATAGTGAAACAGATGTGTTAGCGTTGACTGACAACTTGTGTGTGGGATATAATAAATTCAAACAGCAGACAGGACGATCAATCTCGGTTGAGAATATTCTCGACCGAGATTAACATCTACCTGAATGCAATTACACAGACATGTTCAAATTTTATAAGCAAACGAACAAACTCTGATGGCGAGGAAACATAATAGGACCGGGTAGGTCACTGCAGATCCGAGCAGGAATAGTTGTTGGCATGTTCACAGTGAACTGTTCATAGTAATATTTACAGGACTTCTCTACCCTGATGGCAGAGGAGTCTTTTTGCGTATATGGGGGGATAAGATGAGAGGATTACGGAAATATCTGACGCCGTTTGCGCCGGATCAGTCAGGCGCGGTATCGGTACTTTTTGAACTGGGAGGCATTGTGGTAATCTGCGATGCCGGAGGATGCACCGGTAATGTCTGTGGATTTGATGAGCCACGGTGGTTTGAACAAAAAAGTGCGATTTTCAGTGCCGGACTTCGAGATATGGATGCAATTCTCGGGCGGGATGACCGTCTGGTGGCGAAGCTTGCTGATGCGGCGCAGAAGGTAGATGCAACGTTTGCAGCAGTGATCGGGACACCGGTTCCGGCAGTTATTGCAACAGACTATCTTGCGCTTAAACGCATGAGTGAAAAGAAGATAAAACTGCCAATCCTGACCGTAGATACAGACGGAATGGAACTCTATGACAAAGGCGAAGAGAAAGCTTTTGCGGAGCTTTTCAAAATTTTTGCAACAGAAAAATATCCGGTGGAAGAACGCAAGATTGGCGTTCTCGGAATGACGCCGCAGGATGTCAGCGACCTTGCAGCTGCGGATAAAATACGTGCTCTGTATCAGCAGAAATATGATCTGCAGGCAGCCTGTTACTGTATGGGAGAGGGACTGGAAGAAGTAAAAAAAGCCTCCTCCGTGAGCAGAAATATTGTTGTTTCTCCAGCGGCACTTATGACAGCAAAATATCTGGAGAAGACATTCGGAACACCATATGAAATTCGCTATCCACTGGTGGATGAACTAATTCCGGATATGGATTATACCGGAAAAAGAGTCCTTGTTGTACACCAACAGGTAATCGCCGATTCTATCCGCAGGGAACTGTTGCAAAAGGGTGCGGAGACGGTCAAGAAAGCAAGCTGGTTCATGATGAAGAAGGAACTTCTGGTGGACGGAGATGTACCTCTCCGTGACGAGGATGATTACATAGAACTGGTACAAAACGGTGATTTTGATATTATTTTTGCGGACGGATGTATGGAGCGGATGACACCGGAATTCGAAGGAACATTTGTGAATACGAGACATTTTGCAGTGTCAGGAAAGTTGATAGGGAAGTAATCCTGACCGTATACAGATGAACAATTACAAATAAAAATCCTGCTGTAGCAGCGGAGTGGCACAGCAGATTGGAGAAGCCTATGAACGAAGAAATCACCAGACAGATCCGTGTCTACGGAATCGTACAGGGGGTAGGATTCCGGCCAACGGTCAGTCGTCATGCGGCCATGCGAGGGATTCATGGAAGTGTCTGTAACAAGGGACCTTATGTAGAAATCTATGCACAGGGATCAGAGGAAGCAGTCAGCGGCTTTATCTCAGATATCGAGAATCGACCGCCGAAACGTGCGGCAATCCTTAAAATAAACGTAGAAAATATAGAGCATCCGGAAGCGTATATACAGTTTGATATTATCGAAAGTGAGAAGACAAAAGGAGAGATTTTCGTCTCACCGGATATTGCAATCTGCGATGAATGCAAGGAAGAAATGTTTGATCCGAATAACCGGAGATACCTGCACCCGTTTATTAACTGTACCTGCTGCGGACCAAGACTGACGATTCTGGATTCACTTCCTTATGACAGAGAGCGGACCAGTATGAAAGAATTTCCGATGTGTCCGGATTGTGCAAAAGAATACCATGATCCGGCGACAAGAAGATACGATGCACAGCCGGTCTGCTGCAATGACTGTGGACCGGAAGTTTATCTGATCAACAGAGAAGAAAAAAGCAGGGCGGCGATCACTTATGCGAGAAAAATGATCGCAGAGGGCGGAATTGTTGCAATCAAAGGTATCGGTGGATTTCATCTCTGCTGTGATGCTTCAAATGAGACAGCAGTCAGTCGCCTGCGTCAGTTCAAACGTCGTCCGATGAAGCCATTTGCAGTGATGGCAAAGGATTTCGAAGCAGTCAGAAAAGAATGCGAAGTAAGTGCAGAACAGGCAAAAATTCTCGATGGACATCAGAAACCAATTCTGCTTCTGGATAAGAAAAAAGAAGCCAGGATTCTCTGTCCATCCGTGGCACCAGGCAATCCCAAAGTTGGTGTGATGCTGCCATATGCACCGGTACAGCTTCTGATCTTTACCTATGATGATGGAATTGAAATGCCGGAATTTCTGGTGATGACCAGTGGAAATACATCCGGTGCACCAATCTGCCGTGACGATCAGGAAGCAGAGGCAGAGCTGTCCGGGTTCTGCGACTGCATGTTGTCACATGACCGAAAGATCCGTATCCGCGCAGACGATTCTGTAATGGATTTCTATGAGGATAAACCCTATATGATTCGTCGTTCCAGAGGTTATGCACCGCTTCCGTTTATGGTTTCCACACCATATCGGGGACAGGTTCTTGCAATTGGTGGAGAACTCAAAAATTCTTTCTGCATCGGTGTGGATAACCGTTTTTATCCATCTCCATATGTGGGAGATCTGGAAGATCTGCGTACCGTAAAAGCACTTCGCGAGACAGTCGGAAGACTGGAAACACTTCTGGAAGTGGAGCCGGAGATCGTATGCTGTGACATGCATCCGAAATATAATTCTGTGATGGTGGCAGAAGAGCTTGGACTTCCGGTAGTGAAGGTACAGCACCATTATGCACACATTCTTTCCTGTATGGCAGAAAATGACTGTGCAGACCAGGTGATAGGGGTATCTTTTGACGGAACAGGCTATGGAACAGACGGTACGATCTGGGGAGGAGAGATCCTTCTGACAGATTTGAATGGATTTACGAGAGTGGGAAGTGTGATGCCTTTTTGGCAGATTGGTGGAGATGCTTCTTCAAAAGAAGGATGGCGAATCGCAGTTTCCCTGATCTATGGAATGACTGGTGACCGGGAAAAAGCAATAGAAATCATAGAAAAATTAGATCTTTGTACGAAGCAGGAAGCAAATGTACAGTTCACCATGGCAGACCGTAAGATCAATGCTGTAATGTCAACCAGTGCAGGACGATTATTTGACGGGGTGAGTGCGATACTTGGAATACGCAGAAAGTCCACATTTGAGGGTGAAGCTTCCATGGCACTGGAATTTGCAGCAGAAGAGTATCGGAAGAAGTTGGTTGAGAAGAGAAAACAGCAATTTTCTGGAGATGAAAAATACAGTCATTGTAAAGAAAAGCAGGGAATTTTCAAGAAAGAAAAAAATCTGCGAAAACAAACAGATATGAGTTCGGTACAAAAGGAAAAGGTATCAGAGATAGAAAAAGTGAAAACAGCTGAAGTCAGAATGAGTTTTAACGGTGACAGGATAATCCCTGGAAATGACAGACTACTGTTAAACACAGAATCCTTAATAAACGAAATCCTGAGCCGCCGGCTGGACGGTGAAGATCCGGGCAGCCTGGCATACTTTTTCCATCGGGAACTAGCCTGCCAGATTACTGCATCCTGCGTGAAGATAAGAGAGCAGAGCGGCTGTAATAAAGCTGCTTTAAGCGGTGGCGTTTTTCAGAACCGGCTGCTTCTGGAACTGACTGATCATCAGCTTTCGGAGCAGGGATTTGAAGTACTGAAACATCGACTTGTACCGCCAAATGACGGCGGAATCGCACTTGGACAGGCTGTGTATGCGATGGCACATCTTGAAAAAACAGAGGCATTCTTGAAAAATGAAAGATACATAGCAAAAAGGGAGGCAATATCATGTGTGTAGGTTTATCAGCAAAAGTAGTAAAAATAAGTGAAGGAACGGCAGTTGTAGACGCTGGCGGAGCCAAAAGAGAAGTTTCTGCACAGCTTCTGGAAAATCTGGAGCCAGGGGATTATGTAATGGTCCATGCAGGTGTGGCAATTGCAAAAATTACCGATGAAGATGATGACGAAACAGATCAGTTAATGGAGGAACTGCTGTAATGGGAGAAGAGAAAAAAAGGACAGCACGGGAGATCATAGAGAGCTATGATGGTCCGGCAGTCCGTATCATGGAGGTCTGTGGAACACATACACATGAGATCTTCCGTCTGGGAATCCGTAAACTCCTGCCACCGCAGGTAGAACTGATTTCCGGTCCGGGATGTCCGGTCTGCGTGACACCGGTTGGATTTATTGATGAAGCAGTGTGGCTGGCTCTGGAAAAAGGTGTAACGATCTGTACTTTCGGAGATCTGGTGCGAGTACCGGGAACGAAGATGAGCCTTGCAGGGGCAAGAGAAAAGGGCGCAAAGATCCGCATCGTCTACTCACCGGCAGATGCAGAAAAATATGCACTGGCGCATCCTGATGAACAGGTCGTCTTCCTGTCTGTTGGATTTGAAACGACGACACCGGCAGAGTGCCTTTCGGTAAAACAGGCAAAAAAAGATGGTCTTTCCAATTATTCTCTGCTGATGGCAAATAAGACCATGCCGCAGGCATATGAAGCATTAAAAGGAAGCGCAGACGTTTTTCTTTATCCGGGACATGTCAATGCAATTACAGGAACAGAACTCTGCGAGCATCTGACAGAAGAAGGTGTAAGTGGTGTTGTTGCCGGATTTACAGCGAAAGAACTTCTGACAGCACTGGCAGTTGCACTGGTAAAATTCCAGGAGGGAAAGCCGTTTTTTGTAAACTGCTATCCGCGAGTTGTGAAGCCGGAAGGAAGCCGGGAGGCGCAGCAGCTTACAGAAGAAATGACAGAAGCCTGTGACAGTGAGTGGAGAGGCCTTGGTGTGATACCGAAATCAGGTGTCTGTCTTAAAGAAGCGTGGCGCGATTTTGATGCAAGAAAGAAATATAATATTCCACCAATTCAGGGTAAGGCAAACCCGGCATGTCGATGTGGCGATGTCCTGCAGGGTAAATGCAAACCATCTGACTGCAAGGTTTTTGGCAAAGTCTGCACCCCACAGCATCCGGTAGGTGCCTGTATGGTTTCAAATGAAGGTGCATGTTCGGCTTATTATGCGTATGGCGACGCGAATAAATAAGAAAAGAGGATAATCCTATGAGCAGTTTAAAAGATAAAACAGTAACGATGGCACATGGCGCAGGCGGTCGTCAGACTTCAGAACTGATCGACCAGATATTTGCAGCACATTTTGCCAACCCGGATCTGACAGCAGATGATGCGGCAGTCCTGACACCACCGGCAGGCAAAATGGCAGTTTCCACAGATGGATTTATTGTTTCACCGGCATTCTTCCCAGGCGGAAATATAGGTAAACTTTCCATCTGCGGTACGGTCAACGACCTTGCATGCATGGGTGCAAAACCACTGTATCTGACCTGTGCATTTGTTATTGAGGAAGGCTTCCCGATGGAAAAACTGGAGGAAATTGCCGCCGCAATGGAAAAGACAGCCGCAGAGGCGGGCGTACATATCGTGTCCGGCGATACCAAGGTAGCCGGTAAAGGACAGGTAGACGGTGTCTTTATTACAACGACTGGAATGGGTCAGATTGAGGACGGGGTAAAAGTAGGTGGAACTCTTGCACAGCCGGGAGATGCAATCATTGTAACTGGGGATGTCGGAAGACATGGATGTACAATCCTGCTTGCAAGAGAAGACTTCGGAATCGAAGCAGATGTGACCAGTGATTGTGCACCGCTTTGGAAAACAGTAGAAGCTGTCATGAATACTACCCATGATCTTCATGTGATCCGTGATGCCACAAGAGGTGGTGTCGGAACCGTTCTATATGAGATTGCAGGACAGAGCAACGTCGGAATCCGTCTCGACGCAGCTTCCGTCCCGGTAGCTCCGGAAGTTAAAGGAGTCTGTGGGATGCTCGGACTTGAACCGCTTTATCTGGCATGCGAAGGCCGCATGGTCATTATGGCACCAAAAGCTGACGCAGAGAAAATTGTCGAAACTCTACATCAGTGTCCATACTCCAAAGATGCTGCCATCATCGGAGAAGTCACTGCCGACCAGCCGGGGAAAGTTGTCATGACCACCGAGATCGGCACACAGGCACTCCTGCCACAGCCTGGTGGAGAGTTACTGCCACGTATCTGTTAAGATACGAGCAATCAGTAAGGATGAGTAATCACGAACCTGCACCGAGATAGAAAAACAGGTTTCCTGACACACTGCGATTTCTGTTCGTTACGTGCGCTTATTTGCTGTCATTCGCGCAAACTCGGCTTTGCCTCAGACAGTGCGCTCGGTGACAGCAGCTAGCCCATAACTCACGACGAAATCTTCGTTTACCGTCAGTTCAACTCTGTTTTCTACTTGTGCAGGATTCTGTTGACCAGCTGGCAGCAGGATGAATTTAACATTCAAGAATGCCTCTGCATTCTTGCTGCGAGATGCGCGTCATGCAATGCATGACATACTTCTTCTGCGCATCTCTGCAATCCTGCCGGAGGCTATATCAGATGGGGGATTGACTCCCACCACTGATACTGATTTGTTGCTCGCCACCTACAGAGGTGGGAGTCATCTCACATCTGATATATTACTCTGTTCAGCAGAAAATGTCCTACGGGATACTGAACGGTTACAATATTAGTTTTTATAAACAGGAGGACAACCATGGATACAAGAGTAGCAGTAATATCCATCATCGTCGAAGACAGTGATTCCATCGAAACCCTCAATCAGCTTCTTTACGATGCCCGCGGCTATATCATTGGCCGTATGGGCATTCCATACCGTGAAAAAGGAATCAGCATCATCAGCATCGCTATCGATGCACCACAGGATATCATCAGCGCCCTTTCCGGCAAGATTGGTCGTCTGAAAGGCGTGTCAACCAAGACTGCTTATTCCAATGTCATCACACATGCGGAGGGAAAAAATGATTAAAATAGCAGTATACGGAAAAGGTGGAATCGGAAAATCCACAACTGTATCTAACATAGCAGCAGCCCTTGCAGAAAAAGGTCTGACTGTCATGCAGATCGGCTGTGATCCAAAGGCAGATTCCACGATTCAGCTTCGCCATGGAAAACAGATGCGGACTGTGCTCGATCTCTATAATGAGAAAAAACAGAATCTCAAACTCGAGGACATGACCACAACCGGCTATCAGGGAGTAATCTGCGTAGAGGCGGGAGGACCCACACCAGGGCTTGGATGTGCAGGACGAGGAATCATCACTGCCCTTGAAAAATTAAAAGAAACGGGAGCCTATGAGACCTATAAACCGGACATTGTCCTCTATGACGTTCTCGGAGATGTTGTCTGCGGTGGATTCTCCATGCCGATGCGAAAAGGTTACGCAGACAAAGTATTTATCATCACTTCAGGTGAAAATATGGCAATCCATGCCGGAGCCAATATCGCCATGGCGGTACAGAATTTCAAAAACCGTGGTTACGCAACCCTTGGCGGCATTATCCTGAATCGTCGCAATGTAAAACGAGAAGAAGAAAAAGTACAGGAACTTGCCGACGATTTTGAAACACAGGTAATTGGAAAACTCACCCGCAGCGACCTGGTTACGGACGCAGAAGAAAAGGGTAAAACTCTGATGGAATGCTACCCGGACAGTGAAATGGCGGCAGAATACCGTACACTGGCAGAAAATATTCTGGCTGTCTGCAGAAAGGACGGATTATGCTGAAACGAGTTGGCGGTGGAATAAACCCGAAAGATACAGTTATAACGATTGGAGAGGCTGATTTCCCCGTTCCATTTCCACCTGGATTGGAATTTAATTCCCCGGCACACGGTAACTGGAATATTGTCCATACTGGAATGCTCATGCCCGAGGCAATCCAGATTTATGTCTGTGCAGATAACTGTATGCGTGGCGTTGTCCTGACGGCAGCAGAGATGAATGCGTCAGACCGCTTTTCCTTCGTGATCGTGGAAGAAGAAAATCTTCTGAATGGAAATCTGGAAGATGTGACGATCGAAGGCGTGACCGATGTTCTGAATAAACTGGAAAACAAACCAAAAGCAGTACTTCTTTTTACCGTTTGTCTGCATCATTTCCTGGGATGTGATCTGGAAAGAGTTTATGAAGAACTGGGAGCACGTTTTCCGGAGATTGTTTTTGTACGCTGCTTTATGGATCCGATCATGCAAAAACATGGGCTGACACCGGATCAGAAACTGCGGAAAGCAATGTACGATCCACTTATCGCAGAGGAGGCAGATCCTTCTACAATAACGCTTGTAGGAAGTGATTTTGCACTTGATGAAAGTAGTGATATCAAACGGCTTCTGAAAATTACAGGACATAGCTTAAAAGAACTTCCAGTCTGCAAAACATGGGAGGAATACCTGCAGCTTGGAGCCGGCAAATTCTTTATTTCCTGTTACCCACCGGCAAAATATGGCGCAGAAATGCTGGCAGAACGACTGAACAGAAAACATCTTTATCTGCCGGGAAGTTTTGATTATGAGGAGATCAAAGAAGAGCTGCGACGATTGTTACAGGCATTGAACATAAAAGATACGAAAGAAAAAGGAGAAGAACTCGAATCCTTCTTACGGCGAGAAATCACCCTCTGCGAAGACACTCTGAAACACGCAAAATCTATTATTGGCGACACCCAGATCGTTCTGGATTATCTATACCACCCAAGACCATTAGGCCTTGCCAAACTTCTTCTGGAGTATGGCTTTCATGTAACAACCGTCTATCTTGACAGTGTAAGCCCGGAAGAAAAACCGGCATTCGACTGGCTGAAAATTCATCATCCAGAACTCGAACTGTGTGCCACGATCCAGGTCAGGATGCGTGTCCTTCCGCGCGAGACAGAAGGAAAGGTTCTCGCCATCGGACAGAAAGCTGCCTGGTTCTCCGGCAGCAGAAATTTTGTCAATATGGTGCAGGGAGGCGGCCTGTGGGGCTTTGACGGAATCCGAAGAACCATGGAACTGATGACAGAGGCTTTTCTTGAAGAAAAAGATCCTGAGGATCTGATCGTTCGCAAAGGATGGGGGTGCGAAAGCTGTATATGAGAAAGTCATACAAAATCATACCAATCTATACCGCAGATGTTTCCGGTGTATGTTCAGCACTGTATGAACTTGGCGGCATGGTGGTCATGCACGACCCGTCTGGCTGTAATTCGACTTACAATACCCATGATGAGATCCGCTGGTACAATCAGGACAGTCTGATCTATATTTCCGGGCTGACAGAGATCGATGCAGTTATGGGAAACGATGCAAAGTTTATTCACGATATTGAAGAAGCGGCGAAAGAACTGAAACCAAAATTCATTGCACTTGCGGGCTCTCCAATTCCATTTATGAATGGTACGGATTTTCCTGCAATCGCACAGGTGATTGAGACAGAGACTGGAATTCCGTCCTTTGCAGTTCCGACAAATGGTATGCATGATTATACGTATGGAGCAGGAATGGCACTGGCTAAGATCGCAGAACGATTTACAGGAGAACCGGAATCGGTTACGGTCCGTCCTCATACCCTCAATCTCCTTGGCGTAACTCCTCTGGATTTTGGACCACAGACAAATATAGACTGCATGAAACAGAATCTGCATAAACACGGCTGGGAAGTCCTTTCTACCTGGGCAATGGGAGATACGCTTGAAACATTGAGTCATACCGGCGAGGCAGAAATAAATCTGGTTGTTTCATCCGTAGGGCTTCCGGCGGCAAAGATTCTCAAAGAAAAATTCGGAACACCATATATCATTGGAACTCCGGTTAACGGATTTACAGAAGAACTTGTTGAGACAATAAATCAGAGGATGCACCGTGGTCACTTGTCAGACATACAATGCAATAAAACTTTGAATACGGAAAACGAAGAGACAGACGAGAATGGCATTTCGGCTGCATATCTTAAGAAACGCCTGCCAGGAACTCCGCAAATAACACTGATCGGGGAGGCTGTTACCATGGGGTCACTGGCAGCTGCGATTGAAGGAAAATATCACAGACCAGTCCGCGTTATCTGTCCGTTGGAAACCCACGAAGATCTTCTCGCGCCGAATGACTGCGTTGCAGATGGAGAGGAAGAGATGGAAAGGTTTCTCAAAGATGCAGATATTATTGTGGCAGATCCACTTTATCGACCAATCTGTTCAAAGCAGAGTAGATTTTACGAGCTTCCACATATTGCTTTTTCCGGAAGAATCTTTCTGAAGACCATCAAACACGATTACCTGCAGATTTTTGGTGGTGAGTGAGCAGAAAAAGTTATCAAAAAAATTGTATTGACGAAACAAAAAAATTGGTGGTATGATGAAGAAAAGATTATAAAGCTTAGCAAGCAAAAGTACGGGAGGAATTTCTTATGAGAACACTTGAAACTAAGAAAGCACCAGCAGCAATCGGACCATATTCACAGGCAAAAATGGTTGGAAACTTCGTATTCGCATCCGGCCAGATTCCGGTAGATCCGGCTACAGGCGAAGTTGCAGGCGACAAGATCGAGACTCAGGCAGAACAGTCCTGCAAGAACGTTGGAGCAATTCTTGAAGAAGCCGGTCTTACATTTGACAATGTTGTAAAGACAACATGCTTCCTTGCAGATATGGCAGACTTTGCTGCATTCAATGCAGTTTATGAGAAATACTTCACAAGCAAACCGGCTCGTTCCTGTGTCGCTGTAAAACAGCTTCCGAAGAACGTTCTGTGTGAAGTAGAAGCAATCGCAGTAGCTGAATAAAATCTGGGCGGCGTGAGAAGCAAAGGCGGAATTCAGCAAAGAACGAATTAAGAAAAGAAGATTTCCATTGAGGAAGTCTTCTTTTTTTTGTATAATCAGAGATAAATGTAATGACAGGTTAGACAGGTATAAATTAAAAGAGAGCGGAGGCAGCATGGCAAAAAAGAAGTTTTATGCAGTAAGACAGGGAAGAAAGACCGGGATGTTTTTTACCTGGGACGAATGTAAGAAGCAGGTGATGGGATATCCGGGAGCGATATATAAGAGTTTTGGGACGGAAGCGGAAGCGAAGGAGTATCTGGGAATTGGCGGAAGTGTAACCGGAAGCGAGATTTCCGGAGCAGCAGGTGATGGAGTATCCCTGACTGCTGAGAACAGTGGTGCGGGAACAACGGATTCAGCGGCTGTAGAAATCTACGTTGATGGAAGTTACCATGCAGCCACGAAAGAATTTTCCTATGGAATGGTCGTTCTGATCGATGGAAGGGAAGAGAAATTTTCGCAGAAAATGTCAGATCCGGAGCTGGCACAGATGCGTAATGTAGCTGGTGAAATCAAGGGAAGTGAGGCGGCGATGCAGTACGCGCTGGATCACAAAATTCCTTCTATTATAATCTATCATGATTATCAGGGAATTGCGAGCTGGTGTAACGGCGACTGGAAGGCAAACAAGGCAGGGACGATCGCTTACCGCGATTTCTACCGAAAGGCGAAAGAGCAGGTTCATATTGAATTTCGCAAGGTCAAAGGGCATTCCAATGACAAATACAATGATATGGTGGACGAACTTGCGAAAGATGCCCTTGGAATCCATTGACAAAATCCGTCAAAAAGACTTATACTATCACTGACTTCGGTATGACCGGAGCAGAACTTTTTGAGGAGGATACTATCATGAAAAACAACAGCAGTATCAAAACTGTAGTTGCTGTCGGAATCGGCGCAGCACTGTTCTTTGTACTCGGACGTTTTGTTGCAATACCAAGCCCGGTACCGAACACAAACATCAGTCTTCAGTATGCAGTACTTGCACTTCTGGCTGCTATGTATGGACCGGTTGCAGGTGGACTGATCGGATTTATCGGTCACGCACTGATCGATCTTTCCTGGGGTGGAAGCCCGTGGTGGAGCTGGGTAATCACATCCGCATTCGTTGGCGTGGTGATCGGACTGTTTGCCAAGAAACTGAATGTTCAGGAAGGTGATTTTGGTAAAGGAAAAGTTGCCGTATTTACAGTTTCTAATGTGATCGCACATGTGGTTGGATGGGTAGTCGTAGCACCTGTACTTGACATTCTGATTTATGCAGAACCTGCAAACAAAGTATTTGCACAGGGTATATTTGCAGCTGTTTCCAATACCGTTACCGGTGTGATCGTAGGTGGACTTCTGATCCTGGCATACACAAAGACAATTGCCAAGAAGGGTTCCTTGGATCAGGAATAAAAGAAAAAGATGGTGTCTGCTGTTCACGGTTATTCAAAGTGGGCAGCAGCGTTGAAAAAGCCGTTTCATGCAGCTTATATGGCTTGTGAAAAGGCTTTTTTCTATGTCAAAGTATGCAGGAGAAGCTGTTTGTGTCAGGTTCTCCGTATTATTCATATAGTATTCTCAAATTGTTTTTTGTTTCAGATATTGAATTATTTAGTAACTATTTAGTAGGTAGAATCCTGTAGCAAGATTGCAGAGGCATTCTTGAATATATAGATTTTGAGGTGTTTAGATGACTGAGAAAAAATCCCCCGCTATTTCATTCAAAGATTTTTCATTCCAGTACCGGGCGCAGAAGAAGCCCACACTGACTGGAATCAATCTGGATATTTATCCGGGTGAAAAGGTATTGATCGCAGGTCCTTCCGGTAGTGGAAAGAGTACGTTGGCAGGCTGTGTGAATGGTCTGAATCCTTTTTCCAATCCTGGAGAGTGCAAAGGCACGTTGACTGTAGATGGTGTGGATGCACCGCATAGTAGTATTTTTGAATTATCTGCACATGTAGGAACTGTTTTGCAGGACCCAGATGGACAGTTTATCGGACTGACGGTTGGCGAGGATATTGCATTTGCACTGGAAAACAGTTGTACACCTCAGGACGAAATGCATGCGATCACCAGACATGCAGCAGAATTGGTTGGAATTGAAAATCATCTGGACTATGCACCGCATGAACTTTCCGGAGGACAGAAGCAGAGAGTCAGTCTTGCAGGTGTTATGGTAGATCAGGTCAAAATCCTTCTGTTTGATGAGCCACTGGCAAATCTTGATCCGGCAGCCGGGAAACAGGCGATTGAATTGATCGATGAAATTCAGAAAAAAACAGACACGACGGTTCTGATCATTGAGCATCGTCTGGAGGATGTTCTCTGGAGAAATGTGGATCGTATCATACTGGTAAATGAGGGACAAATCCTTGCGGATATGACACCGGATGAGCTGCTTTCTACGAGTCTGCTTGCGGATAATGGTATCCGTGAGCCTCTCTATGTGACAGCGATGCGTTATGCAGGAATCGACATTACGAAGGAAAAGAGACCGGAGCATGTGGATTCCGTTGTGCTGGATGAGACAGACCGAAAGAAACTGCAAGACTGGTTTGATGCGCAGCCGCTTCCGGAAGATGCCGGAGAGCGTGAGAAACTTCTGGAAGTAAAGAATTTAAGTTTTGGTTATACGAAAGAGCATCAGACGCTTCATAATGTCAGCCTGTCAATCGACAAGGGAGAAATGGTCAGCATTGTAGGACGAAACGGTGCCGGAAAATCAACGTTTTCCAAACTGGTCTGTGGATTTGAAGATCCGGATTCAGGGGAGATTTCATTCCATGGAAAAGATCTTTTGAAAGAAAATATCCGTCACCGTGCGAAATATATTGGCTATGTCATGCAAAATCCAAATCAGATGATCTCCAAGACGATGATCTATGATGAGGTGGCACTGAGCCTTCAGAAAGCGGGCCTGCCGGAGGCGGAAGTTCGTCAGAAGGTAGAAGATACTTTGAAAATCTGCGGACTTTATCCGTTTCGTAACTGGCCGGTATCGGCACTTAGCTTCGGTCAGAAGAAACGTGTGACGATCGCGAGCGTATTGGTTCAGGATCCGGAACTGATCATTCTGGACGAGCCGACTGCAGGACAGGATTTCAAACATTATACAGAGATCATGGAGTTTTTGCGTAAGCTTAATGAGCGTGGAGTGACAGTTGTCATGATTACGCATGATATGCACCTGATGCTGGAATATACACCAAGAGCACTGGTATTTTCGGATGGTCAGCTGATCGCGGATCGAAGAGCTTCCGAAGTGCTCTGTGATCCGGAACTGATCGAGCGCGCGGCACTCAAAGAAACCAGTCTTTTTACGCTGGCAAATCATTGCGGGATCACGCCGCCGGAGGCATTTGTAGAACGATTTATCGGAGAGGACAGGGAGGTGAGAAGCCATGGCCGCTAAGACGGTATTGAATTATCTGGACCGTGACAGTGTGGTACACAAAATGACCGGGACGACGAAACTGGCATTTTTCCTGCTGTTTACGTTTGCAAGCATGATTACCTATAATACCTGGGTGCTGCTGGGGCTTTTTGCAGTCAGTCTTGCCGCCTTCAAACTCAGCAAGATCAAATACCGTGAAGTACGTTTCATGATGATCTTCATGCTGGTATTTCTGCTTTTGAATAATCTGTTTATTTTCCTGTTCGACCCGAATCAGGGAACGAATCTGTATGGAACGAGACATGTATTGTGTCATTTGTTCTGGAGATACGATGTGACTGCCGAGCAGCTGTTTTATATGGTGAATATTTCATTGAAATATTTCGTGGCATTGCCGGTAGCGATTCTGTTTATTTCTGCAACCAACCCGAGTGAGTTTGCAGCCAGTCTGAACAGCATCGGAATTTCTTATAAAGTAGGATATTCTGTGGCAATCGCGCTTCGCTATATTCCGGATATCCAGCGAGATTATCACAGTATCAGCCAGGCACAGCAGGCAAGAGGCGTGGAACTGGGAAAGAATGAACATTTCTTCTCCAGGTTGAAGAACTCGGTCAATATCCTTCTGCCACTGATTCTGACGAGCCTGAATCGTATTGATACTATTTCCAATGCGATGGAATTACGTGGTTTTGGAAAGAACAGGAAACGTACCTGGTATACCAGGAGGTCGTTTGCACGGAGGGACTTCGCAGCCTTGGGGCTGGGAGTGGTGCTGCTGGTTGTAAGCCTGACGGTAACTATCAAGTTTGGACGATTCTATAATCCTTTTGTATAAAAGAATTATATATCAGATGGGAGTCAATCCCCCATCTGATATAGCCTCCGGCAGGATTGCAGAGATGCGCAGAAGAAGTATGTCATGCATCGCATGACGCGCATCTCGCAGCAAGAAAGCAGAGGCATTCTTGAATTTGGAAAATAAGAAAACCTTCTGCGAGGGGGCACTCAAGTTGCGAAGACTGCTCTCACCTCGCGCACCCCACTGGGCCATGCTAAAAGAGCTGAGTTGAGAGGAAGAATGACCAGGAGAAGAGTAAGCTGGGTGGAAGTCCACTAAATTTGTGTGGAGAAATGACTGGGAAATGAGTAAATTGTCCGGAGACCAACGGAAATTGAGTGAGTTGGATGACCATGATAAAGGTAAGTTGGGGAAGGGTACATAAATCAGGGAAAAATGGATGGTTTGGATTACATTTGCTTAAATGAGAGTCAATACAAGTTTTGAAATTAGATGGTCAAAATTATTAAAGTTTGCTTTAGAGTCAACCGAACCCATAGAATGAAAGAATAGCGGGAAATCTTCTCCATACGACAGAAGAAGGATCCCGCTATTTTTCTATACATTTCATATCTGATGAATCAAGAATTACTTATGTTTTACGCCCAGGGGGTGCAAGGGGACTGCATAAAGTCCCCTTACATAGTCCAATCATTTTCTGCCTCAGAAAGTTTGTTGTTCAAAGTTTTTTCAAGGGATGTAAAAGCTGGAAGGAAACTGTCGCGTATCAGCATGATCATTTCATCAATTTCTCCTTCATTATATATATGAACAGATGTATTGCGTTTTTTCAGCATTAACAACCATACCTCAGGGTCATTTAAGAAGCCTACTTTATAAGCAAGCTGCAGTATTTCTCTTGGTGACCCGGTAGATGAACCTTCTAGACCATGCATTTGCAGGATTGCCTGCAAAGCCTTCCAGGCAAGCTCAAAAGTCAGATTGAACTGTCCGATGATACCTGTTCTGTATATGTCGTTGCTTTCTGCAAGTTTAAAATCGGCAGATTTTAGTATAGACAGGCAGTTGGAAAAATTATCAAGCTTTTTCATAGATTATAACACCATCCTTTTCGATTTCCTTTTTTAACTCATCTGAAATTGTTTTATCTGCCTGTATAATATCAAACATTAAAAGAGAGTGTATTTTTTCTTTGACATCCCAATAGAAATTGTCAAAATCTCCGCCGTATACAGCAATATCTATATCGCTTCTTTCTGTATTTGTGCCTCTTGCACGAGAACCAAATAAAATGATTTTTGAGATGGAATATTTCCGTGCAAATGCGGAAAGTTCTCTCAAAACTCGGTCCGGCAGGTTGTAGTTCATATTTGATGACCTCCCTTTTGGATGTAAAGTGAAAATGTAGTCAGGAATTTTTTTTAGCATAACATATTGTGAAGGGACTTGTCCAGCCCTCGCCTGCTCCCTTTTTGGACACGCCAAAAAAGAAAATTGTTAAAGTTGGCTTTAAAGTTAACGCGAATCCATAGAATGAAAGAATAGCGGGAAATCTTCCCCATACGACAGAAGAATCCCGCTATTTTTCTATACATTTCATATCTGATGAATCTACAATTTGTTTTTACGCCCAGGGGTTGCAAGGGGACTGGCTTTCGAAGTCCCCTTGTGGTTTTTTTTGCATTTCAATGCATAATCCCGGGTCCAAGGGCAGCGCCCTTGACGTAATCCTATATTCCAATATAGAACAAAGCTTCCAGGTTACACGTCTAAAAAACAAATTCTAATATAAAAATGTCAATATACATTGACGGGTTACAGGGAAGTACCCAGTGCCGCTTTCTTGACCTGTGCCAGTGCTTTGGATACCGCCGGAATAGAAATCACGATCACAGTGATAATTCCCTCAGCAAGCAGATAGCTGTAGTTATATACGATCGGGTAGATTGCAGTCAGTGATTTCGGGAAGTTATCCGGCATGTAGCTCATCCAGTACAGATATCCGCCAAGTGCGTGGAACGCGCCTCTTGCGATAACCGCCACAATGTATCCCTTAAGCAGCCCATGGCTCTGTTTTGCAAAGAATCCGGCAACGCCAAGTGCCGCGAATGCAAGAATATAATCACAGCATACTTGGAAGAAGGAAAGTACATATGGTTCCTGGATAAACTGCAGGATTCCATAAGCAAGACCAACAGTAATGCCGGTTCCAACACCATACCAGTTAGCAACCAGTACGATAAAAAGCATACTGCAAAGAGTAACACTTCCGCCCCATGGCAGAGTAAAAATCTTCAGATAAGAAGTAACAAAAGCAAGCGCCATTGCTACAGCACAGAATACAAGCTGTCTTGTAGTCAGTTTGTGCTTTTCGGAATGCTTGCCTGCAAAATAGATTGCAGCCAGGAACAAAACAATTCCTGCGATGATCGCGATGGCATATCCGGCTGTTGTCAGGCCACCTTCGCTTGTAACCATAAAGTTAAACATAAAATAAGACCTCCCTCGTCTTCGATTGAAAACAAAGGAGATCATAAATCTCATCTAACGCATCCCTACGCTGGCATTATCCAAATCAGGTTATGGGTCGAAGTTGTAAACTTCCTCTCAGCCTGTTGTACAAGCTCCCCCTGTTATCAATCCATATAAGTTAAATGATCGCTGCTGTTCATAGAGCACATTTTAGTAAGCTCCTGTGAACTACAACAAATTGTCTGAATTTCCAGACAAGCTCATTATAAACAAATGCCGAGACAACGTCAAGAGTGCGTAAGCCATCACCAGTCCACGCCAATTTTTTTAACATTAGAATGCTGTAGATATTTTTATGAAAATAAAGTATAATGTGAAAAAGTTTTTGACTTTAAACCCTAAAAGTGCTTGTGTTTATAGGTTACTATGAGCTATACTATTATAGTATCTGTCCGGGAATCAGGCTGTTGTAGACGACATGAGCAGCATGTATCCCGGATGTTGTGAGTATGGAAGAGGGTTTAAAGTATGATAGTTACTCTGATTGAGAAAGTATATAGTTTTCTGTGGGGAGATCTGTTGCGGATTCCGCTGCCGGGCGGCAGTACGCTGGGAATTTCGCTGTTGATCATCCTGCTGATCCCGACAGGAATCTACTTTACGATTCGGACGCGTTTCCTGCCGATTCGTCTGTTTCCGGATATGGTAGGGGCACTGATTGAGAAAAAGAAAGATAAGAACAGTCTGTCTTCTTTCCAGACGCTGATCGTATCGACAGCAACGAGAGTTGGCATGGGAAATCTGGTCGGTGTTGTTGCGGCAATCTCAGCAGGCGGAGCAGGAGCGGTATTCTGGATGTGGATTACAGCATTGATCGGTTCATCTACCGCATTTATTGAGGCGACACTGGCACAGCTTTATAAAGAAAAGGATCCGCTGTATGGAGGATACCGTGGTGGTCCGGCATATTATATTCATGCATATGTTGAAGAAAAACAGCACAAAAAAAGAAATAAAGTCGTGATTTCTGTATTATTTGCGATTTCCGGTCTGATCTGCTGGTGCGGTATCAGCCAGGTGATCAGCAATTCTGTTGTTTCTTCATTTAAAAATGCATTTTCCATTCCACCGATCTATATGACAGTCGTGCTGGTAGCAGTTGCAGCAGTGATCGTGCTCCGTAAGGATGCGACAGTCAAAGTTTTGGATATGATCGTGCCGATTATGGCGGTGCTTTATTTTGCAATTACAATTTTGATCATTGTGATGAACATTGGAAGTCTTCCGGGGGTATTTGCAAGAATTTTCAAGGAAGCCTTTGGAATTCGTCAGGCGGCAGCCGGTGGTTTTGGTGCCGTATTGATGAATGGAGTCAAGAGAGGATTGTTTTCCAATGAAGCAGGTTCCGGATCTGCACCGTGTGCGGCAGCGGCAGCGGAATGTGATCAGCCGGTCAAGGCAGGTCTTGTACAGGCACTTGGCGTTTTTATTGATACGATCGTAATCTGCAGTTGTACGGCAATGATCATGCTCCTTGCACCAGAAGAAAAAGTTGCAGGTCTTTCCGGGATGGATCTTTTACAGACGGCGATGGAACATCACCTCGGAAGATTTGGTGTGATTTTTATTGCGGTAACATTGTTTTTGTTCAGCTTTTCCACGTTCCTTGGCATTCTGTTTTATGCAAGAAGCAATGTGGCATATCTCTTTGGAGATAACTGGGTATCCCAGACCGTATACAAGATAGTGGCGCTGGTGATGTTGTTTATCGGTGGACTTGCGGCATATACCTTTGTGTGGGATCTGGGAGATGTTGGCATTGGTCTGATGACAATCTTTAACATCATTATTCTGTATCCGCAGGGTGAGAAGGCCTTGAAAGAACTCAAAAAATACGAAGAAAATAAAAAGAAAAAATAATATAATATCAAAATAAAAAAGTCTTTTGGAGTGAAAATTCCGGGAGACTTTTTTGTGTAATAGGAAATTACTCTGTAATGTTCCTATAACGCAAAAAACAGAACAAATATGTAATATTCCTGATGTATAGTGAAGTTACAAAAATAAATTCCAGTAGCTGATGGGACCGGTACTTGTTATAATGACATCAGCAGTGGGAAGCTTCTGTTTCAGGAAAGAGAGGAATATGAGGATGAAAGATGGAAAGAAAAAACATTTGAAACTGTGGCTGTTACTGGCACTCCTGGTTGTGGGCAGTTTTGTGATGACAAATACGAAAGCGACAACGGTCCAGGCGGCAACATCACGGACTATCAGGACAAATGGCAGAACTTATCTGGAATGGCATAACCAGTACTATAATACGGTATTGTATCAGCGAGTGTACGGAGGTTACAGACAGGTTGCAAGATCATCAGGTTATCTCCAGTACAGATTCTCTTATGGAAATAAACTGTATTTTTCCGCCGGTGGTGAAGGAAGAAGATGCCTTACCTATACGTATACTGTAGGAAAGAAAAGCTTCAGCCTCAGAAGCATCAATATGATGCTGACACAACGCTATGGAAGATATGCCGTCGGATATATTACGCAGGCGGGTGATCCATCACCATCCTCCCTGTGCTGCTATGATCTTGCACGTAGAAGAGTAACAAGGCTCGGAAGAGGATGTGACATTAAATTTATCGGTAACAAGATCTATTATGCTCATGTATACAACAGGAATACGATGCAGGTGATCCGACGTAATGCAAACGGAACTGGAAGAAGAGTCATCAAGACGATCAGTGCAGGAAGAAACTATACAATGACGTATATGTGGGTAGACAGTGCTCATAAAGTAAGATATTATGCTTACCCGAGTTCGGGCTATGGAGCATGGAAACTGAGAACAGTGAGATTCTAAAAATTCATATGTACGCACAGGAGCCTGACTTTTCGAAGCCGGGTTCTTGATTTTGACAAGAGAATGCATTTATGATCCGCAACAGTTTCATTGGTTTTTGAACGGAAAAATGGTATAATTTTCTCATCAAAACTGGAAATAGAAGAGAGGATTATATATGGCGTCGACATTCGAAAAAATGATACAGGATTTCAGCAAAAAAGATACCACCAGAATTCTGGAAGACTGCATGAAAATGGATGCAAAAAAAATGAAAAAAATCCCGCTTAGATATCGTCTGATCGCGTTGGGATTTGTTTCACATATGTCGCTGGAACAACTGGAAAATAAGTTAAAAGAAAACGACTGTGAGCAGCTGTATGCCAGGAATTTCACAGAAGCCAGCCTGATTTATGCATTTTATAATGGTCTTTCCTATTCACAGTGGGTACAGCTGGAAACACTCAGCAGAAAAAAACTGATAGAAGAAAAGAAAGATCTCTGGTTTAAAGAATCTAATGTGACCTATGGAGAACTGTTGGAATATATAAAGACAAATTCGGAAATTCAGGAAAAAGAAATGAAAACACAGAAGGTTACGAGACTGTTGGAGGAACAGATCAAGAGCCAGGGCTCGCTGGATATGTTTCTTGATTTTATGGAAAGAAATCAGCAGGATTTTCGAATCGTAAGAGAAAAAACACGATACTATTTCTGTAAATATCTCAGTTATTATATTGAAGAAAAAATTGAAAATTATCTTCTGGCACGAAAAAAACGGTTTGGAGTGGAACAGGCAGCTGCGGAATTAAATGTTCTGAAATGTGCGGCAAAACTTCGCCAGAAATTCAATAACGATGATGAAATTCGCGAGATGCTGAAAGAATGTGGGATTTCTTTTGGAAATATTTACGATGCATTTAACTATTATTATTTTGAATATATTTCATCTGATTGGATGGAGATTCAGATGGAATATTATGGTTCAAATCTGGATGATTTAAGTAAGAAGGAAAAGGCAAAACTCGCACAGGCGATCCGAGCATATAAGAATGGCTGGGAGCAGCTTTCAGATGAAGAAGTAATACAGCGTAAACTTCAGGAAATGGAAGAAGAGGAACGAAGACTTGATGAAGAACATACACTGACAAAGGATGAATCTTCAAATAAAAAATATCATAAGAGCCGCGCAGGAGAAAAATCTGTGCGTAATTATATCAGGGGAACCGTAGATATAGACCGTACGACCCTGATCTGCTATCTTCTGTTTCTGGGGCAGGATTCTCTGAGACACCGGGAATGGGTGCTTACAGAAAAAAGACTGAATGAAATACTGGGAGAATGTGGGTATGCCATTCTCAGGAAAGAAAATGAATTCGACTGGTTTGTGATACAATACCTGGAAGCAGATGACAAAGTAGAATTTCTTATGGACAGTGTTACCAGTGCTGCTATGGAAGAGAAGAATTTTTATCTGTATCACATGTATCAGGGGGCAATCAGTGAAAACGACAAGCTGAAAGAACTGTTGCACTAAAAGCTAAGGGAAAGATGCGATGGAAAAGAAAGAAATAACAATGCGAGATATTTTTCTGCAGGAGAATACCATTCTGGACCACAGATATCAGATCCTTCGTGTATTGGGGAGAGGTGGTTTTGGCATTACTTATGAAGCGGTAAATACAAAAGTAAACCGACGGGTTGCCATTAAAGAATTCTACAGTGGAGAATATATGGGACGTGAAAACAATACTGTTGTTCTTACTGACAGAGAGAAGCAGGAAATATTTGAAACTGCAAAAAAGAAATTTATGCGGGAAGCAAGACTTCTTGGAGATGTATCGAAAGAACCTGGGGTAGTTCAGGTTCTGGATTATTTTGAAGAAAACAATACCGCATATATCGTTATGGATTATATACCGGGATGCAGCCTGGGAGAGTATTTTCGAAAAAAAGGCAAAATAGAACCCAGGCAGATGTTTCGAATCGTTTTTTCATTGATGCAGACGCTGAATAAGATACATGGATATGGTGTGATTCACAGAGATATCAGCCCGGAGAATATCAAATTTACGGATGACAGAGAAAAGGAAGTCCGACTGATCGACTTTGGATCAGCGCGCGACATGATAGACAAAGCACATACGGTAGAACTGACTGAAGGATATGCACCGCTGGAACAATATTCCGGTTATGAGCAGGGACCATGGAGTGATATATATTCTCTGTGTGCAGTAATATACCAGGGAATTACGGGGCAAAAACCGCAGAGTTCGATTCTGAGAGCTGCACATGATGACCTTTTGATGCCTTCCGAACTTGGGATAGCGATTGATGCGCGATTAGAAAAAATATTAAAAAAGGGCTTGAATATCAGAAAAGAGAAGCGTTATCAGAATGTTGCAGAAATGCTGGCAGAACTGGAACCGTTGATTGCTCCTCCCCAGAAGAAAAAACACAGTAAAAAAGAAAATGTATTCCTTGCGGCCAGCAGCGTAGTATTTGCCCTTGCAATTGGTGCTGCGGTGGGATGGAACTATTATCAGGGGCATCAGGCATATTTTAAATTTCATGGAAAACGCACAGAAACAATTCTGCTGGTTCCTTACGATGACATGGGAAGCCAGGATTACAAAAAAGATACGGAAACCATCCGGAAACGTCTGGATTATATCGCAGGAGAGGAAGGATATATTCTGAAAGAGAAAGAAGACGGGCTGGAAGTAACCATGCCGCTGGAATTTTTTCAGGATAATGCTCCGGAATATAAAGATCTTGATTATGACATATCCAAAACAGTCAGACGATATCTTGCAGAGCCGCAGAGGCTGGCAATCTCGCTCGTAGGAGAGTCAGAGAGTGGAGAAAGCAAAGGAGAATATTGGAGAATTGAACGGGATGACATTGTTTCCGTAAAAAGAAAAGATGGAAAAATGCCTGTAGATGGTAAAATGCCGGAAGAGTACACCGTGGATTCGGATACAGAGTATGATTCTTATCTGGAAATTAAAATCACAGAAGATGCTGCCAGAAAAATACAGCAGAAGGCAGCACAGGAATTGAAAGAGATGGAGGGATGGAATCTATACACGATACTTATTACGGATCCAGGTGATGTGAACCGTTCCAAACTGCAGATAGATACAGATTTTGACGGGGACTGGACGACTTATTATATGGAGTGCAACAAAAGTCAGAAATGGTGGAAGGCATTATTTAAAACTCCGGAGTTGAGTGAGGCATTTCAGATTGAACCGGAAATCCCTGTTGACTGGGAAGAGAAAAACGGAATGTGGGGAAAATATCAATGTCTGGAAGCAGAGATTCAGGAACCGTCTGTGACAACAAAATATGAGGTATGGCTGAGTGGTTATGGTGACGAAGAACTGCGGGAGGGGTCCGGAGAATGGACGGAGGTTATGTATGACCTGAAAAAGAAACTGGATGTTCTGGAAATCCCTTATGCGATCGGTCTGTCTCCGGATAAAGGCAAAAAGATTATGATCAAAACTGCGCAGAAGGACAGTAATATTTTTCTGAGAAAAGCGATGCTGGGAGGAGGATTTCTGGCCCTTTCGGCAGAAAATTCAGAAATTGCACCATTAAATTATATAAATGGAAAACTGGATCTTTCTGAAACAGCATCTGGACTTCGGTTTACGACCGAAAGTGACACACAGAAAAAAAAGCTGCAGGAATGGCTGAAGCAGGTGTTGGATTCGGGAGAATCAAAAGTATATCTCTGGCTGAATGGCTATCGCATAGCCTGGACCGAGGTGGAATCGGCTGATCTGACTGATCTGGAATTTTCTGACAGCTGTCTGGAGGCGGGGAAAACTTTTGAAGAGGGTGAACTGCCATTTCTGAAATTTGTCTGTGAAGTATATAATGTTGCGGACAATAAGGGATATTCTTATGACAGTTATGCGTATTCAAAAGAACAGTACAGTGCAGAAAAACAGAAGGTTACAGCAGATGCGGCTGTACAAAATGATACATGGATGCCGGAAACAGAAGAATTTGAGGAGGCAGAAAAAATTGTAAAAAAGATTCGCCCGGATGCATCACTGCATGAAGCAAGGACCAGTGTGGATTCTCTGAATCTGTATATTCATTTAAAATATGATCTCAGAAAAGCATATGCGAACAAAATGGTCTCAGATATAGAGGAGCTGTTGAGTGAGGGAACAGATGTGTTAAAGAAATATGCAAAAATATATATTGTTCCGGACGATAAAGAAACAGGTTCTTATATTTACCTTAAAAAGAATCAGGAAGATGGAAAATGGACATTACAATATGTATACGAATCTTCTGAAAATAAGGATGAGCTGCAGGTCAGAGAATCAATCAGAAACAGTACAGTGCTGAAGCCGTATCTTACAGAAGACTCGCTGAAAGAAGACATGGGATGGTGGTGGTTTAATTATGACTTCCTGCGATGAATTAAATCTGGATGGAAGATACAAGATTAAAAGGATACTGAGTCAGACACCGGAAGAATGCTTTTATGAGGGATGGCATGTCAGGATTGGAAAAAAAGTTCTGATACAAAAACTGGAGAAAAAGAGTGGTATGGCTGCAGAGGCACTTTTCAGAGCAAGAGAACTGGGTGATTTTGCTGAGCTTCCCGGAATTTTTCATGTATGTGATCAGTTTGAAACAGAAGAAAGTGCATATATTATGTTTGATTTCCCGACGGGAACAAGGCTGGAAGGGTATCTTCTGACGTCAAAAAGAATATCAGAGAAAAAACTGGTCAGAATGTTTCAGACGCTTCTGATCTGTCTGCAGAAAATGCAGGATGCCGGTTTGAAAGACCTTCCCGTAAATATGAAGAACATCTATCTGCAGGGAAATGGAGAGTGCATCCTGTTGCCGGTAATTACTGTATGGATGCCGGAGTACATAGATTACAGTTATCAGATCAGTGAGAGCATGTATCAGTGTCTGTCCGGGAAGATACCGCCGGATAAGCAGATACGTCTTCTTTTTGATGAGATGGAACCAATAGATAAGGTGGATCCGACGGGCGACAGAGAAATTCACCAGATTGTGGAAAAAGGACTTCAGACAGATCCGGACTGCGCATACAGTTCATTGGATGAAATGAGAGCAGAACTGGAAAAATGGCAGGAAGCACATAAAGAAAAAAAGCACAGAAAAGTGTATTATCTTGTAGGTGGAATTCTGCTGTTTCTGCTGGTATGCGGAGCTGTGGCGGGAATTTATCAGAAATTCGAGGAGAAGATCCGATTTTTGGGGATTAAAACAGAAACTGTTCTGTTGGTTCCGTCAGAAGAGATGACACACAAAGATTACCAGAAGGCGGTAAAGATTCTGGAGAACCGGATGCAGCAGATTGCAGACGGGCAGAGATATCTGGTCAGGGATGATGACGGAAAAGTCAGGGTCATTATGCCACTGAAATTATATCAGGAGGCATTCAGTGAAGAAATATGGAACCTGTATCTGGCTACGCCAATGAAGCTGTCATTTGCAGTTTCGGATGAGTATGAAGGATACGGGGTTCTGCAGCCAACCAGCTATGTGACATTCGAAAAAGGCGATATTATCAGCATTGAAGAGGAAAATACAGACAAAGAAGCTTCCGCCTCGCTTGGCGAGGAACCGGACACAAAGATAAAACTGACGATTTCTGACAGTGCGGCGGAAAAAATAAAAGAAATTTTGAAGGAAAGAAAACGTGACAGTACAGTCGTCTATGTCTGTATGAATGTCGGGAGTCAGAACTATGGTGCAGAACTGGAATTTGCAGAGACGGGAGAAGATTTCCGTGAGATAGAATTTCTGGAAAACTCACATTTTAAGGCTGTTTATCCATGGTGGGAAGAAGAGACATTTGATTCTGTTTTTGACATGAAGGCGGAAATTCCGGTGAAGTGGGCGGAAAGAACGACATCCGCATTTACGCACTGGGTGGAGTCTGACAACATAAAGGAGCCTTCTGTTACAATGGAATATGAGAAACCATCTTTCAGAGAGGCGAGCGATGAAGGTGATTTTTTTCATAATATCAATGGACTTGCAGACAGACTGGAAATGTTGAATGTACCATATAGCATTGGTACAGTTCATGGAGACTATGACAGGTTGGTTGTAAAGATGAGACAAAGTAATACATCAGAATTTATCGGCAGGATACTGCTCATGGATTCGTATGATCTTTCCATTCAGGATTACTGGGGCAATGAAATAAATGACATTCAGACGATCGAACCGGAAAAGAATGAAAAGGAATCGTTTGTGTGGAAAGTCGGAGTGGAATGCTTTTCTGATGATATGCAGGAATTTGCACAGAATATATTAGATGGAGATGGATATGTGTATCTGATCGGTCCGGGAAAGTATACGCTGGGAAGGGCAAAACTGGAAAAAATACCGGAAGGAAAGAAAGCTGCTACGGATGACAGGCAGGAAGAATATGAATTGTTTTTTGATGAATCATATCTTGGAAAATCAGGAAAATTTACAATAAATATGAATGTTGTGGTGGATCTTCTGAATAAGATGCGTGAGGCATATGGTTTAAACACCGATTTCTCTTTAAAGAAAGTTCAGTTCAGCGAGAAAAAAGAAATCGCAGTATCCAGAAGCACAGTCCGCAAAAGCTGGGAAATCTATGATGATGAACTGAAAAAGATCAAAAAGAAAGCAGCCTATGAGGATTCTTATGCAGAATTTACAGAGATCGACGATATATCAAATGTCGGAAGAAAGAATCTGGAGATCGTCCTGCATATGGATGTGTCGCAGGAGTATGCGGATAAAGCAGTGGAACGGGTCACAAAATTGTGGGAAGCCTGTGATCTGGAACATTCCGGATATAATAAGATTTATTATTATCTTGGTGAACGCGGAGAATACCCAAGGATGATCGTGTCCAGAACCATGAGCAGCCTGCTGAAAGAAAATCCGGGATGGACGATAACTGCTATTCAGTATCTGGACAAATATGGAGTGGAATTCAAAAATGCCATGGAGGCAAAAATACAGGAAAACAGCGAAAATTCTATAAATATGTAAAACTGTGATATATAATGGAACTATCAAAATCTTCTGATCAAAAACGAAGGAACTGTCTACACAGGCAGTTCCTTCTGAATTTCTATATAAATGAATTGTCTGATAATCAATAATAATCTACTGCTTCAACAGTCTCGCTTCCGGACATGAAGTCTGTCGTGATGGAGAAATCATTGAAGGAATATACACCGCCGACTTCGTTGCCGTTGGCATCGTATGCCGGTTCATATTCGATTGGGCTTCCGTATACGTTCATAAACTCAGTCAGAGTAGAACCTACATAAGAAGTTGCATCTCCGGATGAGGAAGATGTGGAAGTAGAAGATGCATCAGAGCTTACGTCAGATCCCGTAGATGAAGATGCGTCAGCCGAAGTATTGTCACCGGATGTGTTGCCATCGGTAGAGGCAGCTGTGCCATCTGTGGATGCAGCTGTACCGTCTGCAGCAGCCGGTGCCGGAGTAGTGGTCAGGTTCGCTGCCGGAGTAACGGTCGGTGCCGGTGTGGATGTCGGTGCTGGTGTAGCGGTTGCTTCAACTGGTTCCGGAGTTATAGTTACAGCCTGACTGTCAGCCGGATCATCAGCGGTGAAACCACATCCAGTCATGAGGATCGATGCCGCAGCAATTGCTGATAAAAGCATAAGATTTCTTTTTTTCATGAGTATAATCTCCCTTACTATAATAATTCTTATGTGTTTATTATGCGTTCTTTTTTGAACTTGTCAATAGGATATGGGAAAAGTTTAGAATAAAAACACAAATTATACAGAGTTTTTTTATGAAACAGAAGCAAACTGTATTCAAAAGAATGCAGTAGGAATAGGTAGGGAAAGCTTGCCAACAGTGGTTATAAATGATACATTAATAAGGAATGTAGGAGGCAGAGACAGAAATATGTTTAAAGAGATCGAAGATGACCGAGCGTTTAATGGAATATTAAACCAGATCATAGATAATATCCAGAGTGGACGCCTGAAAGCAGGAGACGCACTTCCGGCAGAAAGAATGATGGCAGAAACAATGGGAGTATCCAGACCGGCAGTACGTGAGGTGTTAAGAGCCCTTGAACTGCTTGGAATCGTGAAGACAGTACCTGGCGGAGGTAATTACATCGCTGAGGATCTGGATTCCTGGCTGATCGGACCATTGTCTATTCTGTTTAAGCTTAATAATGGATACCTGAGACAGAATCAGCAGCTTCGGGCTGCATTGGAGAGAGAATCGGCAATCCTTGCGGCGCGCAAGTGTACACCACTGGATGGAGCAGAACTTCTGAGAATCCTTTCCAATATGGAGAATGCAGAAGACAGAGCTGACAAAGACAAGTTTGATAAGGAACTGCATAACAGGATTGCCAAGATCGCGGACAATCCGATGATCTACAGCGTGCTTGCAGCGGCAGACCAGCTTACAGAGAATACAATTTCCGGAATCCGGGATTACATTATGAAAAAGAACCAGTCAGCAGCAGAAGTGGATGACCAGCATCGACATCTTGTGGAATCAATCATCAATAATGATGAGAAACTTGCTGATAAGTATATGTCGGAGCATATGGATATGATAGAGAAATGCATAGATGAGATGCATAAGATCAATCTTGGTAAAAGACCAGGAACTGTGATAGGAGGAGAATAACATGGATTACGCAAAAGAATCACTGAGATTACATGGAGAATGGAAAGGCAAGATTGAAGTTGTCACACGAGTACCGGCAGAGAATAAAGATGATCTTTCCCTGGCTTACACACCAGGTGTTGCACAGCCTTGTCTGGAGATTCAGAAAGATGTAAACAAATCCTATGACCTTACCAGAAGATGGAATATGTGCCTGGTCGTAACAGACGGTTCTGCAATCCTCGGTCTTGGTAATATCGGGCCGGAGGCTGGTATGCCGGTAATGGAAGGAAAATGTGCACTTTTCAAGGCATTTGGAGATGTCGATGCATTTCCACTCTGCATCAAGAGTAATGATGTAGATGAGATCGTCAATACGATCTACCTGATCTCAGGATCTTTTGGCGGAGTCAATCTGGAAGATATTTCCGCGCCGAGATGTTTTGAGATTGAAAGAAAACTGAAAGAAAAATGTGATATTCCGATCTTCCATGATGACCAGCACGGAACCGCGATCGTTGTATCTGCGGGTCTGACTAATGCATTGAGACTTGTAGGTAAGAAATTCTCAGAAGCCAAAGTTGTTATCAACGGTGCCGGATCTGCAGGAATCTCAATCTGTAAGCTTCTTCTGGAGCTTGGCATTGGTGATGTAGTCATGGTTGACCGTAAGGGAATTCTTGCTCCTGGTGAAGAATGGATGAATCCGGCACAGAAAGAAATCGCAGAGAAGACCAACAAAGAACAGCTTCATGGAGACCTGAAAGCAGCCATGAAGGGAAGAGATATTTTTGTCGGTGTATCTGCACCGAATATCGTAACAGCAGAGATGGTAAGTACGATGGCAGATGATGCAATCGTCTTTGCCATGGCAAACCCGACACCGGAGATCATGCCGGATGAGGCGCGAAAAGGTGGAGCAAGAGTTATTGCAACCGGACGTTCCGATTTCCCGAATCAGATTAATAATGTTCTGGTATTTCCGGGCGTATTCCGCGGTGCTTTTGATGTAAGAGCCAGTGATATCAATGAAGAGATGAAGATTGCAGCGGCTAAAGCCATTGCAGCACTGATCTCTGATGAAGAACTTTCCGAAGACAATATCATTCCGAAGGCATTTGATAAGAGAGTCGGACCGGCAGTAGCGAAAGCAGTTGCAGAGGCAGCAAGAAAGACTGGAGTGGCAAGAATCTGAGAGTGCGTAGCACGTAACAAGCCGTGTGTATCAAAAAAGATAAAAGATAAAGAAGAAAGAAGACATAAAAATGAGTAACTGGGAAAACAATATCCGCAAAGTGATTCCGTATACACCTGGAGAACAGCCGAATCAGCCGGATATGATCAAATTAAATACAAATGAGAATCCGTATCCTCCGGCACCGGGAGTCACAGAGATACTTCAAAATATCGAAACAGATACTCTGCGGCTTTATCCGGATCCGGCAGCGAAGGATCTGGTACATGCGCTCGCAGGAGAGTATGGGCTTTCGGATGAGCAGGTATTTGTCGGCGTTGGTTCAGATGATGTACTGGCAATGAGTTTCCTCACATTTTTTAACAGTGAGAAACCAATCCTGTTTCCGGATATCACTTATTCTTTTTATGATGTATGGGCAGACCTGTTTCGAATTCCGTATGAGAGACCGGCACTGGATGAACACTTTCACATAAAGAAGGAAGACTATTTCCGCGAAAATGGTGGTATCATTTTTCCAAATCCAAATGCACCGACAGGAGTTTCTCTTCCGTTAAGTGATATTGAAGAAATCGTAGCACACAATCAGGATGTCATTGTGATCGTGGATGAAGCATATGTTGATTTTGGTACACAGTCAGCACTCCCGCTGATTGAAAAGTATGAGAATCTGCTGGTGGTTCAGACATTTTCCAAATCCAGATCCATGGCAGGCATGCGTATCGGATTTGCATTCGGATGCCCGAAACTGATCAAATATCTGAACGATGTGAAATATTCTTTCAATTCCTATACGATGAACAGGACTTCTATTGCTGCTGGTGTAGCTGCGATAAAAGACCAGGAATATTTTCTTGATACATGCAGTAAGATCATAGAGACCAGAGAATGGACAAAGAAAGAACTGAAGAAGCTGGGATTTCATTTTGAGGATTCCAGAGCCAATTTTATTTTTGCAGCTCATGAGAACTGCCCGGCGCAGAAACTGTTTCAGGCATTAAGAGAGCGTCATATCTATGTACGCTATTTTCCGGGTGGAAGAACCGACAATCATCTGCGCATCACGATCGGAACAAGAGAAGAAATGGAGACCTTCCTTGATTTCGTCAAAGAGTTTCTTAAAAAGGAGAATTTATGGAAGTTTTAGTACAGTGGTTTACAGATAACCTGTCACAGCATATTTCCAGAGAACTGGTTATTTTTATTATTTCAATGATCCCGATCCTGGAACTGAGAGGAGGCCTTCTGGCAGCATCCCTGCTCAAGGTTTCAGCAGCAAAAGCAATTCCGATCTGCATCCTCGGGAACATCATCCCGATACCGTTTATCCTGCTGTTTATCCGTCAGATCTTTAAAGTAATGAAGAAAACAAAACTGTTTCACAATCTGATCGTCAAACTGGAAGACCGTGCGATGGGCAAGAGCGATCAGATCAAGAGGTATGAATTCCTGGGACTGCTTCTATTTGTGGGGATTCCTCTTCCGGGCACCGGAGCATGGACCGGATCACTGATCGCATCGCTTCTTGAAGTAGACATCAAAAAATCTTCAATCGCGATCTTTTGCGGACTGATCATGGCAACCGTGATCATGTACGTGGTATCTTACGGAATCGTAGGAAATTTAGTTCATTAAGAATCAAGTCATAAAATATGGACACAGCTTCAAAGTTGTGCTAAAATATCTTTAAACGCAGCCGTTTGTCGCTGATGAACGGCTGCCTTTTATCACAGGACGACTGAACAGTCTCAGAGAAAAGCAGTTTTATCGGTGGGTTCTACTGGATACAGCCTGTCGATATTCTGAATTCATGTCATTTCAGACATATTTTCCGTAAATAACTTTTTAATCAAATAAATAGGTTTTTGAGAAGACAGAGAGGATTTTTTTATGAGAGAAAAATACGAATCATTGTCGCTTGCAACATTAAAAGATCTGGCAAAAGCGAGAGGTCTGAAGGGAATTTCCACACTGCGTAAGCCGGAACTGATCGAACGTATGCTTCAGGAGGATGAGAAGGAAACGACCGGCAAAGCAGAGGATGCAGGAAAAGAAGAGCCATCCCAGGAGGAAACAGTCAGACAGGAAGGCAGAGTAAGAGAGAGCAGGACTGCTTACGAGGCTGGCGAGCGCCGTAATAATTATCGTGAACGCAATAACAATTATCAGGGACGCAGCAATAATAACTACCAGAACCGCAGCAATAATTATCAGGAGCGTAATAATAGCTACCAGGAGCGTAATAATAGTTATCAGGAACGCAGCAATAGCAGCTATCAGGAGCGTAACAATAATTATCAGGAACGCAATAACAACAATTACCAGGAACAGGGAAGCTATCAGGATGGAGAGTACCTGGCAACAGATACAGCACAGCTTGACAGTGGAGAGAAGGCAAATGGTATCCTTGAAGTACTGCCGGATGGCTACGGATTTATCCGCTGCGCGAACTATCTTCCGGGAGAAAATGATATTTATGTATCCCCGTCCCAGATTCGTCGTTTCAATCTGAAGACCGGAGATATTCTGAAAGGAAGTATCCGCATCAAGACACAGGGCGAGAAGTTCAGCGCACTTCTGTTTGTAGACTCTATCAATGGATTTCCGCCTAGTGAAGGTCAGAGACGATATAACTTTGAAGATATGACCCCGATCTTCCCAAATGAGCGTCTTCGTATGGAACGTCCGGGAGGAACCGTTGCCATGAGAATCATGGATCTCTTAAGTCCGATCGGTAAGGGACAGAGAGGCATGATCGTATCTCCTCCGAAGGCTGGTAAGACAACACTTCTGAAAGATGTGGCAAAGTCTATTCTTAAGAATAATCCGAACATGCATCTGATCATCCTTTTGATCGATGAACGTCCGGAGGAAGTAACAGATATCAAGGAAGAAATCCGTGGCAGCAATGTCGAAGTTATCTATTCTACTTTTGATGAGCTTCCGGAACATCACAGACGCGTTTCCGAGATGGTCGTTGAGCGTGCGCGTCGTCTGGTTGAGCATAAGCAGGATGTTACGATCCTGCTGGATTCCATCACGAGACTTGCAAGAGCGTATAATCTCTGTGTGACTCCAAGCGGAAGGACACTTTCCGGTGGTCTGGATCCGGCGGCACTTCATATGCCGAAGAGATTTTTTGGTGCAGCCCGTAATATGAGAGAGGGCGGAAGTCTGACAATCCTTGCAACGGCACTTGTAGATACCGGAAGCAAGATGGACGATGTTATTTACGAGGAATTCAAGGGAACCGGTAACATGGAGCTTGTTCTTGACCGTAAACTGCAGGAAAAGAGAGTGTTCCCGGCAATCGATATCCAGAAGTCCGGTACCAGACGTGAGGATCTTCTGCTGACACCGGATGAGCAGGAAGCGGTATATAATATGCGTCGTGCCCTGAACAGTCTGAAGGCAGAGGATGCAGTAGAACAGATTCTGAACATGTTTTCCAGAACAAAAACAAATGAAGAATTTGTACAGACTGCAAAAAAACAGAAATTTTTATAAACAGCTTGCATTTGCATAATCAGTGTGTTATAATCAGAAAGCTGCGAAATAAATTAGCAATTTCGTTAAGTTAATACGAATAGAAAAATAGACAAATATAGAGAGGTGAAAATCATGCGCGAAGGAATCCATCCGAACTACTATCAGGCAACTGTAACCTGCAACTGCGGAAACACATTCGTAACAGGATCTACTAAGAAAGATATCCATGTTGAAATCTGTTCCAAATGCCATCCATTCTATACAGGACAGCAGAAAGCAGCTCAGGCTCGTGGACGTATCGATAAGTTCAACAGAAAATACGGCTTAAACAAATAATTCATTTGAATAATGAAACAAGAGACAGGTTGAGGTTGGGAAATCTCAACCTTTCTTTGCTTTTAGACTGGAGTGATCTATGAAATCATCAAATATCGGTGGTCAGGCAGTAATGGAAGGCATCATGATGCGTCACAAGGATAAATATGCCATTGCAGTACGCCGTCCGGATAAAGAAATAGAATTAAAAGTAGAGGATTACAAATGTATCTTCGGTAAGGCTGCCTTTTTGAAGTGGCCGATTGTTCGAGGCGTGGTAAGTTTTGTTGACGGACTGGTGGTCGGCACCAAGTGCCTGATGTATTCCGCTGAGATTGCCGGAGACGAAGAAGATGAGAAGGAAGCAGCAAAGAATGCAAAGCTTTCTGAAGAAGAGCTTTCTGCCAAGAAAGCCAAAGAAGCGAAGCAGTTTCAGTGGCTTCTTTACATAACCGTTGCAGTTTCTATTGTTGTTTCTGTTGCAGCCTTCATGCTGCTTCCTTACGCGCTGGCAAGTCTCCTGCGCAAGGTCGGGGCATCAGAGTTTGGCGTAACGGTAGCAGAGGCATTTGTCAAACTGGCGCTGTTTCTGGGATACATGTTCCTGATCTCGCGTATGAAAGATATTCAGAGAACTTTTATGTATCATGGAGCGGAGCACAAATGCATCAACTGCGTGGAGCATGGACTTCCACTTACCGTAGAGAATGTTATGGCAAGTTCCAGACAGCATAAGCGCTGCGGTACGAGTTTCCTGTTTCTGGTCATGCTGGTAAGTATCTGCCTTCATTTCGTGTTTGTACTGGCACCGTCTTACTGGGTACGCCTGTTCGGACGCCTCCTGATGGTACCGGTTGTATCCGGAATCTCTTTTGAAATGATCCAGTGGGCAGGAAGGACAGACAGCAAGCTTGCAGATATCCTGAGCAAACCGGGTCTCGCCATGCAGAAACTGACGACAAAAGAACCGACAGCAGATATGGTAGAAGTTGCGATTGCTGCTGTGGAAGCTGTTTTTGACTGGAAAGCCTATCTGAAAGAAGAATTCGGCTGGGAGCCGGATGAAAAGGAGTAACTGTTCACAGTAACGAGAATGGGGAAAAACATGCGGACATATAAAGAAGTACTGGAAGGTGGAATTCACCTTCTGGATGCTGCTGCACTTGAGGAAGCCAGGTTAGATGCCTGGCTCCTTCTGGAGTATACAGCAGATATCACGAGAGCGTGGTATTATGCGCATATGGACGATGCACTGGATGAAGAGACTGCGGCACGTTATATGAATCTGTGCGAGAAGCGTGCACAGCGGATTCCACTGCAGCATCTGATCGGACAGGCCTGGTTTATGGGATATGAATTTTATGTGGACGAACGGGTCCTGATTCCGAGACAGGATACGGAAGTGCTCGTGGAAGAAGCCATTTCCTGTATGAAAAGCCTTGAGAAACCGCATATCCTGGATATGTGTACCGGATCAGGCTGTATTTTGCTGAGCCTTCTTATGGAATTGTCGGACGCATCTGGCACAGGCGTGGATGTTTCAGAAGGAGCACTTTGTGTTGCTCGGGAGAATCGGAAACGCCTGGGCCTTGCTGAGAGAGCAGAGCTGATACAGAGTGATCTGTTCTCAGCAGATTATTTTGACAAAAACAGTGGAAAAGAACAGCAGGAATATGATATGCTTATTTCAAATCCGCCATATATCCGAACAGCAGATATTGAAGGATTGATGGATGAAGTCCGTCTTCATGATCCGCGCATCGCGCTGGATGGAATGGCTGACGGCCTGTATTTCTATGAGAAGATTACGGAGCAGGCGGGGGCACATCTGAAGCCGGGCGGATGGCTGATGTATGAGATTGGCTGTGACCAGGGAGCAGATGTGGCAGCAATCATGAAAAAAAATGATTTTACAGAGATAGAAGTTAAGAAAGACCTTGCCGGACTGGACAGGGTCGTCAAAGGAAGAAAGACAACAGGAAAGCCAACACAGGAGGAACAGAATGTTTGATAAATTAGAAGATCTGCTTGTGCGCTTCGAGGAAGTACTGAATGAGCTTGGGGAGCCGGATGTTACCGCCAACCAGGATCGTTTTCAGAAGCTCATGAAGGAGCAGAGCGAGCTGCAGCCGATCGTGGATGCCTACAAAGAATATAAGAATAATAAAGAAACGATCCATGACAGCATTTCCATGCTGGAAGAGGAAAAGGACGAAGAAATGCGTGAAATGCTCAAAGAAGAACTTTCTGATGCAAAGAAACGCGTCGAAGAACTGGAAACAGAACTTAAGATTCTTCTTTTGCCAAAGGATCCGAACGACTCAAAGAACGTAATCGTAGAGATCCGTGCCGGTGCGGGCGGTGATGAGGCAGCACTTTTTGCAGCTGAGATCTACCGTATGTATGTCAAATACGCAGAGTCCCGCCGCTGGAAGACAGAGATGATGAGTCTCAATGAGAATGGAATCGGCGGTTTCAAGGAAGTTACCTTTATGATCCAGGGACAGGGAGCCTATTCCCGACTGAAATACGAAAGTGGTGTGCATCGAGTACAGCGTGTTCCGGAAACGGAATCCGGCGGACGTATCCATACTTCTACATGTACCGTTGCAATTATGCCGGAAGCAGAAGAGATTGATTTCCATCTTGATATGAATGACTGTAAGTTTGATGTATTCCGTGCATCTGGTAACGGTGGTCAGTGCGTCAATACCACAGATTCTGCTGTACGTCTTACCCATATTCCAACAGGAATCGTTATCTCCTGCCAGGATGAGAAGTCTCAGCTTAAGAATAAGGACAAAGCTCTGAAGGTACTTCGTTCCCGTCTGTATGAGATGGAACTTGCAAAACAGCATGATGCAGAAGCGGAAGCAAGACGAAGCCAGATTGGAACCGGTGACCGTTCTGAGAAGATTCGTACCTACAACTTCCCACAGGGACGTGTGACGGACCACAGAATCAAACTGACACTTCATCGTCTGGATGCAATCCTCGGAGGAGATCTGGATGAGATTCTTGACAGTCTGATCGCAGCAGACCAGGCTGCAAAGCTCAGTTCGTTGAACGAAGAAGAGTAAGCATAAAATGCGGGAGAGAAATCAGTAAACTATATATTGTTAATATGCATAAGGAGGATTTTTTATGAAAAAGACAGCACTTGTTATTATGGCAGCCGGAATCGGAAGCCGCTTTGGAAAAGGAATCAAACAGCTTGCGCCAGTAGGACCGAATGGTGAGATTATCATGGATTATTCCATTCATGATGCCCTGGAAGCAGGATTCAATAAAGTTGTATTTATCATCCGCAAAGACCTGGAAGAAGAATTCCGCCGCGTGATTGGAGAGAGAATCGAAAAGATCACAGAAGTGGAATATGCGTTTCAGTCTCTGGATGATCTGCCGGAAGGCTTTACGAAACCGGCTGACCGTACCAAACCATGGGGAACCGGTCAGGCAGTACTCGCAGCAAAAGCAGTTCTCAATGAGCCATTTATGGTCATCAATGCAGATGATTACTATGGTAAGGAAGCTTATGTTAAAGTACATGATTATCTGGTATCTGAACAGCCGGATGATGGAATCCTTCATATCTGCATGGCTGGTTTCCGTCTGGGCAATACCTTAAGTGACAACGGAAGTGTCACCAGAGGTGTATGCCATATTGAAGGCGGTGCACTGACAGGTGTCACCGAGACACACAATATCTTCAAGACAGCAGAAGGTGCAGAGGCACGTAATGATGACCAAGTGGAGAAACTGGATGTCAAGAGCCTTGTTTCCATGAATATGTGGGGACTGACACCGGTATTTATGGATACACTGGAAAAGGGATTCGTAGATTTCCTTTCTGATATCAAAGAAGGAGACATTAAGAAAGAATATCTTCTTCCGGAAATGATCGACCGCCTCATCAAAGATGGTAAGGCAAAAGTTGATGTACTTGAAACGAAAGATACCTGGTTTGGTGTGACTTATCAGGAAGACAAGGCATCCGTTACAGAAGCATTCGCAAAACTGGTAGCGGACGGTGTATATCCTTCCAATCTTTATAAGTAAGTGTTGTTGTAAGCAGTAACAGATCAATCAATAATGCAGCAATATAGAATTATGTGCGAGCAGGCACAGTAAGGAGTTAAAAATGGGTAAATATTTTGGAACAGATGGTTTTCGTGGAGAAGCAAATATTCAGCTGACAGTAGATCACGCATTCAAAGTAGGAAGATACGTTGGCTGGTACTATGGACGTGAGCACAAGGCCAAGATCGTTATCGGTAAAGATACCAGACGCAGCAGTTATATGTTTGAATATGCGCTGGTTGCCGGCCTGACAGCATCCGGTGCAGACGCATACCTGCTTCATGTAACGACCACACCGAGTGTTTCTTATGCAGTACGTACTGAAGATTTTGACTGTGGTATCATGATTTCTGCAAGCCATAACCCGTTCTACGACAATGGAATCAAGCTTCTGAACGGCAATGGACAGAAGATCGAGGCAGAGGTTGAAGCAAGGATCGAAGCATATCTGGATGGCAAGATTGAAGAACTTCCATATGCGACAAGAGAAGATATCGGACGTACCGTAGACTTTGCTTCCGGACGTAACCGTTATATCGGTTATCTGATCTCTATTCCGTGCCGTGACTTCAAGAACATCAAAGTCGGACTGGACTGCTCCAACGGAAGTTCTTCTGCAATCGCAAAGAGCGTTTTTGACGCACTGCGTGCAAAGACATATGTTATCAATAATGATCCGGATGGAACCAATATCAACAGAGCCTGTGGTTCCACACATATCGAAGTCCTGCAGAAATATGTCGTAGATAATGGTCTGGACATTGGTTTTGCTTATGATGGAGATGCAGACCGCTGTATCGCAGTAGACCATAAAGGAAATATCATCGATGGTGACAAGATCCTGTATGTATGTGGTAAATTCCTCAAATCTCAGGGCAAACTGAACGGAAATACCGTAGTTACGACAGTTATGTCAAATATGGGACTGTACAAGGCATTTGAGGCAGAAGGCATCAGCTATGAGCAGACCGCAGTCGGTGACAAATACGTTGCAGAAAACATGCTTGAGAATAACTACAGCATTGGTGGAGAACAGTCCGGACATGTTATTTTCAGCCGCTATGCAGCTACCGGTGACGGTATCCTGACATCCCTTATGATCATGGAAGCATGTGTAGAGCAGAAAGCAACGCTCTGTGACCTTGCAAAAGAAATGAAAGTTTATCCACAGATCCTTCGTAATGTTCGCGTGGCAGACAAGAAGACTGCAAGAGAGAATCCAAAGGTTGTAGAAGCGGTAGACGCTGCTGCAAGAGCACTTGGCACAGATGGACGTATCCTCGTAAGAGAGAGCGGTACAGAGCCGTTGATCCGTGTCATGGTAGAAGCCGGAACAGAAGAAATCTGTGCAGAGCATGTCAACAACGTTGTCCGCGTAATGGAAGAAGAGGGACTTGTAGTAGAATAACTCAAAAGGATATCAATGAAAAATAAAAGAATCATATGGATGCTGACAGCCGGACTGGCACTTGGTTCACTGACCGGCTGTGGAGGGGAAGAAAAGAAAACTTATGATCAGGCCTGTGCAGATCTTGCACAGGGCAGCTACGATTATGCCCTTCAGGGGTATCAGGCTTCGATCACAGCAGGTTACAAGTTGCCAGAGTCATACCGCGGGGCGGGGATCGCCAGCCTTCATCTGGGCAATTATCAGGATGCCATTGATCAACTGACGAATGGACTGAATGAGGAAAAAGCGGGTAGGACACTGAAGAAAGATATGCTTGCCTACCGGGCGACCGCAGAACTGAAGGCAGGTCAGAATGATGCAGCGATGGCGGATTGCCAGACATTGGCTGAGAGCTATGACATGGATGCAGAGACATACTATCTGACCGGTTGTGTGGCACTGGCGATGGATTCTTATGACGAGGCTTCTTCAAACTTTACAGAAGCTTATGGAGAAGATGCTACCTATGACAGAGCCATCCAGATCTATGAGGCATATCTTGAAAAAGATATGGAGGCGGATGGTACCCGTTATCTGGAAGCTGCACTTAAGACGGAGCCGAAGAGCGCGGAGGACTACTGTGACAGAGGCAAAGTGTATTATTACATGGAAGACTATTCCAATGCTCAGAAAGAGCTGACCGAAGCAGTCAATCAGAAGAGTACAGAAGGCATGCTTCTTCTTGGAATGGTCTATCGCGCACAGGATGATACATCCAATGCCAGAAGTATGTACCAGCAGTATGTGGAGGCCGATGGCAGTAATCCGGCAAAAGGATACAACGGACTGGCACTCTGCGATATGGATGATGGCTCTTATGACAGTGCATTGGATAATATCAGCAAAGGACTGGAAGATGCATCCACCGAAGAGATGCAGGATCTGCTGTACAATGAGATTGTTGTCTATGAGAAAAAGCTTGATTTTGCGACTGCACTCAGTAAGATGCAGGATTATATCAAGATGTTTCCGGATGACGAGAATGCAGTGAAGGAGCTGACGTTCCTCCAGTCACGTAATGGTGAACTCAGTAATGATACTGCTTCTGATACGACAGACAGTGCGGATACAGAGACCACTTCTGACGCATCGACAGATACAGAAGACAGCACAGATTCTGCTGATTCTTCTGACGGATATGATGAATCCGATGAAGAGGAGTACTGATCCTATGCAGTTTTATGATTTTAAAGAAATAGAAGAGCGTGTTATTCTGATCGGTGTACAGACGGCACAGGATGAAGATGTAGAAGCATCTCTGGATGAACTGGAAGAACTGGCATCCACTGCAGGAGCTGTGACGGTCGGAAAGGTCATTCAGAACCGTGAAGCGGTACATCCCGGAACATATATCGGCAAAGGTAAGATTGAAGAAGTAGCAGCACTTCTGGCAGCTTATGATGCCAATGGAGTTATCTGCGATGATGAGCTTTCGCCGGCACAGATGAATAATCTGGAGCGCGAGCTGGACTGTAAGGTCATGGACAGGACCCTTCTGATCCTGGATATTTTTGCGGGTCGTGCGACGACCAGCGAAGGTAAGATCCAGGTAGAACTTGCACAGCTGCGTTACCGTGCTGCGCGTCTGGTCGGACTCCGTGAGTCACTGTCCAGACTTGGCGGTGGTATCGGTACGCGAGGACCGGGTGAGAAAAAGCTGGAGACAGACCGACGTCTGATCCGTACCAGGATCTCTGCTCTGAAAGCAGAGCTTGCGCAGGTGGAGAAGCACAGAGAGCTGATCCGTGGTAAGAGAACCAGAGGCAACCTTAAGACTGCCGCAATCGTAGGCTATACGAATGCCGGGAAGTCTACTTTGCTGAATACACTGACCGGAGCCGGTATCCTGGCAGAGGATAAGCTTTTTGCCACGCTGGATCCAACGACACGTGTACTGGAGCTGAAGGACGGGCAGCAGATTCTTCTGACAGATACAGTAGGATTTATCCGCAAATTGCCGCATCATCTCGTAGAGGCGTTTAAGAGTACGCTGGAAGAAGCGAAATATGCGGACTATATCATTCATGTGGTCGATGCCTCCAATCCACAGGCTGAACTGCAGATGCATACTGTGTATGAGACCCTCCGGGAGCTTGGAGCGACCGGTAAGAAGATTATTACCCTTCTGAACAAGCAGGACCGGGTGCAGGGAGAGCAGCTGCGCGATTTTCGGGCAGATTATACAGTAAAATGTTCGGCACGTACAGGAGAGGGACTGGAAGAACTGAAAGAAGTACTTGCGAAGCTTCTGGCAGAGAGTCAGATTTATCTGGAAGAATTATATGACTATAAAGAGGCTGGTAAGATTCAGATCATCCGTGAATATGGAAGTCTGCTTTCAGAAGAATATCGTGAAGACGGAATTTTTGTAAAGGCCAGAGTGCCCGCGGAAATCTTTGTTTCTGTGATGCCAAAAGCTCGAAAATAAAGGAAAAACAGCAAAAAACAGGGAAAAAAGGATAACACCATATAGTTGTGCGCTTGCATTATCTGCACAATATGTGGTGTTTTTTGTGTATTGACGGATAGAAAAGAGTCTGATACAATAGGTTCTACACGGTTGCTGTGGATGAAGAAGCAGCGACCGACTATGCAAATTCACGGACATGAATTCGTCCGTATTTATGAATACAGGTGCAGCAGTAGAGGGAGGAATGTTAACATGTTTCAGGTAGTAAAACGTGATGGCGAGATTGCAGAATTTCAGATGAGCAAGATTACAGCAGCAATCGATAAGGCGTTTGATGCCAAAGAGAAAAATTACAGTAAAGATATGATCGACCTTTTGGCCCTTCGTGTTACTGCAGATTTTCAGAATAAGATACAGGATGGCAGGGTAACGGTAGAGGATATCCAGGACAGTGTGGAGAATGTTCTGATCCAGGCTGGATACAGTGATGTAGCCAAGGCGTATATCCTTTATCGCAAACAGAGAGAAAAGATCCGCAATATGAAATCTACGATCCTGGATTACAAGGAGATCGTCGACAGTTATGTGAAGGTTGAGGACTGGCGAGTAAAAGAAAATTCCACTGTTACGTATTCTGTTGGTGGTCTGATCTTAAGCAACTCCGGTGCAGTCACCGCAAATTACTGGTTATCAGAGATCTATGATAATGAGATCGCAGATGCACACAGAAACGCAGATATCCATATTCACGATCTGTCTATGCTGACCGGATACTGTGCAGGCTGGTCTCTGAAACAGCTGATCAAAGAGGGGTTAGGCGGTATTGAGGGCAAGATTACTTCTGCACCGGCAAAGCATTTAAGCGTGCTTTGCAACCAGATGGTCAACTTCCTTGGTATCATGCAGAATGAATGGGCCGGTGCACAGGCATTTTCTTCATTTGATACTTATCTGGCACCGTTTGTCAAAGTGGACAACCTGACTTATCCGGAAGTCAAGAAATGTATCGAATCCTTTATTTATGGTGTCAATACACCAAGCCGCTGGGGAACACAGGCACCGTTCTCCAATATCACGCTGGACTGGACCGTTCCGGATGACCTTGCAGAGCTTCCGGCGATCGTAGGCGGCAAAGAGATGGAGTTCAAGTACAAGGACTGCAAGAAGGAAATGGATATGGTCAATAAGGCATTTATCGAAACTATGATCGAGGGAGATGCCAACGGACGTGGATTTCAGTATCCGATTCCGACATATTCCATTACGAAGGAATTTGACTGGTCCGATACAGAGAACAATCGTCTCCTGTTCGAGATGACATCTAAATATGGAACTCCGTATTTTTCCAACTATATCAATAGTGATATGAAACCAAGCGATATCCGAAGCATGTGCTGTCGTCTGCGCCTGGATCTGCGTGAACTGCGTAAGAAGAGCGGTGGATTCTTTGGTTCCGGTGAGAGCACCGGATCAGTAGGTGTTGTTACGATCAATATGCCGCGTATCGCATATCTTTCCAAGACTCCGGAAGAATTTTACAGAAGACTGGATCGTCTGATGGATATTTCCGCAAGGTCCCTGCATATCAAGAGAGAGGTCATCACGAAGCTTCTGAATGAAGGTCTGTATCCATACACGAAGAGATATCTTGGAAGCTTTGATAATCATTTCTCTACGATCGGACTGGTCGGCATGAACGAAGCCGGTCTGAATGCCAGATGGCTTGGCTGTGATATGAGTGATGAGCGTACACAGAAATTTACCAAAGAAGTTCTGACACATATGCGAGAGCGACTTTCTGATTATCAGGAAGAGTATCCGGGAGAACTGTTTAACCTGGAGGCAACTCCGGCAGAATCTACGGCATACCGTCTTGCGAAACACGACCGCAAGCGTTGGCCGGATATCCGTACAGCCGGAAGCAAGGGAGATACCCCTTACTATACCAACAGCTCTCACCTGCCGGTTGAATTCAGCTCTGATATCTTTGATGCACTGGATATTCAGGATGAGCTGCAGACACTGTACACATCCGGTACGGTATTCCATGCATTTCTTGGAGAGAAGCTTCCGGACTGGAAAGCAGCAGCTTCTCTGGTGCGTAAGATTGCCGAGAATTACAAACTTCCGTATTATACAATCTCTCCTACCTACTCTGTATGTAAGGAGCACGGTTATCTGAGCGGTGAACACTTTACCTGTCCGAAATGCGGTAAGAAGGCAGAAGTTTACAGCCGTATCACGGGATATTATCGTCCGGTACAGAACTGGAACGATGGTAAGGCACAGGAATACAAGAACCGTACACTGTATGATGTACTTCATTCTAAACTCAAGAAAGTGCACACCAGCATGGTGACCATGACAGAAGATGACGTCAAGATCGAGCCGGTTGAAACGCACAAATATCTCTTTACGACCAGCACCTGTCCGAACTGCCGTATGGCAAAGAAGATGCTGGAAGGCGAAGACCTGGAAATCATTGATGCTGAAAAGAATCCGGATATGGCCCGTCAGTTCGGAATCATGCAGGCACCGACACTGGTCATCACCGATGGTGAACACCTGAAGAAATATGTAAATGCGTCCAACATTCAGAAATATGTGGATGAAGAGCTGGATGATTGATTCGACCTGTGGATAACAGGTCAAAATCATGATACATCAGATGTGAGATAACTCCCACCTCTGCAGGTGGCGAGCAACAAATCAGTATCAGTGGTGGGAGTCAATCCCCCATCTGATATAGCCTCCGGCAGGATTGCAGAGATGCGCAGAAGAAGTATGTCATGCATTGCATGACGCGCATCTCGCAGCAAGAATGCAGAGGCATTCTTGAAGTGAAACATAAAAATTCAAGTCGAACAATAGAAATCCTCGTGTGGCAAGACGCTTCACGGGGATTTTTGATTATTACTGTAGTTGATGAAAGCGTTATACAGTTGTTTCGGACAATACTATTTTGATTTACAAAGGTTTACAACTGAGGAAAACGTGAGTATAATGATATATCAGATGCGCAGAAGAAGTACGTGATGCATTGCATGACGTGCATCTCGCAGCAAGAATGCCGAGGCATTCCTGAATATACACTGTGAGGGACGAGGAGAGAGAACAATGATCAAACAGAACATCGTATTTATTGAAAATAAAGCAGGAAGTCTTCAGAAGGTGACCGGTCTTCTGACAGAGGCAGGCATTGATATTTATGGTTTTGCATGCTTCGATGCACCGGAATTCGCGCTGTTCCGCATGGTGACCAATCAGGCGAGTGAAGCGGAGAAGCTTCTGACAGAGAATGGTTACATGAACCGTGTGACAGAAGTTATTGCAGTAGATCTTAAAGATGAAGTAGGTGGACTGAATACAGTACTGCAGGTACTGGGGAACTGCAATGTAAACCTGGATTATATTTATACATCTTATCACAGAGGAAACAGCCTTCCGATTATGATCCTTCAGACAGATGATGTCTTTGTTACAGAGAATGTACTGAGCAACAATGGATTCCGTGTTTTGAATTCACTGGAGGGATGATACAAACATGAATAAAACAAGCTTTCGGAAAGGTCTCCAGGATGGAATACCGATTGGTCTGGGATATTTTGCCGTATCGTTTACGTTTGGTATCATGGCAATCCAGTCTGGGCTGACTGCGTGGCAGGCGGTTCTGATCTCTCTGACGAACCTTACTTCTGCCGGACAGTTTGCCGGTATCGGAATTATGGCAGCAGGTGGCTCTCTGTGGGAGATGGCATTGACACAGCTGGTCATCAACCTGAGATACTGTCTGATGTCCTTTTCTCTGTCACAGAAGCTGGAAAAAGGTGTCTCGAACAGTCACAGACTTGCGGTTGCCTTCGGTGTGACGGATGAGATTTTTGGCGTCAGTGCAAGCCAGGAGGGACGTATCAGTCCATGGTACAATTATGGTGTCATGTGTGTGGCAATCCCGGGATGGACTTTAGGAACACTTGCAGGTGCTGTTTCGGGAAGTCTGCTTCCGGATTTTCTGGTAAGCGCTCTGAGCGTTGCAATCTACGGAATGTTCCTTGCGGTCATCATTCCGCCTGCAAAGAAAAACAGAGCGGTGCTTGGTGTTGTGATCGGAGCTATGGCAGTAAGTACACTGTTTGCCGTTGTTCCGGTGCTGAATAAAGTATCGACAGGATTTGTGATCATTATTACGACCCTGCTGGTAGCAGGTCTGGCAGCATATTTTTGCCCGATCAAAGAAATAGAAGAGGAGGCGAACTGATATGAAACCAAATGCGTATCTTTATATTCTGGTGATGGCTGGTGTGACATATCTGATCCGTATGCTTCCACTGGTCCTGTTTAAGAAAGAGATCACAAGCCATTTTGTGAAATCCTTTTTATACTATGTGCCATATGCCTGTCTTGCTGCGATGACATTTCCGGCGATCCTGACAGCGACTGCCGGTGGTATCATTTCCGGTGCGGCAGGACTGATCGTAGCACTGATCGTGGCTTACCGTGAAAAAAGTCTTCTTACTGTTGCACTCTTTGCGTGTGCGGCGGTATTTATAGTAGAACGTGTAATGGAATTTATAATGTAAAAAATAAGAATATAGAACTCCGGTTTTGCTTTATGCAAGGCCGGAGTTTCTTATGCAATAGGAAATTACTCCGTAATGTTCCTATTACATAAAATATACAAAATAACTGTTTTTCGAAAACAGGTTTCGAAAATAGTTAGCCATGGCAAATTTTCTTGACAAACCGGATAGACTGAACTAACATAAGTATAGATGCAACTAACCGATGCGAATCGGGAATGTATGAAAAGGAGAAACTTATGTTTTTGGAAATTCGAGACATCAGGAAATCATTTGGCTCCGGGGACAGTAAGGTAGATGTCCTTAAAGGACTTGATCTGGATATTGAGAAAGGAGAATTCTGTGTACTTCTGGGACCGTCCGGTTCCGGCAAATCCACGCTTCTGAATATTATCGGCGGAATTGAAAGCGCAGACGGTGGAAGTATTTCAATCGAAGGTGAGAAATTGGCAGATATGAAAGAAAAGAAGCTCTCTCAGTATCGAAGAAAACATCTTGGATATATTTTTCAGATGTATAACCTGATACCAAACCTGACCGTGCGTGAAAATATTGAAGTTGGTGCATACTTAAGTGACCGTGCGCTGAATGTAGATGAACTTCTGCATACGCTTGGACTTTATGAGCATCAGAGGAAGCTTCCGAATCAGCTTTCTGGAGGTCAGCAGCAGAGAACGGCGATCGGACGTGCCATCGTTAAGAATCCGGATATCCTGCTTTGTGATGAGCCGACAGGAGCACTGGATTACAATACTTCCAAGGAAATCCTGAAGCTGATCGAGACCGTCAATCAAAAATATGGCAATACCGTCGTCATGGTAACCCACAACGATGCAATCAAAGATATGGCAGACCGTGTAGTCAAACTGCGTGATGGCATGATTCGTAAGAATTATCAGAATGAACATAAGATTTCTGCGATGGATCTTGACTGGTAAGGAGGGCAATATCATGAAAAGTCCTCTGAGAAAAAGAATTCCCCGTGAACTCAAAGGGGAATTTGGTAAATATCTGGTAGTTTTTATTCTTATGGTTGCAACGATCGGAATGATATCCGGTTTCCTGGTTGCAGATGGAAGTATGATTCAGGCATACAATGAAGGATTTGAGAAATATAATATCGAAGACGGAAACTTCCGCACCGGAGAGCGTCTGTACCGCGGACAGAAAGAGGCAATCGAAGAAGAAGGCGTCAAAGTATATGAGAATTATTATATAGAAGATTCTCTTTCAAACGGCAGCACGATGCGTTTCTTTAAAAACCGTACAGATGTCAACAAAGTCTGCCTGATGGACGGTAAACTGGCAGAAAAAACAGGCGAGATTGCAATTGACCGTATGTATGCAGATAACAATGATCTGCAGATTGGCGACACCATTGATGATGGAACAAAGTCCTGGACAGTGACAGGGCTGGTCGCATTGTCGGATTACAGCTGTCTGTTTCAGAACAACAGTGACACCATGTTTGATGCGGTGAAATTTGGCGTAGGACTGGTGACAGAGGAAGAATTTGATACTCTGGATCAGGATAAGCTGCAGTACAATTATGCCTGGATATATGACAGGAAGCCACAAACAGAGCTCGAAGAAAAAAATGTTTCTGAAGATCTGATGAAGGCGATGGGAAAAGTTGTCACACTGGAAAATTTTGTTCCGCAGTATCAGAATCAGGCAATCATATTTACCGGTGACGATATGGGCAGTGATGAGGCAATGATGATCATGCTTCTGTATATCATCATTGTGATCATGGCATTCGTATTTGGAATCACGACAAGCAATACGATCGCAAAAGAAGCCGGTGTCATCGGAACACTCCGGGCATCCGGCTATACCCGGGGGGAGCTGGTGCGGCATTATATGACACTTCCGGTCATTGTAACACTGATCGGCGCGCTGATTGGAAATATTCTGGGATATACAGTGTTTAAAGACATATGTGCGGATATGTATTATGGAAGTTACAGTCTTCCGACTTATGTGACGATCTGGAATGCAGAAGCTTTCCTTCTGACTACGGTAGTTCCGGTACTTATCATGTTTGTGGTCAATTATGCAATCCTTCATCATAAGCTGAAGCTTTCACCGCTTAAATTTCTTCGAAGAGATCTTTCCACGAGAAAGCAGAAGAGAGCACTTTACTTAAGTCCGAAACTCAAGATCTTTCACAGATTCCGTTTACGTGTGATCTTTCAGAACATCAGCAATTATCTGGTACTTTTTGTAGGTATTGTTTTTGCGAATCTGTTGCTGATGTTTGGATTGCTTCTTCCGTCTGCACTGGATCATTACCAGATGGAGATCCAGGACAATATGCTGGCAAAATACCAGTACATGCTTTCTGTTCCGGTCAGCGTGATGGGCGGCAGCAATAAGCTGGAAAGTATGCTGGACATGCTGCTTTTCTCTCACGATACCGAGACAGATAATAAAGATGCCGAGGAGTTCAGTGCCTACTCGCTGAATACACTTCCAGGTAAATACAAGAGTGAAGAAGTGACACTTTATGGTGTACATGATGACAGCAGGTATATTGATGCAGATCTTTCAAAAGGTGCATATATTTCAAAAGCTTATGCAGATAAGTTCCTGCTGAAGCCAGGAGATTCGATCACGCTCAAAGAAAAATATGAGGATGATGAGTATACCTTTGAGATTGATGGAATCTATGACTATAACGGAGGACTCTGCATTTTTATGCCACAGGATGAACTGAATCAGATGTTTGATCTGGGGGATGATTATTTCAGCGGTTATTTCAGTGACAGCGAGATTACGGATATTGACAGCTCATACATTGGCTCTGTCATTGATCTGGATGCACTGACCAAGATCACCAGACAGCTGAATGTTTCTATGGGAAGCATGATGGGGATGGTGAATGGATTCGCAATTGCCATTTACATGGTTCTGATCTATCTTCTGTCCAAGATCATTATAGAAAAAAATGCCCAGTCGATCTCGATGACGAAGATACTTGGCTATACGAATGGAGAAATCAGCAGACTCTATATTATGTCAACATCAATCGTAGTCATCCTGTGTCTGCTCATCAGCCTGCCGATCGAGACAACGGTTATGGAAGTTCTGTTCAGAGAAATGATGCTGCAGAGCATTTCCGGATGGATCGCTTTGTGGATCGATCCGATGATCTATGTACAGATGTTTGTGATCGGACTTGTGACATATGCGGTGGTCGCACTTCTGGAATACAGAAAGATTCGGAAAGTACC
>CAKRPO010000013.1 GCA_934378195.1 uncultured Blautia sp.
TGTCAACAACTTTTTTCGCTTTTTTCAAAACTTTTCAAATTGTTTAATCAGAAGAAACAATTCTTCGTGACAGCTCAGTTAGAATACCACTTTCCAACCGTGCTGTCAACACCTTTTTTCAATTTTTTTATTTATTTACCTTTTTAATTATTTTTCATAATAAAGCGAATAGCATCCTGAATCCACGCTACATATACCAAGTTCATTCCTTCTACTTTTCCAACAGACGAACGGCACACTTCCGGTAAGATCACAGTTTCAAATCCTAATTTTTTTGCTTCCGCCACGCGCTGTCCTGCCATACTGACCGCACGTACTTCACCGCTTAATCCAACTTCTCCAAATGCTATCACGGAATCCGGTATGATAATATCTTTACAGCTTGATACAACTGCCAGAGAAATTCCCAGATCAATCGCCGGTTCTGTCATCTTCATGCCACCTGCAATATTCACATATGCATCACATGCTGCCAGATGAATTCCAACTTTTTTCTCCAAAACTGCCATCAGAAGATTGACTCTGTTAAAATCAGTTCCTACTGCTGTTCTTCTCGGAATTCCAAAATTACTCTGACAAACCAGTGCCTGAATCTCCACCAAAATCGGACGTGTTCCTTCCATAGAACATGCTACGATAGATCCAGATGTCCCATTTGGCTTCCCATTCAACATAAATTCTGATGGATTTTTTACTTCTTCCAATCCAGTATTGCGCATCTCAAATACGCCAATTTCATTGGTAGAACCAAATCGATTCTTGACTGCACGTAAAATCCGGTAAGATGCATGACGATCCCCTTCAAAATAGAGCACTGTATCAACCATATGTTCCAGTACTCTCGGTCCAGCCACATTTCCTTCTTTTGTCACATGTCCGACAATAAAGATAGAAACCCCCTGGCCTTTGGCAATCTGCATCAGAACATTTGTGGATTCCCTTACCTGTGAAACGCTTCCCGGCGCTGAACTGATATCTTCATGAAACATCGTTTGAATCGAATCAATCACAACCATGTCCGGTTTCTTACGCTCAATCACTTCCCGAATTGTTTCCAGATTTGTCTCACATAGTAATTGAAGGTTTTCATGGAATTCTCCGATACGTTCTGCACGCAGCTTAATCTGACGAAGAGACTCTTCTCCTGAAATATATAGGACAGAATTGCCTGATAGTGCAAGATTTCTGCACACCTGTAAAAGAAGGGTGGATTTCCCGATTCCCGGATCTCCACCCACTAACACCAAAGACCCAGGGACAATACCGCCCCCGAGTACTCTGTCAAGCTCTCCTATCTTTGTCAGCTTCCTTTCATCTTCTGAAAGTCGGATATCTTTTAATATCACTGGCTCCGCTCTACGAGAGCCTCCCTGTAGGCTGCTCCCCGCTGAAGCTGATTTCTTCGTAGAAACCGTTTCTTCTACAAATGTATTCCAGGCTCTGCATCCCGGACATTGACCCATCCATTTTGAAGACTCATAACCGCATTCCTGACAAAAATAAACGACCTTTTTATTTTTTAGCATTTTTCAACCTTTACTGCTACAGCTGTATCTCCTCCCAGCTCTACACTGAAAGAAAGTTTGCCACCAAGATTTGTCTGCATTTTTCCTGCATCTTCTCCATTAATGGAAATACTGTACTCAGTATCTGCTTCCATTTCAACAGTGATCTGTGCATCCTCTGCACCTTCCACTTCAAAATCCATGCTGGTGCCATCCTGCTTCAGTGAAAATACAGCAGTTCCCGGTACGGACTCGTATACGAACATTCCATTACGTTCCAGTTTGGTGATCTCTTTAAATGTCTTTACTTTATAAACATCTCCCTGATATGGGAAATCAGATACTTTTGATTTTGCCGGTAATTCATAATTACCAAAGCTGATACCCCCATTTTCTTCTGTACGGATCAGTTCTTTTACTACTGCCATGATCTTATGTCCTCCCTAGACTTTTCTGTTGTGTTTTGCTCCTTACATATCTGTACTGTATTATGATAATCTCCAGTCTACATCAGATATTTCAGTTACATTATTATAACATTTACCACTTTTTTTGACCAGTCTCCTAATCAAGATTTAACATCTTTTTTAGAATTCGCTTCGGTCTCTGCGTCTTCTCTTACCGGGGCAAAGCGAATCTCTTTCTGATGAAGCTGTACTTTTACCAGATCTCCATTTCGAATCTTACCTTCAAGAATTTCATTTGCCATTGGATCTTCCAGCTTATTCTGGATTGCACGTCGAAGCGGACGCGCACCATATTTACTGTCAAATCCGGACTCTGCCAGATATTCCTTAACTGATTCCGTAATCTTAAGCTGAATTCCAAGCTGTTCTATGCATCGTTTCTCCAGATTTTTCAGAAGAATATTTACGATTTTCTTAATCTCCGGTTTCTGCAACGGATGGAAGACCATAATCTCATCAATCCGATTCAGGAATTCTGGCTTAAAGATCCTTCTCACTTCTTCCATCACTCCGGATTTCATTCTCTCATAATCCTGCTTATCATCTTTCTGAGACATAAAGCCCAGTTTTTTAGGTTCAATGATTGCCTGTGCTCCAACATTCGATGTCATAATGATGATTGTCTGCTTAAAATCTACTTTACGTCCATGTGCATCTGTAATATGTCCATCATCAAGAACCTGAAGAAGAATATTAAACACATCCGGATGCGCTTTCTCAATCTCATCAAAAAGGAGTACACTGTACGGATTTCTTCTCACTTTCTCACTAAGCTGTCCTCCCTCATCATATCCTACATATCCCGGAGGAGAACCAATCAGTTTGGAGACACTGTGTTTCTCCATATATTCAGACATATCAACTCGAATCATGGCCTGTTCACTGCCAAATACCGCTTCCGCTAAAGCCTTGGAAAGCTCTGTTTTACCAACACCTGTAGGGCCGAGAAACAAGAATGAACCTATCGGACGATGTGGATCTTTCAGCCCTACCCTGCCGCGCTTAACTGCCTGTGCAACCGCTTTAACAGCTTCTTCCTGACCAATCACACGTTTGTGAAGCTCTTTTTCCAACGCCGCCAGACGTTTTGTTTCCCCTTCTGTCAATTTTTTGACCGGAATCTTAGTCCAATCAGAAACAATATCTGCCACAGAGTTCTCATTTACCACAAGATTTTTACGTCTATTCCTGCGCTCTTCTTTTGCTCTGTATTTTTCTATCTCCGCTTCAGTCTCATTCTGCTCCTGCTGAATCTTCTTTGCCATAGCCAAATCTGCCGATTTGATTGCCTCTTCTTTTTTGCTCAGTAATTCCCTTATCTTTGCTTCCAACGCCTCTACTTCCGGTGCCGAACGATAATTTCCAAGCCGTACTTTAGAAGCGGCTTCATCAATGATATCAATTGCTTTGTCCGGTAGAAAACGGTCATTGATATAGTGCACAGACATCCTGACTGCTGCTTCCAGTGCTTCATTCTCAATTTTGACGCCATGATGCTTCTCATAATACGGGCGAAGCCCCTTCAGTATTGCAAGTGCTTCCTGCTCTGTCGGTTCTTCTACCGTAATCGGCTGAAACCTTCTCTCCAAAGCCGCATCTTTCTCAATATATTTGCGATATTCTTCCAGAGTTGTTGCGCCAATCAGCTGAATTTCGCCTCTTGAAAGGGATGGTTTCAAAATATTCGATGCATCCAGTGCACCTTCTGCACCTCCTGCTCCAATGATCGTGTGAAGTTCATCAATAAATAAAAGAATTCCCTGATTTGCCCTCACTTCATCGATTACTTTACGGATACGTTCTTCAAATTCTCCACGATATTTGCTTCCAGCAACCATTCCTGACATATCAAGTACAACAACCCTTTTATCTTTGACAGAATCCGGGACCATTCCTGATACAATTCGCTGCGCCAGACCCTCAACAATTGCCGTCTTACCAACTCCAGGTTCTCCTACCAGACAAGGATTGTTTTTGCTTCTTCTGCTAAGAATCTGGATCAATCTTGTGATTTCTCTGTCACGGCCAACCACAGGATCAAGTCTTCCCTCTTCCGCCATCACAGTCAGATCTCGGCTGTACTGGTCCAAGGTCGGTGTCGGAGAAACATTTTTCTGTGTTTTAGGATTTTTACTGTTCTGAAGATTTTCTGCTGTTGGATTCTCGATACCCATCGCGCTTAACACTGCTATATACAATTTCTGAATATTGACTCCCAGGGTATAAAGCAGCCTTGTTGCGACACAGTCTGTTTCTCCCAGCATTGCCACAAGAAGATGTTCTGTACCTGCCTGTGTTTCCTTTTGATTTTCAGCCTCTTTCAGTGCCATGCTGATCACTTTCTCAGCTCTCGGACTATACTCCGGTGCTTTCTCAGCCACCAGAACTTCTGATGGTGCAATCAGCTCTTCGATCAGCCGGCTTAAGGCCTCCTCTTCTACATTAAATTCTTCCAGTATCCTGCCTGCTGTTCCTTCTTTTTCTTTTAGCAGACCTACCAGAATATGCTCTGTACCAATATATGAATGATTACAGGACTGTGCGGTGGTCTTTGCCAGTTTTAGCGCATTTTCAGCCTGTCTGGTAAATTTATCCTGCATAGTTCGTTTTCCTCCTATCTGCCCGCTGTGCACGGGACTGCTGTCATTCCAATAATACTCCCGGCATTACTGGTCAATCTCATACTCATCATAAATCTCATCAATCAAATCATGTACTTCGCTTCTGCTGACATTTCTACAGCATCCTTTTGCCAAAGCTACCAGGAGATTTCCTTTCATTTCTTCCAATGCCTTAATCTTATTGACATCTACTGCTATGATTGCACCACGTCTACGATCTATCGTCACAAACCCCTCCTGTCTCAGCAAGGAATATGCTTTATTTACTGTATGCATATTAATTCCAATCGTATCTGCCAGCTGCCGCACCGACGGCAGTGGATCTCCTTCCTGCAGACGAGATGTGGCGATTCCCATTATGATCTGATTCATTAACTGTACATATATAGCCTCATCACTGTTAAAATCTATTTCAATGACCATTTCTATCAGCCCCTTGTCTTTATGCTATGATACCTGCAGATTCTTTTTGAGCATTTCTCCGATATCATGTTATACATATAGTAGCACATACATCAGATTTTGCAAGTAAAAAATAAAACAGGCAGCCTTATGAGCCACCTGTCTCACTATGAATTTTTATTTTAAAAAATATGATCAGCCGAGAATTCTCTTAAACTGTTCTTTATTCAGAATCAGATTGAATCCCATCGGATTGAACACCATCGCTTCTGCCTGATTAATCAGGATATCTGGGAGCTTATCAAACGGAATCTTTGCCAGGCGGAGTTTCTTACCTCTTGCAAATTTCTCAAATTCCATCACATCAGAAAATACCGGCTGCAACACCTGACCTTCTTTGTTTTTCAGATACGGAATATTGATTTTTTTCGGATTCTCCTCATCACGGTCCATCGCTACCAGGAACTGTGATTTTTTAAGATTAGCGATCAGTTCTTCTTCCAGTTCTCTTAAGTTCTTATGTTCTTCCTTGGCAACCGGACGACGAAGCTCCTGCATAAAATAAATACCTGAAAGCTGTAATGTCGGGTTGATCAGAGGACGCTTCGCTGGCTCCATCTTGCTGAGATCCGGCTTTCTGACAATCTTTTCCAGATCAATCTCAATCTCATCTACTCCATTATTCCAGATTACAGAGTTCACTCCGATAGAGAACATCAGTCCATACATCCTCGGGAAATCTTTCTTTTCATAACGCATTCCCATAAGGACATCTTTATCTTCCAGTTTCTGCTTACCATATTCTTTCAAAGTTTCCTCTTCAGCAAAAAAATGTACCTGGTCGTTATATGTTTCCTCTCCACAGGTAACATAAGGAAGCTTCGTTGCCTGTGAATACGCAACAAATACTGTCTCCCTTGCCTGAAGTTCCTTAACTGCATCTTCTACACTAATACCCATTTTGTTTTCCTTTCATTTATCGCTTCTTCATGATATATATCATATTATACCATATTTCACGAAAAATGGCACAACTTTTTGGTGATTTTTCTATTATATTGTCACTGATCTGTTACTCTTATCTATGCTTCGTCGATAGCCTTTCCAATATCATGGCGCATATACTTGTTGGAAAACTGAATCCATTCCGTTGCGTCATACGCATTTTTACGCGCCTCTTTCAGAGTTTTTCCCTTGGCTGTAATTCCAAGAACACGACCGCCATTGGTAACTATCTGACCATCCTGGAATTTGGTTCCTGCATGGAAACAGTAATATCCATCTTTATCTTTGAAGTTCTCGAATCCATACATAGGAATGCCCTTTTCATATTTTACCGGGTATCCCTCACTTGCCAGAACAACACATACTGCCGCATTATCTTCAAACTCCAGATTAATCTGATCCAGCGTACCATTCACACATGCTTCCATGACTTCTATGATATCTGTTTTCATTCTTGGAAGTACAACCTGTGCCTCCGGATCTCCAAAACGCGCATTGTATTCCAACACTTTCGGACCTTCTTCCGTAAGCATCAATCCAAAGAAAATGATTCCTACAAAAGGGCGTCCTTCTGCAGCCATAGCATCTACGGTTGCCTGATAAATATGTTCCTTACAGAATCTGTCTACCTCTTCCGTATAGAACGGACTCGGAGAAAACGTACCCATGCCGCCTGTATTCAGACCCTTATCCCCATCCATGGCACGTTTGTGGTCCTGTGCAGATGTCATCGTGCGAATCGTCTTGCCGTCCACAAAGGAAAGGACAGACACTTCACGACCTGTCATAAATTCTTCGATAACCATGGTATTTCCGGCACTTCCGAATTTTTTATCTTCCATGATCTCTTTGACTCCGGCCTCTGCTTCTTCCAATGTATTACAGATCAAAACGCCTTTTCCCAATGCAAGTCCGTCTGCTTTAAGAACGATTGGAAACTTTGCCTGTGTATGTAAATAATCCAGTGCCTTCTGCGGATCATCGAAATTCTCATATGCCGCAGTTGGAATACCATATTTTTTCATCAGATCTTTGGAAAACGCCTTAGATCCTTCAAGAATCGCTGCATTCTTACGAGGTCCGAACACTTTGAGACCACGCGCTTCAAACGCATCTACCACACCACCAACCAGAGGATCATCCATACCGATAATCGTCAGGTCAATTGCTTTTTCCTCAGCAAAATCTGCCAGTTTTTCAAATTCCATCGCACCGATTGCCACGCATTCTGCATATTCAGAGATTCCGGCATTTCCTGGTGCGCAATAAATCTTATCTACTTTCGGACTCTTTGCAACACTCCATGCAATTGCATGTTCTCTTCCGCCACTTCCAACGATCAGTACTTTCATGAGCTTTTATTTGCCTCCTCTTTCATAGTCAGTCTTTTATGCAGACTTTTCCATTTTGAACTGAAACTCTGCCATTTGCGATCAGATCGATTGCTTTGGGAAGAATCTTCCATTCGGCTTCCTCCATCACACGGCGCTGCAGCACTTCCGGACTATCTCCCTCATGCACTCCCACTGCTTTCTGAAGGATGATTGGACCAGTATCTGTACCAGTATCCACAAAATGAACCGTTGCTCCTGTAACTTTTACACCACGGGCAAGTACACCTTCATGAACACGAAGTCCATAAAAACCTACCCCGCAAAAAGACGGAATCAACGATGGATGAATATTGATAATCTTATTCGGATATGCTTCCACAATCATCGGAGGTACCGCTACCAAAAATCCTGCCAGAACAATCAGATCCGCTTCATTTGCTTTAAGTTCTTTGAGAAGCGCTTCGTGAAATGCCACTCTGTTTTCAAATGACTTCGGAGAAATGCACTTAGCCGGGATTCCCCGGCTTTCTGCGCGTTTCAGTGCATATGCACCCGGATTATTGCTGATCACCAGACCAATTTCTGCATTTGTGATGGCTCCACTGTCAATCGCATCTATAATTGCCTGCAGATTTGTGCCGCCTCCTGATACCAGAACAGCAAGCTTTAACATAAAGTCACTCCTTTTTCCCCTGCCTCAATGCGGCCCACTACATATGGAGTATCTCCTGTCTGGCGGATAGCCTCCATTGTCTTATCTACATCAGCAGGATCTACTGCAAGAACCATGCCCAGTCCCATATTGAATGTATTGTACATCATCTTTTCTTCGATATCTCCAGTTTTTGCAAGAAGATCAAAAATTGGAAGTACCGGATAACTGTTTTTCTCGATCACAGCTCTTGTTCCCTCTTTCAACATACGAGGAACATTTTCGTAAAAGCCACCGCCAGTGATATGACTACATGCATGGATACGCACGCCGGCATCTTTAATGCTCTTCAGTGCCTTCACATAGATTCTTGTCGGTACAAGAAGTGCTTCTCCCAACGTTGTACCAAGTTCTTCATAATAGGTATCCAGAGATTCTTTGGTCATCTCAAATACTTTACGGACAAGTGAAAATCCATTGCTGTGCACACCAGTAGATGCCATACCAATCAGGACATCACCCGGTTTCAATTCCTCTCCTGTAAGAAGATTCTTTTTATCAATCACTCCAACAGCAAAACCTGCAAGATCGTATTCATCTTCCGGCATAAGCCCCGGATGTTCTGCCGTCTCACCACCGATCAGTGCCGCTCCGGACTGTACACAGCCTTCCGCAACACCACTTACGATTTCTGCGATCTTTTCCGGATAGTTCTTACCACATGCAATATAATCCAGGAAAAATAATGGTTCAGCACCGGCACATGCAATATCATTCACACACATAGCCACTGCATCAACTCCAATTGTATCATGTTTGTCCATGATCATGGCAAGTTTCACCTTCGTACCACATCCGTCTGTGCCAGATACCAATGTCGGTTCTTCCATATCCTTGAAAGCATTCATGGAAAATGCCCCTGAAAAACCACCGATACCGCCTAATACTTCCGGTCTCATGGTCTTGGCAATATGTTTTTTCATTAATTCTACTGACTTGTAGCCTGCTTCTATATCCACACCTGCTTTTTTGTAATCCATAATCTTCTAATCTCCTCCACCTTTTTAGTACGCTTTATATCCAACTTCCTGCAATCTGGCATCTTTTGTCTCAACCTGTTCTTTTAATTCCTGGCTGTATGCCTTCAGTCTGTCCAGAAGTTCCGGATCTGATGTTGCCAGAATCTTTGCTGCAAGAAGTCCTGCATTTGCACCTCCGTTAATTGCTACCGTGGCTACAGGGATTCCGGATGGCATCTGTACGATCGAATACAGGGAATCTCTTCCGCCAAGAGATGTCGTATGCATCGGAATACCGATGACCGGCATTGGAAAGATTGCCGCACACATTCCAGGAAGATGTGCTGCCATTCCCGCCCCTGCAATAATTACTTTAAATCCTTTTTCTTCTGCAGTCTTTGCATACTCAAAGAACACATCCGGTTCTCTGTGTGCAGAAATAATCTTCATCTCGTACTCAACGCCCAGCTTGTCAAGAATTGCTGCCGCCTTACTCATAACCGGCATATCTGAGTCGCTTCCCATTACAATTCCAACCTTTTTCATTGGTGGCCTCCTCGTGTATTTTCTTACATCTTCAGGTTGATTCTACTAAGATTCTAAAATTGTGTCAATAAAATTACGGAAAAGAAATATTTTGGTGAGCAAACTCTTTTTGTATACAATAACTTTGTCCGTCACGCAAAATAAATAAGCTGTTGTTATTTTTTAAAAGGACGATTCAGTTCTTCCGTTCCCGGAAGTACAAAACGGCCATTTTCAATAATCGACGTACCTTCTCCGTCTTCATCGATTACCCGGATACTTCCCAGCTCTTCATATGGAATTGTAATATCTGTATGGCATCCATAATATGCCAGACTGATGTCTTCTTTACGGAGAATTGAGATTTCATTATCCCTGGCAATAATCTCTCGGCCATCCGGATTAAATACCGGTGTATCTTCAGACCAGCTGTAACAGGTGTCACCCACTGCAAAATGCGGTCCCATTTTTTCGGCGATCAAAATTGGAAGTTTATCTGCAATACCATATTTTTCAGCAGCCACATATGCAGTTGTATTGGTTCCGATTGCAAATTCGCCCATCGGAATCTTCGGATGATGGTGAAGGATATTATCTTCAATATATGCACGATTCTCTTCTTCTGTTTCAAAGTTTGCACAGGAATACTCAATCACCTGACCGCAGTCAAATACCAGTTTCAGATCTTTGAACTGTAATCCATTCAGATAGACTTTCTTTACATGAAGAATTCCACCCGTTCCTGCAAGTACAGGAGAAGTAAATACTTCGCCGACCGGAATATTCACATCTGCCACACAATTTTCGAAATTTGTCTGTTTCTTAATATCTTCCAGTTCATGCAAATGAATGATCAGATCTGTCTCATTGTCGTCTTTTCCCTTAATCTCAACCCACTGACAGGTATCCAGTGTTTCAATGATTGTCTGTTGGATATGTTCATAAAGTTTGTAATCCAGTGTATTAATCTTTACGATTTCTGCAAAGATTTCCGAAAATTTCTCCCCAATCTCTGGTACCGGATATGCGATGATCGTAAAACTTCTCTCATCTCCTTTGATATATCGATTGACAATCTGTCCGGATTCATTATCCAACTCTACCTGAAGTTTCTGCTGTACTTCGCTCAATGTCCATGCCCCATCCGTGGATACCGGAGCAAACGGTTCCTCTCCAAACGTCTCAATGCAGGCCGGGCCTCCGTGTACAGCCGCAAGATCTTTGTACTTCTCATAAGCATTCTGCATAGAACGGAGCTTGCGCTGCACAAAATCACTGTCCAAAAAAAGTGCCTGATCCTGTCTGTGATCATACTCATACTGTGGATTGGCATTTCCACCTGCAAATCCAATCCATGCAGTTCCTCTTTTGTTCACTGCATGCGTTGCATGACGATAGACCACTGGTTCAAGTCCCATTTCGCGGAATTGGCAGATGGCTGCCCGTACCATTCTTTCAAATCCCAAATTATAACGGATATTAACAGTTTTTTTCTTTGTAATATCTTTTCTTCCATTAATAAAGCCAATCCGATACCCTTCCGTATATGTCCTGGCCATGCTGTCAATCTCATCCTGGCTGAGACTGTTCAGAAATTTTGCCACACCTGTCTCATTTACAGAAACATATTCCCCGTACTGATAAAGATAGCTGAGATCTGAAAAATCAGATTCCATCACGATACGCACCGCAAAGTTCTTTTCCGGGTCTACTGCTTCCGCAATTCTCTGTTCCATCATATCCTGACAATAATCATTTACATACGAACGCAGCATATCTTCTACATTCTTTACCGATGGCTGCTCATCACTTTCAAAAGCAGCATAAACTTCCAGAAAAAGTTCTGCTGCCACTGTATAATCCCAGAATTTCTTTTCATATCCATAGGCGATCGTACCTCTGAGTTCTGTATACAGAAATGTAAATGCTTTCCCATATTCTCCAAGCTTTTCTTTCGCATATGCCGGATTTCCATAGCAATGTGCATAATTCTGCGGAAATAATTCCTCATAAAGGCTGGTATTTTCTGCCTGTAATTCTTCTATAGAAAGATCTTTTTCTGTTCGTTCCAGAATTCCAGCTGTTTTTGTTAAGAAAGCAGCTGTTTTTTGAAAAAAATCAAGGAACGCTGGCCGAACAGACGTTTCTGTACAGATTTCAGCAATACGGTCTTTTGCAAGTCCATAACGTTCTTTCAACAATTCGTCCACACTCTCATCTCCTTTATATTAATCATCAAGTACATGTCCAAGCTGAATATGTTTATCTATCAGCTGTTTCATATATTCCCATATTTCCCTGGAGCCTTCTGCAGTATGCTCATTTCTCTTGTATATCTGACTTTTGTGTACCGTATGTTCCTTCCAGCTCTTTCCCCCAGAAGCATCATTCAGTATCAACGGCTGACAATTATCCAGTACATGTGCAAATTTGGCTTCTGCTGTCTCATACGCCTCAAATTCTTCCCACAGATTCCGGAATCTTCTTCCCTGATCCTCAGGAAGCATTCCAAAAATACGATCAGCAGCCTTCGTCTCACGGTCTCTCTGTGTCGCCAGACCTGCACGGTCATACGCATAAGTATCCCCCGCATCAATTTCTACAAGATCGTGAATCAGCACCATCGGAATCACTTTCTCCAGATTCACCTCTTCATTTGCATATTCTTTCAAAAGCACAGCCATAAGTGCCAGATGCCAGGAATGCTCTGCATCATTTTCCTTGCGACTGCCGTCCGTCAGGTATGTCTGACGGACAATCTGTTTCACTTTATCCACTTCCAGGATAAACTCCATCTGTTTCTGTAAGCGTTCCATTTTATTACACTCCCATCAAAAAAAAGGCGAGCCAGCCCACCATAAAAATCCCATTAAGGATTGAGCCTATGATGCTGGTTCTATGAGTACAGTTTTGTTCTGAAAAACTGCTGATTCCCATAAGAAATCCGTATACAGAAAGCAATGCTGCAAACAGGCAGATTCCACCTACAATAAAGCCATAGGTACCTTCCAGTGCATAAGCCACACCAACTGCCCCCGCAAACAGAAGCAGGGAAGCAATTGCCAGCCCTACTGACAGCTTCCCCTTTGCAGCCTCTTTCTTCTTTATAATTGCATATCTATATCTTCTTGCCATATTGTTTTCTCCTCAGATAGTTACAGACAGCAAAAAACAAATATCCAATTGCTGCCCCTAGCGTATTCAATATCAGATCATCCACATCAAAACATCCTACCTTTGTGATCAACTGTACAGTTTCCACACAAAGGCTGAGTGCAAATCCGGACACAATGATAAAGAAGCCACTGCGACATCTGTGCGCAATGACCGGAAGGATAAAACCATAAGGAACAAACCCAATCACATTTCCAAAAAGATTTGTGATCACAGCAAACATTCCCAGTTGTTTCCTGTATATCCAGAATCTTCTGATTTCCACAAAAGGAATCAGATTATACCGGTACATCCGCTCTTCTGCAGCCACACGTCCGTACTCTTCCGAAAAGAAAAGGAAATAAACAAGAAGCAGTACATAGAGTATAAACAAAAGTACACTCAGAAACCTGATCTTACATTTTGTACTGTCTTTCAATTTTAACCCCTATCCTGCTTCAGATCAGAATATCAGACTTTCTCTTTAACAATCTGCTTCCACTGACGATCATCAGCACACCTGCTGCCACACCTGTCACAAGTGTTATGATTCCTACCGTAATACTGCATGCACCTGTCCGGCTCATGGTCTTATATATTTTTTCGTTCATGGCAATTCCTCCTTATACAGATGCCCTCAATATTCTCCGTCAAATGATTATTTTGCTCCGTACTGACTATAATATGCATCAATCGCCTTTTTCAGATCATCATCAATGATAATCTGACCCTTGTATTCTTTATTATAAAGATGCTCTATAACTTCTGCCATTGTAACAATTGCATTTGTCTCAAATCCGTAAAGATCATGCACTTCATCCAGTGCACACTTCACTCCCCCCTTGCCAACTTCCATACGGTCAAGAGATACCATAAGACCTACAATTTCTACTTCGGCTGCTCCTCTCACCTTCGGAACAGTTTCTTCCATGGATTTACCGGAAGTGGTAACATCCTCGATCATAACTACACGGTCTCCGTCTTTCAACTTGCTTCCAAGAAAGTTTCCCTTATCTGCTCCATGGTCTTTTTCTTCTTTACGGTCAGAGCAGTAGCGGATTTCCTTTCCATACAGTTCACTGAATGCAATTGCCGTAACAACGCTGAGCGGAATTCCCTTGTATGCCGGTCCAAACAGCACGTCAAAATCATCGCCATATTTATCATGAATTGCTTTTGCATAATATTCACCAAGTTTCTTTAACTGAGACCCGGTCACATATCCGCCCGCATTCATAAAAAACGGAGATTTTCTTCCACTTTTCAGAGTAAATTCTCCAAATTTCAGCACCTGACTGTCTACCATAAATTCAATAAATTCCTGTTTATACTGTTCCATTTTATTCTGAACCTCCTGTCTGCATGGCTGTCTGTTCCGTTTCAATCTTCCCCACAACCAGCCTTTATCATTCTTAACCGTCTGTGTCCAGACCTGTGTCTGAATATCTTCTATATATTAACATAAAAAAGTCAACTATTCAATCCTGTTAACATCCCTGTACTTTTTCATCACATAATAATAATACGGAATCAGCGGAATCAACGCCGCGATCCAGGCCATCGGGTCCGCCAGGCATACACCGGCAAATGTCGTTTTACCTGCCACAAACGCCACGATTGCAGTTCTGGCAACCAGTTCAAAAACGCCACCAAGCATCGGTACCAGTCCATATCCCATTCCCTGAAGAGCGTTTCGAAAAACAAAAATCGTGCATAAAAATGGATATGCCCAAAATACGGTATGAAAATACGTTACCGACACCTGGATCACATCGGTCTGAGACGGACTGATAAATAAATATGTAAAGTATTTTCCACCAAAATATGCAAGTGCCATTTCAAGAACGCTCCAGATAAGAAGCATGATCCAGGAATATTTTACTCCCTGTTTTACGCGATCCATTCGTCCGGCGCCACGGTTCTGTCCTACATAAGTTGCAATTGTCGCACCCATGGAAACCGCTACCATTCCAATTACATTCTGTATTTTGCCAGCCGCAGAAAATCCTGCCATATAAGTAGCTCCATAAATATTTACTGCACTCTGTACAATGATCGTTCCGATTGCAGTGATAGAAAACTGAAGACCCATAGGAATTCCAAGTATCATCAACTTGCTCATACTGCCCTTACGAAGCTCAAAATTTTTCTTTTCCAGATGAAGGATGGGATATCGTTTCTTAATATAGATCAGACAGCAAACTGCTGAAACACCCTGCGCAATTACTGTCGCATAAGCACATCCTTCTACTCCCATTCCTACAAAGCGAATCAGGGCAATATCCAGAATCACATTGATCCCCGCTGAAATGATCAGGAAATAAAGTGGTGATTTCGAATCTCCCAATGCACGTAAAAATGCCGCCAGTGTATTGTATGCTGCTGTAACCAGAAGTCCCGCATAAATGATTCCCATATAGCCGGCTACATCTCCCATCAGATCTGCCGGAGAATTCATAAGTTTGAGAATTGGTACATTAAATATCAAAAAAATTGCCGTCATCGCTGCTGCAAAACCAAACATAAGATATGCGGACATTGCTACGAAATGTCGCATATCATCATACTTTTTCGCGCCAAACATCTGCGCAACAATAATCGCAAATCCACTACTCAGACCGTTCAGCCATCCGGTTATAAAAAACATCAGAGAACCGGTACTTCCAATTGCTGCAAGTGCATCAACACCAATGAACTGTCCGGCCACGATGGAATCTACTATATTATAAAACTGCTGAAAAATGTTTCCAAGAAACATTGGAATCATAAACTGAATAATCAGTCTGACCGGATTTCCTACAGTCATATCGTTTGTTTTCTGTTTACTCAAAATATTTCCTTTCTAATTTTCTTTTTTCCGATACAAGACAGCAGAAAAAGTCTTTCAGACTTTCGCTGCTGTCTCTTTTGTGTTTCTGTTCTGTTTTCTGTAAATTTTATTTCACAATACCAATCAGTTCATTGATATCTGCAATCTTTTGCTGCTCCATAAATTGTTCGATTCCCTTTGCAATTTCAACCGTTGCATATGGATTAAAGAAATTCGCTGTTCCAACAGACACTGCTGTCGCACCAGCCATAATAAATTCAAGAGCATCTTCCGCTGTTGCAATTCCGCCCATACCGATGATCGGAAGTTTCACTGACTGCGCTACCTGATAAACCATGCGCACAGCCACCGGTTTCACTGCCGGACCAGACATACCACCGGTCTTATTTGCCAGTGCAAATGTTCTTCTGTAAATATCAATCTTCATTCCGGTAAGCGTATTGATAAGAGAAAGAATATCTGCACCACCTGCCTCCGCTGCTCTGGCCATTTCTGTAATATCGGTTACATTTGGGCTAAGCTTCATGATGATCGGCTGTTTTGCATATTTTTTTACTTCTTTTGTAATTGCCTCAAGTGCATGTGGATTCTGACCAAATGCAATACCACCCTCTTTGACATTCGGGCAGGATACGTTGATTTCCATAAGATCAACCGGTTCATCTGCCAGTCTTTCTACCACCTCACAGTAATCTTCAGTACTCTTTCCACATACATTTACAATAATCTTTGTATCATACTGTTTCAGGAACGGAATGTCTCTTTTACAAAAAAGATCAATTCCAGGATTCTGCAGTCCAATGGCATTCAGCATTCCACTTGCAGTCTCAGTCACTCTTGGTGTCGGGTTACCTGGCCATGGTACATTGGCAACGCCCTTCGTCACAACACCACCAAGCTTGTTAAGGTCCACAAATTCACTGTACTCTGCCCCTGAGCCAAAAGTACCCGAAGCAGTCATCACAGGATTTTTCAATTCAACTCCGGCAAGAGTTACTTTTGTATTCATCATAACTCCACCTCCGTGCTCAAAAATACCGGTCCGTCTTTGCAGACACGTTTGTTGTGCACCTGAGAATGTGCATCAACCTCTTTTGATTTACATACGCAGGCAAGACAGGCTCCAATTCCACATGCCATTCTCTCTTCCATTGAAATCCAGCATGTAATATTATTCTCGGCCGCATATTCCTTCAGTGCGCGAAGCATTGGTGTCGGTCCACACGCAAAAATCACATCTGCTTCAAGTCCCTTTTCGCGAATTGCATTCAGTACATTTCCCTTTGTTCCGGCACTGCCATCTTCCGTCGCGACATAGACATCTGCATATCTGGCAAACTCATCAGTCAAGAACAACTCATCTCTGTAACCCAAAACAGCCGTCTTCTCTGCCTTTAACTGCTTCGCTGTCTCCAACATCGGAGGAATTCCGATACCACCGCCAATCAGAAATACTCTTTTGCCTTCAGCTTCTTCCAATGGAAATCCATTCCCAAGGGGACCCAGTGTTTCAATCATTTCACCCGGCTGCATCCTGGAAAATGCCTCTGTACCTGTATTCTTTCCAGTCACACGGTATACCAGACGAATCCTGCCATTTTCTTTGTCAATCTCACAGATGCTGATTGGTCTCGGAAGAAGTTTACTTCCATTTCCTGTATATAAAGAAAGGAACTGTCCCGGGTGGGCATTCTGTGCCATTTTATCTGTCTGAAGCCAGAGGCTGTAAATATCTTTGCCAATCTCTTCCTGGCTGACGACGGTTAAAGTCTCTTTTGTTTTTGTACTCATCTATCTCCTCCTGCTCTTCTTAGCGATTCTTAAGAGCCCCACTGATATCTTCGATCATAACTTCTACCGCTTTACGAGATGCATCCGCATAATTCAGCTCACCAAATTCTGCATAAGCTTCCTGTTTGTATGCTGCAATGATTCCTCTGGAAGAGTTTACGATAGCTCCGAGTCCATCTTCGTTGAAGAAATGGACAAGATCGGCTCCTTTTCCACCCTGTGCACCATAGCCAGGCACCAGAATAAATGTTTTTGGCATAAGTTTACGAAGGACTTTACCCATTTCCGGATAAGTAGCACCAACAACTGCTCCAATGTAGCTGTACTCTTTTCCCATATGTTCTTCGCCCCACTGTGCAACCTTCTCACCAACCCATTCATAAAGCGGACGTCCATCAATGATGCGATCCTGAAATTCTCCACTGGATGGATTTGATGTTTTGACAAGTATAAAAAGTCCTTTATTTTCTTCTTTGCAGACTTCAATAAACGGCTTCACACCGTCAGATCCCAGATATGGATTGACCGTTGCAAAGTCCTCATCAAATCCTGCATATTTCTTAGATCCTACCTGCACATGTCCCAGATGTCCGGTTGCATATGCTGCTGATGTGGATCCAATATCTCCACGTTTGATATCGCCAATCACAACAAGATCTTTGGATTTGCAGTAATCCACTGTTTTCTTGTACGCCTCAAGCCCCGGAATACCGAACTGTTCATACATTGCAATCTGTGGCTTTACTGCCGGAATCAGATCATAAGTCGCATCTACGATTCCTTTATTGAACTGCCAGATTGCTTCTGCAGCCCCTTCCAGAGTCTCTCCGAATTCTGCAAATGCCTTTTCCTGGATATGCTTTGGTATGTAATTTAACATCGGATCCAGTCCTACAACGATCGGTGCATTAGTTTTACGGATTTTTTCAATAAGCTTGTTAATCATAACTGCTTCCTCCTGGAATTTATATCTTTGATTTTTCTATACATTATCATCAATATCATACACGAAATAGACAATTTAATAAAGTGTTTTTTATATATTCGCCTTGACAATTTTGAGAACGGGCGATATAATTCTACTCATAGACGAAGAGAACCTTAATATAAAATCACTAGTTTTTAGAGATTATATATTACCCACGATATAGTCTCTAAAATCTGGTGATTTTTTTCGTCAGATGGACATTTAACTTTTTATTTTTTATGGAGGTAACATCATGAACAAGGGAACTGTAAAATGGTTCAACGCAGAAAAAGGCTATGGTTTTATCACAGGAGAAGACGGAGCTGACGTATTCGTTCACTTTTCTGCAATCAATGGTGAAGGATTCAAATCACTGGATGAGGGACAGGCCGTAACTTATGATTTAACAGAAGGCGCTCGCGGAATGCAGGCTGCTAACGTTACAAAATTATAATAACCTCGATACTTGAAGGTTTTTAACCTTTGAAACCATTAATTAAATAAAAAGCCCCGGCACATTGCCGGGGTTTTTTATTATCTCATTTTCTTCATTTACTGTGCATCAGCTGAGGATGACAGGCCTGATACATAATTATCAATTGCAGATGTGTCCATTACTGTTTCTGTAACAACAGATTCCTGCTTTGCTTCAATCTTGGCATATGCGGAAAATCCGATCCAGCCAACCATTGCAACACAGATTGCAATCCATGCAAGAATCTCCAGTCTATCAATCAGTTTTTCTTTTCTGGCCGCTTTGGAACGTCCTGCCTTACCTGCCTTATAGCTGTCTACTTTTTTCTGGCTCATTCTAAGAATCTCCTTTGTTGTATAAGCTTTTGCTATTATACCATATTCTCCTGCAAAAGTGAAGTACTTATACAGCTACGATCACACCGCCATCATTTGCATACATGCTACTGACACCTGCAGTATCCAGAATCACAACGCGCTTCATTGGCATTCTCTCTTCCAGTGCATTCTTAAGAAGAATTGCTCTCTCTCTACAGTTACAATGGGAAATGGCAAGTACCTTATTCTCACTGTCCTTTGTTCTTTCAACAATATTCTGAGCCATCTTGACAAGTGCTTTGTTCATTCCCCTTGCCTGATCCAACTGACAGATTGCGCCTTCATCGGTAGATCCCATGACTGGCTTGATTTTCAGTGCACTTGCAACAAGTGCTTTCACCTTACTGAGACGTCCATTCTTGCGGAGTGTCTCCAGATTATCCAGTACAAAAAATGTGTGCTGCTCTGCAATATATGCTTCAACCGTCTCGATCACTTTTTCAAAAGAGCAACCTGCTTCTTCACACTCCTGTATCTTCATTGCTATCAGAGACTGACCTACAGATGCTGATTTCGAATTAAACACATAAATCTGCTTGTCCGGCTTATCCTCCTGAAGAAGACTCTTACCAAGAACTGCACTATTATAAGAACCACTCAGTTCTGCCGAAAGAGTGACTGCATATATATGATCTGCCTCACAGTCAAATGCTCTCATATAACGCTCCGGAGATGGGCAGGCAGATTTCGGACACTCCGGACATTCTGCTACTTTTTTCAAAAAAATTGCCTGGTCAAAAGTTTCATCATCTATTATATTCTCGCCACCTACACTCAATGTCAGAGCCACTGACTCGAAGTGCGGATCTTCTTTCCATTCATCTAATAATTCTCCACAACTATCTATGACAATTTTATAGCTCAATTATATCGTCCTCTTTTCCATAATATGTAGTATCGAATACCACATCTATATTACCATATAGCTACATATTTGAAAAGACTTTTTCGAAAAACTCTATTCTTTTTTTTGATTCTGTTTTATAATGGAATCTGCATCTGTTCACTATCTTTCGGATAACAAAACGACATATGAATGACAGGAGTAAAAAATGCTTGCACTAAAAATCAACGACGTCAAAAAATTCATGAATCTGCTACTGATCAGAGACACTTTCGATCATTTTTCTCTGGTAGAAGCCAATATCACAACTTTCAGCAACTTTACGATTGACGGCAGACTCCATAAGGACTTTTTCGACACAGACACTGTACAAAATCCGGATTTTACAGATTCTTTCTTCTGTCACTGGAAAGAGCTGAAATCCTATTGCTTCTCAATCATACGCGGCAAACTACTGCCTATTCAGTTTCGGATCACTTTTCAATTATCTCCATCGCAGTATAGCGCAATTTTCACAGATTCTTCTTTTCCGTTTTGCAGCAATCAGATCTGTGGATTAAATTTAAACATTCAATATAAAAATAAGGAATTATTCTGCACAACGGGTATTTCTTCTGATACCTTTCTTCTTGACAAACAACCGGAAATCACATGGGATTCTGCAGTTCTGAAATTTTTTCAAAAACATCAATTGGATTTCGACAGGCTGTAAGATTTTTTTGAGACTCCGATTTCGCATTTTCTGCATCCAGTTCTGTCTGAATCAAATAGTATGCCAGCATATCTACGAACTCACTATTTGTAGGTCTATAACGAAGAGGATAGCCAGCTATACGATCCATCGTTTCTTTATTTGCAGTCCAGCATACATTGATCACAGTGCGGATATCATGTTCAATGTTTACAGGTGTTGATTTAAATTTTTTAGCCAGATATGGATAAATATCTTTCGTGATCTTAATCGGATAATCCTGAAGTTCCATTGACATCATTACTGCTTCAGCGACATAATAATATCCTTTATATTTTGAGGTCATTCCCAATTGTCTGATTAATCGATACACTTTTCTCATGTGCTCTCCCTCCGCCTTTTCCTGTTTTGCCATTATTATACGACAAATTTTTCTTATTTTTCTTTTCCCTACCAAACTCGTGCTTCTTCGAAAAAAAACGACATTTTAAGAGTCACATTATTCATTTTTACACAACAAATATACGCATTTACTATACATTTTCAGCATATAGAATTTATTGTATTTTGTCAACGAAATAATAAAAAATCCCGAATTTTTTCCACATAAAAGAAAATATTCGGGATTCTTTTTATATTGTCTTTAAATTATCATTTTTATTTTGTAAGAAGCATCAAAATATCATTACTTCTCTGCACAAATTTGGTCATCTCATCTGGTGATAACTGCTTGTGACTCAGCATAGCAAGATCATACAGCTGCTGGCAGATCACTGCAGAATGTTCAGATTCCTGATTCTCTGCAAGATATTTTACCAATGGATGGCTCACATTTAATACCAGTGTCTCCTGGCCACCAAACATACCCGGATCCATTCCGTACATATTGTACATTTTCATCATATCCTGCATACGGCGGCTTTCTTCTGAAAGAGTCATCATAGCTGCAACAGATTCATTTTTCAGATTTTCAACTTTTACTTCCAGTTTTTCCATATTCAGATTCTTACGGAACAATTCTGTCAATGTTTTTGCTGTTTCTTCGTCTGCTGCGCCATCTCCTTTGAGTTCTTCTGTCACATCGGCATCAATTCTCTTGAACTGAATTGTCTGATCTTTCTGTTCCAGATGAGAAATAAAGGTAGTATCAATATTGTGAGAAAGGATCACTGCATTCTTGCCAGCTTCTCTGAACATGTTGATATACTGACTCTGCTGCACAGCATCTGTAACATAGAAAATAGTTATCTTTTCAGAATCCTTATTTTCTGTTTCTTCTTTCTTTTCTGTATCTTCTGCTGTACCTTCTTTCTTATTCTGCTCAATACAATCTTTTAAAGTCAGATATTTGTTATCAATATCTTTGAACAAAATGTAGTCATGCAATTTCTCGGAAAACTTCGCATCTTTAATGCAGCCGAATTTGATAAACGGACTGATATCATCCCAATATTTTTCGTAAGACTCACGATCTGTCTTGCACATACCAGTCAGCTTATCAGCAACTTTCTTAGAAATATACTCGGAAATCTTCTGCACAAATCCATCATTCTGCAAAGCACTTCTGGATACATTCAGAGGCAGATCCGGGCAATCGATCACACCTTTGAGAAGAAGCAGGAATTCTGGAATGACTTCCTTAATATTATCTGCAATAAATACCTGGTTGTTATACAGTTTAATGGTTCCTTCAATGGAATCATATTCTGTATTAATCTTCGGAAAATACAGAATACCTTTCAGATTAAACGGATAATCCATGTTCAGATGAATCCAGAACAGTGGTTCTTTGTAATCCATAAATACTTTACGGTAAAACTCCTTGTAATCTTCATCAGAGCATTCATTCGGATGTTTCATCCACAGTGGATTCGGATCACTCAAAGATACCGGACGTTTATTGATCTTTACACGTTCACGTGCAGGGGAAACCTCAACAACTTCTTTCTCTCCCTTGTCGTTCTCCTTCTCTTCTGTCTTGGCATCTTCATGAATATGTTCAACAACTACATCATCATCTTTCAGATCAGCTTCATCGATTGTTTCATACTCCTGCTCTGCATTTGCTTTGGACAGATAAATATTAACCGGCATGAAAGAGCAATATTTCTCGATAACTTCACGCATACGATATTCATTACAGAACTCAAGACTTTCATCATTCAGGAACAATGTAATTTCTGTACCAACTGTTGTCTTATCGCCGTCCTGCATATCATATTCTGTGCCGCCGTCACAGGTCCAGTGTACAGCAGCTGCACCATCTTTGAAAGAAAGGGTATCAATATGTACTTCATCTGCTACCATAAATGCGGAATAAAATCCAAGACCGAAATGACCGATCATCTGATCATCCGTTGTCTTATCTTTGTATTTCTCAAGGAATTCGGTTGCACCGGAAAATGCAATCTGTGTAATGTATTCCTCTACTTCATCCGCAGTCATACCAATACCATTATCGATAAATTTCAGGGTTTTTGCTTCAGAATCTACAACGACCTGAACTGCCGGTTTGTAATCATCCGGGAAAGAATATTCTCCCATCACTTCAAGTTTCTTTAATTTTGTAATGGCATCGCAACCATTAGATACCAGTTCTCGAACAAAAATATCATGGTCAGAATACAGCCATTTCTTTATGATAGGAAAAATGTTTTCACTGTTAATTGATAAATTTCCGTGCTTTTCAGCCATATTGTCCACACTCCTTAAATTTGTTTTTTTGTCTTTTTATATACTAATCCCCTTTATCCCAAAAGTCAAGAAAAAATTAGCACTCATTTGAAATGAGTGCTAACAAAACTTTTTTCGTTTTTATTTTGACTTTTATTTCTTATTTTTCTTCTTGTAAACAACAACTCCGCCAATTGCGCCTGCCGCAATGATCAAAATGCATACAAACGGTAGAATCGGTGTATTATCACCGGTCTTTACAGAACTCTTCTTATTAGCAGCCGGTGTCAGATTCGTTCCCGGAGCTGTAACTTTGGCTTTGGTGATACTGAACGATACCTGTCTGGTATCTGTCGTTCCGGTTGATTTCCATATATTTCCATCGTACTGCTGCTGTGCAAAAGCAACCTTCAATGTGTAATCACCACTCTGTGCAAGTCCAAAAGAAGCTGTATATGGTGCTGCATTCCATGCGTTTGTATTGATCACAGTCCAGCTCTGCGGGACATAACGAGTGTCTCCTTTTTTCGGAGAATTATTATCCATTCCCGCACCAACTGCTGTAAATGAAATCTTTGTCTGTGTTGTATAGACTCCATTTGGTTCTATTCCTGTGATCTTATTATTTTCAGCGGATGCAATTTGGGCACTGTAAGCATTTACACTTACTTCCACAGATGTTGTAAGATTGATCTTATTATCATTATCGACTCCGGAAGGTAATGCCACCGTACCGGATACGGTAAACTTCTGTGCATCTGTACTGGACTGTCTGTAAGAAGAAGCTTTGACATTCCAGGAAACTGATGCCTTCATATTTCCCTCTGTCGTCTCAATCACTACGGTGGATGGCAGTTTCAGAGAAGAGGCTGATTTCTTTGTACCATTTGCCAGTCCCGTAACCGCTGCCGGTTGCTGGATCTTGGTAAGAACCGCATTTCCTTTCGCTACCTGGAAATTCACTCCGACCGACTTATCTGAAGAAATTTTAATCGTTTCTGCATATGCGCCTACATCCAGTCCTGTCTTTGGTTGTACCGTGTAAGTAGCTGATTCTCCCGGTGCCAGTGTAAGCTGCGAAACAGAAACTGTAAAGTTTGTCAATGTCGGCTGCTCCAGTGTTTCCGTAACATTACCATTATTGATAACTGTAAACTCTTTTTTCTCAGCTTCTCCATATCCCTTCTTTACAGTCGCAAAATCAAGAGAAGACGTCGAAGGATCAACGGAATGTTTTTCTTTCTCCACATTAACGGTCGCTGTGATCACGATCAAACTGTTATTTGTGTTATCGGTAATGGTAAAAGATTCTGTATAAGTATTGTCTCCTGGCAAATCTGCTTTCGGTTGGATTTTAACAACTGCAGTATTATCAGGAGCAAGTTGTTGTGCCTGCCAGCTGATATCAAAATACTGTCCCTGTGCCGCTCCTGTATCGCTGACTGCCTCTGTCAGATCCGCCTCTGCATTTCCCTCATTTTTCAGCATAATCTGCTCTGCAGCCGGACGCTCTGTATAGCCTTGAACCAGCGTTCCGAAATCTACAGGAGAAGTCCTGTCTGCCGTTACATGACTTACTTTCGGTGCCTGAAGCGTAACGTTTACTGATACAAGCACACTGTTTTCTGTATTATCCTTCTGTGCAAAAAGAATAGCATCCTGATATGGTGTTTCTGCCTCCAGATTTTCTGCCGGTGTTGCCGTAAATGTTGCAGTACCACCAGCAGAAATCTCCTGCTCCGCCGGAGCGACCGTCACTGCCGGCGTATCTCCTGTTACTGAAGCAGTTACAGTCATTGTCTGTTCAGAATTATTTGTAAGAACAATTGTCTGTTCATTATTCGAGTTAAAATTAAGCCCTGAGCCAGCAGCCTCATCTACTGCAAGTGTCACCCCTGATGTGAATTTTCCATTATCTGTATTATCTGAATTGTCTGTATCGTTGTTGTCTGCCGGCTTCTCTGTATCTGTATTCTGATCATTCTGTGCAGAATCTGCCGTACCTCCTGAATCTGCCGCCGATTTATCATCTTCAGGTGCCTTAACTGTCATCCTGGCCTCAAAAGAAACTTTCACGCCTTCTTCACTCGTATAAGTAATCGTATCGTCATATGAGCCAACTTCCACACCTGCCCGCGGAACGATCCACAGCTGCTGACTGCTGTTTGGCTCCATTGGATCCGAAATATCCTGAACCATAAAATGTTCCGGACTTATCTCTGCAAAATTCAGAATTGTATTACCAGTATTTGAAACAGTCACATACTGTGCCTGCACACTGTCTTCCTGTCCTGAAATCACAGTTCCAAAGTCAATACTCTCCGTACTTCCATCTCCAACGATAATAGTTGCATCTGTAGAGATTTCGGTAGGCTCATCAGGTGTAGCTGTATCTTCTGGCTGTACCTTATCAGATATCTCCTGCTGGTCATAAGTTCCATCTTCTGTTGCTTCCGGAATACCTTCCACCGCCTCTGAGCCAGCATTCTCCTGCTGCTGTTTCTCCTCATCTGTCGTAGCAGCCGGAATACCATCTATTGCTTCATTTGATCCCTGGTCAGAATCTTCCTGCATACTCTCATCTGTGCCTTCTGGCGTTTCTGCCTGCTGACTGTCTGCTGCTTCCTCTGTATTCTGAGACTGATTGCTCTCCGTATTTTCGTCAGCAGTAGTATTGTCTTCTGTCGCTTTTGTTTCCTGTTCTGCAGCTGTCTGCGCATCGATCACTGTATCCGAAACAATCTTCAGGTTTCCACTGTAACCATTTTCTTCTTTCCCCGTAACTGTCAGCACAATCTTGGAACCAACATCTTCCTGTGTTACTGTATAAGTTTTCTCCTTGCTGAGTTCTTTCAGTTCCGGCTTATCTCCTGCCTTCTCTGCTGCTTCATCCTCGGTAGTCTTCCGCTCCCAGAGATACGTAACATCATCTTCTGCCACTCCCTCTGGTTTCACTTCTTTAAAATCCGCACTCAGTATTTTGCCTTCTGCTGCGATTCCCTGAAGCTTCAGTTTCCCGTCTAATACAGACGTTTCTGCTGCAAACACCGTTGCAGGAATCATTGATAATGCCAGCAACACTGACATAATGACTGCAAGAATCCTTTCTTTCCGCATGATCCATCCTCCTTTTGCATTCTTTATTTCCTATAGAATCTTCGACTTCCTGATCTGTTCTCTTTTTAGTCGGTATCTATACCCTATATCCTGAAAAAATTATATCACAGCGTTTTCAACAGATGTAATTTGTATTTTACATATAGAACAAAGCGGACACACTCCTTATGCATCTGGTCGCATCCTCGCGGAGCGTTTTTATGTAATAGGAACATTACGGAGTAATTTCCTATTACATAAAAACAACCCTGTCCATACTGCTTAAGGACAGGGTTATGTACACATTATAGATTGACAGTTTCTTTAGCCTTCCACAATCAGGTATCCACCAGATGGAAGTGCAAATACCTCGCAGGCATCTTCCAGCTCTTCATCAGACATTCCACTGACATCCGCTCCGGCCTCATCCAGATACTTTCTCACTTCCTTAATGTTCTTTACTTCAACCGCCATGCAGTCTTCCAGAAATTCTTCTGCCTCTTCCGGTGTCTCCGCTACCGGTTCATCATACAGTCTGCTCTGTCCTTTCAAAAAAACTTCGATACTCTCTTTTGTATACATTACTTAAAAACCTCCTTTATATTCCCCTTTGCCCTGATCAGTTTTTTAAGAATTGTTTCTACACGGTCCGTCTCATAAGCAGCTGCCTGCTTCACCCCTTCTTTTGCATGTGCCATCGCAAAACTATATGGTACTGAACGCAACATGGAAATATCATTATACTCATCTCCGAATACAATACATTCCTCTGGTTTGATTCCCAGAATCTTCTGATAGATCTGCACTCCTTTGGCCTTATTGGTTTCAAATGGAATAAAATCCACCCATGCATTTCCAGAGGTTACCACTGTACATCGATCACCAAAACATTCATTCCAGTAATGAATTGTTTCTTCCTGCACGCCGTCTCGTTCATATACTGCCATTTTCATACATGGTTCCGTAACTTCCTCAAAGCGCTCAATTTCTCTGCAGTTATTTTTTACCACATTTTGCATCAGATTCCTAAAATGTTCTGTCTTCGGCCTCAAATAATAAAAATCTTTTGTGGAGCAGGTAAACTCGGCTCCTTCTTTTGCATATATACTTTCCATGATTTCCCGTACGAGACCCGGGTCAAAAACTCCCTGATGTAAGACCCTTTCGTTGTATACAGCAAGTCCTCCATTTTCACAGATAAACGCCACATCCTTCTCTACCGGTACAAACATTTTCTTCATATTTGCATACTGGCGTCCACTGGCCGCTACAAACAAAATCCCCAATTCTTTCAATTGTCGGATCAGCGGAAAAATCTCTTCTGGAAGGCTCTGTGCCCCTTTCAGTAATAAAGTCCCATCCAAATCACTTGCAACCAGTTTAATCATTATTCAAGTCCTCACATATCTGTAACAGATCCCGTGGTTTTTCCGCAATTACTTCTGCACCATTATCTTCGAGTTCCTGCCTGTCACGAAATCCCCAAAGCACTCCTACCGTATGCATCTTGGCTGCATTTCCTGTTTCCATATCTGTTTTAGTATCACCAACATACATACACTCTTTCGGAGACACTCCAAATTCCGAAGCAGCCTTGAGTGGACCATCTGGAGACGGCTTTCTGCGGATTGCTTCGCTCTGTCCGATTACAAGATCAAAATACCCGGCAAACATCTGGTCAATCACCTTTATAGCTGCCACATGTGGTTTATTTGAGCAGACAGCAAGTTTCATTCCACGTTTTTTCAATTCCAGCAGAGTCTCTTTGATGCCTTCATATGGAACTACTTTATATAGAGGATCTTCATCAAATTTTTTTCTGTAAATACTACGACATTCTTCATAATGTTTCAATTCTGGATCTCCAGCATCTTTCAAGCATCGACGGATCAGCATATCTGCGCCCTCACCGCTGTAGTATTTGAAATTTTCTACCGGCTGCGGTCTGAGATTCATTTTTTCCAGAATCTCATTCGCCACATATGCCATGGATTCCAAAGTGTTTGCCAGAGTACCATCCAGATCAAAAATACATGCCTTTATCATTTGTTCACCCTCTCAATTCAATCCCATGCTTCTTCATTTCATAAAAAAGTCTTCCTACCGGCAGCCCAACCACATTGGTATATTCTCCACGAATTTCTTTCACGTAAATGCCAAAGCCACCCTGAATCCCATAGCTTCCTGCTTTGTCCATTGGTTCTCCACTCGCTATATACGCCCATATTTCTTCATCTGAAACCGGATAAAATGAGACATCCGTACATTCTGTAAAAGAAATATCTTCCCATTTTCCCTGTTTCTTAATCAGAACAGTTACACCTGTATACACCTGATGTGTCTTTCCCTGCAGCTTCTTAAGTGTCTCAAAAGCAGCCTTCTCATCTGTCGGCTTACCAAGAATTTCATTATTATAGGAAACAATCGTATCTGCACCGATCAAGATCGTTCCTTCTTCCATTTCCCTATCAAAATTCAAAGCCACAGCTGTTGCTTTTTGCAGTGATAATTCACGTACGATCTCTTCCGGGCTGTCTGATGTGATTTTTTCTTCACTGTCTGCCGCACATACCTGAAAGATAACCCCAGCTGATGTCAGCAGCTCTCTGCGTCTAGGAGATGCAGAAGCCAGCACAATTTTTCTCATAAAGATCATCCTTTTCTTTTACTTCTGTAACAGTATACCCTGTCCTTCTATAACGTGCAACCACGAAAATGTAAAAAACTGACGTTGATACCTGTTAAATCCAGGAATCTTCGTCAGTTTATATTTTAGAATTTATTCATTGCATCTGCTAAACAAGCAAAAAAACAGAGCTGCTGACGGGAATCGAACCCGTGACCTCCGCCTTACCAAGGCGACGCTCTACCGACTGAGCCACAGCAGCACTTCTTATGATTCGGCATTTCCGCCGCTCACAGTTGATAATATTAACAGAAAAAAAGTATACTGTCAACAGGTAATTTTAAATTTTTTTACAATTATTTTTGCTCATTTTATGATATTTTTCTCTGGAAATCTTTTAAATTCAATGCTTTTATGATATGATTAACCTTTAAAGAAAGATTCAGGAGGGTAAGAGATGGAAAACGAAACCGTTTCTAAAAATTTTATTGAAAACATCATTGACAAGGACCTGGCGGAAGGCGTTTATGATACCGTACACACCCGCTTCCCACCGGAACCTAATGGATACCTCCATATCGGACATGCCAAATCCATTCTTTTGAATTATGGACTTGCTCAGGAATACAATGGCAAGTTTAATATGCGTTTTGATGATACCAATCCTACAAAAGAAAAAAGTGAATTTGTAGAATCTATTAAAGCTGATATCAAATGGCTTGGTGCCGACTGGGAGGACAGACTTTTCTTCGCTTCCGATTATTTCGGACAGATGTATGAAGCAGCCATCAAACTGATCAAGAAAGGTAAAGCTTATGTCTGTGATCTGACTGCTGATGAGATTCGCCAATATCGTGGAACTCTGACAGAGCCTGGTAAAGAAAGCCCGTACCGCAACCGTTCTGTAGAAGAAAACCTGCAGCTTTTTGAAGAAATGAAAGAAGGTAAATATGCCGATGGAGAAAAGGTTCTCCGTGCAAAGATCGACATGGCCTCCCCAAATATGAATATGCGTGATCCGGTCATCTACCGTGTAGCACATATGACTCATCACAGAACCGGCGATACCTGGTGCATCTATCCAATGTACGACTTTGCTCATCCGATTGAGGATGCAATTGAAGGAATCACACATTCCATCTGTACACTGGAATTCGAAGACCATCGTCCGCTTTATGACTGGGTCGTTCGTGAACTGGAATACCCGCATCCGCCAAAGCAGATCGAGTTTGCCAAACTGTATCTGACCAATGTTGTAACCGGTAAACGTTATATCAAGAAACTGGTAGAAGATGGCATCGTAGATGGATGGGATGATCCACGCCTTGTTTCTATCGCAGCACTTCGAAGAAGAGGCTTTACCCCGGAATCTATCAAGATGTTCGTAGACCTCTGTGGTGTTTCCAAAGCAAACAGCTCTGTAGACTATGCAATGCTTGAATACTGTATCCGTGAAGACCTTAAATTAAAACGACCTCGTATGATGGCTATTATGGACCCAATCAAACTTGTGATTGATAACTATCCGGAAGGACAGGTAGAATATCTTGAAGCTCCGAACAACATGGAGAATGAGGCACTCGGTACCCGTAAAATTCCATTCAGTGGAGAATTATATATCGAACGCGATGATTTCATGATCGATCCGCCGCGTAAATACAAGAGACTTTTCGTCGGCACTGAAGTACGTCTGATGAATGCTTATTTCGTAACCTGTACCGGATATGAAGCAGATGATGATGGTACCGTTCGCGTCGTGCACTGTACTTACGATCCTGCAACCAAGGGCGGCAATGCACCGGACGGACGTAAAGTCAAAGGAACTATCCACTGGGTAGAGGCAACTAATGCCAAACAGGCAACCGTACGTCTCTATGAAAACATCGTAGATGAGGAAAAAGGTGTATATAATAAAGAAGATGGATCCCTGAATGTAAATCCAAACTCTCTTACGACAGTTACCGCTTACGTAGAGCCGGCACTTATGGAAGCCAAAGGCTATGACAGTTTCCAGTTCGTAAGAAACGGATTCTATTGTGCAGATATCCACGATTCCAAAGAGGGAACTCCGGTATTTAACCGCATCGTATCTCTGAAGAGTTCTTTCCGCCTTCCTAAATAAATCTAAATCTGGACATAATAAAAGCAGGCTCGCAAGCCTGCTTTTATTTTTGTTCATTATTTATTCTTCAGTTTCTTCGCTTTCTGTTTCTTCAGTCTCTTCTTTGATCACTTCTTCAACAGCCTGCTCTGCATCTGCTGTATCAGCAGTTTCTTCTACTGCTTTCTCTACAGCTTCTTCAGCTTCATCCCAGGATGCGAAATCCTCGCTTGTTTCTTTCTTTTCTTCGGTTTCGGTTGCTTCGTCTTCTTCAGTCTCATCCTCAAACTCATCATCGAAGTCGTCAAAATCATCTAACGAATCCTTCTTGAGCACAAGCGCTGCAATCGCACCTGCTGCTGCGGCAGCTACAGCTCCAACTGCTACAAATCCCCAATATTTATTGATTTTTGCCATATTATACTTCTCCTTTCATATACAAAAAACGCTCTTTCCGATATTCTAATGTAATATTAATGATATTTTACTACGTTTGACCAGAAAAGGAAAGTCAAAAGTTTCGTATCTTTCCCCTGATGCGCTGTAGTGCATTATCGATGGATTTCGGACTTTTTCCCATAATCTCAGCAATCTTAATATATCCATAACCTCTGAGATAATAATCAAGAACTTTATTTTCCATCGGACTTAAAACTTTGGTAATCTCATGTTCCAGATTTCTCGTGCTTTCCTGATCGATCAGAATTGTTTCCGGATCTTCGGACCAGACCCCTTCCAAGTGCTCCGCCTCATTCTCTTCACTTAGTGAAACATAAGAATTCAACGGTAAATGCTTTTGACGATTAGAATTCTGCACTGCACTGTAAAGCTGTCGGTCAATACACAAACTTGCAAAGGTTCGAAATGATGTTTCCTTGTCTGACTGATAATTCTGTATCGCCTTAAAAAGCCCGATCATACCTTCCTGAATCAAATCATCCGTTTCCCCTCCGATCAGAAACATTGCACGTGCTTTTTTACGAACAAACTCTTTATATTTTTCCATCAGATAATCCGAAATATCCGTTTCTCCCTGCCGCAGTCTGAAAATCAATTCTTCATCGCTGCACTGATCGTAACGGCTCATTTTATATCCCCTTTTATTTGCCTGCTTTTACCAGTCTCTGTCTTACAATTTCATAAGCAAGTACACCTGCTGCTACAGAAGCATTCAGAGAATCAATATCACCCTTCATAGGTATGGAAGCAGTAAAATCACATGCTTCTCTTACCAAGCGGCTGACTCCCTCTCCTTCATTTCCGATCACAAGTCCCATCGGACCAGTCAGATCCAGGTCATACATAGTTTCTCCACCCATATCTGCACAGACAAACCAAATGCCTTTTTCTTTGAGTTCTTCAATCGTTCTTACAATATTTGTCACTTTTGCAACCGGTGTGTAGTTGATTGCACCTGCTGATGTCTTTGCAACGGTAGAAGTCAGCCCGACTGCACGTCTCTTCGGAATGATCACGCCATGTGCTCCTGCAAGATTCGCAGTACGTATGATCGCGCCAAGATTGTGCGGATCCTCTACATTATCCAACAGGATCAGAAATGGGGCTTCACCTTTTGCTTCTGCCTTTGCCAGAATCTCATCTACTGTACTGTAATCGTAAGCGGCGACCTGTGCGATCACACCCTGATGTGCATGTGTTTCGCTAAGCTGATCCAGTCGTTCTTTTGTCACATAATTAATAATCGTATCTGTCTTTCGGGCCTCTCGCGCAATCGTACGCACCGGACCATCCTGACAGCCATCCAGAATAAAAAGCTTGTCTACACATTTACCGGAACGAAAAGCCTCCAGCACCGCATTGCGGCCTTCAATCTGTTCACTCATAATACGTCCTCTCCGATTCCCATACGGACCAAAGTGAGCATCCGCGTGTAATCCTCTTTCAAATATAAATATCCCATCAGTGCTTCAAAACCGGTTGCTCTACGATAATCTGCCATCGTTGCATGCTTCGCCATTGTCGGAGAATGTGCATTGCGACCTCTTCGATATACGCTCAGTTCTTCCTCTGTCAGTTCTTTCTCGATGACTTCCATGATTGCAGACTGTGCTCCGGCTTTCACAAGGCTGCTGGCTTTCTTGTGGAGACGATTCACCGGACAGTTTCCCTTCTTCACCAGAATCGTCCGAATGATCAATTCATAAACACCATCTCCGATATATGCCAGAGTCAGCGGAGAATAACTCCGCAGATCCTGGTCTTCCAGATGAAACAGATCCTTTAACTTTGTCAGATTCGTTTCCATTTTACACCCTCGCGAGTATCTTTCAGCTCAATTCCCTTATCAAGAAGCAGCCCTCTGATCTCATCTGCTCTTGCAAAGTCTTTGGCTTTTCTGGCTGCCTGACGCTCTGCGATCAGATTTTCGATTTCTTCGTCCAGGATATCTTCTTTCTTTTCGAGGATCAGTCCGAGAACATCGCAGAGTTTCGTCATAACTTCCAGAGTATGACCTGCAAATTCTGCTGAGCATCCTTCCTGTACATTCGTATTTGCAAATTTGACCAGTTCAAATACTGCTGCCAGTGCATCTGCCGTATTGAAGTCATCGTCCATCGCTTCTTCGAATTTAGTTACAAATGCAGCTTCTTCCTGCATCAGCTTCTTCTCATCTTCTGTTGCATCCTGCCCAGTAGCTGCTGCTTTACGGTCACGAAGTCTTGCTGCTGCTTCTGTGATTCTCTCAAGTGCATTCTTGGAAGATTCCATCAGATCTGCACTGAAATTAAGTGGACTTCTGTAATGTGCATTGAGCATGAAGAATCGAAGCACCTGCAGATCATACTGTTCACTGATTTCGCGGACAGTGCGGAAGTTTCCAAGAGATTTGGACATTTTACGGTTGTCAATGTTCAGGAATGCATTGTGCATCCAATATTTTGCAAAAGGAACTCCATTGCAACATTCACTCTGTGCAATTTCATTTTCATGATGCGGGAAAACGAGATCCTCTCCACCTGCATGGATATCAATTTCTTCACCGAGATATTTTTTGGACATAACAGAGCACTCAATGTGCCATCCCGGTCTTCCGTCACACCATGGGGAAGTCCAGTATGGTTCTCCTTCTTTCTTTGGTTTCCAGAGAACAAAATCAAGCGGATCTTCCTTCTGGTCTTCACCTGATACCTGCAGAGAACGGAATCCTGACTGCAGATCATCCAGATTTTTGTGAGAAAGCTTACCATATTCTTTGAATTTCTTTACACGGAAATATACAGTTCCATCAGCAACCGGATATGCATATCCTTTGTCGATCAATGTCTGGATCATATCAATCATTCCGTCAATTTCCTGAGTTGCAAGTGGATGGGTAGTAGCCGGTTTTACATTCATACCAGCCATATCTTTCTTGCATTCTGCGATATAACGCTGAGAAACTTCCTCCGCGCTCACTCCCTCTTCGATTGCCTTCTTGATGATCTTATCATCCACATCTGTGAAATTGGATACATAATTTACTTCATATCCTTTATACTCCAGATAGCGACGTACCGTATCAAAAATGATCATCGGTCTCGCATTTCCGATATGGATCAGATTGTACACTGTAGGTCCGCATACGTACATACGTACCTTTCCCTCTTCCAACGGTACAAATTCCTCTTTTCTGCGTGACATTGTATTAAAAAGTTTCATGTCTCTTTCCTCCGATATATTACTTCGCAACAGAATTTGTCTTTCTTTTCACGGTCTGCATCATAAATCAATCCTGCTTGTCGGTAAGCAGACAGATTGCCTGAGAAGAAATACCTTCTCCGCTTCCGGTAAAACCAAGTCCCTCTTCTGTCGTTGCCTTTACATTTATCTTTGATTCCGGAATCCCAAGTGCTTCCGCCATATTCTTGCGCATCTGCGGAATATGCGGTGCCATCTTCGGTTTCTGCGCGATTACCGTCGCATCAATATTTCCAACTTCATATCCATGTTCCCGAAGAAGTCCTGCTACATGAACCAGCAGTTTGATACTGGAAATTCCTTTATATGCCGGATCTGTATCCGGAAAATGTTTGCCGATATCTCCAAGTGCCGCAGCCCCAAGCAATGCGTCCATAACTGCGTGAATCAGCACGTCTGCATCAGAATGTCCCAGAAGGCCCTTTTCCCACGGAATTTCTACGCCTCCCAGGATCAGCTTACGTCCTTCTGTCAGTTTGTGAACGTCATACCCCATTCCAACTCTCATAATCATTCTCCTTCTGCCTGTCCGGCAATACCTGACCGAATCAGTGTGTACATCAGTTCTTCACAGGCATCCAGATCACCTTCTTCGATCTGTGCCTCTGAGATTCTTCTTTCTGTCGGATATATATTTTTGCTGTTCAGTCTCTCCAGGCCAGAAATATTCAGCTCTGCTGGTGCATTCGCAAAAATATCTGTATCTGCATATACAGCGATCGGTGCTTCCGCCTGTATCATCTTTTTCTGGCCATTCCAGACCATTACCGCTACTGTAGATACAAATCCGTCAGCACTTGCTGCTGTGGGGACGGAAATAAAGGGAATTTTGTATTGAAAAGCTACATATCTGCTAATATCATGCACGGTACCTGAACCAACAGCAAGAATCAGATCAATATCTTCATCCATATAGTTCTCAACGATCTCTATTGCATGCTGATCTGCCTGGAGCTCATCTGCATCCAGAACCAGTACCTGACACCGGTCATAAATATCTTCCATAATCTCTTCTGTTGCTTTACATGTATTCGTATCACAGATCAGAAGTGGAGATATATACTCCTTCAGAAAGCCCTCTGACATCGCTTCCTCAAGAGCGTTTACTGCTCCCGGTTCTATCAATATTTCCTTTACCTCATGGTGCATGTTCCCGTCCCCGCCAGGTCGGGCAAAGTCATCTGCATCGACTCGCATTTATTTCTCTCCTCCTGTATTTATTACAATCCGCTATTATACATGATTTCTTCAAAAAAATCAACGAAAGCACTCATATATAGATACGCTTCCCTACAAATTCAGATAGCTATATACGACTCTGGATATACTTCGTATGTTATCGATCGCATTGGAAGCATTCTCCGACATAACACACAGAATATACGTTGTTTTGGTTCCATATACAATTGCAATATCATGCTGATCTTCATCCGTTTCTCCGGTCTTATTCGCTGTCGGCACAGATGTTCCAAGACCTTCCGGAATTTTGGATGTGTTCTGCTGATTCATAAGAAGGTTCAGCATCTGTTCCGATGCTTCTTTGCTGACACATTCTCCTCTATATATCCGTTCCAGAAGTTTTCCACAATCTGTAACGGTTGTCTGATTGTGTCCTCCGAGCGTAATCAGCTTTGAAGTAGATGGATGAAGCGTACTCTGATAGCTGGTTTCTGTATATCCCTCTTTTTGCAGATATTTATTTACCTGTTCAGCTCCATCCAGGAAATCATGCGTATCTGACTGTAGTCTTCCCAGTTCATTACAGGATTCATTGTCACTGACTGTGATCATATTCCACAGAAGTGTATCTAATTTATCCTGCACTTTGGCATTATCTACGGTTGTCTTCATCTGTGCAGCCTCATGTTCCAGAACCAAATCCATATCTTCATAAGTTTTTGCCATGACAAACACCTTAATCAGACTTGCCGAATACAATGGTGTGTCATTTAATACAAACTCTTCATTTGTCTCAAGATCCTTTACATAGACACTCCACTCTCCATCATAGCCCGCAAGCATGGATTCCAGCTGCGGTTTCAGAATATCTATTCCAAGATTCTCAATCTCAGTCACTTTACCTGTAGCATCTACCGGATAACCGTCTTCCGTCATTCCGGCTTCCTGCACTAAGACTCCATTGGTTCCACCAAAATAATATGTCCCGTAAAAACGCTGGCCATTAGAAGTCATATCCAACTCATGTGTTCCCGGTTCCGTCACCATTCTGCCAGTTTCGTCAAAATAATAATACCCATCATAGATTGTCTTATCAACCGTATAATTACTGATATAGCGTACCTGCGGTGCCGCTGTCAGTTTGCCAAGATTATTGACCATATAATAACCGTCAAAAACTTTTTCCTCTGCCTCGCTATCTTCTTCTGATAATTGTTGACAGCTGAGCTTCGTAATCTTTACCATATGGGAACTGCCGGCCTGAAAACAGCCACTCTCATCATGATAATAAAAGCCATCCAGAACTGTCCCGTCAATTTTCATATGGTCAAAATAATGTACTGCCGGAACGGTATCCTTACTGCCATCTTCCTTCAGGCAGTAAAAGCCATCACTCTTCATGATATATCGTTCTGATCCATCACCGATTGGACGAATCTGCGCTTCATCCGTTACAGACAACAGACTGCTTGCAGATACCGGCAGTATCCCGGAAGTTCCTGCAGTCAATACAGACAGAGTGACTGCCAGAATTCCCCATTTTTTCAAACTGTTTCCAGTTTTCATTTAGTTCTCCTTTTGCTGTATATTCGCGAATAATCGTTTGTTTCTTAATATTGATTGTCCATAGTATACATGATATTTTCAGTATGTCAAGCTAACTTATTTTGTCTTTTTCATTATTTATTTCGTGTTTTTTCATTTATGCTTTTCTTTCTGAAATTGCCGTTCTCTTTGTTTCCAGAATTTTCCTATCTGCTGTTCAACATTTTCCAGCGCACATATTCCCGCATCATTCCATTCTCTCGGAAACAAAGCCTGATACTCTCTACTTACAAAACGTTCATCCATCAAAAGGATCGTACCGGTATCTTCTTTGGTACGAATCACTCTGCCGGCTGACTGCAGTACTTTGTTCATTCCCGGATAGCGATAAGCATAATCAAATCCCTGCTCACCTTTTGCATCATAGTAATTTTTGAGGATTTCTCTCTCACAGTTCACCTGCGGAATCCCTGTACCTACAACAGCAACTCCAATCAGACGATTCCCGATCAGATCAATCCCCTCCGAAAAAATACCACCCATCACGCAAAAACCTATAAGAGTATCCTCATTCTCCTCTGTAAATGCTTCCAGAAATTCTTCCCGTTCCTTTTCTGTCATTGATGCATGCTGGCAGATACACCGTACCCATCCGGCCGAAAATTCATCCTGATAAACCTGATACACATCTTCCATTAATTTGTACGATGGAAAAAAGACCATGTAATTACCTTTTTTCTGCCAACTCATCCGCGCAATATATTCTGCAAGCTTCCGATATTCCTCGTAACCTCTTCTGGTATACCGGCTGCTGACGTCCCGGCAGATCAGCAGGCATCTGTTTTTCTGTTCAAATGGTGACTCCACATACATTCCGAAATTTTCGGTCCTTGTGCTCAGCATCTTTCGATAATATTGAAGCGGCAGGAGTGTTGCGGAAAAGAAAACAGCACTGATGCCCTTGTCCAGACATTTCTGCAGGTTTTCTGCAGGATTGACACAGAATAATTTCATATAAAACTTCCCGTCTTCACCAAACGCTGTATATACTACATAATTCTCATCCACAAGCTCTGCTATATTCAGGAAATCACGCACCCCAAAATAGAAATCCAAAATTCCATCTCTCACCTCCAACGATGGTGGTTCTTCCAGAAGCTGATCCATCTCCCCCTGCACACTCAAAAGACTGATTGGAAGTACACCGGCATTTTCCTGCACCAGCCAGGAATCACATCCATTCTTCAACTCTTTCAGCTGGCTGACCACCTTGCCAAGCTTTTTCCACAGTTTCTGACTGTAAGGCTTTACAAATTTTCGTATTTCTATCACATCTTCCAGACAAATCGAAGCACTGTACATTTCCCTTCCTCTGTCCACCAGATTATGTGCCTCATCGATCAGAAACAGATATCTGCCAGATACATTTTCTCCGAAAAAACGTTTCAGATAAACATTCGGATCAAACACATAGTTGTAATCACAGATTACCGCATCCATCCAAATGGACAGATCCAACGTCATCTCAAAAGGACATACATGCCATTTTTCTGCGTGTCCAAGGATTGTCTCTCGATCAAATGACTGCTCGGTAGTCCAGAGTTCATAGACTGCATCATTGATTCTGTCATAATGGCCCTTTGCATAAGGGCATTTTTCCGAATCACATTCCGGTTTCTCGCAAAAACAAAGTTTTTCTTTTGCAGTGATCGTAACTGTCTTAAAAAGCAGGCCATTCTTACGAAGGATTTCAAACGCATCCTGTGCAACCGTTCTGGTGATCGTCCTGGCTGTCAGATAAAAAAGAGTCTCTGCCTTCCCTTCACCGATTGAACGAACTGCCGGAAATACTGCAGACATCGTTTTGCCAACACCAGTAGGAGCCTGGATAAAGATCTGCTCTTTTCTGGAAATTGCATGGTAAATACCAGCCACCATCTCTTTTTGCCCTTTTCGATAAGAAAAAGGAAATTCCAGATTTTCCATCGATTGATTTCTTTTTTTTCTCCACTCTATCTGATAAGACAGCCATTTATGATAGGAATCTGTAAGTTTCCGGTACCAGTCTGCCAGTTCCTCTCTGTGTAAAGTCTCCCGAAAACGTTTGATAATTTCTGTATCCAGATGTGCATAAGTCATCTGTACATCAATCTCATCCATTTCCTGTGCATCCAGGTATATCCATGCATAACACAAAGCCTGTGCACGATGTATCAGAATCGGGGCTTCAATCAGTTCAAGATTTTTATAGACGCCTTTGATCTCATCAATGCAGACCTTATCTTCCTGCGTAAAAATCCCGTCTGCACGTCCCTCTACACGCAGAATCAAATCTTCATATTCTGTATCTCTTTTTAATGGCACTTCTGCCTGATAATGACTTCCCATCTGTTTCTGAATCTTTCGATGCAGGCGGCTGCCTTTCAGCATCGCCTCCTTGTCAGCTGTACTGCTGCCACTCTCCAGATCCCCGCTTCTTAATATAAACTCTACCAAATTTCGGACTGAAATACGGATGATCGGTTTTTCCATACTCTTCCTGCCTTTTCCATTAAAACTACAAAAAATTTCAAAAAAAGCGCATACCCGTTTCCGGAATACGCGCCTCAACTTACTGTACTATTCTTATGCTACAGCAAATTTTGCTATCACTGCATTAAATCTCTGGCTTTCTCCATAACATCTTACTGTCAGTTCTCTGGTAAGATCCATGCTCAGAATACCTAAAAGGGATTTGGCATCAATTATAATTCTGTTATAGGAAATGTCGATGTCAAAATCGCATTTGGTAGCTTCATTCACAAATTCTTTTACATCTTCAGTTGCATTTAATCTGATATGTCTTTCAACCATGTGCTTTATCCTCCTGAATCAGACTTTAGGCGTATTTTGTCACTCTCAGAGGAATTTGTCAACAGACTTAAAATTTTATTCATATTTTTCGATAATTTTCATAATTTCAACTCGATAAAATATAAATTTTTGTGATTTTTTCTAATGGAATTCTACCATATTTGAACGAAATTTAAATTTTAAAAATGCTGTTCTGTTACTGTTCGATGGATAACAAAAGATCCGGTTACGCGCCGGATCTTTCTTCTGCTGTATCACGGATGTTCAACTTGAATTAAACGGTGTCTTCTTACATCTGTGTCAGTACAAAGATGTCATAAATTGCCTTAACAGCTGTTTCAAAATCTCTGTTCTCCACACCAATGATGATATTCAGCTCACTTGAACCCTGGTCGATCATCTTGACATTTACATGTGCATGCGCCAGGGCAGCAAATACACGACCCGCTGTACCTCTCTGAGACTTCATGCCACGGCCTACAACTGCGATCAGTGCAAGGTCAGATTCCATTTCTACGAAATCCGGCTGAACTGCACGGTGAATACCAGCGATCACCTGCTGTTCTTTCTCCTCAAATTCGTCCTGATGAACGTAAATCGTCATTGTGTCAATGCCAGATGGCACATGTTCAAAACTGATTCCCTGATCTTCAAATACCTGAAGCACTTTTCTTCCAAAGCCTACTTCACTGTTCATCATGGATTTCTCAATATTGATAGAGCAGAATCCCTTCTTTCCTGCAATACCTGTGATAACATATTTCGGTTTGCGGCAGGTACTCTCTACAATAAAAGTACCCTTGTCATCCGGACGGTTGGTATTACGGATATTGATCGGAATACCCTCTTTACGTACCGGAAAGATTGCATCTTCATGAAGGACTGTTGCACCCATATAAGAAAGCTCACGAAGTTCTCTGTATGTAATCGTCTCGATCACTGCCGGGTTATCAACGATTCTCGGGTCTGTTACAAGGAATCCGGAAACATCTGTCCAGTTTTCATAAATATCCGCGTGGATTGCTTTCGCTACCAGAGAACCTGTAACATCTGATCCGCCTCGTGAAAATGTCTTAACAGTTCCGTCTTCCATACCACCATAGAATCCCGGAATGACCGCCCTTTCACATTTCTGAAGGCGTTTGCTGAGAAGCTTGTCTGTCTTGTCAGCATCAAAGTTTCCATTTTTATCAAAACGGATAACTGTTGCAGAATCAATAAATTCATATCCCAGATATGCAGCCATTACCTTACCGTTAAGGAATTCCCCACGGGAAGCAGCATATTCATTGCCTGCATGTGCTTTAAAATCTGCTTCAATCTGCCTGAACTCTTCTTCAAGAGAAAGATCCAGATTCAGTCCTTTGATGATTTCATAAAAACGTCCCTTGATCTCGGTAAGAACATCTGTGAAATCTTCGCCCGCCTCTGCCTTATCATAGCATGCATATAAAAGATCTGTTACCTTAGTGTCTGCGGAAAATCTCTTACCAGGTGCAGACGGTACCACATATCGTCTGCTCTCTTCGCTTCTGATAATGTCTCCGACCTTCTGAAACTGTTCCGCATTGGCCAGAGAGCTTCCTCCAAATTTTACAACTTTTTTCATAATAATACTTCTCACCCTTCTGTTTTCTTGCTGCTGCTCACTTTGTTCACAGTAACTTTTTCTTTTCAGTCAGAAAATCTGTCTTTTATTGTATTGAAAAACAGTCGGTTTTGCAAGTATTTCTTTATAAAAGTTCATAAAAAGCTAATTTTTATGCACAGTATTCACGAAGAATGTTTTCAAGAGCGGATGCACTGCTTGTATGACATCTACATACCGGAATCGATTTCTTTTTTGCTTCTTCCACTGCGCAGTTTACCATTTTGTGAGAAACCGTGCTTGTAAACAGGATCATAAGATCCGGTGCTCCGATTTTTTTCTTCATAGCGCCCTTTTCTTTGGCAAATACCTTTGCCTTACATCCATATCCCTTGCAGATATCTTCATACTGACATACCATACGTTCATTTCCACCTACAATCACAATACTCATAGCATCACCTCTCCTTTTTTGTTATTCTAAGCTAACTCTTATTTAAAAAGTAAAGCGGACCTGAGATCCGCTTAATATTCTTTTACGTTAGTTAATTCTAACTGTGTATAAAAATACTACCATACATTGTTTTGTTTGTCAAAGAATTTTTCTTTTCTGACTGAAATTTATTTTCTACTGTCTGACAATTTCTCCACATCACAAACAGTCAAAATATCCTCTCTTACCTGGAAATGGATATCATTATGCCCATAAGCCAGGCCATAGACTTTATCCGGTTTCTTCTGATAGCGTGGACGCGGATCATTTGCAAGTACTTCAAACAGCGCTTCCCTCTGCTCAGTCGGCACTTTCTGTAAGAGTTCTTCTGGGAATTCTATTTTCAACCGGTAATCTCTGATGTGGTCTGTAAATCCGCCTCTCGCATCCGGATGACTGTCCGCATAAGGAAGATACGGCTTAATATCATAGATTGGAGTTCCGTTCATAAGATCTGCACCTGCTATATGCAAAACTGGTCCCTGTTCCGAATCAAATTCTATTTTTTCAAGTTTTACAGAAGATAATCCAAGGCTGTTTGGGCGAAATGGAGATCTCGTAGCAAATACACCCATTCGTGTATTTCCACCAAGACGCGGCGGTCGCACTGTCGGCGACCAGTTCTCTCTCACTGCCTCTGAAAACTGCCAGATCAGCCAGATATAGCTGTATTCTTCTAATCCTCGAAAAGCTTCCGGTATGCGATATTCCGGTTCAAAAACAATCGTTGCTTTCAGGGCATCCAGACGGTTACTCTGATGCGGAATTCCGAATTTGGTCGGAAAATCATTATGAATCCTTGCGATTACTTTCATCCCATGTTCTTCTTCCATAAATTTCTCCTGTTTTCTTTATTTCTGTCCTGTTTATCATTTTCCGCAAAAACAGCCTGCATACGGTTAGAAAAAAGCCCTCTTGCAATTCCATACTGCATCGCCATCATGATTCCACATCCAACCAGTCCACCTACTGCTCCTGGTGTAAACGCCATCTTACAGATCGTAACAACCGCCAGAATGATAAAATCATAATTGATACATAAAATGACAAAACAGCCAACAACCTAGAAAGCAGCCATAAACGGAACCAGTTTTTCGCAGACATTTGCAATTGCATTAACCTGTGTCGCACATCCGATTCCAAAGGAGGCAAATCCACCAAAAACTGCAAAGATCAGGCCCATCCATATCATATTCCTCCCTCATCATTTTTGTCAGCAATAATGAATATAGAAAAGCACAAGGGCATACATCACGCAAATGCATGCTGTACGCCCTTATACTTCTCATTCCATTATCACACTTATGTAACTGATTATACAGAATCTTCAACTGATATGCAACTGAAAATTTTCAATTGGGCATTACCTGTAATGATTATTGCTGAGCAGCTTCCAGCCATTCCTTCAGTGCCTTCATACGGATTCTGGCATCTTTTCCTCCCAGATCATATGCACTCTGAATAACATGCAGATTCGTTTCCATTCGGCTGATATCCAGTTTTTTATCCGGCTGTATTATAAACACTTCACCTTTTTGTTCCAGATCTTTGATCACATGCAGACTATGATTGTAAATTTTATGCCTGTTCTCAAGTGTATGCACAAACTCCGGATATCTATGATAGCGGATTTCTGCCATTTTTGCATTCTCCGGCTTCTTCACATATCCAGTCTCCCTTGTAAGTACAACTACGATACGGTCATATCCCATCTTTCGGAATGCCTCAACCGGAATACTGTCCGCACATCCACCATCAAGAAGCTTCATTCCTTTATAATTCACTATTCTGGATACATACGGCATTGACGCTGAAGCCCGCATCGCATCAATCTGGGTCAGCATATCTGTAATCCTGATGTATTCTGCTTTTCCTGTCTCTACATTGGTACAGGTCGCATAAAATTCTGTACTGGATTTGATGAACGCTTCATAATCAAACGGGTCCAAACGCTCTGGAATCTCGTGATAGCAAAACTCTTTGCCTACCACTTCTCCCGTATGCAGGAAACTCCACCAGCTCATAAAATGCTTATCATTACGATATTTCTTAAAATAACGAAGACTTCTTCCCTTTTGACCAGATACAAAGGAACAGCCATGCAATGCCCCTGCTGAAACACCGATTACTCCGTCAAACTGTATTCCCTGCTCTAAAAATACATCCAGCACTCCCGCAGTATAGATTCCGCGCATCGCGCCGCCTTCCAAAACAAGTCCTGTTTTCATTTCCGTCTCACCTTTCTGTTGTCCAATCGTATTACTGTTCCCAGCAACTTCTGATTCTGTCATATGCTTCCCGCAGACTGATCTGATTTTTCTTCGCCAGTTTCACAGCATTGTCATATTCTGGGTAGCACTTTGTCTTTCCATTCGGCAAAGTACACACCTTCGCAGCTGCTATACCAAATGAAGTTTCTTTCTTCTGGATCTCTCGTTTCAAAATTGTACGTTCCATTTTCACTCTGCGAATTCCAATAGTTGTTGTCTCTGCAAAGATCAGGTTTTCGAGTTTTTCTCTTTCGGCATCTTTGCAGATTACCGTCAGTGTATAGGCCGGACGGTTTTTCTTTGTGTAGGTTGGTGTATAGTGTGCCTCTCTGGCTCCATTTGCCATAAGAAGCTCCAGCACATACCCCATTGTCTCTCCAGTACAATCGTCCATATCTGTTTCCAGTTTCCAGATCATATCTCTGACTTTTGTCTCTGTTTCCGTCTGAATCAACAGTGCACGAAGGATTCCCGGACAACGATACTGTCGTTTGCCGGCACCAAGCCCGGTCTTTATTATAGAAAAATCTTCCGGAAGCCTATCCGCAGTACGGAATGCAGCTACTACAGCAGCACCAGTTGGTGTAACCAGCTCTCCCTTTATATCCGTGATCTTTAATTTCAGTTTATGGTCTTCTGCAATATGTGTTACCGCAGGTACCGGAACCGGTATCTGTCCATGCTGACAACGTATAACCCCAGTTCCCTCATACAATACCGGCACGATCACACCTGTAATATCCAGATTATCCATACAAACTGCGATTGCCGCAATATCCACAATAGAATCTACCGCTCCGACTTCATGAAAATGTACTTCTTCTACCGGAACCCCATGTGCTTTGGATTCTGCCTGTGCGAGTATTCCAAAGACTTTAAGTGCCATTTCTTTTGCTCTGACAGTCAGATTCGACTTCTGAATAATCTCTGTGATTTCCTTCATTCCACGATGAGAATGTGTATGTTCATGATGATGTTCAGAACTGTGCCCATGATGATCGTCATGTTCGTGATCATGGTGGTGTCCCCTCTCATGCACATGTGCTTCTTCATTTCCATGCAGATATTCCATATCATGATCATGGTTGTCATGATCCAGAACAACCGAAAAATCACAGGCATCCAGCCCCGATTTCCTTACTCTGGAAATCTCTGTACGAAATCCATCAACCGGAAGACTCTTAAGTGCTTTCTGCAATACTTCCTGATCTGCTCCCAGATCCAGAAGTGCAGCAACTGTCATATCTCCGCTGATTCCTGAATAGCATTCTAAATATAATGTTTTACCCATATATCCACCTGTTTTATCTTATTTCTGATTATAATTGTGTAAATCCCCGTGTCTGATTTCTTAGCGGATTATTCTGCTTCATAATCTCTGACAGCCAGACGATTGATCTGAGTTGCAATATATCCGGCTCCATATCCGTTATCAATGTTCACAACTGCAATTCCATTCGCACAGGAATTGATCATTGTAAGAAGTGCAGATAATCCATTCATACTTGCTCCATATCCGACAGAAGTCGGCACTGCAATAACCGGCTTATCTACAAGTCCTCCAAGCACGCTTGCCAGTGCTCCTTCCATTCCTGCCACCGCGATCACACAATTGGCATCCTGGATCACATCCAATCTGGAAAACAATCTGTGAATGCCACTCACGCCCACATCAAA
>CAKRPO010000014.1 GCA_934378195.1 uncultured Blautia sp.
ATCACTAAGAGTGAATATTCCAATGATGCTTCACTTGTACTCACAGATGCAGTTCATGTTGGTGACAGCATGGAAGCCAAAGTACTGAAGGTCAATGATGGTGAAGGACAGGTTATCCTGACTTACAAGAGACTTGCAGCAGAAAAGGGCAACAAACGTCTGGAAGCTGCTTTCGAATCACAGGAAGTGCTTAAAGCACCTGTAACACAGGTACTGGACGGTGGTCTCTGTGTGAATGTAGAAGAAGCAAGAGTATTCATTCCTGCAAGCCTTGTTTCCGACACATATGAGAAAGATCTTTCCAAATATGCAGATAAAGAAATCGAATTCGTTATCACAGAATTCAACCCAAGAAGAAGACGTATCATCGGTAACCGCAAACAGCTTCTTCTTGCAGAAAAAGCAGAAAAACAGAAAGAACTTATGGAAAAAATCCATGTTGGAGATACTGTAACAGGTGTGGTTAAGAATGTTACAGATTTCGGTGCGTTCATCGATCTTGGTGGAGCAGATGGACTTCTTCATATTTCCGAAATGTCATGGGGAAGAGTTGAAAATCCGAAAAAGGTATTCAATGTAGGTGATGAAGTAAAAGTTCTCATTAAAGAAATCAACGGAGAGAAGATTGCTCTTTCCATGAAATTCCCTGAAGAGAACCCATGGTTGTCCGCAGCAGAAGATTTTGCTGTAGGTAACGTTGTTACTGGCAAAGTAGCTCGTATGACAGATTTTGGTGCTTTTGTTGAGCTTGCACCTGGAATCGATGCACTTCTTCATGTATCTCAGATTTCCAGAGAGCACGTTGCGAAACCATCTGATGTACTTTCCATCGGACAGGAAATTCAGGCTAAAGTTGTTGACTTTAATGGTGAAGACAAGAAGATCAGCCTTAGCATGAAAGCTCTGGAAGCTCCGGCAGCTGAAGAAGCTACAGAAGAATAATTTCAGAATTTTAAAGACCTGGCAGATTTCTGTCAGGTCTTTTTTCATAAAACAATATCTAACAAGTCGAAATATGTTTTAGACTTGTCTATGTATCATTTTTCATTTTCTATTTATTCAGATTATCAAGAAAAAATGGGAGCGTATGTGTCAGATACTGCATTTGCTTTTTCTCATTGACCAGAAAATCCTCATCACATCTAAACCATGTATAACAAGTCTGTGGAGTTGCCGCAATGCGAAGGCTCTTATCCATATATCTGGTAATTGATTTTGGCATTGCTGTATCTTCTCCCGGAATAAATTCATAATCCTTATAATTTCTGTAATACTGACGTACCCTTCCATCTTTAAGATGCACCAGCATCTTCGCTTCACAGCCTGCAACTGTCAGATAAAACTCTGCATTTCCGCAAGATACATTTACCGGAGCAGTAGAAAAAAGTTCAATAGTGATCTTTAGTTCCTGTTCCATGATCGTACACTCTTTCGGATGATATTCTCCATCATATAATTTCCTGTATACAAGAAGAGAGAAGATTGTACCAAGCCCTGTCAGGTCTTCTTCGTTGTGTCCCATCACAATATCCGCTGTTTCGGAATCCTTTTTCTTCATAAAACTCTTATATAATCGAATACACTGTCCACCATCACAGTATCTTCGATTGTGTATTCCGGCAAAATTTTCCAAATCTGGCTGCTTCATTCTGGCCAATTTAAACAAACTCTGACACGGTTTTAACAACTGATACAAGTCTATTGCTACTATATTTTTAAACGGGCTCTCCATTTTGTGTTTTCGATAACGCTCTTCCAGGAAAGGCTGATCAAATCGATTTCCATTATATTGGATTGTACAGTCGGCATCTGTCAGAAATTCATAGAATTCCTGCAAAATCTGTGCCTCCTCATTTTCCTCTGCACACATCCACTGATATAGATACCACGCATTTTCCTCAAATCGGACTGCACCGATCAAATATACAAATGCAGTGTATCTTGACAATCCAGTTGTCTCAATATCGTAAAAAATTGGATTATAGTCTGACAATTCGTTTTTTATGTTCGACAAATATTTAACGGTATCAAGGTCCGGAAACCCTTGAAAAATAGGTATTTTTTTAACAATCATAGTCATTTCTTCCTTTCATGATTGTATTTAATTATACACAATATTTTGAAAATTGGGTAGTGAATTTTTCGCCAAAAAGAGGTATAGTATATACAGTGTTACTGTTAATATAAAACAAAGAAGACAGTAACCGGACGGTCGTATGCAAAGATAAATTCACGCTTTTATCTTCTGCATCATGAAAAAGAAAAAGAATATAAGCAGAACTGATGCTTATAAAATAAGGAGGAAAAATATATGGGAAAACTGACCTTTAGGGGCGGAATCCATCCTTACGAAGGTAAGGAACTATCCAAAGACCATCCAATTGAGAAGTATCTCCCAAAAGGAGAATTGGCTTATCCACTTTCTCAGCATATCGGAGCACCATCTGTTCCCTGTGTCAAAAAAGGGGACACAGTCCTTGCCGGACAGAAGATTGCCGATGCAGGCGGATTTGTTTCTGTACCACTGCACGCATCTGTTTCCGGTACCGTTAAGGGCATCGAAAAAAGACTTAATGCTACCGGTTCTATGGTTGACTGCATCATAGTTGAAAATGACCATCAGTACCAGGAAGTTGAATTTCAGGAAGCACGTCTTGAAGACCTCACAAAAGAAGAGATCTTGAACCGTATCAAAGAGGGCGGGGTAGTAGGTATGGGTGGCGCAGGATTCCCAACACATGTAAAGCTTGCACCAAAGGATCCTTCCAAAATCGAATATATTCTTGTCAATGGAGCTGAATGCGAACCATACATCACAAGCGATTATCGCCGTATGATTGAAGAACCTGAGAAGGTTGTAAAAGGTCTTCAGGTCATCCTGACACTTTTTGATTCTGCAAAGGGATATATCTGTATTGAAGACAACAAGCCAGACTGTATCGCCAAAATGAAAGAACTGGTCAAAGACATTGATCGCATTGAAGTCAAAGAACTGATGACCAAATACCCGCAGGGTGGTGAACGTACTCTGATCTACGCTGCTACAGGTCGCGAGATCAATTCCACAATGCTTCCGGCTGATGTAGGATGTGTGGTAGACAACGTAGAAACTGTTATTTCCGTATACAAAGCAGTTATCCTCGGCAGGCCGGTCATTAACCGTATTGTAACCGTAACAGGCGACGGCGTCAAAGAGCCTAAAAACCTCTGTGTTCTGACAGGTACCGATATGTCCGAATTAGTTGATGCTGCCGGCGGACTGAAAGCAAAGATTGCAAAAGCCATTTCCGGCGGTCCTATGATGGGATTTGCGTTATATGAACTTCATGTACCATGTACAAAGACAACCTCCGCATTTCTGTTTCTGGAACATGATGCTGTATCTGAAGCTCAGGCAATCCAGACTGCATGTATCAACTGTGGACGCTGCGTAAAAGTCTGTCCTGGCCACGTTCTTCCTGCACGTCTTGCCACACTGGCAGAGCGTGGTGATATGGCAGGTTTTGAAGCATTAGACGGTATGGAATGCTGCGAATGTGGATGCTGCAGTTATATATGTCCAGCCAAAAGACCACTGACACAGAGTATCAAATCCATGCGTAAAATGGTTCTTGCCAACCGCAGGAAGAAATAAGGGGAGGAAAAGAAATGGAAGAAATGTATAATGTATCATCTAATCCCCATGTCAGGGACAAAATGACAACAAGCCGGATCATGCAGCTGGTTGTGATCGCGCTGCTTCCTGCTACCTTATTTGGTATCTGGAATTTCGGTCTCCATGCACTTCTTGTAGTGCTCGTAACAGTAATTTCCAGTGTATTTTTTGAATGGCTGTATGACAAGCTCATGCACAAGAAAAATACCATAACAGATTTCAGTGCAGTAGTAACCGGACTTTTACTTGCACTCAATATGCCGCCGCAGATTCCTCTGTGGATGCCGGTTCTCGGCAGCGCCTTTGCCATCATCGTTGTAAAACAGCTTTTTGGCGGTCTTGGTCAGAACTTCATGAACCCGGCACTGGCAGGAAGATGTTTCCTGATGATTTCTTTTGCTGCAAAAATGACAGATTTCTCTGTCTCTGCCGGATACCGTGGCGTACTGGACACAGTTACAGGCGCAACTCCACTGGCAGCACTGAAGAAACAGGGATTTGTAGCTGCATCCTCTGTTCCGGTAAAAGATCTCTTTATCGGTAATATTCAGGGTACAATCGGCGAGACTTCTGCTTTGGCAATCCTGATCGGTGCAGTAATCCTGCTTGCATTCAAAGTCATTGATCTCAAAGTACCTCTTACATATATCGGAAGCTTTACCATATTTGTAATTCTTTACATGCTCGGTTCCGGAATGGGATTTGATGGCAACTATCTGCTCAGTCACCTGTTCGGCGGCGGTCTGATGCTTGGTGCATGGTTTATGGCAACTGATTATGTTACCACACCAATCACCTCCAAAGGTCAGCTTATCTACGGTTGCTGTCTTGGTGTTGTTACTGCTGTTTTCCGTCTCTTTGGCGGTTCTGCAGAGGGTGTTTCCTATGCGATCATTTTCTGCAACCTTCTGGTTCCGATCATTGAAAAAGCAACAAAACCGGTTGCCTTTGGAAAAGGAGGTAAAAAAGCATGAATACAATCTTAAAAAATACCATCTCCATTACAGTGATCACTCTGGTAGCAGGTCTTGCGCTTGGTGTCGTTCAGGATATCACCGCAGGTCCGATTGCTGCACAGGCTGAGAAATCCAAAGAAGAAGCTTATAAAGCTGTTTTTGAAGATGCTTCCAGTTTCAGCGAATATTCTCTCGATGATGCCGGTCAGGCAGAAGATCTCGTTGGTTATCTCAATGACAACGGTTTCAATGCCCAGACAATCGATGAGATCATGGTCGCAGAGGATGCTTCCGGTGAAACTCTTGGATATGCATTTACGATCACCGATTCCGAAGGTTATGGTGGAGATATCCAGTTCGCAATGGGTGTTCAAAACGATGGGACACTGAACGGAATTTCTATCTTATCGATCAGTGAGACTGCCGGTCTTGGTATGAAAGCCACAACAGCAGATTTTCAGAATCAGTTCAAAGACAAAAATGTAGAAAAATTTACATACACCAAAACAGGTTCCACATCTGATGACCAAATCGATGCCATCAGTGGTGCAACCATTACAACAAATGCCATGACAAACGGTGTCAATGCCGGGCTTTGTGCATTTCGGTATGTGGAAGGAGGAGCAGAGTCATGAAAGCAAATACACCTGCTGAACGTCTTGTAAACGGTATTATTAAAGAAAATCCGACTTTCGTGCTGGTGCTTGGTATGTGTCCGACACTGGCTGTTACAACATCTGCTATTAATGGTATTGGAATGGGATTGACGACAACCGTCGTTCTCGCAATGTCCAACCTGATGATTTCTCTTCTTAGAAAATTTATTCCAGATGGAGTGCGTATGCCTGCATTCATTGTAGTCGTTGCCTCCTTCGTTACGATCGTACAGATGCTTTTACAGGGATTTATCCCAAGTCTGTATTCCGCACTTGGAATCTATATTCCTTTGATCGTAGTTAACTGTATCATCCTTGGCCGTGCTGAAGCATACGCTTCCAAAAATCCACCAATCCCGTCTCTCTTTGATGGTATTGGTATGGGTCTTGGATTTACTTTAAGTATTACCTGCATCGGTGCAGTCCGTGAACTTCTTGGCGCAGGCCAGCTCTTCGGACAGCAGATTCTTCCACTTGCTGCAGATGGCAAGATGGGATATGAACCGATCACAATCTTCATCCTTGCTCCTGGAGCTTTCTTTGTTCTTGCAATGCTTGCAGCACTTCAGAACAAATTCAAAGTTGGTGCAGCCAAACGCGGAATTGATCCAAGTGAAGGATGCAATTGCTGTTCAGGTTGTGACTCCTGCAGCAATACTATGTGTAAAGGAGGCAAACAGGCATGAAAGAATTATTGATTATACTTGTCAGCTCTGCCATTGTCCATAACGTTGTCTTAAGCCAGTTCCTTGGTCTGTGTCCGTTCTTTGGTGTTTCCAAGAAAACTGAGACTGCAGTCGGAATGGGTGGAGCCCTTGTATTCGTTATTACATTGTCTTCCTTTGTTACCGGACTGATCTACAAATTCATCCTGGTTCCTACCGGTATGGAATATTTACAGACAATCGTATTTATCCTGATCATCGCAGCACTGGTTCAGTTCGTGGAAATGTTTCTTAAGAAATGTGTTCCATCTCTTTACCAGGCACTCGGTGTATACCTTCCTCTGATCACAACAAACTGTGCAGTTCTTGGTGTTGCACTGACAAACGTACAGGATGAATACAACATTCTTCAGGGAACCATCAATGGATTCGCCACAGCTGTAGGTTTCACGATCTCTATCACACTGATGGCCGGTATCCGTGAAAAAATTCAGTACAACGATATTCCGGAGGCATTCAAAGGCTTCCCTACTGTACTTCTTACAGCAGGTCTGATGGCAATTGCATTCTTCGGATTTTCAGGATTAATTTAAGGAGGCGTCGTTATGAATATTGGAGCAATTATGATCGCAACCGTAGTCGTTGCAGCCGTCGGCCTCTTTATCGGTATCTTCTTAAGTATTGCCGGCAAGAAATTTGCTGTTGAAACAGATGAACGTGAAGTTGCTGTTCGTGAAGCACTTCCTGGAAACAACTGTGGTGGTTGTGGTTATCCAGGATGTGATGGTCTTGCAGCTGCAATTGCCAAAGGCGAAGCACCAGTCAATGCCTGTCCGGTAGGTGGAGAAGCAGTTGGTAAAGTAATTGCAGGGATTATGGGACAGGAAGTTGTTGAATCCACCCGTATGGCAGCATTTGTCAAATGTACCGGAACCTGTGAGAAAACCAAAGACAGCTATACATATACCGGTGTAGAAGACTGTGAAATGATGGCATTCATTCCTGGCGGTGGATCCAAAGCCTGCAATTATGGCTGTATGGGATTCGGAAGCTGTGTAAAGGCCTGTCCATTTGATGCGATCCATATCGTAAACGGTGTAGCAGTTGTTGACCGCGAAGCATGTAAAGCATGTGGTAAATGTATCGCCAAATGTCCGCATCATCTTATTGAACTTACCCCATATGAACAGAAGACATTTGTAGGATGCAGTTCTCACGCAAAAGGAAAAGCCGTTACAACAGCCTGCGAGATTGGATGTATCGGATGTAAGAAATGTGAAAAGACCTGTCCGAACGGTGCAATTACCGTGACAGACTTCTGTGCACACATTGATTATGAGAAATGTACCAACTGCGGTGCATGTAAAGAAGCATGCCCGAGACACGTTATTCTTTAAAAGAAAAACTCATTCTTTCAATAATATCTATCATCCCGGCAGAGAAAAAGATTCCTCTGCCGGGATTTTTTACATTCGAATAGATGTTTGCTTTTTAAAGACTGATATGTTATCATTGTGAAAGTAAACTTAACCAACACTTGACTTTTATAGACACAGCAAATAATAACAGGAGATATATATATGATTTCATTTATTCGCGGTCTCGTTGCCGACACAACAGAAACTTCCATCATCCTGGAGACAGGCGGAATCGGATATGAGATTTTTATGACTGGCAGTTCTATTGAACAGGCATCCCGCACCGATGGAGAGCTCAAAGTTCACACTTATTTTCATGTAAGAGAAGACGTCATGCAGCTCTACGGATTTCTTTCCAGAGATGATCTGGAAATGTTTCGGCTTCTCCTGAACGTAAACGGAATCGGTCCCAAAGCAGCACTTGGCATCCTTGCTGGGCTCACCGCTGATGAGCTTCGTTTTGCTGTCCTTTCAGATGATATCAAGACAATTTCCAAAGCTCCTGGAATCGGTAAAAAGACAGCACAGAAACTGATTCTGGAACTAAAAGATAAATTAAAGCTGGAAGATGCCTTCGAAAGGAAACTTGCACACGATCAGGAAGCTGCAACCATATCCGGTACTGTTCTCCACGACGGCCGCCAGGAAGCAGTAGAAGCACTGGTTGCGCTTGGTTACAGTAATACCGATGCCATGAGAGCAGTCCGCAAAGTTACCGAGGTATCTCCGGATGATGTGGAAGGCCTCCTCAAAGCCGCCCTAAAACAGTTATAATTGGAGTAAGAGATAAACATGGATAAAAGAATGATCACTACCGATGTCACAGAGGAGGATCTGCCACTTGAAGGAAATCTCCGTCCCCAGACTCTGGATGAATACATCGGTCAGGAAAAAACAAAAAAAACACTGAAAATTTACATCGAAGCAGCCAAGCAGCGACACGATGCCCTGGATCATGTCCTTTTCTATGGTCCTCCGGGACTTGGCAAGACTACCTTATCCGGTATTATCGCCAACGAAATGGGCACACATATGAAGGTCACTTCCGGCCCTGCAATCGAAAAGCCAGGCGAAATGGCAGCCATCCTGAATAACCTGCAGGAAGGAGATATTCTCTTTGTTGATGAGATCCATCGTCTGAACCGTCAGGTAGAAGAAGTTCTGTATCCGGCCATGGAAGATTTCGCAATCGATATCATGATCGGTAAGGGTGCCTCCGCCAGATCGATCCGTCTGGACCTGCCCAAATTTACTCTGGTAGGTGCAACTACCAGAGCCGGCCTTCTATCTGCACCATTGCGGGATCGTTTTGGAGTCATGCATCATCTGGAATTCTATGATCACAAAGAATTACAGACAATCATTCTTCGTTCTGCGCAGGTTCTGGGCGTCGAGATTGACACAAAAGGAGCTGCTGAAATTGCCAAACGTTCCCGTGGAACACCGCGTCTTGCAAACCGCCTTCTCAAAAGAGTCCGTGATTTTGCCCAGGTAAAATATGATGGGCGTATTACTTATGAAGTAGCATCCTTCGCACTGGATCTTCTCGAAGTAGATCAGTATGGTCTCGACAAGATTGACCGTCGTATCCTTCAGACTATGATCGTCAATTTTCAGGGTGGACCGGTGGGACTGGAAACACTTGCTGCTGCAATCGGAGAAGACGCCGGAACACTGGAAGATGTGTATGAACCTTATCTGCTTCAGAATGGTTTTCTAAACCGTACACCACGTGGTCGAACAGCTTCCGCATTAGCCTATCAACACCTTGGTTTTGAAAAAAATTCGTAGTTCTGAAAAGATTTCGTAAAAATTCCTATACATTTCTACAAATTTCGATTATAATGATTGGAAGAAACTACAAATTTACGGGAGGCTTGTTATGGCAGTCAAAAATACGGCACAGGTAGTAATCGGGGGAAAGATCATCACTCTGGGTGGTTACGAATCCGAAGAATACTTTCAGAAAGTGGCGTCTTATATAAATAATAAAATTGCAGAACTGAGTGAAATGCCGGGATATACCCGTCAGCCGATGGAGACCAAGCACACACTCTTAAGCTTAAATATTACAGACGACTATTTTAAAGCAAAAAAGCAGGCAGAGATTTTTGAACAGGATCTTCAGCAGAAGGATCAGGAAATGTATGAACTCAAGCATGAACTGATTGCACTTCGCATGAAAATCGAAGAAACAGAAAAAAATGCCAAAGAAGCTCAGCAGCAGAAAGAAATTCTGGAAGGTAAAGTTAAGGAACTCAATGACGAAATAGACAAATTGCTCAAATAGCAGAGCAGGAAGAAGGGGATTGCTTCGGTAGTCCTCTTTATTTGTTTCATGCTCATAATTCAAAAAAGGAATGAATAAACTTGAAAGTAGATCATAATATCGAACTTCTATCGCCCGCCGGCTCCTATGAAGCTTTTGAAGCTGCTTTGGGCTCAGGCGCAGATGCTGTTTATGTCGGTGGCCCCGCTTTCGGTGCACGGGCATATGCTCATAATTTCACACAGGAAGAACTTTTACAGGCAATCAATACTGCACATATCCATGGCAAAAAACTCTATCTGACAGTCAATACCCTTCTTAAAAACCGCGAATTGCAGGAACAGCTATACGATACACTGCGTCCGGTTTATGAAGAGGGTCTGGACGCAGTTATCGTACAGGATTTTGGTGTATTCCAGTTTATACGCGAAAATTTCCCTGGTTTGCATCTGCATGCAAGTACGCAAATGACAGTAACCGGACCAAAGGGAATGAAATTTCTTGAACAGCAGGGAGCCACCCGTGTTGTCGCAGCAAGAGAGCTTTCCCTGGAAGAATTGTCTGCTATGCATCAGGCAAGCCCGATCGAGATAGAAGCTTTTATCCACGGAGCACTCTGTTACAGTTTTTCCGGCCAGTGCCTCATGAGCAGTATGCTCGGAGGTCGAAGCGGAAATCGTGGACGATGTGCACAACCATGCCGTCTTTCTTATCAGGTACGACAACAGAACAGCAGTTATTCATCAAAGCAGGATTTTTGTCCGCTCAGTCTGAAAGATATGTGTACATTGGATATCCTTCCGGAAATCATAGGAGCGGGTGTTACTTCCCTTAAGATTGAGGGTCGTATGAAGCAGCCTGGATACACGGCAGCTGTCACTGGAATGTATCGCAAATATCTGGATATACTTCTTAACAGCGACAGACCTTACGAAGTCAGTAACCGAGACCGTCAGTATCTTCTGGATATCTTCAGTCGTGGTGGTTCCTGTCAAGGTTATTACAAGCAGCATAACGGACCTTCCATGATGGCTTTTACAAATAACAAAAAGACAAATGGGATACCTGAAAATCTGCCACACAAAAAAGAAAAGATTTCCGGTTCGCTGATTCTTTATCCGGAAAGCCCTGCTTTTTTTGATGTCTCCTGTCAGGATATACATGCAACCGTTTCTTCAGGAGAAGTACAGTTTGCCAAAGAACAGCCAATGTCCGAAGAACGTATCCGCAAACAGATAGACAGGCTCGGAAATACAGAATTCGAATGGGGTGATCTAGATATACAGATGGGAGAGCATATTTTTATTCCTGTCAAAGTACTGAATGAACTCAGACGTGAAGCCATTTCACAGTTAACACAGGAATTATGCAGCCCCTACAGGCGCTCTGCATCTGATACACCTGTGTTTGCATCCAATGCTTCACAGACAGTTTCTGATAAAGTTCCTCAGATTCTTGTATCCTGCGAGACCACAGAACAGGCACTGCATTTGTATAAAAATCCTGAAATTTCCGGCATGTATCTTTATTATGATACAATGCAGACATTCATGGACAGGGGAATGCAGAAACAAAAAGAACTCTACCTGTCCCTGCCATATATCACCCGAGGAACTGCACCCAAAGGATTCTTTGAAACCTGTCGTCAATGGCTCACGAATGGTATGAAGGGATTCCTTGTAAGAAATCTCGAAAGTTATAAAATGCTTTGTGAATATGACTGGCAGAAATACTGTATTCTGGATGCATCCATATATACCTGGAACAATGAATCCATTTCTTTCTGGCAGAAAGAAAACGTTCTTCGAAATACCGTTCCCTATGAACTGAATGAAAAAGAAATCGCACACCGAAATAATTTCAACAGCGAAATGATTATTTATGGAAATATTCCTTTAATGCTTTCTGCTCAATGTGTAAGAAAAAACACATACAAATGTGACTGTTCCGAGGCTATAATGATTCTGAAAGATCGCTACGACAAACAATTTTCCTGTTGTTGCATCTGCCATCCATGGAAAACAGGAACTACAGAAAAAGAAAAGTACTGTTATAATATTCTCTATAACAGCATTCCCTTCGGACTTCTGAAAGAATCCAACAAAGTCCGAAATCTTGGTGTCAGTCATCTGCGTCTGAATTTCACGACAGAATCGCCCGAAGAATCTACCGTGATCCTGCAGGAATTTCTGAATGCATATTTACATGACAAAGTACCTGCCGCCCGAGACTACACCAAAGGACATTTTAAAAGAGGAGCCGAGTAAAGGCATATGATTAATGTAATTGTTGAATTATCCAAATACATCATCCTGACATTGATGATCGTATATACCTTTCACTGTTTCTATACGGTAAGGCAGCCAGACGAAGAAGAACGTAACGAACTTCTCCGGCAGCAGCTGTTGCTGATCTTTTTCATTGATTTTACTGCATTTCTTGTTCTCTATCTTAAAACATTCAATTTTAAGATCGTAGAGTTTTATGCTGAAATGCTGTTGTTTTTTGCTGCCATACAGATTTTGTACCGTTTATTTTATAAGAAAGCATCTATTTTGCTTCTGAATAACATGTGCATGCTGCTAAGTGTAGGCTTTATTATGCTCTGCCGACTGGATATCTCAGCCGCCCGGAAGCAGTTGTTAGTCGCAGCAGGTGCTTCTGCCATTGCACTGGTCATCCCTGTGATGATTCGAAAAATGCGATTTCTCCGCAAACTTACATGGATATACGCCGGAATTGGTATCATTCTTCTTGCTGCGGTCTTTACCCTGGCAAGAACCAGTTATGGTGCCAAGCTTTCTTTGCTTGGGGTGCAGCCATCTGAAGCGATCAAGATTACGTTTGTGTTCTTTATGGCATCGTTTCTTTCCAGAGATACCAGCTTTAAAGCAATCATTCAGGTTACCGTTGTTGCTGGACTGCATGTCGGAATCCTGGTTCTTTCCAAAGACCTTGGAAGTGCCGTGATCTTTTTTGTTGCTTATCTTGTTATGGTGTATGTGGCAACCAGAAATGTCGGTTATCTTGCACTTGGAATCGGCGGAGGATCGGCAGCAGCAGTTGTTGCCTATCACCTGTTTGGACATGTCCGTCAGCGAGTCAGTGCATGGAAAGACCCTATGGCAGTTTACCAAAACGAAGGCTATCAGATTGTACAGTCACTTTTTGCAATCGGCACCGGTGGATGGTTCGGTATGGGATTATATCAGGGTTCTCCAGAATCTATTCCTGTCGTCAAGAATGATTTCATCTTCAGTGCGATATGCGAAGAATTAGGAGGCATCTTTGCCATCTGTCTGATTCTTGTATGTATGAGCTTTTTCCTTATGATCGTAAATATCGCTCTACGCATTATCAATCCATTTTACAAGCTGATTGCACTGGGTCTTGGTGTAGAATATGCCTTCCAGGTATTCCTTACTATTGGTGGTGCTACCAAATTCATCCCTATGACCGGTGTGACACTTCCTCTTGTAAGTTACGGTGGAAGTTCTCTTTTGTGCACGATTTTGATGCTTGCGATCATTCAGGGACTTTATATTTTAAGAGAAGACGAGGACGAGGAATTTGAGAAACGAAAACAGGAAGCAATACAGAGACTCCGAGCAGGAGAGACCTTCAACAGAACGCGTCAGATCTAAAAAGAGACGCAGGCAAAACAAGGGCTACACCGGAGTTACATTCTTTTTCATAATTATTTTTATGGGTCTGATTGGTTATCTGATCTATTTTAACACAATAAAAAGTGATGATTTCATCAACAGTCCCTACAATACACGTCAGGACACATTTTCTGACCGTGTTGTCCGCGGAAATATTATGTCAGCAGATGGTGAAATGCTTGCACAGACTAACGTATCCGAAGATGGTACGGAGGAGCGCTCTTACCCATATGGCAATATTTTTGCACATGTTGTTGGATACGATTCCAACGGCAAGAGTGGGCTTGAATCAGAGGCCAATTTTCAGCTTTTATCTTCTCACGAATTCTTTCTCAACCAGATTCGTAATGAGTTCATGGGAACAAAGAATACCGGAGATACCGTTGTATCCACATTAAATGCTGATCTGCAGACCACCGCATACAATTCCCTCGGAGATCGCCGAGGAGCTGTTGTCGCCCTGGACCCATCCACCGGGAAGATTCTTGCAATGGTCAGCAAACCGGATTTTGATCCGAATACGATTTCCCAGAACTGGGATACCCTTGTAAATGATGAAAACAACAGTAGTCTTCTGAACCGTGCTACCATGGGACAGTATCCACCAGGATCTACTTTTAAAGTTGTTACAGCTCTGGATTATTTCCGAACAAAGAGAAGTTTTAATGGTTTTTCTTTTGACTGCCAGGGAAGCATCACAAAAGAAGATCATACCATTCAATGCTATAATGGCAAGGTACACGGTACCGAAGATTTCTACACTGCATTTGCCAATTCCTGTAACTGTGCATTTGCTGAGATTGGCACAGAACTTGGAGGTGCATCTTTGCTCAAAACAAGTGAAGATCTCCTTTTTAACCAGAAGCTTCCACTGACTTCATATCGCAAAAGTTCCTTTACCCTGAATGGAAGTTCTGGAATCCCGCTTATCATGCAGACCGCGATCGGTCAGGGAAATACTCTGGTGTCCCCTATGCATATGGCTTTGATCACCAGTGCCATTGCCAATGACGGCATACTGATGAAGCCATATCTTATCGATAAAGTTACAAATGCAGGAGGAGATACTGTCAGTACAACCGAGCCTGCAAATTATAAACGTTTAATGACCAGCAATGAGGCAGCTCTGCTTGGAAAACTGATGGAGGGTGTTGTTCAGAACGGAACAGCAACGGCATTGAATGGCCGTGGATATACTGTTGCCGGCAAGACAGGATCCGCAGAATACGATGAAAATGGTTCCAGTCATTCCTGGTTTATCGGTTACTCCAATGTCGATGATCCTGACCTTGTTGTTGCGATCATTGTAGAGGGCGGCGGTACCGGAAGCGAAGCAGCTGTACCGATTGCAGCAGATTTATTTGATGCGTATTACTTTGACTAAGCCGTTGCTGTGAACGGAGTGAACAGTAACACTAAGCCCGGCCATCTTTCAGAAGTTATGGTTGCCAGTTAACTCAAAAAGAGTTATACTATAAACAGTTCGAGATATAAAACTCACACGCATTACAGGAGGAAATTGCAAAATGATAGAAGCAACGAGCTGTGGCGGTGTGGTAATTTATCGTGGTAAAATACTGGCACTGTACAAGTCTTACAGAAATCGTTATGAAGGCTGGGTGCTGCCGAAGGGAACCGTAGAGCAGGGTGAGACACATATTCAGACTGCCCTGCGCGAGGTGCATGAAGAAGCAGGAGTCAAAGCTTCCGTAGTGAAATATATTGGCAAGAGCCATTATAATTTTACGGTACCTGAGGATATCGTTACAAAAGAAGTACACTGGTATCTGATGACGGCTGATAATTATCATAGCAGACCTCAGAGAGAAGAATTTTTCGTAGATTCCGGTTATTACAAATTTCATGAAATCTATCATCTTCTCCGTTTCTCCAATGAGAAACAGATTGTAGAAAAAGCATATCAGGAATATCTGGAAATGCGGAGTCAGGGACTCTGGGGGAAACATCGCAGAGAATAGGCTCTGCATAAAATGTATCCATAACAGGGCTGCGTATTTTACGCGGCCCTGTTTAAATTCTCAAAAACAGGAAATCCTAAACTACAGAACCATCATAGTTTTATCGATTTTCAACTAAAGGAGCAGTGAAACAGATGCTGAAATGGCATAAGAACTACTACAGGGGCGCAAACGTCAAAAACCTTCCTCGCATACGTACAAAGCTTATGCAGGGAAAGCCAGTACCCGGGATCTATCTGATCACTCTATCAGAAAATCCACACAATCTTCTGGAAATATTGCCCGCTTTGACACTTGTTCAGGAAACAGCCGCACGTATCTGTCCTGAGATCGTAGGAATTGCCAGGGGCAAAGAAGAGGCTCTGGATCTGATCACCAAAATGGTTCAGACTGTTTACGAAGAAACCGGAGAGCTCAATATAAAAGAATATTGGAAGAACAGGTGACTATATGCTACATATTCTATGGATATTACTTAAATTTATATTGATTCTTCTTGGAATACTCCTTGGACTCATATTACTGGCGGTTATACTCATTTTGTTCTGTCCGGTCAGATATCGGGCTTCGACTGTCAAAGAAACGGATTCTTTCCGCAAAATATCTGCCAAAGCTCGTGTCAGCTGGCTCTTCGGTGCTATTTCTTTTCATATGCAATATAAGGAAGGATCTCCTGTTTTTGATTTTCGTTTATTCGGAATTCCACTTCTGAAAGTGATTCAGAAGCTCCGTTCCCGACACAATTCCGCCGAACCAGAAGTAAAAGATACGCACGATTCCCATGCAGATACCAAAGATAACTCACTTTCCGGAAAAGAGAGCATTTTACTGACAGACAACAAAGAAAATAGTACCACTTCAGTAAATACAGAGCTTTCAACCATATCAGTACCAGACAAATCTGAAGCCACAGCGGAATCTCCTTGCTCCAGCGAAGAAGATTCCACCATGTCAGAAAGAGAAAAAGATCTCGAATATGCCCGAAAAAAGATTGGTAATTTCTTCTACAGGCTCGGAAGTATCTTACGGTCACTGTGGAACAGGATTAACCGGTTATGGCAGAAAATATGCCAGATTCCTTCTTCTATAGAAAATTTTACTTTAACAATCCAGAATATCTGTGGTAAAATAGAGTCATATCAGAAGTTTATGGAGCATCCTCGTACAAAAGCTGCATTTACCCTTGTAAAAAACAGACTTTTTCGTCTGCTTCGTCATGTATTTCCAACCAGAATACAGGGCAGACTTATTTTTGGAAGTACAGATCCTTCTGTAACCGGTGCTGTACTTGCTGTTCTTGGAATGACTATACCACTTCACAAAAACTGCATCACTGTAACACCTCTATTTGAAGATCGAAATGTCCTGCGAGGTAATGTTCAACTGAAAGGACGGATTTACGGCATCGTTTTATTAAAAACTGCTGTCGAATTATATTTTAACAAAAATATCAAATACGTCATAAGACGATGGAAACATAAGGAGGACTGATTATGTCAGGCGAAAATAATTTCAAAGATACTGTAAACTCTCTTTTTAAAGGACTGGATGCCTTTATTTCTGCCAAAACAGTTGTAGGAGAAGCAATCCATGTAGGAGATACGATCATTCTTCCTCTTGTAGATGTATCCTTTGGCGTTGGTGCAGGAGCATTTGAAGGCGACAAAAAGAGTAATGGCGGTGGTGGTATGACAGGCAAACTGACACCAAGTGCTGTTCTTGTTATCCAGAATGGTTCCACCAAACTGGTAAACATCAAAAACCAGGATGGTCTTACCAAAGTTCTTGATATGGTGCCGGATTTTGTTGACCGTTTCTCATCAGGTTTTGGTAAAGATACTTCTTCCAACGAAGAAACTGCAGAATAAGCAGAAAAGTAATTCCATCATATGTAAGATTACAATAAGATTACAAAAGGACTTTCAGTATTCACGAAAGTCCTTTTTGCATATAATAATATAACTTCCAAAGACAGAGGTCGGATATGGGAAGACTGTTGGGGCTGATTCTGTTCTGCATTGGTATCGGAATGATCATCGGCATGCTGGTTGCGGAAAATGTAATTCTTATCATCTCAGCCGGCCTTTGCCTGTTGTGTGGATATCATATGTTCTGCAGATAAACAGAATTGTCTGAAACAGGATTAATAACACGAACAAAGGCACGGGACAATCCCGTGCCTTTTCTTATTCGTTCATTTTAATGAATGATTATGCTCTTTCTACTTTTCCGGATCTCAGACAAGAAGTACATACATACATCTTCTGTGCACCGCCAGTAGCGGTCTTAACTCTAACGGATTTTACGTTAGATTTCCACATTTTATTAGATCTTCTATGTGAATGACTTACATTATTTCCGAAATAAGCACCTTTTTCACAAACTGCGCATTTAGCCATGATAGCACCTCCTTGACGCTTTTTTTCAACAGGTCTTATTTTAACAGATGAATTTACCTTTTGCAAGTAAAAAAACAGAAATTCTAAAAATAATATTCCTTTTTCGTAAAAAAAAGGTTATAATACATCCATACTAAAAAATTGGAGGTACCTATATGAATGGACGTATAGATTCCGGATTAGGACAAATCGTCATTGATACAGACGTAATTGCCACCTATGCAGGAAGTGTTGCTGTAGAATGTTTCGGTATTGTTGGAATGGCTGCTGTCAGTATGAAAGACGGTCTGGTCAAACTTCTTCGCAAGGACAGCCTGAAACACGGCATCAGTGTTACGATCACCGAGGACAATAAGATTCGTCTGAACTTTCATGTAATCGTTGCATACGGAGTTAATATCAGTACAATTGCCGACAATCTTGTCAGCAATGTCAAATATAAAGTTGAAGATTTCACCGGTATGGAAATTGAAAAAATCAACATCTATGTGGAAGGCGTACGCGCCATTGATTAAATATCAGAGGAGGAACTTGTGGTGAACATAAAAACCATAGATGCCAAAGTACTTTCCAGAATGTTTCTGGCCGGTGCCAAGAACCTGGAAGCCAAAAAAGAATGGATCAATGAATTAAATGTATTTCCGGTCCCAGACGGAGATACTGGTACAAATATGACAATGACGATCATGTCTGCCGCTGCAGAGGTAAGTGCGCTGACAGATCCTGATATGGAGACACTGGCCAGGGCTATTTCTTCCGGTTCTCTTCGCGGTGCCCGCGGAAACTCCGGCGTTATCCTTTCCCAGCTTCTTCGCGGATTTACCAAGAGTGTCAAGAAATCCAACGAACTGGATGCTCTTGCAATTGCCGCAGCTATGGAACGTGCAGTGGAAACCGCATATAAAGCTGTTATGAAGCCAAAAGAAGGAACCATCCTTACTGTAGCAAAAGAAGCCGCTCTCAAAGCTGCTGAGATTGCTTCGGAGGCAGAAGAGCTGGAACCATTTTTCAAGGAAGTGTTCGATCATGCAGAATATACCCTTTCCCGTACACCGGAAATGCTTCCTGTATTAAAAGAAGCAGGTGTTGTTGATTCCGGCGGTCAGGGTCTTCTTGAAGTCCTTCGAGGTGCGATCGATGGTTTCCTTGGCAAAGAAGTCGATTACTCCGAATTCGAGAAACCGGCAGGCGCTGCAGTTACCAGGATTTCTCCACAGGCAGAAGCAGACATCAAATTCGGATACTGTACAGAGTTCATCATTCTTCTGAACAAACCGATGCCGATTGAAGAAGAGCATTCTTTCAAAGATTTCCTTACCTCCATCGGCGATTCTATCGTTCTTGTTGCAGATGATGAGATCGTGAAAGTACATGTGCACACCAATCATCCGGGTCAGGCAATTGAGCGCGCACTCACCTACGGTGCTCTTTCCCGTATGAAAATTGATAATATGCGTGAAGAACATCAGGAAAAACTGATCAAGGATGCCGAGAAGCTTGCAAAGCAGCAGGAAGAAGAGAAAGCTCAGACTCCGCCAAAGGAAACAGGTTTTATCGCTGTGTCTGCCGGAGCAGGTCTTACAGATATCTTCCAGGAACTGGGGGTTGACTACCTGATTGAAGGTGGACAGACTATGAACCCGAGTACAGAAGATATGTTGACTGCTATTGATAAAGTCAATGCAAAAACTATTTATATTCTTCCTAATAACAAGAATATCATCCTTGCAGCCAACCAGGCTCGTGATCTTACCGAAGACAAAAAGATTATCGTTATTCCGACCAAAACAATTCCACAGGGAGTAACTGCTCTGATCAGCTTTGTTCCAGAGAAGACCGATGAAGAAAACACAGAAGAAATGACAGATGCTATTTCCCGTGTACACACCGGACAGATCACATACGCAGTACGTGATACCCGTATTGAAGACAAAGAGATTCACGAAGGTGATATCATGGGAATTGGCGACAAGGGTATCCTTGCAGTAGGCAGCGGCAAAGAAAATGTTGCAGTTGCTACCGTAGACGCCATGATGACTGATGATGCAGAAGTGATCAGTATCTATTATGGTTCTGATGCCTCCGAAGAAAAGGCAGAAGCGCTTGCAGCCACACTTGAAGAAAAGTATCCGGACTGTGAAGTAGAAGTCAACAACGGTGGACAGCCAATCTACTATTATATTATATCCGTAGAGTAAACAAATGGGAGACAGTTTACGAACACTAAAAGGTGTCGGAGAAAAAACAGAAAAGCTCTTTTACAAGCTTGGTGTTTATGACACAGAAGATCTCCTTCACTATTATCCCAGAAATTATGACGCATTTGAAGCGCCGGTAGATATCGCAGATTTGGAAGAGGGGACGGTAAAATCCGTCTCCGCTGCGGTGTGTTCCGGCGTTTATGTTACTTCTGCAAAAGGCAGGCAGATCATTACTGCGACTGTATGTGATTCTTCCGGTAAACTTCCCCTCATCTGGTTCAATATGCCATATTTGAGGACTGTCCTGAAAAAAGGCAGCCAGTTTGTTTTTCGTGGACGTGTTGTCCGCAAACAATCCCGTCTTGAAATCGAACATCCGGAGGTTTTTACCCCTGCTGCTTACGAAGAGATCCTGCACAGTCTGCAGCCCGTATATGGACTGACTGGCGGACTCTCTAATAAAACAGTCACCAAAATGATTCACCAATTACTGAAAACGCTTCCTATGTACAATGAATTTCTTCCAGACAAAATTCGCGAGCGCTATCAGCTGGCAGATATCAATTATGCATTACGTACCATTCATTTTCCAAAGAATATGAATGAACTACTTTTATCACGTAAAAGACTGGTTTTTGATGAATTTCTTCTTTTTATTCTTTCCGTTCAGATGCTGAAAGAAAAAAGTGAAGAGACACCCAACCATTTTCCGATCAAAAAGACCTGGACAACCGAACAGATCATCGAAAACCTTCCATATTCTCTGACTGGAGCGCAGCTGAATACCTGGCATGAGATTGAACGAGACATGTCCGGGCAGGCTCTGATGTCTCGTCTTGTACAGGGAGATGTTGGAAGCGGCAAAACGATCATTGCCTTTCTCGCTATGATCCTGACCTGTGAAAACGGCTATCAGTCAGCTCTTATGGCCCCGACAGAAGTCCTTGCAAGACAGCATTATGAAGGTTTTCTGAAACTTCAGGAAGAACAGGATCTTCATTTTCAGGTGGTCTTGCTGACCGGTTCCAATACTGCCAAAGAAAAACGAGAGATTTATCAGCAGATTGCTTCTGGTGAAGCTCAGATCATTATCGGCACCCATGCATTGATACAGGAAAAAGTCGAATATCACAATCTTGCCCTGGTCGTTACAGATGAACAGCACCGTTTTGGTGTCAAACAGAGAGAATCTCTTGCCAACCGCGGCAACCCACCAAATGTTCTTGTAATGAGTGCCACGCCAATTCCACGTACACTGGCGATCATCCTGTATGGCGATCTGGATATTTCCGCTATTGATGAACTTCCTGCCCGACGTCTTCCAATCAAAAACTGTGTCGTCAATACATCCTATCGTCCCAGGGCTTACTCTTTTATCCAGCATCAGATACAGGAAGGAAGACAGGCATATATCATTTGTCCAATGGTGGAAGAGAGTGAAGGACTTGATGCTGAAAATGTACTGGATTATACCAAGAAGCTGAAGGGAATCTTTCCATCCAATATCAATGTATCGTTCCTTCACGGCAAAATGAAACCCAAAGAAAAAAATGCGATCATGGAAAAATTTGCTGCAAATGAAATTCAGGTTCTCGTATCTACTACTGTTGTAGAAGTTGGCGTCAATGTTCCAAATGCAACTGTAATGATGGTCGAAAATGCCGAGCGTTTCGGTCTGGCACAGCTTCATCAGCTACGCGGACGTGTCGGAAGAGGAGAGTATCAGTCTTACTGTATCTTCATACAGGGATCTGACGAAGAGGCTATCTCAAAGCGTCTGGAAATTCTCAATAAATCCAATGATGGATTTTATATTGCAGGTGAAGATCTGAAACTTCGTGGACCTGGAGATCTTTTTGGCATCCGTCAGAGCGGAGACATGGAATTTCGAATCGGAGATATTTACAACGACTCCGCAATCCTTAAATCAGCCAGCGAGGCTGCTGCTGAGATTCTTGCTCTCGATCCGGACCTGTCACTAAGTCAGCATTACTCCCTCCGGCAACAGCTTCTGAAACGTCAGGAAAACGCCTCCGGCAGTCTAGGTCTTTGAGATAACTACTTTTTTACTCCATAACACCCTGGACGAAATCGGTTGCTGAGGAGAAAAACATTGCAAATTGTAAAAAAACGTAGTATTCTAGTACCGTATCAATTATATTTACCTTGTAAGGAGGCTATTATGGCTACAAGAACAACTACCAAAAAAGCAGAACTCAAGACATCCACTGCGAAACCAGCTATCGAAAAAGAGGCTCCTGCAAAAAAAACAGTCGCAAAAAAGGTAACAGAAAAAGCCGCAACTGTTAAGAAAACTGCTGCAAAGAGATCAACTGTAAGAAAAAGCACTTCCAAAAAAGCTGTTTCTTTAAATACAGAAGTATATGTACAGTGGCTTGGTAAAGAAGTCTATGCAAAAGACATCGTAGAAAACATCAAGAAAATCTGGACAGAAGAAATGGGCAAAAAAGAAGCAGATCTTGTTGATCTGAAAGTATATATCAAACCAGAAGATAATGGTGCACATTACGTTATCAATGGTGATATTACAGGATTTATCGAATTATAATCTTATTAATTAATTTCATTCTGCAGACATACAAAATCAGATGGCTCAAACGGTCATCTGATTTTTTGTTGCGTGGAACCATCACATGATTTTGTTATGAATTGACTGTTTTATATCATTTTCTGTACTTTTTAATGATTTCGTGCTATTATAAAGAGAATCTGTCTGTTTTAGCACGATATTTGTTTTTTACAAAACAGTCAAATAAATAGAGAGGAACAAAATGAAATGTTGTCTGTTATCGAATCAATCAACACTGCTGTAAACAATTTCATCTGGGGTGTTCCGGCAATGATCTGCATCATCGGCGTAGGACTTTATCTCAGTATCCGTACAGGATTTCTTCAGATAAGAAAGTTTCCATACGCCATGAAAACAACTGTTGGCCGTATGCTCCGCAAGCGTGAAGCATCCGACGGAAGTATGACTCCTTTTCAGGCCGTCTGTACCGCACTGGCCGCCACTGTCGGAACAGGCAATATCGCCGGTGTTGCAGGTGCTATCGCCATTGGAGGTCCTGGAGCAGTATTCTGGATGTGGTTTTCTGCACTTCTCGGTATGTGCACCAAATTCTCAGAAGTAACTCTGGCCGTACATTTCCGTGAAACAAACGAAAACGGTGAACTTGTTGGCGGACCTATGTATTATATAAAAAATGGTCTCAAAAAACACTGGCACTGGCTTGCCTATCTTTTTTCCGCATTCGGTGTCCTCACTGTATTTGGAACCGGAAATGCTACACAGGTAAATACAATCACGGCTGCTGTTGATTCAGCTTTGCTCAATTATAACATAATTTCTTCGAATGGCGTTTCAACTGCCAACCTGATCATAGGAATCATCATTGCCGCACTTGTGGCTCTGGTCCTTCTTGGTGGAATCAAACGAATCGGACAAGTTACTGAGAAACTCGTTCCATTTATGGCTGTTTTTTATATCATTCTGGCCTTGGGTGTTGTTTTCCTCAATATCAATCGCATCCCTTATGTATTTTCTTCTATATTCAAGGGTGCATTTACACCGGCCTCCGTCACAGGTGGCGCAGTAGGAAGCTTTTTCATGAGCATGAAAAAAGGTGTATCTAGAGGTATCTTTTCAAATGAAGCAGGTCTTGGTACCGGTTCGATCGCACATGCATGCGCGGACACCCGCAAACCAGTCAAACAGGGATTCTTCGGTATCTTTGAAGTTTTTACGGATACAATCGTCATCTGTACCCTTACCGCACTGGTTATTCTTTGCAGTGGTGTACCTGTTTCTTATGGAAGTGCAGCAGGAGCAGAGCTTACTATCCTCGGTTTTACTTCTACATATGGAAGCTGGGTTTCTATTTTTACAGCTGTGGCAATGTGCTGTTTTGCATTTTCTACGATCATTGGATGGGGACTTTACGGTGCAAGATGCTGCGAATTCCTGTTCAGCAGTTCCAAAACAACTAAACCATTCATGGTTCTGTATTCCATGGTAGCAATCCTTGGTGCAACTGTTGATCTTGGTCTCTTATGGAATATTGCAGAAACGTTCAACGGACTGATGGCGATTCCAAACCTTATCGCTGTATTCCTTCTGTCTGGTGTAGTCATAAAACTCGTAAAAGATTATTTTACGACCGGAGATGGAAAAGAAGTCTGATCTGAACATCTTTTAATCTGAAACATATTTTATGATTACTTTAGTTTCTTCCATTTCGTGCAGAATGTTCCAGTGTATTTCTTTTATGAATCCATATACTAGCACTGTAACATCTAAATTAAACGAAAACCAAGGAGGAAATTATCATGACAAAAAATAGTTCTTCTAACAGAGCAGTCGTACCTGAAGCTAAAGGAGCCCTTGATCGTTTTAAATTCGAAGTTGCAAATGAACTGGGCGTTCCGCTTTCCGATGGTTACAATGGAAACCTGACTTCCAAACAGAACGGAAGTGTTGGGGGATATATGGTCAAAAAAATGATCGAACAGCAGGAAAGACAGATGTCCGGCAATTCCCAGAATGAACAGTACTGATTCATTTCTGGCATACGATCTGACCGGTCTCTAATCCGGTTCTGAATCAGGCAGTGTTGTTTTGTAACTGTACGCAGGAATAAAACAACACTGTTTTTTTATACGTACAATGGTTTACTTTTTTCTAAAAATAAGATAAACTTATATAAAATATTAATTTTCTATGAATTTTGTATAAGTTTACAATAATTAATTGCCAATTTTTTGTTGACTTGTTATAATATATGAGAATAGCTGTATTATAACAAAAAAACCAGTAATGTATTGGTGAAAATGGAGAGATGAACGATGAATTTAGGAATCATTGCACACAACAGTAAAAAAGTACTTATAGAAGATTTCTGTATCGCCTACAAGAATATACTCGCCAAACATGAGGTCTATGCCACTGGAACCACCGGTCGTCGAATCGAAGAGGCCACAAACCTTCATGTTCATAAGTTTCTTGCAGGAAGTATCGGCGGAGACAAGCAGTTCATGGAAATGGTAGAGCGTCAGGATCTTGACATGGTTATTCTTTTTTATAATCCGGTTATGATTGATCCGAAAGAACCGGATATCACAGCCATTGTTATGCGTTGTGACCAGTATAATATACCGGTTGCCACCAACATTGCGACAGCCGAACTTCTGATTCTCGGACTGGCACGTGGTGACCTGGATTGGAGATTGAATCTGAAATGAGAGTTATAGCAGGAAAAGCCAGACGTCTGGCTCTTAAGACCGTACCTGGCATGGAGACACGTCCAACTACGGATCGTATAAAAGAAACACTTTTTAATATTCTGCAGCCAGAAATACCCGATTGCCGTTTTCTGGATCTTTTCAGCGGCAGTGGCGGTATCGGCATTGAAGCATTGAGCCGTGGTGCAGAATCTGCTGTCTTTGTAGAAAAGAATCCTAAGGCCTGTGCCTGCATTCGGGAGAATCTTTCATTTACAAAGCTTGCCGAACATGGTAAACTGCTGAACATGGATGTTTTACAGGCTCTTCGTTCTCTTGAAGGCGAAGATGCTTTTGACTGTATTTTTATGGATCCTCCATATAACAAAGATTTGGAACGTCAGGTCCTTGAATACCTGAAAGACAGCTCTCTTGCCGACAGTCATACACTGATCGTTACAGAGGCTGATCTTCATACAGATTTTTCTTATGTAGAAGACTTAGGATATGAATTGGCACGATCCAAAGAATACAAGACAAACAAACATATATTTTTGTATAAAAGAAAGTGAGAACGCACATGGTAACAGCAGTATATCCGGGAAGTTTTGATCCGGCAACCTATGGTCATCTGGATGTCATCCGACGTGCCAGCGTTTCTTTTGACAGAGTTGTAGTCGGGGTTTTGCAGAATTCTGCAAAAAGTCCGTTGTTTTCTGTGGAAGAACGTGTTAATATATTGAAAAAGGCAACAAAGGATATCCCCAATGTGGTGATCAAACCATTTGACGGACTTTCTGTAAATTTCGCCAGGGAGAATCATGCGCAGGTAATCGTACGTGGTTTGCGTGCTGTTACAGATTTTGAGTATGAGCTTCAGATGGCACAGACCAACCGTGTCCTGGCTCCGGATGTTGATACTGTATTCCTTACGACTACGTTGGAGTACGCTTATGTCAGCTCCACCATTATGAAAGAAGTTGCCCGTTTCGGAGGCGATCTATCCAGTTTTGCACCACCGGAAATCATACAGGCATTATGTGACAAAATGCATGAAGAAAAAGAATAACACAAGGAGAATATACTATGAGCAGCAGAATCGAACAGATTATTGATGAAATTGATGAATTTATAGAAAGTTGTAAATTTCAGCCATTATCCGCAACAAAGATTATTGTAAACAAAGAAGAGATCGAGGAACTTTTAAGAGAACTTCGTCTCAAAACACCAGACGAGATCAAGCGTTATCAGAAGATCATCAGCAATAAGGATGCGATTCTTGAAGATGCGCAGTCCAAAGCAGATGCAATCATCGCTGATGCACAGACCAAAGCTCAGGAGCTTGTAACACAGCATGAAATTATGCAGAAAGCATATGCTCAGGCTAACGATACCATTAATGCAGCCAACAAACAGGCTCAGGAAATCCTTGATTCTGCCACACAGGACGCCAACAGCATTCGTCTGAGCGCTATCACCTACACAGATGACATGATGGCTAACATCGGTTCCGTTCTGAATCAGACTCTGGAAGATGCAGGCGGCAAATACAAAGGATTTATTGATTCTCTTCAGAGTTGTCTTGATGTTGTTAACCACAATCGTCAGGAACTTGCTCCTCAGACAGCACAGGCAGCTGCCATGACTGGTTCTTATCATGAAGACGAGGCTGAATCACCGGAAGAAGACAACCTGTTAGACGATCTGGGCGAAGAATAAAGCAATCAAAGCTGCCACAGCTCCATTCAAAAGTTTGGCTGCTATATAGGGAAGGAGAGACAATTCCCGCACAACCAGACTTCTTGTCTGGAATGTAATGCAGAGTCCGCCAAAAGCCGTCATAAAAAGTGTCAATACGTATTTCCATATAAAAGTAACTCTGGCATTTTGCAGACGGCAAAGGCCTGTTGTCAGCTCAAGCATTCCGGATACTATATATCCGATTATATTTTCCATATTCCAGAAATGGCTGATACAGGCTGACAGAATGGAAAACATAAGAATATACCCGCCAAGTCGGGTAATTGTTTCAAACCCATTCATAATGGAGGCATCCAGAAAAGCTCCTGATGAGCTTGTGACGGGTGTCTTTTTTTTCTCGTTGATATTTAGCAGCTTAACATTGTTTCTGTAAACCACAAAGCGAAAGAATAACAGAATTGCCAGATCTGACAGAAACAATATTCCAAAAATATGATAAGTTGATATCTGATCTTTGAGACATATATGACATAGATATGTACGTACAAATACCGGACTGGCATGATTGGTAAATGTAAGAAGATATTGTGCCTCTGACCTGCTGATCTGCTGATTTTCATAAAGATCAGAAGTTATCTTTGCACCAATCGGGTAGCCGCAGAGTGCTCCGATCAAAACCGCATAGGCACCTGCTGTGGAAACACCCAGCAAACGGTTCCATATCTTTTCTGTTGGTTTCAGCACTCGTCCAGCCATCTCTGTGCGAATCAGAATTCCTGTCAGAATCAGAAAAGGAAGCAACGTCGGCAAAAGGATATTCAACCACAGGCTCAATCCTTCTCTTGCAGCTGTCAACGCCTCCTGTGGGTACGTCAGCAGGAAACAAATCTGCGAGATACTGAAGATTGTATAAAAAATTTTTTTATAATACGTTTTCATCACACACAACTTTGAATTTCATATTTCTTTATTTTATGCCACATATCAGACTGATATGTCGATACATACAGTATTTTAACAAGAATTTATTAATGGAGGAAATCAATATGAGAGTATTAGAAAACTGCGAACCAAAGCGGGTATTTTATTACTTTGAAGAAATCTGCAAAATCCCTCATGGTTCAAGAAACACCAAACAGATCAGTGACTATCTGGTAAATTTCGCTAAAGAACATGGATTTGACTATGTACAGGACGAAATGAACAATGTTGTCATCTACAAACCTGCAACACCTGGTTATGAAAATGCTCCAACAGTTATTCTGCAGGGGCATATGGATATGGTCTGCGAAAAAAGGCCAGATGTAGAACATGACTTTGAAAAAGACGGTCTCAACATTTCTGTCAAGGATGGCTGTGTCACGGCTAACGGAACGACCCTTGGCGGTGATGACGGTATTGCTGTAGCTTACGCTCTGGCTCTTCTTGACAGCACAGATCTGCCACATCCGGCTCTGGAAGTTCTGATCACAGTCGATGAAGAAATCGGTCTCCTTGGTGCAGTTGGCTTTGACTGCAGTGTACTCAAAGGCAAACGTATGATCAACATGGATTCCGAAGCAGAGGGAAGTCTCTGGATCAGCTGTGCCGGTGGACTTTCTGCTGTCAGCCATATTCCAGTAGCACGAATAGACGCTGAAGGTGAAATGCTTCAGGTAAAAATCTGTGGTCTGATGGGCGGTCATTCCGGTGCTGAGATTGACAAAAAACGTGCAAATGCAAACGTACTGATGGGACGTTTCCTGTATGGCCTTAAAAGAGAGACTGATTACGAGATCATCTCTATGACTGGCGGTCAGAAAGACAATGCTATTACACGAGAAGCTGTTTGTGATATCCTTGTATCCAAGGAAGAAATTGAAACAGTAAAGTCATATGCCGTTCAAGTCGAAGAAGGGATTCGCGAAGAATATGATGGAAGTGACAAGGGTATTTCTATCCAGATCACAGAACACGGTCATAAAACTGTTCAGGTGCTTCATCCGACAAGCCGTGAAAAAATTCTGTTCTATCTGATGGAAGTTCCATTTGGTATTCAAAAGATGAGTGCAAATATCGAGGGACTTGTAGAAACTTCTACTAACATTGGCATCGTAAAACTTTCTGAAGATGAATTTTTCGCAAGTTCCGGTGTCAGAAGTTCTGTAGAAGCCGCACGTGATGCTCTGTCTGATAAAATTCAGTATCTGACAGAATTCCTTGGCGGGGAATATGAGATTCAGGGTGCTTATCCGGCATGGGAATACCGTAAAGAATCTCCACTGCGTGATAAGATGGTTGACGTATACGAAAAAATGTACAGTCAGAAACCAGAAGTTGTAGCTATCCATGCAGGTCTTGAATGCGGTTTGTTCTACAAAAAGATTGATGGTCTTGACTGCGTATCTCTCGGACCGGATATGAAAGATATCCATACTTCTGAAGAGACCCTGGATATCGCTTCCACAGAACGTGTATGGAAATATCTTGTCAAAGTTCTTGAAGAATTAAAAGACTGATTAAAAGCTTGAAACACTCCGGGTTTTTATCTCAAATTTTTCAAGAATACCAAAAGACTTCGCAGATGAGCGGAGTCTTTTTTGCATATAATAATCTGACTTCTCAATTTGAAAGCTGAGCATTTATGTCACATTTTTCCTTATCTGCTTTTATCTTTTCCTTACTACTGCTGCTCAACAGTACCCTGACTCACATTACTCTGGAAAGGAGCAGCGTTTCCCTTTTAAAAAATGACTGCGTCACATCTGAAAATTTTCGCCAGCAGGATCTTTCCCCAAAGCTCTATCAACAACTGACTTCTTCTGAAATTTATGATTCAGACTGGTGTGAAATACTCACCACCACCATGTTAAAAAGTCATTTTCATCCCCAGACACTTTTTCTCGACAACACTGCATTTCTCCGATACAAAAAGAACGACTACTATCAACTAAAAAAACACTATGAAGCAATCTGGAAAGACCTGCAGTATTTTCCTGTTGCCTCTAATGATATCAGCTTTGAAAACAGCTGGCAGGATATACGTATCTACGGCGGCAAACGACCTCATGAAGGAACAGACCTCTTTGGCCCGGTCACCATATCCGGCTATTATCCCATTATCAGTATCACAAATGGTACCATAGAACAGAAAGGCTGGCTGCCACTTGGTGGATACCGTATTGGGATACGCTCTGACTCCGGCGGCTATTTTTACTATGCGCATCTTTCTTCATATGAAGAAGAGTGGTCTCCGGGAGACACGATACATGCCGGAGATATCCTTGGATTTATGGGAAACACCGGTTACGGGGTGGAAGGAACTTCCGGAATGTTTCCGGTTCATCTCCATCTTGGAATCTATATCAATACACCGGACGGGCAGGAGATCAGTGTAAATCCCTATCAGATTTTACAATGTCTCAGAAAAAAAATCAGAAAGTGTTCATATTACTAACAAAAATTGTACAATTTGTGTTATACTGTACGAGAAGTTTTGTCTTTTCGTATTTCAGGCCTTAACTTCAAAGCAACAATCCGGTAAGGAGCGATATTTATGGAAATACAGTTATGGAGAAGTATTTTATGTCCATATGAACTTGCCGTCAAAGAACTGATGGTCAAGTTTGAACATATTATAGATGAACACAAACAAAATGACCTGTATTCCCCAATTGAACAGGTCAGTGGACGTGTCAAAAGTCTTCCAAGTATCCTGGAAAAAATGCAGCGCAAGCACATCCCAATGGAAAAAATGGAAGAAGAGATTGAAGATATTGCCGGCATCCGTATCATCTGTCAATTTGAGGAAGATATTGATACAGTAGCCTCTATCATCCGAGGCCGAAGTGATATGACCATCAAAAGTGAAAAGAACTACCTGAAGCATATCAAGCAGAGCGGTTATCGCAGTTATCATCTGATCATTTATTATACCGTAGACACGATCAATGGTCCCAAGCGTCTGCAGGCAGAGATTCAGATCCGTACCATGGCCATGAATTTCTGGGCTACCATCGAGCATTCACTACAGTACAAATATAAGGGCGAAATGCCATTACATGTAGCCGAACGTCTGAGCAATGCCGCTGATGCGATCATTGCCCTGGATCAGGAAATGTCTTCTGTCCGTGATGAGATCATGGATGCACAGAATTCCTCTCAGACACAATCCAATCTGGTAAAAGACATTTTACTCAGTATTGAGAATCTGTACAAGATTTCCAACAAACGAGAAGTTGAAAAGATTCAGGACGAATTTCTTCGCGTATTCCGAACGAAAGATCTACAGCAACTTGCCCGTTTTCATCGTCAGCTTGACATTATTGCGGAGGGCTATCGTGCTCAGTCCGTTTCATTTTAGGAGTATATAAATGCTGAATTTTTTACCCGTAACAAAACAGGAGATGCAGCAGCGAGGCTGGGATCAGGTAGATTTTGTCTATGTGACAGGAGATGCCTATGTGGATCATCCTTCTTTTGGTTCTGCCATTATCAGCCGTCTCCTTGAAAGCCGCGGTTATCGTGTAGGAATCATCCCACAGCCCGACTGGCGACATAAAGAAAGTATTCAGATTTTTGGTGAACCACGCCTTGGTTTTCTTGTAACCGCCGGCAATATGGACTCCATGGTCAATCATTACACCGTATCCAGGAAGCATCGTCAGAAAGATTCGTATTCCCCGGGTGGTGAAATGGGGCTTCGCCCAGATATGCCTACAGTCGTGTACAGCAATCTTATCCGCCAGACATATAAGCACACGCCAATCATTCTGGGTGGTATCGAAGCAAGCCTTCGTCGCCTGGCCCATTATGATTACTGGGATAACCGAGTGAGGCGAAGTGTTCTTCTGGATTCCGGCGCCGATCTGATTTCTTATGGAATGGGAGAACATTCGATCATTCAGATTGCAGAGGCACTGCAAAGTGGACTTCCAGCAGAAGAAATCACCTATATTCCCGGCACTGTATACAAATGCAAGGACCTGTCCCGAGCCTACGAACCGATCATACTTCCTTCCTATGAAGAAGTTTCATCAAATAAGCGTACTTACGCAGACAGTTTTGCTATCCAGTACCGCAATACAGATCCTTTTACAGCCCGACCGCTTGCTGAAAGCTATGGCACCAGAGGTTATATCATTCAGAATCCTCCTGCACAGCCATTAACGCAGCAGGAGATGGATGATGTCTACGATCTGCCATATGCAGATACCTGGCATCCTATGTATGATGCCAAAGGCGGTATTCCGGCTCTGGATGAGATTAAATTCAGTCTTACCAGTAATCGAGGCTGCTTTGGCGGCTGCAATTTCTGTGCCCTGACATTCCATCAGGGAAGGATTCTTCAGACACGAAGTCATGAATCTATTTTGAAGGAAGCTGTCAAAATGACAAAAGATCCAGACTTTAAAGGCTATATTCACGATGTTGGTGGACCGACTGCAGATTTCCGACAACCATCCTGTCAGAAACAGCTAACTAAAGGTGTCTGCCAGAACCGTCAGTGTCTTTTCCCTAAACCATGCGGAAATCTTCAGGTAGATCACTCTGATTATATTTCTCTGCTTCGTAAACTCCGCAAGGTACCAGGTGTCAAGAAGGTCTTTGTCCGGTCCGGTGTACGTTTTGACTATGTAGTTGCAGACAAGAGTCCTGTATTTATGCAGGAGCTTGTCAAATACCATATCAGTGGCCAGCTTCGTGTTGCACCGGAGCATGTTTCCGATCAGGTGCTTCATTATATGGGTAAACCATCCCATCAGGTATATCAGACATTTCTTCAAGAATATGACAAAGCCAATGAAGCGACCGGTAAGAAGCAGTATGCCGTTCCATACTTTATGTCATCTCACCCGGGATGCACGATCAAAGATGCGGTAAAACTCGCAGAATATGTCCGCGATCTCGGATTTACCCCGGAGCAGGTACAGGACTTTTATCCGACACCATCCACGCTTTCTACCTGTATGTATTATACAGGCATCAATCCACTGGACGGCAAACCAGTCTATATTCCAAGGGATCCACATGAGAAGGCAATCCAGCGTGCACTGATGCAGTACAAAAATCCTGCAAATCGTAAGCTGGTCCTGGAAGGTCTGCAACGCGCCGGCCGTATGGATCTGGTAGGTTTCGGCCCCAAATGCCTGCTCCGTCCGGAACGTAAAGGTGGAAAGAGTCCTGAAAGCAAGAACACCGGTTCCTCTCACAAGCCAAACCGCAGGAAAGCGATTCGCAACACCCATAAGAAAAAAGTTAAGAAATAACCAAAGGAGCGTTTTATGAGCCAAACACCAAAACGTACATCCACCCGAAAGGGAGAATTTGGATATCTTGCCTCTGAAAAGAAGCGTCGCATTCTTATCACTGGAATTTTATTTGCAGTACCTCTGCTGATTTTTTTCTCAGCAATCTTATACTTTCATACACGACTGACCGTCTGGACAGTAGTAGCTGTCGTTGGTTGTCTTCCCGCCTGTAAGTCTCTGGTCAGCCTGATCATGATCTTTCGTGCCAAGCCAGTGGACGCATCTCTGTATCGTAAAATTCATGCACATGCCGGGGAGCTTACCATGTCCTACGAAATGTACATGACCTTCTACGAAAAAAGTGCCAATATTGACGCATTTGCTATTTGTGGAAATACCGTTGTCGGGTACAGCAGCGATCCAAAGATCGATGCTTCCTTCATGGAGCAGGAATGCCAGAAAATTCTCCGTGGTAATAGTTTTAAAGCAACTGTCAAGATTTTTACCCGCCTGGATCCTTTTCTCGAACGCCTGGATTCCATGAATGCACATAAAGAATCTCTGGAAGAAGGAATCAGATTCCGCCCGGATGAAAAGTATCCGGAACTTTCCAGAAACGAACTGATCAAACATACGATTCTTGCACTTTGCCTGTAAAGGAGTTTTATGAAAGAATTCCAAATCACCGAAAACGAATCCGGACAGCGTTTTGACAAATATCTTGCCAAGCTTCTCCGGAACGCACCTAAAAGCTTTTTTTACAAAATGCTCCGCAAAAAGAACATTACCCTGAATGGCAAAAAAGCAACCGGAAACGAAAAGCTCAACACAGGAGATCAGATCAAACTGTTTCTCAGCGATGAGACTTTTTCCAAATTTAGCCAGCAGAAGCAGACTGCACGAGCTGTCACGAATCTGGATATCATCTATGAGGACTCTGACATCCTTCTGATCAACAAACCCGCCGGAATGCTTTCACAGCCAGATGACACTGGAGAATCTTCCATGGTAGAATACGTGATCGGTTACCTTCTTGAAAGTAATTCCCTGACAGAAGAAGGACTCCGTACCTTTCATCCTTCCGTATGCAATCGTCTGGACAAGAATACAAGCGGTATCATAGCCGCCGGTAAATCTCTTCCGGGTCTGCAGGAACTGTCAGCACTGTTTCATGACCGCACTGTTCACAAAGATTACCTCTGCATCGTAAAGGGAAAGGTTACCAGCCCACAACAGATCCGCGGATATCTGCACAAAGATACCAACCTGAATAAGGTAACGATATCACAGACAAAGAAAAAAGATGCTCAGCCAATTGAAACACAATATACACCAATCTGTCATAGTGAGAGAGCTACCCTTCTCAAAGTCCGGCTCATCACCGGACGTACTCATCAGATTCGTGCTCATCTGGCATCCATAGGGCATCCTCTGGCCGGAGATGGTAAATACGGTCATTCAGAATTCAACCGGTATTTCCGTGATCATTATGGTCTGAAACATCAGCTTCTCCACGCATACCGGCTGACCTTTCCTGTTCTTGACGGCAGACTGCATAATCTGTCCGAAAGACATTTCGAGGCTTCTTTGCCTGCAAAATTTCAACATATATTAAAAGAAGAACATTTAGAGGAGAGTAGTTATGAAAATCTGGAATGAAATCTGGGATTATGTAAAAATGATCATCATTGTAGTGGTCGTAGTACTTGTCGTAAACAATGTCGTTCTCATCAATGCAAAAATTCCGTCTGAATCCATGGAAAACACAATCATGACCGGTGACCGTATTTTCGGTTTCCGCATGGCATATGGCCTCAACTTTGATTTCTTTGGCAAACATATTTCACACAAAACCAAAGATCCTGAACGTTTCGATATCATCATCTTCAAATTCCCTGATGATGAAAGTCAGTTATTTATCAAACGTCTGATCGGCCTTCCTGGTGAAACCGTAGAGATCCGCGACGGTAAAGTATACATAAACGGTTCTGATGAGCCACTGGATGACAGCTTCGTACCAGAAGTGCCTACTGGAAACTATGGTCCGTACACGGTACCGGAAGACAGTTATTTCATGCTTGGCGATAACCGTGAGTATTCCAGAGATTCCCGATTCTGGAAAAACACCTTTGTTTCCTTTGATGAGATTGTCGGCAAAGCTATCATCCGTTATTATCCATCCATCAAACTTCTGAACTAAAGGAGCAACTATGGCAACATGGAACAGCAGAGGCCTCCGGGGTTCTACCCTGGAGGATCTCGTGAACCGGACCAACGAACAATATGCAGAAAAAAAGCTCGCCCTGATCCAGAAAATCCCAACGCCGATTACCCCTGTCCGTATGGACAAAGAAAACCGTCATATCACACTTGCTTACTTTGAACAGCGAAGTACCGTAGACTATATTGGTGCTGTACAGGGAATCCCTGTCTGCTTTGATGCAAAAGAATGCAATGTTGATACTTTTCCATTAAGCAATATCCACCCACATCAGGTCGCGTTTATGAATGCCTTTGAACAACAGGGAGGAATTGCTTTTTTTCTTATCTTATTCAGTCACGCAGATCAGTTTTATTACTTGCCACTACGGGATCTGATGAAATTCTGGGAACGCATGGAAGCAGGAGGACGCAAGAGTTTTCGGCGGGATGAACTGAATCCTGTATATTATCTGCAGAAAAAAAGTGGATTTCTCGTTCCATATCTGGACGGAATTCAGACAGATCTGAAATTGCGGGATTGACAATTTCTGTTTTTTCTACTATAATTTTTATGTTTTTACATAGTAGCATGGTAGCACATTAAAGTGTTTACCTGTAATAAGGAGGCAACGATTATGCAGCGAATTTTTCATACACCTGAAGGTGTGCGCGATATTTATAATGGAGAATGCAGTCAGAAGCACCATCTTCAGATGGAAATCCGCAAAGTATTTGATTCCTATGGATATGAAGAGATTGAGACTCCTTCCTTTGAATATTTTGAAGTGTTCAGTAGAGAAGTAGGTACGATTCCATCCAAGGATCTGTATAAATTTTTTGACCGTGAAGGAAATACCTTGGTATTACGCCCAGACTTCACACCATCCGTATCAAGAGCCTGCGCTACTTATTTTAATCCAGAACAGCAGGTTGTAACACTTTCCTATACAGGAAACACTTTTATCAATAATTCCAGCTATCAGGGTCGACTCAAAGAGACCACTCAGATGGGTGTAGAACGTATCGGTGACGATTCTGCTGAAGCAGATGCAGAACTTCTTGCCATGACTGTAGAATGCCTTCTGAAATCCGGATTAAAAGAATTTCAGGTCAGTGTCGGACAGGTCGATTATTTCAAATCTCTTCTGCAGGATGCCAATCTGGATCTCGAAGAAGAAGAAAATCTTCGTTCTCTGATTTCCCAGAAGAATTATTTTGGTGTAGAAGATCTCGTCCACAGCCAGAATATTCCGGAATCTCTGGAAAAAGCTTTTCTGGAACTTCCACATTTGTTCGGTTCTGCTGAAGTTCTTCAGAGAGCCCGTAGTCTGACAGAAAATACCTGCGCACTCAAAGCAGTCGAACGTCTGGAAGAAATTTATGAAATCCTCAAGATCTATGGATACGAGAAATATATCAGCTTTGATTTCGGTATGCTCAGCAAATTTCAGTATTATACCGGCATCATTTTCCAGGCATATACTTATGGAACCGGCGAACCGGTCGTAAAAGGAGGCCGATATAATAACCTTCTGAAGCACTTCGGTAAACCTGCCGCTTCTATCGGATTTGGTATCACAGTCGATAATCTTCTCATGGCCCTGTCCAGACAGAAGATCTGTCTTCCAAAGAAAAAAGCTCCGGTCATCCTGACTTATACCGAAGCAAACCGACGTGAAACCATTCTGGAAGCTCAGAAACTGAGAAGAGAGGGAACTGCTGTAGCTCTTCGCTGTGAAAAGGAGGACTGCTGATATGAGATACCTTACTGTTGCCCTTACCAAGGGAAGACTCGCCCAGAAAACACTTGATATGTTTGAAAAAATTGGAATTACCTGCGAAGAAATGCGCGATAAAGATACGCGAAAGCTGATTTTTGTCAATGAGGAACTCAAACTTCGTTTCTTTCTCGCCAAAGGTCCCGATGTACCAACATATGTCGAATACGGTGCCGCAGACATCGGTGTCACCGGCAAAGACATTATCCTGGAAGAAGGACGCAAGCTTTATGAAGTGATGGATCTTGGCTTTGGCAAGTGTCGTATGTGCGTATGTGGACCAGAAAGTGCACGTGAACTTTTGCAGAATAATCAGCTGATTCGTGTAGCAACCAAATATCCGAACATTGCCAAGGATTATTTCTATAATAAGAAACATCAGACCGTAGAAATCATCAAACTGAACGGTTCTATTGAACTGGCTCCAATCGTCGGACTTTCCGAAGTGATCGTCGATATTGTTGAGACCGGAAGTACCTTACGCGAAAACGGTCTGAATGTTCTCGAAGAGGTCTGCCCACTTTCTGCAAGAATGGTTGTAAACCAGGTCAGCATGAAGATGGAAGATGAGAGAATCCGCAATCTGATCTGTGATCTCAGAAATGTAATCGATAAATAATTATTCATAACCATAATAACCAATAGAAGGGATGAACATCATGCGTACAGTAGCACTTACAAAAGAAAGCACAAAAGATATTCTGGAAAATCTCCTGAAACGCAGTCCGAATAACTATGGTAAATTCGAAGCAGCTGTTAGCGAGATTCTAAGCAAAGTAAAAACAGAAGGAGATTCCGCTCTTTTTGCATATACCAAAGAATTTGACAAAACAGAGATCACTGCCGATACTATCAAGGTAACAGAAGAAGAAATCAAAGAAGCTTATGCGGCAGTTGATCCGGCTCTGATCGATGTTATTCGCAAAGCCCTGGTCAACATCAGAAGCTATCATGAAAAGCAGCGTCAGAACAGCTGGTTCACAAGCGAGACTAATGGAACCATGCTTGGTCAGAAAGTAACCGCCCTTGAACGTGTCGGTGTTTATGTTCCAGGTGGCAAAGCTGTTTATCCTTCTTCCGTTTTGATGAATATCGTTCCTGCCAAAGTAGCAGGTGTAGACCAGATCGTTATGACAACTCCTCCGGGAAAAAACGGCAAAGTCAATCCATCCACTCTGGTTGCTGCCAAGGAAGCCGGTGCAGATGAGATCTACAAAGTCGGTGGTGCACAGGCAATCGGAGCACTTGCTTATGGTACAGAAAGTATTCCAAAGGTAGATAAGATCGTCGGACCTGGAAATATCTTCGTAGCACTTGCCAAAAAAGCGGTTTATGGTTATGTCAGCATTGACTCTATCGCCGGCCCAAGTGAAATTCTGGTACTTGCTGATGAAACTGCAAACCCGAGATATGTTGCAGCCGATCTTCTTTCACAGGCAGAGCACGATGAACTGGCATCTGCCATCCTGATCACAACAAGCAGGGAATTTGCAGCTAAAGTCAGTGAAGAAGTAGATGGTTTTGTTAAAATTCTCTCCCGTAAAGAGATCATCCAGAAGTCTCTGGATAATTTCGGCTATATCCTGATTGCAGAAGATATGGATGAAGCAATCGAAGCTGCCAATGCCATTGCCTCCGAACACATGGAGATCGTAACTGCAAATCCATTTGAAGTTATGATGAAAGTCCGCAATGCCGGTGCAATCTTTATCGGTGAAAACAGTTCCGAGCCACTTGGTGATTATTTTGCAGGACCAAACCATGTCCTTCCGACCAACGGAACTGCCAAATTCTTCTCTGCACTTTCCGTAGATGATTTTGTAAAAAAATCCAGTATTGTATATTATTCAAGAGAAGCTCTGCGTAAGATTCACAAAGACATTGAACAGTTTGCAACTTCAGAACAGCTGACTGCACATGCCAACTCTATTGCTGTCCGTTTTGAAGACGAAGAACAGTAGGAGGTCACGATTATGCCAAGAGAAGCATCTGTAGAACGCAACACAAAAGAAACAGAGATCAAGCTCAAACTGACTCTGGACGGAAAAGGTTATTCCGATATTGAGACCGGTGTCGGATTCTTTAATCATATGCTGGATGGTTTTACCAGACACGGGCTTTTTGATCTCTGTGTACGTGTGCACGGGGATCTGGATGTCGATGATCACCATACGATTGAAGATACCGGTATTGTACTCGGAAATGCAATCAAAGAAGCCATCGGCGACAAGAAAGGAATACGTCGTTACGGAAGCTGTATTCTCCCAATGGATGAAGTACTTGTACTCTGCGCCATTGATCTTTCCGGTCGTCCATATTTCTCCTGGGATGCAGAATTTACTTCTGAAAAGATTGGTGATATGTCCACAGAAATGATAAAAGAATTTTTCTATGCGATTTCTTATTCCTGTGGCATGAATCTGCACATCAAAGTACTTACCGGAGGCAACAGCCATCATGTTGCCGAGGCAATGTTCAAAAGCTTTGCCAAAGCTCTCGATCAGGCTGTTTCCTATGATCCACGTATTACAGATGTACTCTCTACCAAGGGAAGTCTTGCATAAGGAGGAACACACATGGCGGATAAATTATTGATACCCTGCCTGTATCTGCAGTCAGGAAGAGCAGTCACTGGATTCGGTCAGCGCAATCTTTTTGGTGATGGAAATATAGAAAACCTTGTACGTTTTTATAGAGATAATGGAGCAGACGAACTTCTGGTCTTTGACTTTTCATCTGGAGACAAGGAGCATGATCAGGCCATTGCTGACATTAAGCTGATCTGTGCGGTTGCAGAGATACCGGTTATGGTAGCAGGAAATATTAATCGGATAGAAGATGTCAAAAAACTTCTTTATGCCGGATGTTCCAGAGTCGTTCTGAATTTTTCAAAAGAAAACAATATCAAACTTCTGGAAGAAGTCTCCAAACGTTTCGGCAAGGATAAGATGGTTATCAGTATCTCATCAATAAAAGAATTTACTGATAATCAGAAACTGATTGAAGAATATGCAGATGAACTCCTTGCACTGGACACCCTGCAAGATGAAATTGCTTCCTGCTCAGACATGAAAGTAATTCTCCACACAGAAGAAAGTAAAACTGACAATCTTAAAGCTCTTCTGAAGAAAGATTCCGTCAAAGCTTTAAGCGGTGCATATATCAGTTCTCTTGACATCCAGCTTCTTGATTTTAAGGAAGACTGCAAAGCTTCTGGAATTCCGGTTATCACGTTTGAGAGTGCCATCAACTGGTCTGAATTTAAGCTCAACAGTGATGGACTGATTCCCGTGGTAGTTCAGGATTACAAAACCGACCAGGTGCTTATGGTAGCATATATGAATGAAGCGGCCTTCCAAAATACGCTGAAAACTGGTAAAATGACTTACTGGAGCCGCAGCCGTCAGGAACTCTGGCTCAAAGGCCTCACTTCTGGTCATTTCCAGTATGTCAAATCACTTGCACTGGATTGCGACAATGATACGATTCTTGCCAAAGTAGATCAGATTGGTGCAGCCTGCCACACCGGCAGTCGCAGTTGTTTCTTTAAGCCACTGGTTCAGAAAGAATATAACGATACAAACCCGCTTCATGTTTTTCAGGATGTATATGATGTGATTGCAGACCGCAAGGTACATCCAAAAGAAGGTTCTTATACAAATTATCTTTTTGATAAGGGTATTGATAAGATTCTTAAGAAAGTCGGGGAAGAGTGTTCAGAGATAATCATTGCGGCAAAAAATCCTGACAAAGAAGAAATCAAATACGAAATTTCAGATTTTCTGTATCATGCCATGGTGCTGATGGTCGAAAAAGGTGTTACCTGGGAAGAGATTACCAGTGAACTTGCCAGAAGATAGACCATGTCTGCAGGATATCAAACACGCGAAGGTTGAAAGGAGATTTGACTTATGACTTACAAAGAGAAAAAGCGTTCTATGTTTCTTGGTCTGCCATGGACCTTCACTACTTATACCGTAACTGATGAGTTCATATCAATCGATTCCGGTTTGCTCAACAAAGTGGAGAATGACTGTTACATGTACAAGGTAATCGATGTCCGCCTGGAAACCACTCTGATGGAACGAATCCTTGGTATCGGCACCATCCACTGCTTCACAGGTGATGTTACTGATCCTGATCTCAAATTACAGCACATAAAAAATGCCAAAGAGATCAAAGATTTTATCCTGAAACAGTCCGAGCAGGAAAGAATAAAAAGAAAGACCTTAAATATGCAGCATCTGGATGGCAATCCGGAAGTCAGCAGAATGGCCGCAACGGACAGCTGCAAATCATAATCAAAAATAACTGAGGTGATATCCTACAACAGGGAATCACCTCTTTTTTATATCAATTTTCCTGTTTTTTTAATTTTCTGCAATCACTATCAAAAGTGTTAGTGATTATACAAAATATATCCGTATAATAATAATTACAAATAGTATTCGCAGAAAAATCTGACAAGTCAAAATGGGATTCTATCAACAAATTATTCCAAAGATGAAAGGAGAATTACGTATGAGTAAAAAAATGAAAATCTTTACAGCGGGTGCATTAGGAGTTATGATGGCTGGTCTTGTGTGTACAAATGTTTATGCATTAGACAACAAAGATGTAGTTGGTACATGGTACGCAAACAGTCTTTCCATGGACGGCATGAATGAATTTCATCCAGGTGCGATTATGATGGAAATGTCTATGGAAATCAGTGAAGACGGCAAAGGTAAAGTAACAACATCTTCTGAATCAGAAGAAGCAGACGTTGATGATTTTGAATGGAAGATAGACGGAGATAACATTATCATAACATCAGATGATGAAGTTATGGAAGGCATCTATGAAGATGGCAAAATTGCTATCAGCATGGATGGAATGACCGTAACTCTTGGACAGGAAAAAGAAGAATATAAACCTTATGAACCTGGAAAGGCACTCACAGACACCAAACTTGAAGATTTTGATGGTGAGTGGAGCAGTTCCATAATGTCTGCATTTGGAATGCAGGTTCCAACAGGAACACTCTTTGAAATGCAGTTTAATCTTACAATCGATGGTGGTAAAGCAACACTTGTAACAATTGAAAACGGAACTGAAACCACCACTGAACTTGAAGGTGATCTGGACACAAATGCCCTCGTATTAAAATCAACAGAAGAAAAAACTGAAGAAGACGCCGAAGACTATTCATTATTCGACACAGATACCATGAGATTATATCTTCTTGATGATGGCAAATTATGTTTCACATCTGCTGACAGTCTTGATGATGCAGAAGAAACAGAAGAAGCTGCAGACGCAGAAGATAGTGAAGATAGTGAAGATTCAATGGATTGGACTGTAAAAGTATTCTTTGACAAATTAGAGAAAAAATAACATATATTCTCTAACTCTTTGAAGGAGGTTTAAATAATGGGATTATTTGATAAAAAGAACTGTGATATCTGCGGCGAAAAAATTGGTCTTTTAGGAAACCGCAAACTGGATGATGGAAATCTATGTAAGAACTGTGCCAGCAAGCTTTCCCCATGGTTTGAAGAAAGACGCCACAGCACCGTAGAAGATATCAAAAGACAGCTTGAATACAGAGAGGAAAACAAAAATGCTGTTCGCAGTTTCAGTGTTACCCGTGAGTTTTCTGCAGACAGATATCATGTGTTTATCGACGATAACAAAGGAATGTTTGCCGTTGCATTTAATATGAGCGAACAGGATAATCCGGATATCGTACCTCTGTCTGCAATAACCTCCTGTCGTTTAGACATCGATGAACAGCGAGTAGAAGAAGAATACAAAGATCAGGATGGTGAATCCAGATCTTATGTGCCACCAAGATACAACTATTCATATGATTACAAGATAAAACTTGGCGTTAACACACCTTGGTTTGATGATATGGACTTTAAGCTTAATACCTTCTCTGTAAAAGATCACGAACGAGCTAAAATGCTGAATTATGAACAGCTTGCAAGTCAGATCATAACTGCACTTACCGGCGCACCAGCACCCGCACCAATTTATAGCAATGGCATGATGAATCAGGGTTACCCACAACAGAGCGGCATGATGAACCAGGGCTACCCGCAGCAGGGCGGCATGATGAACCAGGGTTATCCGCAGCAGGGCAATATGATGAACCAAGGCTACCCGCAGCAGGGCAATATGATGAACCAGGGTTACCCGCAGCAAGGCAGCATGATGAACCAGGGCTACCCGCAGCAGGCTTCTGATGATACCTGGGTATGTGCCTGCGGTGCCACAAACACAGGTGCTTTCTGTGAATACTGTGGATCGCCAAAACCGTGATACTACTGAAATAGAAGGAGGAAAACGGAATATGTCTGATGTAATAGAATATAAGTGTCCATCCTGTAATGCCTCGATGGTATTTGATTCTAAATCTCAGCACATGAAATGTCCGTATTGCGATACGGAAATGACGGTCGAAGATTTTCAGCGCACGCAGAAATCCGAAGATACACAGACGACCGGAAAATCCATTTCGAACGACAACTGGTACTCAATGAGTACCGGTCAGTGGCAGAATGATGAACTGAACGGCATGCGCATTTACAGCTGCCAGTCCTGTGGAAGTGAGATCGTTGCCGAGGAAACAACAGGTGCAACCACCTGTCCGTTCTGCAATAATAAAGTAACAATGAAAGGTCAGTTTTCAGGTGATCTGAAGCCAGATTATATCATCCCATTTAAACTGGACAAAAAAGCTGCCAAAGCAAACTATTATAAGCATCTGAAAGGTAAAAAATATCTTCCCAAGGTATTCAAGAAAGAAAACCATGTGGACGAGATCAAAGGCGTATATATCCCATTTTGGCTGTTTGATGTAGATGCAGATGCTCAGATTACATATGAGGCAGAAAAAGTCCACTCTCATACATCCGGTGATACCGAATATACAACGCGTGAAATCTATAATGTCTATCGCGAAGGAAGCATCAGTTTCGATCATGTTCCCGCAGATGGTTCCAGAAAAATGGATGATACACTGATGGAAGCCATAGAACCATATAATTTCCAGGAAGCGGTACCGTTTCAGCAGGCCTATCTGGCAGGTTACCTGGCTGACCGTTATGATGTCAACGTAGATGAACGTATAGATCGCGCCCGTGACAGAATTCGCGTATGTACTGAGAGAGCTTTCCGTAAAACTGTCAGAGGTTATAATGGTGGTGCATCCGTTAGAGACAGTAATGTACAGATACATAATGCCAGTTACTGGTATGCCATGTATCCCGTATGGCTTTTGAACACCACCTGGCACGGCCAGAAATTCACATTTGCTATGAACGGTCAGACCGGAAAAATGGTTGGAGATCTTCCGATTGACAAATCAAAATTCTGGAAATCTGTAGGAATTCGCACCGCCCTGATCTGGGGAGTTCTGTACGGTCTGAAGTGTTTATTTTTAATGTAGCAGGAAGGAACACATAATATGAAGATAAAAAAGAAAATATGGGGCTGCCTGCTTTCTCTTCTCTGTATATTTATGCTAGTACTTCCGGTAATGGCTTCTGAGAGTTCGGAAACAGATTCTGAAACTCCTGCAGTGACTTTCGCCGAGGAGGCTGCAGTACCTACGGAGATTCCCGCAATTCCTGCAGAACGTCAGAAACCGCTTCTTGTGGATGATGCCGGTCTTTTGACCGAAGAAGAGAGCAGTGCATTATTAAATAAACTTGAGGATATCAGCCAGAAATATGAAAATGAAGTCGGCATAGTTACTGTCAACTCTCTGGAAGGTAAAACTGCCGAAGCATA
>CAKRPO010000015.1 GCA_934378195.1 uncultured Blautia sp.
ATTTCCACTGTTGACATCTATATTCTGGATTATACTCAATACATGGATGAACTGAAGGGACCGGACAATTACAACAACAACGAAAACAAACCGGAAGGTCAGAAGTGGAGCAATCTTCTCGACCAGTATGCAAAATACCATAAGACCCTGCATTTTGATTGATAGTAGTATAGAATGAAAGAAATAAAAAGATAGTATTTCTGGCAGTAAAACTCTGCAATACTTTTGGTAAGACAGAAGTTATGTTTGGTCAACCATTATTTCTACAAATGTAGAATTAGTGGTTGACTTTCTTTTTCTACAGATGTAGAATATAAATAACTTCTACAGATGTAGAAAATAAAACTCAGGGAGAATCCACTATGAAGACAAGAACAACAAAATTTATGACACTTATGACGGTAGCAACATTTGGAATTTTTTCGGCCGGAACGGTTCTGGCAGCCGGAAATAATGACTTCTATACACAGCCGCCGGCTGGTTCTGACTGGGAAAAAGCAGATACAGAAGGCACTTATGCCAGCTATACAAATGGCAGTGATTATGTAAATATTTATAAATATTCACTGGATGATGTCAAAACCGGGATAGCCAAATGTAACGATACTTATGAAGCCTGCTATCAGACCGTTTACTCAGAGGGAAACAGTCTGTATATGACGGTGGGATATGCAAAAGATGCAGATGATATCGGTGATGTCAGAAAATTTGTAGAGTATATTTCTTATCCGGGAAATCCGTCTCTTACCAGACAGGCTGATGAAAGTGGAACAGGAAATTCTGATAATTCAGAGTCCGGTACTTCCAGCCAGAAGTCCGGAGGAGAGACAAATTCCTCTGATTCTGATACAGAAGAAAACGCTTCTGCAAGTTCATCAGACAGCAGTGATGATTCAGATATCCGTACTACTTCACCGATGACATTAGTTGACAGCGAGGGGAATACAATTGAAATCAATTATATTCTTCACAAAGATTATTCTTATGAATATCGTGGAGATGACGGAATGGAATATACTGATAACGGGGATGAAACCTATACAGACGAAAATGGAAATACGTATACAGCTCTGAATGATGAAACACATCATCTGGGACATACGCTGGAACAGCATGATCTTCAGGATGCGGACGGCAATACAGTGACAGTTACGGAAACTACAAATGGTGATTATTATTTCCGTGACGACAATGGCACCGGATTTACAGACAACGGAGACGGAACATGGAGCGATGAAAATGGCAGCAGCTATACCGAAATGAATTGATAGCAACAAACAGGAGGGTGGAAAAGAGTGAAAAAAACATATCAGAGATTACCTGAATCAGAATTGGATATCATGCTTGTTCTTTGGAACGGCACTCCTCCGATGACCAGGCCGGAAATTGAAAAAGTAATCAATACAAAGAAAAAACTTGCATCGACAACGATCCTGTCGCTGCTGACCAGACTGGAGAGTAAAAATTTTGTGGAAGTGACAAAACAGGGAAAATTAAACCTGTATACTCCATTGGTTTCGCAGTCGGATTATCAGGCACATGAGAGTCAGAGTGTTCTTGAAAAATTGTATGGAAATTCATTAAAAAAATTTGTCACTTCACTTTATCAGGGGAAAAAAATCAGTTCTGAAGAGATTCATGAACTCAGCGATTTTCTTAAGGAGCTGGAAGACGGGGAGGAATAGCGAATTATGGAGGTTTTTGTTCTGCATATTCTGAAACTGAATATTATTGCCGCAGCTGCTATTTTACTGGTCAGATTGTTGGCAATTTTGTTTAAAGGGCGAGTGTCAGCGAGATGGAAGTATTTCATCTGGCTGTTGATTACGGTAAGCCTTTGTATTCCCGTACGCCTTCCGGCGAATCTGACATTGGTGGATTTTAAGGTACAGAGAAGTATTCAACAGAATGAACAAAATTCGAAGACAACGGATTACGCAGCAAGACAGGGAGAGAGCCAGCAGAAAATAGAAATAATGTCTTCTGTGAATAATAATACGAAAAGTCAGTCTGAAGTTTCGGAACAAAAAGAGTTTGTCGTGCATACGGCTGGAAAATGGCTGGAAACGATTGCTGTAATTTTCGCATCGGTCTGGCTGAGTGTGGCAGTGCTTAAACTGGCAGGAGAACTGCTGGCATATTATATTTCCATGAAAAATCTCAGGAGAATGAGCCTTCCAGTCAATGATCCGGTGAGTATTCAGATGTACAGAGATGTATGCCGGAAAAAGAGTGTGCGCAGAGTACCGGAGCTCAGACAGAACGCGGGCCTTACCACACCGCTTCTGGCAGGACTCTTCCATACAAAGTTGTATCTTCCGGCAACAGGTTATTCCGCAGAGGAGCGAAAACTGGTATTTTACCATGAACTTACACATTATTGTCATCGGGATCTCTGGTATAAGATGCTTCTTCGAATCTGTGCATCAATATACTGGTTTAATCCGTTTCTTCTTATCATGCTGAAAGAAGCAGATAAGGATATCGAGAATCTGTGTGATACGGCAGTGATTAACCGTGTAAACAAAAAAGACCACAGGCTATACAGACAGTTGCTTCTTCGTACAGTGGCGATGAATAATCAGATCCCATATGTGACAGCCAGTCTCAATGACAGTGGAATGGTGTTTAAGGACAGAATTTTGTATATGGTAAACATACGGAAGCTTCGCAGAGGAATCCTGCCGGGAATTCTTGTGACGGTGCTTCTTGCGGGCAGTAACCTGGTATTTAATGTTTCTGCCGGGACAGATACAGTCTCAGTGCGAACAGAGAGAACAGGTCAGGAAAAAAATACAGATCCGGAAGAAAAGAATGCACCGGATCATGCACCATATTCTGAAATGATAGATATGCAGAAAATAGCAGGGACACAGAGTGAAACGGGAGTGTCAGAGGATACAGATACAGAAGCTTCTGTAAATTCGGGAGAAAACATCAGTGTGGAAACAAATTCTGATTCTGTTGTGGAAAACAACGGGCAGGAAAGTGAAACGACAGATAATGAAAGTGGTTCTGACAGTGATGGGTCAGGATCCTATTATGAGAGTCTTCCGGCAGGAGTGCCATATACCAGTGGCTTCAGTACTCCTTCCGGCGTGGCATCGATTGTAGCATCAGGTGAAGGTGATGAGGAATCCAGAGTCCTTTACGACAACGGAGATGGAACTTATTCTGACGATAACGGATTCCAATACAGCTATCAGGGAGACGGAAACTGGGCAGATGCCAATGGAAATTCTTATCGTACCTGGAATGACGAAGACTACAATTTGGGAACGAAGCTGGGACAGCATGAACTCCAGGGCAGCAGCGGAAGTGTCGATGTAAAAGAGACCACAAACGGAGATTATTATTATCGTGATGCGAATGGAGTAGGCTATACCGATAACGGCGATGGCACCTGGACCGATGAGAATGGAAATAGTTATACGGAGTAAAGTCTGCTATGCACAATAAAAAGATAGTATTTTACTTTTGAGGTGGAAACAGGTATCATATGGATAACAACGTTTTCGCCCAAGAAGGAGGAATAGCATGAGCAAGGTAGTAGATATTACAGGAGCTTCTTCAAAGGAATCCGGATTGAAAAGAATTATCGATTCTCTGGAAGAAATAAAAGATGCTCTTGTGGATGTGATTGATGCATATGAAGCAGAAGATGAGAGCAGTGACAAACTGGATCTTCTGACAGAGGCACTGGATGCACTGGAGGATGCGAATGACGCACTGAATGATGCATCCGATGAAGCCTGACACGGAGAGATAAATATGGCATCAGAAAGAACAGACGAGCTTTACAGAGCATTGATTGAAAGAGGATATCCGAAGGAACTATGCTTAGAAATTGCCTACAAGTATCTGAATACGGATTACACAGCAACGCGCATGCTGGGGTATCTGTACAGGATGACAGAGCCACCTGCAGTTGAGGTAGTGGTGGATGAAATGATTGCAATTTTGAGTGACAGAGAGCAGCTTATAAAGAAAAAAGAATCAGAACATGCCCAGGCTGTGATCAGTGAGATATACAGGAAAGGGCTGTAGATATATCAGATGTGAGATGATTCCCACCTCTGTAGGTGGCGAGCAACAAATCAGTATCAGTGGTGGGAGTCAATCCCCCATCTGATATAATCGGATCCCTTTTACATACAATAAAAAGAGTGCAGATCCTGACAATTCAGTACAGGATTTACACTCTTTTGTGTTATACAGTTACTTGATCGGTATTTACAATGTCAAATCTTCTACATTAACTCCGAAAGATGATAATTTGGCTGTTGCAACTTTGATCTGATAGTCTAATTCTTCATTTACAGTATCACCATTAGCTCTTTTAATACGCTGTAAATCTGTGTATTTGTCGATAAGTAAAGCCTTTAACAAAGCTTAGCAAGAATTCTCCTAGCTCTTCAGGTAGTGAGATGAATTGTGGATCTGAGCATAAATGCTCAAAAGAATCTTGTAAATAAAGCGAAGAAACACTTGTTCTGGTAGCGGGTTTGTATTATAATAAAAGAACAAAATGTTCAAAGGCAATAATTGAAATCATTTATCAACATATAAAAATAAGGTGAGGAAAATAAACCGGGCAGTAAAAATAAGAATCTATCCAAATGCAGAACAACGTGTGCAAATAGAAAAAACAATCGGCTGCAGCCGGTTTATCTATAACTGTATGCTTGCGGATAAGATAGAACATTATAAAAAAGAAAAGAAGATGTTAAGGAATACACCAGCCAGCTATAAGAAAGAATATCCCTGGCTGAAAGAGGTGGATTCATTAGCACTGGCAAATGTGCAGATGCATCTGGAAAGTGCTTTCCGTAAGTTCTTTCGTGAACCATCCGCAGGATTTCCACGCTTCAAATCAAAGAAGTCATCAAGAAAATCTTATACAACAAATGTAGTGAACGGAAATATCTTTCTGGAAGGAAAATATTTGAAACTGCCTAAGATGACAGCCATCAGGACAAAGCTTCACCGTCCGATATCAGAAAAATGGAAACTGAAATCTGTAACAGTCAGCCGGGAACCATCCGGAAAATATTTTGCCAGTCTGTTATTTTGCTGTGAAAACCAAACAGCAGAAAAAAGACCGGCAGAAAAATTTCTGGGGATTGATTTTGCCATGCATGGGATGTGTGTATTTTCTACTGGTGAAAGAGCCGGATATCCAATGGTCTACCGGAACACAGAGAAAAAGCTTGCACGGGAACAGAGAAAACTATCCAGATGCCAGAGAGGCAGTCGGAATTATAAAAAACAGAAGAAACGGGTTGCATTGTGCCATGAAAAGATCCGAAATCAGAGAAAAGATTTCCAGCATAAACTCAGTGCAGGTCTTGCAAAGAACTACGATGCAGTATGCGTGGAAGACCTGGATCTGAAAGGGATGGCAGGAGGACTTCATTTTGGAAAAGGTGTATATGATAATGGATATGGCCTGTTTCTGTCTATGCTGGAATATAAACTGGAGGAACGCGGAAAATATCTGATCAAAGTAAACCGTTATTTCGCATCCAGTAAGATATGCAGTGTATGCGGAAAGAAAAAAGCGGAATTGTCTTTATCTGAAAGAATTTATTACTGTGAATGTGGAAGCAGAATGGATCGTGATGTAAATGCAGCAGTGAACCTCATGAATGAGGGAAAAAGAATCTTTGCAGAATGTGCATGACAGCACACTAAAAAGTCCGTATCCGGGCTTGCAAAAATCGCGGGGTACGCGAGGATAGCTTGTAGATACTTGGCTCAATAGAGCCATTGAGCAAGAAGCCCCCACTTCAAAATCTATGATTTAAGTGGTGGGAGCATATCACTTCCTGATCGCTCATATCCTGATTAACCTCCATATTGTCACCACCTTTCATAATTATAGTAATTATTATAGGTGATAATTATAAGAGTGTAAACCATGTATTTAACTGCCAAGGCACAAATAGTGGAAATTTATCCAGAAATGGATTAGAAATATTTGTTCTGAATTATAAATGTAGATTATGTGTTTGTTAAAGAAAAACGTTCGACAAATTATTTGCAAAATGGAAAATAGATGATTCAACCAAACAAATCCAATTTAATAATATAAATATGGAAAATGAAAAACAGTCTTGCAGGAGCGGAGAAGATTTTATATAATACAGTTGTAGAACATAATGCTCTGCATACCTGGCGGTTTCCATACTATACAGGAGGGAAAATGTCAGAAAAAAATGATAATGAAAAGCAGAAAAGCTCTATTACATACTAATTTATACTGGCGACGTGAAAAAAGGATTAAAAGGTGGATTAATATGACAAAAGTAGGACAGTTATTTGAAGAAGAGAAGCAGGAGGCATTACGGAAACTGGAGGAAGAACAACGGCAAGAGATAGAGCGAATAAAGAAAGCAAAGAAGGAAGCTGTTAAAGAGGCTGAAAAACAATCATCCAGAACGATTGCTCGACGTATGTTGGAAAAGGGTATGGAGCCTTCAGAGATTTGGAGTTTTATTCCTAATCTCAGTTATAAAGATATTGAAGAACTAAAGGAGTAGAAATCAGGAATATGCAATGATAAGAGCAAATAGTTCTAAGAAGAAGGGGATTATAAAGGCTGGTCTGAATCAGATGGAATATAAATGCAGATATCCTGAATCTGACATTCAAATATTCGACAGAGATCATTAAGAGTAGTAGTATTCATGGGTTTGTTTTTTCGTAGTTTATCAATGGTAGCACTGGAAATATGGTGCTTGTGAATCAAAGAGTAGGTTGATTCATCTGATCTTTTCAGCGTATCCCAGAATGGACTGTAATCAATCATATCACAGACTCCTTTTAGAGTTTCTGTTCTTACCGTACATAGCAGTCGAAAAGTGCTATTTTTCTATTTATTATCAATGATAGAGTGTGGTTGTATACTTGACTATGGTCAGAAAGATGACTATAATATAAAGAAATCACAGAAAATTAAATATGGCAAAGCCTGAGAAATCAGGTGACGCAAAACTAAAGGGTCTAAGCAGATGTATGACAGCCAGTTGCACGTATGATAATGAAGCATTACTTTTGGGATAAATGAATGATCCTGAAGAGTGATGCTTTTTTTATAATTAATGAGGAAAAGAAACAGGAAGGATGGAGCGCGTATGAAAAAGAGATTTATTTCAATTATGATGGCTATTACAGTTATTTTCTCTTCTGTAGGCGGCAATAATTTTATGATCTATGCTAATGATTTCAGCAATGAAGAAGATGTGTCATTGGACGATGGAGCAGATATAACGGTGGACACAGAAGAACCTGAAAACACAAATTCACAATTAGAAGAGGCTGATATTTCAGAAGAAGTATCAGAGGATGAAAATAATCCGGATATTACGATAGAAGATGACTCTGAGGAAGATGAATCAGAAGAAGACTTAGAATTTTCTGACTCAGATGAACTTTTTACGGACAGTGATGAACCGGAAGTTTTTTCTGCCGGTACACAGAACAGCAGCAGTACACCGGAATACGATGTCTGGCTCAGTGACACGATTGTTTCAGGACTAAAAATGAATGGGACAACTTATGGAAATTCGATGTATGAAATTTTTAAAGAGATGCAGGAACCAATCTATGAAGAATTGGGTGAATTAATCTTAGGGGATGTTCCGATGATGTCCATTTCTTCAGTTTGGAATAATGTGATTAAGAGAGAGTTTTATACAAATCAGAAATTAATTTACGAAACATTATTGGTGGAATACATAAAATATGAGAATAAAACAAATGCTGAACAATTTGATACAACACAGATTGACCGAACAAATGCATATCTTATAAAAATATTTAATGAACTTGCAGATGGAGGTCCACAGGACTGGGCATCGGAACAGTTTATGAATATGTCAGTAGATGAGGCAATCAAAAGTTTTGAGAATGTGCAATGTATGAAGGATACAATCAGGCGTACAAAGGATATTTCTAAAAATGTTAGGGAATTCATAACATTCAACGCTAATTTATTGGCATTAGAAGATGCAAAACGAGAAAAAGTACAATTAATTAAAAATGCTCGGGATGCATGCGCTTCCATGGGAAATTCTAATTATGATTTCATTACTGCCTGCAATGAAATCATAGAAGAGATTGAAAAGGTAGATATTGATCTTCATTCTTATGTTCTGACACAGAGTGCGAATACAGCAATGAAAGCAGTGATTGATAAAGTATGGTCAGATCTCTGTGAAAAAAATATTGTGTTAAAGAGTATTGACTGGGGTGCAGATGCAATGGATATCTTGTTTAATACTTCTGATGCTGCGTCAAACAACCTGAAACTGTCAATTTTATACACCATGGACTGTTACTTCAAGATGGGATTGAGCAATGCTACAATCGGCTATTTAAGTCATCCGACAGATAAGGAGGCTGCACTGACTTTTAACAGTTGTTTTGATGGATATGTAAATTTCCAGATATATGGTAATCATACTGCAAAATCCTGGATAAGCTCTGTTTCGGATGATGGTGCACTGAATCATGCTTTTACCTATATCTTTTGCAGAGAAGCATTGAAAAGTGCTGAAGAATTAAAGAATCTCTGTGATTCACAGAACAAAACGAGAAATCAGATTCTGAATATTTTAGATAAATATCCGGATATTTATAGTAACCTGTATATGAAAGATGAATATAAGCAGGCATTGTCTGTACCTGTGACTCCAACACCGGTGATCAATCCAAAAGATTATAAGATTTCGGAGGGACTTACCAGCCCGAATCCGGTGGAAAGTTCAGGAATGTGCGGAGATTCAGCTTATTGGAAATTATTTAAAGATGGTACGCTTATTATTTATGGAACGGGGTATGTATATAAAACTGGTTGGGAAAATTCTAAGTTGAAAAAAGTAGAAATAACAGATGGAATTACACGTTTAAGTTCAGAGCTGTTTTGGGGATGCAGCAATCTGGAAAGTTTTGTGATGTCAAATACAATAACTCAAATTGGAGAAAAAGAATTTTTTAAATGTAAGAAATTGCATATGATACAATTATCATCAAATTTACAAACTATTCCTGAAAACTGTTTTTATTATTGTAGTAGTTTGGAACAAATTGAAATCCCAAATTCAGTAACAGAAATAGGCAGTGGAGCATTTTGGAACTCTGGTTTAAAAGAGATAAGTATTTCCGACAGTGTAACAAAGATTGGTTCAGATGCATTTTTGGGATGTGATTTAAATAGTATAACAATTCCAGATTCGGTAACGGAAATAGAAGAGGGGGCATTTGACAACTGCATATACTTAACGACAGTACAATTACCATCAAATATGCAAACTATTCCGAACGGTTGTTTTTGGAATTGTGCAGGATTAAAAAATATATCGATTCCAAATTCAGTAACAGAAATAGGCAGTGAAGCATTTGGAAAATGCGCTGGTATGCAGACAATGATAATTCCAAATGGTGTAAAGAAAGTAGGCAAGTATGCTTTTAGAGAATGTGAAAATCTGGAGGATATTGAAATCTCAGATTCCGTAAGCGAAATAGGAGAGGGGATTTTTAAAGAGTGTAAAAATTTGAAAAAAGTACGCTTATCATCAAATCTGAAAATTATTCCTAAAGACTGTTTTCTGAATTGTGAGGGATTGGAAAACATTGAAATCCCGAATGCGATAACAGAAATAGGAGAATATGCTTTTAAAACCTGTAAAAATCTGAAAACAGTACGATTACCATCAGGTCTGAATACTATATCTAAACGATGTTTTACAGAGTGTGAGAGTTTAGAGAGTATTGAAATTCCCGATTCAGTAACAGAGATAGGGGAGACGGCTTTTGGTAATTGTAAAAATATGAAAGCGGTGAAGTTATCATCAAATATAAAATCTGTTCCGGAAGATTGTTTTATAGCCTGTGAGAAAATAGAAAGGGTGATAATTCCAGACGGAGTAATGGAAATAGAAGGCGGAGCTTTCTTATGGTGTACTAATTTGAAAAACATAATAATTCCAAATGGTTTAAAAAAAATAGGAAATGGTGTATTTCGTGAATGTGACAATTTGGAAAGCATTGAACTTCCAAATTCTGTAATAGAAGTAGGGGAATATGCTTTTTGGAATTGTAAAAATCTGAAAACCGTAAAATTATCATCAAGTATGAAGACCATTTTCAATGACTGTTTTTGGAGATGTGAAAAAATAGAAAGTGTGATAATACCAGATAGTGTAACGAACATTGAAATGCGAGCATTTGAAATGTGTACTTATTTGAAATATATCGAGATTCCAAATTCTGTAATGGAAATAGGAGAGTATGCACTTAGTTTTTGTCATAATCTTTCAATCTATGGTTATACTGGTTCCTACGCAGAAAAATATGCAAAAGAAAATAACATTCCTTTTATTGATCGTGATGGCAAAAAAGATGACGTAACGGTTACACCTGCAGTTAAGCCAACTGTTAAACCGACTGCAACCCCACAAAAGCCGTCTACAAAACCAGCAACCAAGGAACCGGCTGTATTAAAGCTGAATGTTACAGCAGTTACCTTACAGAGAAAGCAGTCAACTACCGGCCTAAAGATAACCGGTATGGCAAAATGGGATTCGGTGGCATCCTGGAAATCAAGCAATACAAAGATTGTAAAAGTATCAAAAACAGGCAAACTGACGGCTCAAAATAAAACAGGTAAAGCTACGGTAACGGTCACTTTAAAGAGCGGACTCAGTAAAAAGGTTACGGTAAAAGTGCAGAAAGCACCTGTTGGAACAATAAAGATAGCAGGATTGAAAAAAGCAGTTACATTAGCCAAAGGAAAGACATTGCAGTTAAAACCGGTCAGACAACCGTTTACATGCCGGGAGAAAATTACATATACAAGTTCAAATAAAAAAGTAGTATCTGTAAATTCAAAAGGAAAGATTAAAGCCTTAAAACCAGGAAAAGCAAAGATTACCGTGAAGTCTGGTAAGAAGAAGGTTGTTATGACTGTAACTGTTAAAAAGAAATGATTCTTTTGGATAATAAACAGTAGAAAAGAGCACATAAGGAGGACATGGAGTATGAAAAAAAGAGTTGTATTGATTTTGGCAATTGCAATGTTAGCTGGAAATGTAAATTCAGCAACGGCATTTGCAGACATGGCAGAGTTTGAAGAGGCAGAAGACATCGATGTAACCGATATTGATGAAAGTGAGCAGTCGGAAATATCTGTGGATATTTCTGAAGAGGATGAAGATGCTGCAGAACAATATGAAGATGTTGAGAATGCGGATCCTTCGGAGGATACAGAAACGCCAGATATTGAAGAAGATTCGGAGATGTTTTCAAGTGATGTAGGAGAAACTGCAAGTTTAAAAAATCTTACAGGCATGTATTTTACACCAGATCAGATAGATTTGGAGATAACTCCGGATGGAAATAGATGCTTCACAGGAACTATGACATGGGACTACAATGGTGAAAAAGTAACTGAAAAAATAGATATCATGAATGGCAATGTTTTTAATCCATATCCAGCTGACGGAATAAATGTGATAGTTATGGATAGTGAAGGTACTATTATAGATAAAGCGGATGGTAATGGGAAGTTTTGGTTTGAAAATTATAATGAAGCAACATATACAATGTATTTTCAATATGGAGACATAAAATCCAATTCTTTTGTTATGAATGTCATTCATAAAGACCTTAGTAATATGCCATCTTTGACATTAGGAGATAATACGGTTGTATTGGAAAAATTCAGTATCGCAGCATTATATTCATGGTATAAATTTGTACCAGAAGAAACTGGAATTTACAATTTTACGTATGGTAATAGTGTTGCAACTACGGGAGTACGCTGTGTAGATAATAATGGAAATCCGGCATTTTATAATTATTATATAAAACCAGGAGAGCAGTGGATTGGTAAGTTTAATGGTCAGCAATTGATTAAAGGGAAAAACTATTATATCGGAGTGGCAGCAAATGCGGAAGGCATTGATACAGGAACAGTTACCATAAAAAGAATTAATCTGGATGGATGTCAGTGGAAAATTGTCGGAAACCATACAGCAAATTGCTTAAAAGACTCTAAAGTGTCTGAAACTTGTTTGACACATAAAGGTGAAACTCGAACAAGAGTTATTCCGGCAGGGATGGAACATAAATGGAATTGGGTTGTTACACGTGGAGCAACAGCTTTGAAGGCTGGTGAGAAGAAGCAGAAATGTCAGGTATGCGGTACGGTTGGAAAAACACAGACAATTGCAAAACTTCCTGCAAAGGTTGATTTGAATGTTACCGCTAAGAAGACGCTTCCAATGCAGAAAAAGCAGTCCTTCGTGGCAAAAGCAACAGGATTTGCAAAAGCTGACAGCGTAAAAGCATGGACAAGCAGCAACAGTAAAATTGTTACGGTTTCTTCAACAGGAAAACTTACAGCAAAGAACGCTGGAACAGCTACAATCAAGGTTACATTGAAAAGTGGATATACAACTTGGTTTAAGGTAAAAGTACAGAAAAATGAAGTTGCTACTTCTTCATTACAGGTATTGAATAAAACGACCGGCAAGTCAGTAGCAAAGAAAATCACACTGAAACGTAATGGAAAGTTGACTCTGTCAGTGATTACAGCTCCAGTAACCAGCAAACAGAAAGTAACCTATACATCTTCTAAAAAGAGTGTAGCAACGGTCAATTCCAAAGGTGTTGTGACTGCAAAGAAAAAAGGAACAGCAATCATTACAGTAAAATCTGGCAAAAAGACCGTGAAGATTCAAGTTACAGTTAAATAAGCAAGATTATGCAAATTCCCGTGGCCTTCGCTATGGGAATTTGCATATGGAGAGTTCCTTTTCCGGTTAAATCCCTTGTTATTCCTCTGATAAAAATTTATAATAAAAGAAGTTATAACAGTTAAAGCATCATTTTATCACAATGCTATAAAGTATAACTTCTCAGATTTTCGAAATGACGAAAAAATAAGAAGCGAACTGAAAAGAACAAAGAAAGATTTAAAGATGTAAAGGAGAAAGTGTATGAAAAGAGAAAAGGAAACAAGAAACAAAATTATAAAAGTATGCCTGCTGATTATTTGCAGTATTTTTATTGTAGGTGCCAGTCAGGCGACATCTGTACAGGCAGCATCTGATGCAACAATGAAAAAGGCCTATCAGAAATTTGTAACTTCACATAAAAAGAGTATAAAGTATTATGCGTATGTTAATATTGGACCGAAAAATAAGCCGGTGCTTTTAACAGCAACGGATCCATCCAGTTCGACAATATATGGCATTACAAATTGTAAGGTCTACTATTACGTGAATAAAAACGTAAAATATCTGTCCGACTTTGGTGGTATGCATGCGCTTTCATTGAAAAGGTATAAAGGTCAGTATTATATCAGTTCCGGCACATCCAGCAATATGAATGTTGCCAGAGTGTATAATAATAAACTGGATATAACAGACTATCATAATTCCAAAAATACGAATTATAAGACTGTTAAAGATGTATGGCAGGGCAGTGGATATAAATATACAGATTATGTATTAAGCTCCGGTGCTTACAGAAAAAACATAGCAGCTTACCAAAATATAAAAGAAATTAATTTTTCCAAGATTAAAAGTTCACCGGCAAAATTGAACACTACAAATTTAAAAATGACAATATGGGATACAAAACAGCTCAAAGTTGTCGGTGGCTCTTCAACGTCAGTCAAATGGACTTCCAGTAATAAATCGGTAGTGACAGTAGGACAGAAAAATGGTGTTGTCTATGCCAGAAAGACTGGAAAAGCGACGATTACTGCAAGAGTAGGCGGCAAAAAACTTACCTGTAAGGTTACAGTTTCCAGGATAGCACCGGGAGCTATGAAGTATCTGAAAGGAAAATGGAGTAATATAACGCACGATAGCCATGGACCACTATATACAGCAACGATTGATGCAAATAAAATTACATTTAGATACAGAAATGGAAAGACTGCAAAATATACGATACATGCGATCAGAAGAACCAGTTATGGATATTTCATATATTTCAAAACATCAGATGGAAGGAAAGGCGGTTACCGTTATACGATTGGTGGCAGCGGAGTAAAATCTTTACCACTGGTAGCCGGATGGAATCCATATAGTACGAATATGAGTTATGCCAGCGGTCTTGAAAGATAAAAAACAAATTTGACATTTTTTTATAAAATAGTTATAATTCTAAACGTTTGAATTATAACTATTTTATTTTGCAACAAACACAAACAGGGAAGGAATGTGAACTATGGACACATCATTGCATTATCTGACAATGGCGAATCAGATGCTGATTCAGAAGCGTCTTCTGGAGAGGGTGAAAGCTTCTGGACTTACGTTGGGGCAGCCAAAAGTTCTGGATTATCTCAAGAATCATGATGGAGCCAGCCAGAAGGAAATTGCAGCAGGATGTTTTATTGAAGCAGGATCGCTGACTTCGATTCTGAACCGTATGGAAGAGAAAGGTCTGATCGAGCGGCGTATGCTCAATGGAAACAGAAGAACTTTTCATATCTTTATGACAGAGGCTGGAAAGAAAAGCCAGAAGATTGTGGAAGAGGCCTTCGTGGAGATCGAGAGCACTGCGTGGAAAGATATTTCTTCAGAGGAGGCAGAGACTTTTATGAAGATTTATCACAAAATTTATGGCAATCTGTCTGAGACAGGCTGCGAGGAAACAGGGAAAGAAGGAAGTAACAAATGAACAAATTAAAACGATACGTAATTTTTCTGATTGGTCTGTTCGTGAACTCTCTTGGTGTCAGTCTGATTACCAAGGCGAGTCTGGGAACGTCACCAATCTCGTCTATTCCATACGTATTGAGTCTGAGTTTTCCGTTTACGCTCGGAAACTTCACAATTATTTTCAGCGTATTTCTGATCTTGCTGCAGTTATTGATCCTGCGTAAGAATTTTAAACTGGAACATGTTCTGCAGATTCCGGTATCGATTGCATTTGGATATTTTATTGATCTGACTATGCTTCTTTTTGCATGGGTAAATCCGCAGGCATATGTTATGAAGATTGTTTATCTTCTGATTGGATGTCTGATCCTTGGAGTTGGCGTGTACATGGAAGTGCTTGCAGATGTTGTCATGCTTCCGGGAGAATCTTTTGTCCGTGCGATCGTTCTGACATGGAAAACAAACTTCGGAACAACAAAAATCTGCTTCGATGTGTCCATGGCAGTGATCGCGGCAATCCTGTCTTTCGTATTCACCGGATGTCTTAATGGTGTGCGTGAAGGTACCGTCATTGCGGCACTGTTGGTTGGATTTATCGCCAGAGTTCTTGGCAAGAGACTTGCTTTTGTTAAACCGATTTTATTTCCGGAAGAGTTTGCAGGAGAAAATGTGGAAAGTTCCGACGAAGCTGATGTGGCATCTGCGGATAAATCGGCAGAAAAAGTTCAGCGTAATGTTATCGTGATCGGCAGACAGTTTGGTAGCGGCGGACATGACATTGGTAAAGCACTTGCAGAAAAACTTGGTTATGCTTTTTATGATCAGGAAATCATTGAGATGACAGCCGGAACGACCGGATATACTCCGGAGTTCATTCAGAAAAAAGAAGAGATGATGACCAGCAGTTTTTTGTATGATCTGGTAAATCAGATGTACATGTATGCACAGCCGGACGAGGAAGCACCGAAGGACAAGATTTACGAGGCTGAATCAAAGGTTGTCAGAGAACTGGCTGCAAAAGGAAACTGCGTGATCGTAGGACGCTGCTCCGACTATACGCTCAGAGACAACAAAAACTGCCTGAGAGTTTTCTTCTCAGCATCAATGGAAAACAGAATGAAACGAGTGATGGACCGTCTGCATTTGTCCGAAAAAGATGCAAAACAGAAGATTCAGAAAGAAGACAAATGGCGTGCCGACAACTATCGTTATTACACAGGACGTATCTGGGGAGCATCCTCTAACTTCGACCTGACTGTGAATACAGCTCTCGGAGAAGAGTACATAGAAATGTGTATCCGCGAGGCGATGAAACGATAAGTATATCAGAGATGCGCAGAAGAATGCAGAGGCATTCTTGAATATTGACATACAATAAAAAGAGTGCAGATCCTGATAGTTCAGTACAGGATTTACACTCTTTTGTTCCAATACTGGTGCTAAAAAGCACCATTAACTGCGCAGCTTGGAAATCACAAAGCATACAATGCCAAAGATGACCATAACCGGGATCAGAACACTCAGTACTGTGCATAAAAGAATGATCACAACAATTGCAATCAGTATGACAGCCAATTTGCCATACCAGGTAGTCAGATCCAGATGGAAGCTGTGCTGTTTTACCTTTCCATGTTCGGAATCGGAATTTGCGTATCCGTTATATCCGGAAGAATGGTCGTTATATGATTCGGAATAATATTCCGCAGTCTGAGGATTTCCTGATGCGGCAGCTTCTGTGTCCAGAAGTGTACGTGCGATCAGATGAGGATCGCCGAGTTCATTTAAAATATCGTCTTCACTGCGTCCTTTACGCTGTTCTTCTTCAATATAATTGCGATAATACTGTACATGTGCGGCAACATTTCCCTCCGGCATCTGCCCGGAAAGCAGTTCATATAAAATATCAAGAAATTCTTTTTTATTCATAACAAATCTCCATAAAAGCAAATTCATTGCCTCTGACAGAGGCTTAATTATCAGAATGGCAACATTTTACCACACATAATGAGGAAGGAATAGAGATTGAAATATTAAATTTTCATAAAAGACGGGATACAAAGTCGGATAAAAAAACCAACTTAATTCATAAGAAATTGCATTTACCTGAAAAATATGCCTGTTTATAATAAAAATACAGGAAATCACTGAACGGGAAAAGGAATTTATATGAATCATAAGAAACTGACTATGCGCAATGCACTTCTTGTAGTTTGTATCACAAGTGTGATATTTGCGCTTTTATTACAGACTTTTTTATTTCATCAGACACTGAGACGTCAGATACGAGCGGAAAGTATTTCTGATAATGAGATATCATTGAATAAAATGCAGGAAGATATCGGTGCTTTTATACATAATATAAGAACCGAAATGTTGACCATATACAGTGAGCAGGATCTGATCAGCGATCTGCGTTCAGCGGCAGAAGAAGGTACCAGCATGAAAGATTACTATTGGAGAAGCTGGTATTTTGCACGGAAACGTTTTACAAAAGAAGATCAGCTTCTTGCCGTGTATCTTTATGATATGCAGGACCAGCTGGTCAGTGCATATCGTTACAATGCGTTTTCATTTCCACGTAATCTTTATCAGACAGAATATGACAGCAATTCGGCACGAATATACGATTATGTACATGGAGAGCGGTCAGATCTGATGATCTCCGGTTATTACAATCCGGACGCAAAGAGAAATGCAGTGCGTTTTGTGTTGAAGCTTCACAACTATGATGAAGCAAGAGAAAATATCGGCTATCTGATATGTGATATCAACAGTAATGCTCTGACTTCGATCATGTCCAAGTATGTGGATGTCGATCAGGTCTGTCTGTGGCTGCAGCCAATTGACGACCAGGTGATCGCCATGACAGGACGGGCGTCCAGATCTCAGAAACGTATTCAGAAACAGCTTGCCAAAGTAATAGAAAATTATTATCACTCTGATCAGCTGGAGCAGGAATATGACGGGAATTATCTGATAAAAGTTCCTCAAACAGAATATAATCTGGAAGCCTTTGTATTGGTATCGCAGTCACTTCTGACGGCAACACAGAAGTCATTGATACGGACGTTACTGATTATTATGGCTGGTATGATCGGGGCAATCGTTCTGCTGGTATTTTTTCTTTCTCGCTGGATGACGAAACCGGTGGAAGAGATGAGAAATATGATCGGACGTATTAAGGATGGAGAATCTTCCCTCAGAGTAAGTCCGGTAGGATGGTCGGAAGAACTGACGGTTCTTGGTACGGAATTTAATGAAATGCTGGATCGAATCCAGGCAATGGCAGAAGAAGAACTGCAGCACAAAATGCTGGTGGAACGCACGGAATTTAAAATGTTTCAGGCGCAGATCAATCCACATTTTCTTTACAATACGTTAAATACGATGAGTGGAATTGCCAATGCACAGAACTGTCCACTGGTAAGTGGTATGTGCCATTCGTTGTCTGCAATCTTCAGATACAGTCTGAATATGACTGATGAGTTGTCTACAATACAGAGTGAGATGGATCATGTACGAAATTATCTTTATGTAATGGATGTCCGTAATGGCTCTTCTGTTGCATATGAATATCAGATTGATGAGGAGACACTTCAGGACCAGATCCCGCGAATCTGTCTGCAGCCGGTCGTGGAGAATGCACTGACACATGGCCTTCGAAACACAAGGCGGAAGGATAAGAAACTGTGCATCGCGACGAAACATATAAATGGAAATCTGGTCGTTATGATTGCGGATAATGGAACAGGAATGGATGCAGAAGCCATGAATACCCTCCTGGAAAAAAACGACCGCAAACGTGTAGAGACGGGAGTATCAATCGGGATACTGAATGTCAATGCCAGACTGAAACAGCTGTTCGGAGCAGAATATGGATTAAAGATTGAGAGCGAGCCTGGAAATGGAACAACGGTAAGAATCGTGATACCGGCCATTTCCTGTGAGGAGAAACAAAAGGTAACAACGGGTGAGGGAGAGTTGGCATGAATAAGATGAAATATAAAGTTCTGGTAGCAGATGATGAATACTGGAGCTGTGAAAACTTGAGAAGTCTGATCGCATGGGAAGAATACTCATTGGAGTTTCTTGCCCCGGCTGGTGACGGAGAAGAGGTTCTGGAACGGATACCGGTGGAAAAACCGGATATCATTCTGACAGATATTAATATGCCGTTTCTGGATGGACTTGAACTTTTGCAGAAACTGCAGACACAGTATCCGGAAATCATTACGATTGCTGTGAGTGGATATGATGATTTTGAAAAAGTAAAAGGTGTTTTTGTTTCCGGAGGACTGGATTATATCCTGAAACCGGTAGGAAAAGAAGAACTTGTCAAGATACTCACAAAGGCACTGGGAATTCTTGAAGAAAGGGAAAATGCCCGCAAAAGTAATGAAAATAATCTTCTTCGGGAGCACAAATTTTCTTCTTTTATGGAGGACAGTGAATATTCTGCATTGCTGTCCGGAAAACTTTACGGACACTTTACGACACAGCCCCATGTATCCAGCACCGGAGAGTTTTCAAGAATTGCAACAATACTGGTGAAATTTTATAATATCGTGGAAATCGCGGAGCAGTTTGAGAATGACAGTCTTCTGATGTCATGGAATATCAAATCACGTCTGCGTGCATTGACTGGTAATGATGAAGAGGTGATCATTTTTAATAACAGTAACAAAATGAGTGAATTTCTGATTCTGACTTCAGCCGGTGTGGAACAGATATGTGACTATGGAGATAGGATTTTCAGAGAATTTCCGATGGAAGTGTATGGCCCGATTTCCGTGATCGTTCACGAAAAAACTACTTCGCTGGATGATATCGGAACCGTGTATCGGGATCTTATCTCCACATTGGTAACCAGGCCGTTTACACACAGACACTGTCTGTTGAAATGTCAGGATCATGAAGATACATCCGGCAGTCAGAGCGTAGGAAAAAATACCTCTCATCGTCTGGAGGAAGAATTGTATCATTGTCTGAATACAGGACAGAAATCGGAAACGGAGAGATTGATCTTTAAGACCTGTAATTTCCGGCAGTGTGATGATGGAAGCTGGTCATGTCTGGATGTGAAGCAATATGTGAGAAGAATAACCGGGATTCTGTACCGATATGTACAGGAACAGCATGCGGAGCTTATCGCACAGGCGGAAGAAGCCATGGATAATATCGACTATTATATGAAGTGTATGGATATGTCATCCATGATCGCATCGCTGAATATCCTGTTGAATAATCTGTGGGAAAACGAGTCAGATCATCATGCAGATTCGGCGGGCGGACAGCTGGAACAGATCCATCAGTATATACAGTCTTCCTATCACGAAAATATCACGCTTACATCGCTGGCCGCGACATATCATATTGATGCAAGTTATCTTTCACGTATGTTCAGCCAGACTTACGGTGAGACGATCATAGCATATCTGACCCGCGTACGGATGGAACAGGCAGTCCGGCTTATGAATGATGAGGAAAAGAAACTGGAGACGATCTCCTTTCTGGTCGGTTATGACGATTATAATTATTTCAGTCGTGTATTCCGAAAGAAAATGGGGGAAAGTCCAAGAGAGTATCGCAATAACCTGCACAAATCTGTCAAAAATGTGCAACAAAAGATTCCAAATATGTCCTAACTGAACAAAGCCAAAGTATGTTTTAATACAATTACGATGAAGCCGGGGGCTGAACGAAAACATACTCTGGCTTTTTAAAACAAATCAAGGAGGGTTTTTACAAAATGAAAAAAAGAATGAGAAAGCTGACAGCAATTGCAGCAACAGCAGCAATGATTGCTGCATTACCGGTAAGTGCAGTAACGACTTATGCAGCAGGGGATGACATTACGATCGGTGTTTCTATCTGGAGTTCCACAGACGTACTTGGAAGCCAGTGTAAGAAAATTATTGATAAAGCAGCAGATGCTCTTGGTGTTAATGTAATGTATGTAGACCAGGGACATGTATCTGAACAGGTTACTGCATCTGTTGAACAGCTTTGTGCAGCAGGATGCGATGGTATCGTGATCTGCAACTCCGCAGATTCAGAAATGACTTCAGCTATTCAGACATGTGAAGCAAACCAGGTTTATCTGACACAGTTCTTCCGTATTATTTCTGAAGAAAACAGCCCGGAAGTATATCAGACAGCTTGTAATTCTCCGTATTATCTTGGAGCAGTTCATGAAGACGAAGTTACAAACGGTTATACACTTGTAAATCTGCTTCTTGAAAACGGTGACAGAAATATCGGTCTGGAAGCATGGACTGTTGGTGATGCTACATTCCAGCAGAGATGGGCTGGTTACAAACAGGCTGTTGATGAATGGAACGAAGCAAATCCGGATGATCAGGCAACTATGACAGAACCTGTATATGCAAACACTTCTTCTGAAGAAGGCGCAGCAGCAGCTCTTTCCCTTTATAACTCCAATCCGGATATGGATGCCCTGATCGTTGCAGGTGGCGGTGGTGATCCACTTGTTGGTTCTATCGGTGCTCTGGCAAATGAAGGACTTACAGGCAAGATTGATGTTGTTTCCACAGACTTCCTGGATGATCTGAAAGAACAGCTCGAATCCGGTGGAATGTTTGCAGAATCCGGCGGACATTTCTGTGATCCGTTATTTGCATTCCTTATGACATATAATGCAGTAAAAGGTAACTACGTAAAAGAAGAAGGAAGCTTCGGATATGAGATCGAATTCCCATACCTGTATGTATCTTCTCCTGATGACTATGCAAATTATCAGAAATACTTTGTTGACGATGATCCGTATACAGATGAAGAAATCGTTGAAATGGCAGGATACAGCTTTGATGATCTGAACAAAGCAGCAACTTCTCTTTCTATTGAAGATGTTCTTTCCCGTCACAGTAACTGATGAACAAATTAAAAAATCTGCTGCCTTTCTTCGGGAAGGCAGCATTTAAAAAAGTTGCAGACTGCCGCCCGCCCGAAGCAAAAGGCCAAACATGTGCTGTTGGTCTCCTGCTTTTGGCGGGCGAATAAATGAATAAGGAGAATGGTTATGAAAAAAATCAAACAGAGCCAGTATTATGGAATCGGTATTCTGATCCTTATGCTTGTAGTTTTCTGGGCAGTATTTAAAGTACTTGCTCCGACTACTTTCGGTTCCCCGGATAAACTGGCAACTTATATGAAATCCGCACTGATCTATGCGGTAGGCGGCTGTGGTCTCTACTTTATCTGTGTTATGGGACCATTTGATATGAGTGTTGGTGCCAATATTGTACTTTCTTCCATTATTGCATGTAATGCAAGCGTAAAATTCGGATATGCCGGTCTGATCATTGCTCCACTGATCTGTGGTACGATCATCGGTCTGGTCAATGGTATCGTTTATATCAAACTGCATATTTCTTCACTGATCGTAACCTGCGCACTTTCACTGATCTATGAAGCACTGAGTGTATATGCGACGAACGGGAAGAATGTAATCCTTTCTACAGAATACAGAGCATTTGGTGATTATCCGGTCAATCTGATCCTGGCACTGATTGCATATTTCCTCTGTGCATTTATTCTGAAATATACAAAGATCGGAACCTATACATATGCGATTGGAAGTAATGAAGTAGTTGCAAAAAATATGGGTGTAAATGTTTCAAAATACAAAATCGTTGCATTTACACTGGCAGGATTTTTCTTCGGACTGCAGGCGATCCTGACGATCAGCTTCGGAACATCCATGACATCAGCATCAAATCTTTCTTCTATGAGTCGTAACTTCACACCTTTGATGGGAACGTTCTTCGGACTGGCATTTAAGAAATATGGTCATCCGGTAGTGGCAATCGTAATTGGTGAAATGATCATACAGCTCATGTTCAATGGCTTCGTTGCACTTGGTGCACCGACTACGATCCAGAATGTGGTAACCGGTGCAGCCCTGCTGCTCATCGTTGCCCTGACAACCAAGCCAGTCAAAGGCCTTGTAGTAAAATAGGAGGAGAGTTATGGGTGAAATATTATTAAGAGCAGAGAAGATTGACAAACATTTTGGCATTACACATGCTCTGGACAATGTATCTTTTACTTTTGAAAAAGGAGAGATCCATGCACTGATCGGTGAAAATGGTTCCGGTAAATCTACACTGACTTCCTGCCTGACCGGTATCTATCAGAAAGACTCCGGCAAATTTATCCTGGAAGGCAAAGAAATCACAGCAACCAATCAGGTAGAAGCAAATCATCAGGGCGTTGCGATCATTGTACAGGAGATTGGAACACTTTCCGGACTGACAGTAGCAGAAAATATTTTTCTTGGAAATGAAGATAAATTTACAAAACACGGTATCAAAAATACAGCTGCCATGAACAGGCAGGCTCAGGAATATCTGGACAGTTATGGATTTAATTATATCGATGCCACAAAGGTTATTGATGACTATAACTTTGAGGATCGAAAACTGGTGGAGATCGTAAAGGCTACTTACTTTAATCCAAAGGTGCTGGTTGTGGATGAGACAACAACAGCTCTTGGCCAGAAAGGCCGTGAAGAGCTTTTTAAAGTAATGCACAAAGTCCGTGATACCGGAAACTGTGTCATCTTTATTTCTCATGACCTGGAGGAAGTTATCGAGCAGGCCGATAATATCAGCGTACTTCGAGATGGTGTAAAGATTGGTTCTATCACAAAGGCAGAGGCAACACCGGACAAGCTGAAAGCACTGATGGTTGGCCGTGAGCTTGGCGATAATTATTACCGTACAGATTATGGTGAGGAGATTTCAAAAGAAGTTGTTCTCTCTGCAAAAAATGTTATGGTAAAAGGCCAGATTGAAGATCTGAACTTGGAATTGCACAAAGGAGAGATTCTTGGTATCGGAGGCCTTTCTGAATGTGGAATGCATGAAGTAGGAAAAGCTCTTTTCGGAGCATCTTATTTCCGTCAGGGAACAGTAACCTTAGGGGATGGAACCCCGATCAATTCCATTCCGGATGCGATCAAACACAGCATTGCTTATGCGTCCAAGGACAGAGACAATGAGTCTCTTGTCATCAATGACACAATTGGAAACAATATCTGCCTTCCATCATTGGAAAATCTGAAAACACATGGTATGCTTCGTGGAAAATCCATGAAAGAATTTGCCAATAAATATGCGAAACAGATGAGTACAAAAATGACCGGTGTCGATCAGTTTGTTTCTGCACTTTCCGGTGGTAACAAACAGAAAGTAGTTCTGGCACGTTGGGTTGGCAAGGATTCCGACCTAATCATCCTGGATTCCCCTACACGTGGTATTGATGTCAAAGTAAAAGCGGACATCTATGCCATGATGAATGATATGAGAAAAAATGGAAAATCCATTATCATGATCTCAGAGGAGATTATGGAGCTGCTTGGAATGGCAGACCGTATTCTGATCATGAAAGACGGTAAGATCAATGGTGAGTTCCTTCGTTCTCCGGAACTCAAAGACACCGATCTGATCGACAATATGATTTAAGGGGGTAAAAAAATGGATACAACTAAAAAATCAACTGAACAGGTACCATTTCTGGAACGTCCGATTGTGCGTACGGTTCTTCCTATAGCAGGATTTGTGATCATTTGTGTTTTATTTGCTTTTTTGACAGACGGAAGATTATTCCAGCCTAAAAATCTTTCTCTGCTTTTAAGCCAGTCTTACATGCTTCTGATATCGTCAATCGGTGTTTTTATGGTCATGACAATGGGCGGTCTGGATTTTTCACAGGGATCTATGCTCGGTGTGGCTTCCATCGTAGTCTGCTGGCTGTCCCACTACAATATGGTGCTGGCTGCTGTCGGCGGAGTTGTGACAGGCGGGCTGATCGGACTGCTGAACGGATATTTTAACGTAAAAAGAAAAATTACCAGTTTTATCGTAACAATCTGCAGTATGTATCTGTTCCGTGGAGTATGTGCTTATGCGACAACCAATTCACCGGTTTATGCAGTCAGTGATATTTCAAAATACAATACACTGCCATTTATGCTTACCTTTACAATCATTATTTTTGTGATTGCATATCTGGTATTTACATATACCGGGCTTGGATACAGACTGAAAGCGATCGGTGCCGGAGAAACAGCAGCAAGATTTGCGGGAATCAGAGTAGAGCGTACAAAAATGCTGATCTTTATGACTGCCGGATGTATTACAGGCCTTGCAGCATTTGTAAATGCGATCAAGGTCGGATCTGTGACATCTACAGCCGGAAACCAGCTGGAGACACAGATCATGATCGCACTGGTACTTGGCGGAATGCCGGTAAATGGTGGTGCGAAAGTTAAATTCTATAACATCGTTCTGGGTGTTATGACGTACAAAGTATTATCCAGTGGACTGGTCATGCTGATGATGCCTACACAGCTTCAGCAGCTGATCCTTGGAGTGATCTTCCTGATCGAGGTTGCACTGTTCAGTGACAGAAAGACAGGAATGATTGTTAAATAAAGTTTTGAATATAAAAAAGAGTGCAGATCCTGACAATTCAGTACAGGATTTACACTCTTTTTTCCTACAACATTTCCCGGTATTGTTCCGGGGTCATGCCGGTTTTCTTTTTAAATATCCGGAAAAAATATTTCGGATTATCATATCCGACCGCTTTGGAGATCTGGTACATCTTACGGTTGGAATCTTTTAATAATTCTTTGGATTTTTCTATCCGGACTTCGTTCAGATAATCAATAAACTTCATTCCTGTCTTCTGTTTGAACAGGGTACTCAGGTAGCTCCGGTTCAGATAAAAAAGAGAAGCAATAAAATCCTGAGTCAGATTTTTGGGATAGTTGTGCTGCATGTAAGTCTGGATTTTTTCAACCACATCATCACCGGAATAAATGCTTTCAGCCTTCAGAAGCTCCGTGATATTCATAAAAAACTGGTAGTAATAATCCTTCAGTTCCTTCAAAGAAAAGATGTAATTGACCACATTCTGGATACTGTTGGAGGACTTTGGTGTTTCCTGTTTCAGGTAATAATTCAGGATATTGCGGCACTGTCCGGAAAGATAATAGCAGTAGTATTTTGCATCTGCAAGTGAGAAATCAGAAGTTCTGGCCATCAGATCAAAAAGCTGTCCGGTCAGATCCTGTACCTCGGCAGTCATTCCTGCTTCCACACGAAAAAGAAATTCCTCTTCCTGTTCCCATATAAAGGAGCGAGGTTCTGCCGCCTCCTTGTAGTAAAAGATGTTTTCGGAGTCTCCATTTAGTTTCTGGCGATTCAGAGCAGCGGATGTTTCATCAAAAGCTTCGTGCAGTTCGCTGAGATCAGAGTGAGGCTGGCTGATACCGATGATCAGAGAATTCTGGAGATGTCGTACATAGTCAGTAAGAGCAGAGGAAATCTGATCGACCAGCCGTCTGGAATGAATTACTTCTGTATTGGGCATAAAAAGAACCAGGAATCCCATCTGATCAGATGCGGTATTTGGAAGATAAAGAGCGAGGTCACCAAAACCACCATCTTCCAGCCAGTGCTGGATATCTATATTCTGTATCTGTGAAGTAGATTCAAAATACAGTGTGAGCAGCACAAGCTGATGGGTATCATTGATGAAATTCAGGCGTTTTGAAGAGATGGAACCTTCTCCGACATGATAACCAAGGATCAGGTTTGTCAGATGCTGGATATCATAGTCATAATAGGCTGCTTCTTTTTCTTCATCACTGTCGGTGACTCTTGAAAGAGTCTGGCTGTCTTCCAGGCGTTCAATCGCGCGGGAAATGCAGTTCTGGATTGCCTCCTTGCTGAATGGTTTCAGAATATAATCGATGGCAGCAGCAGAAATTGCCTGTTTGACATAGTCAAAGTCACGGTAACCGCTGATGACGATCAGTGGCATATCTGGATAATTTTCTGCCAGATAAGGAAGCAGTTCTTTCCCACCCATGATTGGCATCTGCATATCCAGAATCACAATGTCCGGATGCACTTCCTGGATCAGTTCGATTCCGGCTTTGCCATTATCTGCTTCGCCGATACAGGTTATCCGGTCTTCCATAGGCTGAAGCTTTTTAATGGTGCCTTTACGGATGAGAGATTCATCGTCTATAACAATATAAGTATACATAGCTATCCTCCTGTCATTTCAGAATAGGAAGTCGGATCTGTACATTGGTCCATTCACTCTGGCTGCTGGTGACAGTCAGGCCGTAACCTTTGCCGTAATAAAGTTCGATTCGACTGTGAATGTTTTTAAGTCCGATGCTTTGCTTGTTACGGTGTCCTAGTTCAGTGAAAGAAGCCTCTTCCATGAGTGAACTCTGGAGTTTTGTAAGTGTTTCAATATTCATTCCCTGTCCGTTATCATGTACATCTATCATCAGACAGTTGTTTTCAGCATAAGCTCGGATGTTGATGGTATCACCAGTGGTGCAGTAATTCAGTCCGTGATATAATGCATTCTCAACCAGTGGTTGGAGTATCAGTTTCAAAACCTTGTTATTCAGATATTCCGCTGGAATATCCAGTTCCAGATGGAAACGATTGTCAAAACGGATTCTCTGGATAGTAACATAGTCATTTACGTGGTCGAGTTCATCCTGAACCGTCACAAGCTCACTTTGTGTTTTTAATGTATAGCGGAACATATTTCCAAGTGCAAGCGACATGGTGGCAATGGTTTCGTTATCCTCCAGTTCAGCAATACTGTTGATCGCTTCCAGTGTGTTGAACAGAAAATGGGAGTTGATCCTTGCTTCCAGCGATTTCATCTGTGCATCCAGAAGAACAAGCTTGTCCTGATAATCCTGTTTGACCGCTGCATTCAGCGATTCCACCATGGCATTATATTCGTTATACAGCGTACCGATCTCATCTGTCCGATTCAGATAACGGGTGGACTGGATCAGCGTATGTCCGGACTGAGAGGACATCTTATGACTTAAGTGTTCCACTGGATGTACCATATAACGAGAGATAATATAAGCAAAAATAATATAACCGGTGATACATACCGCACAGATGATGATGATCAGAATTGCCGTGACATTGAATTCTTTTGCCAGGTTTGTGTAATCCATGACCAAGGTAAGCCGCAGAGGAGAAAGATCAAGGTCTGTACGTTGTACATTGCCGCCAGCGTTTACAAAACCAGAGGGCAGTTCATTATAATTAGTATATAAAACAGCATTGGTATTGGTGTTGTCAATAGTAAGTAAAGTGACATCCGGCATGGTGTTGACGGCGCTCAGATCCAGCATTTGGGAATTACAGTCTAGCATCAGGACTCCGACGACCTCATGAGTGTAGATGTCTTTCAGACACTGCGAAAAAAAGATTGTCTGTTTTCCACCTGTAAAGCAGTCGTGAACTGCGTTGCCGCTTACATAAAGTGCACCATCAAGATCAAGTGTATCCTGATACCAGTCTGCATTCTGAAAATCATAACTGGACTGGATCGTTCCGTTTTCATCATTTGTACAGTCAAAAATATAACCGGATGGAGTAAAGATATAGATGCCATAAATGTCCTGATCAGAATACAGAAGATTCTGGCAGGTGCGTTTGAATGTCTGGGACATCCTGAAATATTCATAGGTATCCGGTGGTGAATCAGAATCCTTAAAATTCTTTAGATCGCTGATAATACTGGAACCATCATTATAATAAAAGTTAAAAGTACCAGCTGTCTGTCGAACTTTGGTTAAAGTGTCATTAACTGCATTCTGAGCATTTTCAAACAGATGCGAAGAGATGACATCCATTCGTTCATAAGTTGTTTCTGTATAGCGTTTATAGCAGAATGCGGTGAAAATCACCAGTGGAACGGTAGCCAGAATACTAAATGTCAGAAATATTTTTGTACGTAGTTTCATTTTTTTACCTCGACAATAAAATCTAAAAAAAGTATACCATTAGACCCAACAAAAGTGTACCATGTCTGTGTTAGAATGTAAATATCAAAACAAGGACACGAAAATGTGAAAGGGAGGATTTAATCATGAAATTCAAAAAAATGGCAGCAGTTGCTCTTGCAGGCGTTACTGCATGTGCTACAGTTCCGGCAGCAGTTCCGGTATTCGCAGCAGAGGGTTATGATCATGAAGCAATCGAAAACGCAGGAGACATCACAATTACAATGATGGTTTCCGGTGTTGCAACAGATAACGACTTCGAAACAGAACAGTTACCGGCTTTGGTAAAAGAAAAATGGCCGAATGTAACACTTGAGGTAACAAAACTTCCGGATGATAACTACTACACCTCTCTGAAAACAAAACTTGCTTCCGGGGAATGCCCGGATATCATCCTGACTCAGCCAATGTATGCCGGACAGAACTCCTGTTATGCACTGGCAGAAGCTGGATATCTTGCTTCTTTAAATGACCTTGATTGTGTACAGGGAAGAGAAGACAGCCTTGCTTCTGTTACATATGATGAAGATATCGTAACAGCAACAACTGGTGTATCTATTCTTGGAACATACTATAATAAAGATCTTTTCAAAGAGGCAGGGATTGAAAGTGAGCCACAGACATGGGATGAATTCCTGGAAGACTGCAAGAAACTGAAAGATGCAGGCATCCAGCCAATCGTGATGGGTGACAAAGATCAGTATGTACTGCAGTTTGGCCTGTATCAGCTGGCAGCAGATGAGATTTATTCTAAGAATCCTGATTATGATACTCAGTTAAGAGATGGCGATGCAAGCTTCACAGATGAAGGAACATGGGATACTGTTCTTGAAATGTACAAAACACTGTATGATGAAGGATACATTGATTCTTCCAAATCTCTTGGATATGGTGCATCCCAGGCAATCACAGACTTCATCGATGGAAAAGCAGCTATGACATTTGACGGTTCTTTCAACGTAGCAGCTCTTACCGCTGAGGGCGCAGCCGGGGACTTCGAAAGAGGATACTTCCCACTTCCTGGAACAGACGGTGTTTATACCGCTACATGCCTTGCAGCAGGCTACAGTATCTACAGCAAATCTGAACATGTAGATGAGTGTAAAGAACTTCTTGATTACTGGATGGACGGAGAGTCTGATGCATGGAATGCATATCTGGCAACAGGTAAGATCATCGCTACATATGGTAACGGTGCAGATTCCACTCCGAACTACGATCTGTTTAAACCATTCGTAGATCTTCTGAACGATGGTAAAGGCTTCTACTGGTGCAACCAGGCATGGCCGGCTGGAACAGAAACAGAAATGGAATCTCTGTTCAGCGAAATGGTTGGCGGTCAGGGAACTGAAATCGATGATATCACTGAAGGAATGCAGGATAAATTCGAAGACCTTCTGGACGAATAATAGGGCTTAACCATTAAAGCATAATAGTATCATCACTGCCCTGAAACTTGTTACAAGCTTCAGGGCAGTTCCATTTCATAGGAGGAAAGAGAAATGGCACAACCAAAAATGAAGAAAAAAGGTGCGAATACATCCCTGGTATTTACAAATAAGATGTATTTCTTCCTGATACCGGCACTGGCATTTTTCCTGATTTTCTGGATCTATCCGGTACTGCAGCTTTTTTATTACAGTATAACAAACTTCAACGGTGTCAATTATAATTTTGATTTCGTTGGAATGAAGAACTATATCAAAGTATTAAATAATGGTACACTTACAAACTCTATGAAGAATACCCTAATCTACGCAGTTGTGACTGTCCTGCTCAGTAACGTAGTAGGCCTTGCAGTTGCAATGATCCTGAATACCAAGATTCATTTCAAGGGTCTGTTCCGTACATGTGCATATTTCCCGGCACTGTTCAGTGCGATCGTAGTCGGATTTATCTGGTCTTATGTTTATATGCCGGGTTCCGGTATGATCGGAAGCCTTCTGTCAATGATCGGACTGGATGGCGCATCGTTTAACCCATTGGGAAATTACAAGACTGCACTTTATGCGATCGCGATCGTGGAAGCCTGGAAAGCATTTGGTACAACCATGATCATCTATCTGGCAGGTTTGCAGACAGTTGATGAAAGCCTTCTGGAAGCAGGACGTATCGATGGATGTACAGAATGGCAGCTGTTCCGCAAGATCAAACTGCCACTGATCTCATCTACAGTAACGATCAACATCATTCTTTCAGTAATTTCCGGTCTGAAGGCATTCGACTATTCCTTCATCATGACAAATGGTGGTCCTGGTAAATCAACAAAAACACTGATGTTCCAGGTATATGAGACAGCCTTTACAGATATGAAGATGGGACGTGCAAGCGCATTCTCTGTGCTCGCATTTGCATTCATTATCGTAATCACAGTATGTATGCTTCTTTACATGAATAAGAGGGAGGTGGAATTATAATGGCATTCGGAAAGAAAAAAGAATCCCGTGAAGTTGAAGGATATATGAAGCTGACACCAAAGAGTGCATTGATCTATCTTGCAATCATCGTGTTCTGTATCATTGTAATTGCACCACTGGTTATCGTATTTTCCAGTTCTCTTCGTTCTCCGGGAAATCAGGCATCACCACTGAACCTTTTCTCTGAGTTTACACTGGCAAGTTACAAACAGGCATTCAGGAATATGAACTATCCAATGGAATTGCTTAACAGTATCGTGACAACAGGTGGTTCCGTACTCTGCGTCGTAATTTTTGCTACAATGGCAGCATACCCGATCGGACGTATCAAAACAAAAACAGCAAAGTTTCTGTATTATTTCTTTATTTCAGGTCTGATCATTCCATCTCAGATGGTTATCGTTCCGATCGCTCAGACACTGAACAGACTGGGTATCCCGAATACCCGTTTTACACCAATGATCATGTTTATTACATGTTCGCTTCCTTTCTCTGTATTCCTGTTCGCAGGATTTATGAAAGGTGTTCCGGTTGAAATCGAAGAATCTGCATACATCGATGGTGCCAGCCTTCCGAAGCGTTTTGCTTCCGTAGTATTTCCGCTTCTTCAACCGGCGATCGTATCCTGTGTTATCACACAGGGATTGTGGATCTGGAATGATTATTTCTATCCAATGGTATTTATTTCAAAGAAAGCACAGTATTCTCTTCCGGTAGGTATGCTTCAGTTCCTTGGCGACAAGGAAAACCCTGCTCAGTGGAATATACTGTTTGCAGCATGTGTACTCTGTGCACTGCCTCTGATCGTTGTATTCCTTGCACTGCAGAAACAGTTTGTCAATGGAATCGCAGCAGGAGCAGTTAAAGGCTGATGCCTGATACAGAATTATATATGGGTCGGTATTTTATGCCGGCCCATTGATTCTATAACGCAAAAAACAATCTGCAGATAAAATGTAAAAGTAAATGAGAAAGGAAGTATTTCAGATGGATGAAAAAAAAGAAAAGAAGAGTATGAAGAATAATCTGGAGTACTTCTGGATGTATTATAAACTACCGTTTCTTGCGGGTATGATCGTGGTGGTGCTGGTATTGTATTTCATGATCACATCCCTGACGGAAAAAGACACGGCACTTTCCGTCATGTTGATCGATGCTCATACAGATGTAAGCAGTGAGAAGATGGCAGAAGAATATATGGAAGCTTCCGGGCTTGATACAAAGAAATATCAGGTGCAGGTCCAGAATAATCTGATGTTTCAGGGAACGGACTCCGGAAGTTATTCCATGACAAGCCTTTCGAAATTTATGGCTGATATTGGAAGTGAGCTTCTGGATGTATGTGGCATGACAAAGGATGATTTTGTAAAATATGACGGTTCGCAGACCTGGATGGATCTCAGGGACTGTCTGACGGATGAGCAGATGGCAGTACTTGAAGATAAGCTTCTGACAACAGATGACGGAAGAGCGATTGGTATTATGGCAGATGATCTTCCGGTCCTTAAGGCAGACAATTGCTATACCAGTACAGATACAGAAGCAGCAGTTGGAATTATTTATAATACACCACACAAAGAAGAAGCGGTAAAATATCTCCTGTATCTTGCAGGAGCCATGGAATAACAGGAGGTATACAGAAATGGGAATTTTTGCACCGGACGGAAAACTGGCAGGTTTTTTGAATGCTCTTGGGAATCTGATCGTATTGAATATATTGACGTTGATCTGTTCCATCCCTATATTTACATTTGGAGCATCCATGACAGCGTTATATACAATGGTCATGCGGATGGCACGAAAAGAAGATGGAAAGATCATTTCAGAATATTTCAAAGCATTTAAGGCTAACTTTAAACCAGCAACGATCCTGTGGCTGATCTTTGGCGGCCTGATCGCATTTATGACATTTGACATCTGGCTCCTTCGTTCCATCACAGGAACATTTGGAACGGTATACCGTGTGATTCTTTTTGTGATCATACTGATCTTCGCAATGGTACTGATTCATATTTTTGCAGTACTGGCACGTTTTGACAATTCGATAAAAAATACAGCTAAGAATGCTCTGCTGTTCTGCGTCGGCAAACTTCCACAGGCAGTTCTGATGCTGATACTGACGCTGATTCCGGCAATTCTTCTGACAGTATCTTACCGTTTCATATCGGTAGATTTTCTGATTGGATTATCCGGACCGGCATATCTCGCAGCAATTTATTTTGCAGATTTATTTAAAGCTTATGAAGAGGAGGAAACGGTGGAATGAGAACAATCAAGACAAGACATTTCACAGGAACAACAGATAATACAGTAATGAAAAGAGAACTGGATAACCGTAAAATTGCCAGAAGAGCAGCGGCAGAAGGAATGGTACTTCTGAAAAATGAAGGACAGCTTCTCCCATTGAAAGAAGGAACAAAGGTAGCTCTTTATGGAGTTGGTGCGTCCAGAACGATCAAAGGTGGAACTGGTTCAGGTGACGTAAATGAGCGCGAAACAGTCAGTATCTATCAGGGGATGAAAAATGCCGGATTTGAGATTACGACAGAAGACTGGATTAAAGCTTATGATGAACAGTATCAGGCCGCAAGATATGCGTGGCGTGATGAGATTGAAGAAAAAGCTTCCAGTCTGGAAGATCAGGTGGCAGGTTTCTTCAATGTGTATTCCACCACACCATTCAGAATGCCGGCAGGTGCGCCAATCACACAGACAGATGCAGAAGTTGCAATCTATATTCTCAGCCGTGTTGCAGGAGAAGGCGCAGACCGCTTCGACGCAGAAGGCGATTATTATCTGACAAAAGAAGAAAAACAGCAGCTTTCTGATATCTGCAGCATGTATAAGCATGTCATTGTTGCAGTCAATACAGGTGGTCTGGCAGATCTTTCCTTTATGGATGAATATTCGAATATCGAAGCTCTTCTTCAGATCGTACAGCCTGGTATGGAAGCCGGAAATGCATTTGCAGATATCATCAGCGGTAAAGTAACCCCATCTGGTAAGATGACTGATACATGGGCTTATAAATACGAAGATTATCCGAACAGCAAGACATTCTCTCATAATAACGGAAATGTAGATAAAGAGTATTATACAGAAGGTCTGTATGTTGGATATCGCTACTTTGACAGCTTTGATATTCCGGTAAGATATGGATTTGGATATGGCCTTTCTTATACAACATTTGAGACAAAGGTTCTTGCAACAGAATTGAAAGAGAATAAGAAAATTGTTGTAGAGACAGAAGTCACCAATACTGGCGATACCTATAGTGGAAAAGAAGTTGTAGAGCTTTATGCAACCTGTCCGGCAGGAAAACTGGAAAAAGAATATCGTCGTCTTGTTGCGTTTGCAAAGACAGGACTTCTTGCTCCTGGACAGAGCGAAAAACTGACTCTCGAGATCGGACTGGACAAACTGACTTCTTACAGTGAAAAAGAAGCTGCATGGATTCTGGAAAAAGGTACATATGTAATCTGGGCAGGAAACAGCCTGGAAGCTTCTGCTCCGTGTGCAGTTCTGAACCTTGATAAAGAAGTAGTTCTTACAAAAACACAGAATATCTGCCCGCTGAAAGAAGGGATGGAGGAAATGAAACAGTCTTCTGAGAAAATGAATCAGAAACTGGAAGCTCTCCTGAAAGTTGCAGAAGAAGAGAAAGTTCCGATTATGGAACTGAAAGCAGCAGATGTGGAGACATGTGTGGTAGAGTACCGTTCTAATGCAGAATGTGTACCGGAAGAAGCACGCAAATTCGTGGATACCTTAAGTAAAGAGAAGCTGGTGGCACTGGCAAGTGGAGATCCGGGCAAAGGACAGGGAAGTAACCTTGGCTCTGCCGGAATTTCCGTACCGGGTTCTGCAGGTGAGACAAATAACTGTGCACTGGAAGACGGTGTTCCGGGAATCGTTCTTGCTGATGGCCCGGCAGGTCTTCGTCTGATGAAACATTACAATGTTCATGAAGGCAAGATCGTCAACAAACCATTTAAATTCAGTCTGGAGGGTGGACTCTTCTGTGAAGGTGAACCGGCTGATCCGGGAGAGACTTATTATCAGTACTGTACAGCAATTCCGGTAGGAACATTGCTTGCTCAGACATGGGATACTGCACTGATCGAAGAAGTTGGAGAGATGATCGGTGGAGAGATGCTGGAATTTTCTGTAACCTTATGGCTGGCTCCTGGAATGAACATTCACCGGAATCCGCTCTGTGGACGTAACTTTGAATATTATTCCGAAGACCCGCTTCTTGCCGGAAGAATGGCCGGAGCCATGACAAATGGTGTACAGAAGGTTCCGGGATGCGGAACAACAATTAAACACTTTGCATGTAACAACCAGGAAGATAACCGTATGGGATCTGACAGCATCGTAAGTGAAAGAACTCTTCGCGAGATCTATCTGAAGGGATTTGAAATCGCGATCACAGAATCCCAGCCGATGTCTATTATGACCAGCTACAATCTGATCAATGGTGTTCATGCAGCAAACTGCGAAGATACCTGTACAAAGGCTGCAAGATGCGAATGGGGATTCCAGGGCATGATCATGACAGACTGGACAACGACAGAACAGGGTGAAGACTGTACAGCATCCGGATGCATGAGAGCAGGAAATGATCTGGTAATGCCGGGAGCATTCAGTGACAGAGACAATCTGAACCAGGAACTTGCTGATGGTACTCTTTCTATGGATGACCTTAAAGCCTGCATCAGCCGTCTGGTAAATATTGTATGGCAGTCCAATCAGTTTGAGAATGCAGTTCCGTATAAAAAGTAAAATAAAATCGAGGCAGAACTATGAGCGAGAAGAAATTTGAAGTATATGATCTGAAGGTTAATCAGATTACGGAAGCACTTGGCCTGGATGTAGAAAAACCGGTATTTTCCTGGAAATTGAGATCTGAAAAACAGAATACTATGCAGAAACAGGCACAGATTCTGGTTGGAAAAACAGCCGGCAGTGCAGGGGCCTGGGACAGCGGTGTAATGGATACTGATGAATCCGCAGGAATTGCTTACGCAGGCGAAGCGCTGGAAGCAGAGACAAGATATTACGTAACAGTAAAAGTATGGGATCAGGACGGGGAAGAGGCAGAGACCTCTTCCTGGTTTGAAACCGGACTTATGAATGGCAGTATTTCTGCATGGGACGGTGCAAAGTGGATTGGTGCTCCGGAATTCAACGTGGCATCTGAAAAGCTTGGTGTGTTTGTGCTGGAAAGTACATTCCGCATCAAAGAAGGCACAAAAGCAGGTGTTGTTTTTGGAGCAAATGATGCGCGTCTTATGGATATCAGCAAGAACGAACTGCAGGTTGAGGGAGAGAACGATATTCGTTTTGTTCTGAATATTGCAAAATCACCGGCGGTGATCGAAGTTTACAGAAGAGGATACTGTAAAGAAGATGTGGCAGATACTCCGCTGTATGAACTTGGAACAAAAGATCTGAAGACAGACAGAGAACTGATTACAGAAGAAAATAAGCATGATTTTCATAAACTGACTATCGAAGTAGAGGGAAATGGAGTCTATACGTATCTGGATGACTGCGCAGTGGATGAGGTATATGTCGATGGACCTTTTGGCGGACAGATGAGAACACCGAGGCAGCTGAATCCGCTTGGGTTATTTGACGTTACAACATTTCCGCGTCTCTGCGAGATGGGATATTATGTAGGTGCTGACAGTGAGGCAGAATATCAGGGAATTCGTGTACGGAATCTTCGAAAACCATGCGCAGAGATTCTTGCGGTTGATACCGAAAACGGAAAGACTCTTAAAGGAGAATGTCTGGAGATTTCCAACCCGAGTCGCTTTTCTCTGCCAATGCTTCGTACCAACTTTACAGTGAATGGCAAAGTGGCAAGTGCGAGACTGTATGCAACTGCACGTGGAATCTATGAATGCAGCATGAATGGAAAACGCGTGACAGAGGAATATTTTGCACCGGGCGCAAGTCAGTATGACAGTCATTTGATGTACCAGACTTATGATGTGACAGAGCTGGTACAGGAAGGTGAGAATGGTCTGGGCTGTATTCTTGCATCCGGATGGTGGAGTGATTCCTTCAGCTTCCGTCTGTACAATTATAATTACTGGGGAGACAAACCATCTTTCCTCGGAAGACTGGTCATTACCTATGAAGATGGACACAAAGAGACAATTGTTACCGATGACAATACCTGGCAGTATTTTGGTGAAGGACCATATCGCTATGCAGGATTTTTCAATGGTGAAACTTATGATGCCCGACTGGAAGAAAACTATTATAATTTTTCAAAACCGGATTTCAAGGCAGAAGGTCTGAAGAAGCCGGAAGTCATTACGCCGGTTGTAATGGAAGAACAGGAAGGAATCTTCCCGGGAGCAGCATGCTGGCCGGCTATGAATGAGAAGGAGCCGGAGATTGTCGGTAACTATCAGGCACCGGTTCATGAGATAGAAACCTTTACAGCAAAATCTATGACTGAGCCGTTACCAGGCACTTACATTTATGATTTGGAACAGGAGATTGCGGGCGTACCGGTACTGAAACTCAGAGGAAAAGCCGGACAGAAGATCACAATCCGCTATGGAGAGGTTCTTTATCCTGATCTGCCGGAGTATAAAGGTCTGGTTGGACAGATGCTGCAGGCAAACCTGCGTGAAGCCTCTAATGAAGACACCTACTACTGTAAAGGTGAAGGTATAGAAATTTACAAACCGCGCTTCACATTCCATGGATTCCGTTATATTGAGATCAGTGGAGTTGATGAAGCTCTGGCACTGGAAGATGTGCAGGCAGTACTTCTGTCCAGTGTTGACGGTATCACGGGAAAATTTCATTGTAATAATGAACTGCTCAATCGGTTTACACAGAATGTTAAATTCAGTCAGTATTGTAACTTTATCAGTATCCCGACAGACTGTCCGCAGAGAAATGAGCGTATGGGCTGGATGGGAGATACACATATTTTCTGTCGTACTGCAACCTATCAGAGCAATGTGAAGAACTTCTATCTGAGAAATCTGCAGGCTATGAAGGATATGCAGACAGAGGATGGAAGATTGCCGAGTATCGCACCGGCAGGTGGTGGATTCGGCGGACAGACTTATGAGAGTGCCATGATCCTGATTGTATGGGAACTGTATCAGCAGTATGGTGATGCAGCTCTGATTGAGGAATATTACGATTCCATGGATCACTGGATGGACAGTATGAAGGCATTTGGACTTCCGGGAACACCGCCACTTCATGTAAATGAATGGCTTGGTGACTGGCTTGCACCGGTTCCGGCAGATGATTATCTGATCTTTAATGCGTTCCACTACAGAAATGCAGTTCTTATGGAAAAATTTGCAGTTTTGATCGGAAATACAGAAGGTCAGAAAAAATATCACCAGATTGCAGAAGAGACAAAGACATACTGGAATGATACCTTTACAGATAAAGAGACTGGTATCACAAAGAATGCAGATGGAAGTACCTGTGATGTACAGGGAAGCTATTCTATCGGACTGAACTGTGATGTATTTGCAGATGCAGTGAAAGAAAAAGCTTTTGCACATCTGGAGCGTACCACAAGAGAAGGAAATTATACAATCCAGTCAGGATTCTTTGGAACAGGTCCGATCAATCCGATGTTAAGTAAAGGTGGATATCCGGAAGCTGCACAGAAAACAATCACACAGACTGCGTTCCCAAGCTGGCTTTACCCGGTCACACAGGGAGCAACGACAATCTGGGAAAGATGGAACAGCTTTACCCGTGAGAATGGATTTGGCGGAAACAATTCCATGAACAGCTTTAATCATTATTCGCTGGGAAGTGTGTTAAGCTGGCTATATGAAAATACACTTGGTATCCAGAGAGATGAAGAGCATCCGGGTTACAAACACTTTACCCTGAAACCGGAGATGGGAACCTTTGAATTTGCTGAAGGTGGAATTGATACTCCTTATGGCAGAATTGAAAGTGCATGGAAAAAGACAGAGTCAGGATATTCTTACACCTGTTATATTCCGGAAAATACAACAGCAACGCTTGTTCTTGGAGAAGAGCGCAGAGAACTTGGAAGCGGGGAATATATATTCACTGTATAACAAAAGGTCTGGAGTTCAGTCTCAAAAATTGAGAGACTGGCTTCAGACTTTTTGTCTGTGATCAATTTTTGTAAAAGAAAACACAAAAAGTTTGACACAAAAGAAACTTGTCTGACAAAACAGGAACTGGTATAGTATATAGCAAATACTTTACATGATGCTATGAGGCAAAAGGGGTGGAGAGATGTTAAAGATTTTTCTGGCTGAAGATGAGGTCGTGATCCGTGAAACGATCAAAAAGATGATCCCATGGGAAGAACTTGGCTTTGAACTGGTTGGTGAAGCGGCAGATGGTGAGATGGCCCTCCCACTGCTGCTCAGACAGAAACCGGATCTTCTGATCACAGATATCAAGATGCCATTTATGGATGGTCTGACACTTGCCAGACTTGCAAAAAAAGAGCTTCCGAATCTGAAAATTGTGATTCTGAGCGGTTATGATGATTTTAATTATGCAAAGCAGGCAATCTCAATCGGGGTGGAGGATTATCTCCTGAAACCAATCACCAAAAAAGCACTGATCGAGAGACTTTCTGAGATCCGCAGCCGTTATGAAGACGAAAAAACTCAGAAAGAGTATTATGAGAAATTCTTAAGAGAGATGCAGGCGTATGAAAAAAACAGCAGCCGTGATTTCTTTGAGGCATTGGTAAGAGGTTCCATGGATACCATGGAAGTTTACAAAAAAGCGGAAAAAATAGGACTGGATATCGTGGCTGAAGCCTATAATATTCTGATCTTTACCATGAACTGTGAGGAGGATTTTTCGGGCCAAAAGGAAGAATACTCGGAATGGGAGGCAGAATCTCTTCTGCTTTTGGAGGGATTTTTCACAGGAAATCCATCAGCAACTCTGTTTCGAAGCAATGTTTTTTCATATGGTGTACTTATAAAAGGACAGAAGGAAAAGATAGAAGAAGAAACCAGGAAATGCGTAGAAGAGATACAGAAAATCCTGAACCGCAAAACAGAACGGAGACAGTGGTTCCTTGCAGCAGGACAGCCGGTGGAACGTCTGAGTCAGATTCAGAAAAGCTATCATACGGCATCCAGAGCATTTTCTCAGAGATATCTGTATGATGAAAATATTCTCTATTATGATGAGATGCAGACAATTGAGGTCCACAGCAATGCAGAAGAAAGTGCTGTGAATGAATACCTTCAAAAAGTAGATGTTAATGCTTTGAATCCGGCGATTCTGCAGAAGTTTCTGAGCAATGGTCTTCAGGAAGAGACGAAGAACTTTGTAAAAGACTATTTTTATGCAATAGGACAGGAGCCTCTGGAATCAAATATATTTCGTAATTACGTTGCTTTAAACGTACGTTTTTCTGTAATCTCATTTTTAAAGGGACTGGGCTGTGATACAAAGGAAGTGGATTCGGAGAATACGGAGGAAATGCTTGCCGAGTGTGGGAAAAATATTGAGAATGCAATCTCTTATGCGGAAAATATGATCTCTCAGGCAATTATTCTGAGAGACCAGAATTCCGGAAATAAAAACCGCAGTATTCTGAAAAATGCGGTGGATTTTATTGAGAGTCATTATATGGAGGAGGAAATCTCCTTAAATACAGTTGCAAATGTTGCGAATGTCAGCGCAAACCATTTCAGCGCGCTGTTCAGCCAGAATATGGGGCAGACTTTTATAGAATATCTAACTTCATTGCGTATGAATAAGGCAAAAGAACTTCTTCGATGTACCGGTATGCGGTCCAGTGAGATTGCGGGAGAAATCGGCTATAAAGATGCACATTATTTCAGTTATCTGTTCAAAAAGACACAGGGCATGACGCCGAGTGATTATCGTAAAGTACGGGAGGATAAAGTATGAGAGGCGTAGTTCCCAAAGTAAAAAAGCAGATGGGGCTTGAGAAAAAAATGAACCGTTTGCTTTTTAGTACGATGATTCCAATGGCGTGTCTGCTGGTTATTTTGCTTCTGATCTTCTGGCAGTATGCCGGACAGTATAATAAACTGTCAGAGAATCTGGCTGTCAGCAGTAAATTCAATCTGAGCTTTAAGGATGAGCTGGATCTGGAAATGTATTATCTGGCAATCGGTTCAAAGGAAGCCAGTGAACTGGATGATGTACTGGGACAGGTAGAAGATGCACAGAATATCATGGAGAAGCTGCGTCAGAATACATATCATGCCAGTGGGGTGAAGTGTCTGAACAGTCTGGATGCTTATCTGGATAATCTGAAGAAACGAATGGTCCAGCTGATGGAAATCAAAGAGTATGATAGGCGAATGGAATTTATGGACAGCAACATTCGTATTATTACAGGCCTGATCATGCAGGAGATGCAGAACTATATTTATAATGAGTCCATGTATCTGGTAAAGGTGGAAACAGGTCTGACGCATAGAGTCAAAATCCTGATATCAGGAATGGCAGTGTTACTGCTTGCAACGCTTGGTGTCCTGATGCGCAGGTCGTTCCGCCTGACAGGAGGAATCATCCGTCCGGTGACGGAGATGCTGGATAAGGTAAAGAAAGTCGGTCGCGGAAATTTTGATGTTCTTCCGGTAAGTGCAGAGATTGTGGAGATTGAGGAACTGGACCAGGGAATCAATAAGATGGCACATCGGATCAGCGGACTTCTGGAGAATGTCCGGCAGGAGAAGGAAATGCAGCATCTGACAGAGTTGCAGCTGATTCAGGCACAGGTCAATCCGCATTTCTTATATAATACACTGGATACGATCGTCTGGCTGATCGAAGGTGGTATGACGGAAGATGCGGTGGAGATGATCTCCAGTCTTTCGATTTTCTTCCGAACATCACTTTCCAAGGGGAATGATATCATTCCTCTTTCGGAAGAGAAACGGCATACGTTGAGTTATCTGGAGATTCAGCAGTTCCGCTACAGAGATATCCTGGAATTTGAATTATCCATTCCACAGGAGCTTGATGGAGTACAGGTGCCGAAACTTTCCATTCAGCCGCTTGCGGAGAATGCTCTTTATCATGGAATCAAGAACCGGCGTGGCAAAGGCAAGATTGCGATTACCGGAAGGGAAGAAGAGGATGCAATCGTTCTTACTGTCAACGATAACGGTCAGGGAATGTCACAGGAGAGGCTTCATGAAGTGCAGGAAGCGATACGTACAGGAGAAAGAGCCGGATTTGGGCTTGCAGCAGTCGCAGAACGTATTGCATTGTACTATGGACCAGAATATGGGATGACAATTTCTTCCGAAGAAGGAAAGGGAACAACGGTAGAATTGAGACTTGGAAAAAATATCCAACCAAAATCGTAAAAAATTCAACTTGTTAAAAATGAGATATAAAGAAAGATAAAAGACTAAACTTTTTTCCGAAAATAATCCATGGAGTTTTCGTAACAAATTGCTATAATAAAATCATCTTAAAAAACACGAAACAAATGTAAAGGGAGGATTACAAAATGAAGAAAAAAATGGTGACAGCGCTCTTGGCAGTATCAATGCTTGCAGGACTTTCCGCAGTGAACGTTATGGCGGATGAAGGCGACACAATTACAGTAGGTTTTTCACAGGTTGGTGCAGAATCTGACTGGCGTACTGCAAACACAGAATCCATGAAATCCACTTTCTCAGAGGATAACGGATATGAACTGATCTTTGACGATGCTCAGCAGAAACAGGAGAATCAGCTGACAGCGATCCGTAACTTCATTCAGCAGGAAGTTGACTATATCGTACTTGCACCTGTAACTGAAACCGGATGGGATACCGTTCTTCAGGAAGCAAAAGATGCAGGAATTCCGGTTATTATCGTTGACCGTATGGTAGATGTATCTGATGACAGCCTCTACACCGCATGGGTAGGATCCAACTTCAAACTGGAAGGTCAGAAAGCTATGGCATGGCTGGATGCATATCTTGAAGCAAAAGGCCGTGGCGATGAAGAAATCAACCTCGTTGATATCCAGGGAACTATTGGAGCATCTGCTCAGATCGGACGTACAGAAGGATTTGACGAAGCTGTAGAAGCTCATGATAACTGGACAACACTTGCTCAGCAGTCTGGTGAATTTACACAGGCTAAAGGACAGGAAGTTATGGAATCTATCCTGAAACAGAGCGGTGATGATATCGATGTTGTATACTGTGAGAACGATAACGAAGCATTTGGTGCAATCGATGCGATCAAAGCAGCAGGATATGAAGTAGGCGGCGAAGAAGGACAGATTCTTGTAATGTCCTTCGATACAACAAACGCAGGTCTTACACAGACACTTTCCGGAGAAATCACATGTGATACAGAGTGCAACCCGCTTCACGGACCACGTGTAGAAGAAATCATCCAGAAACTGGAAGCTGGCGAAGATGTTGACAAACAGGCATTTGTTGATGAAGTTGCATTTGCATCTGATGATACAGTAACTAAAGTAACAATTGATGGAACAGATTATGATATCACTCCAATTACTCAGGAAATCATCGACGGACGTGCATACTAATCTAAGATAACCTGAATTTGCAAACTGAATGCAATTGTTACTGTGAACGGAGTAAACAGTAACGATTTATAAGTAATGAGC
>CAKRPO010000016.1 GCA_934378195.1 uncultured Blautia sp.
GGAAAGATTGGTATCTCAATGCCAACACAGTCTCTGGAACGTTGGAACAGAGATGGTTCTTATCTGGAAGAACAGTTCAAAGCAGCTGGATATGATGTAGAGCTTACATACTCCGATAACGAGACAGACCGTCAGGTAAACGATATCCAGAACCTGATTTCTGATGGAGTTAACCTTCTGGTAGTTGCAGCTATCGATGGTGAAGCACTTAATACAGTTATGGATGAAGCAGCAGATGCAGGAATTCCGGTTATCGCTTACGACCGTCTGATCAAATCCGACGCTGTTTCCTATTATATTTCTTTCGATAACTACACAGTAGGTACTCTGCAGGGTCAGTACGTAATCGATACTCTGGATCTTGACAATGCAGGTGATAACAAATACAACATCGAGTTCACAGCTGGTGACCCGGCAGATAACAACGCAGGATACTTCTTCAACGGTGCTTATGACACTCTGAAACCGTATCTGGATGCAGGAACATTAAACGTAGTTTCCGGACAGACCGATTTCGACTCTGTAGCAACAGCTCAGTGGGATACACAGACAGCACTTGAAAGAATGCAGAACATTCTTGCTTCCTACTATGCAGACGGAACACAGCTTGACGTAGCTCTTTGCTCCAATGACTCCACAGCACTTGGTGTTACACAGGCAATCGAATCTGACTATGCAGGCAAAAACGACGTTCTGATCACTGGACAGGATGGTGACGAAGCTAACCTTGCAAACATCGTTGATGGAAAACAGTCCATGACAGTTTACAAAGCAGTAGCAAACGAAGCAGTCGTAACACTTGACCTTGCAGAAGCAATGCTGAAAGGTGACACAATTGATGATTCTCTGATCACAAATTCAAAATGGGATTTCGATTGTGCATACGATACAGAATCCTATGAGACATCCGAAGGCCATAAATGCCCATCCTTCCTGCTTGTTCCTACAGTTGTAACTAAAGACAACATGAAAGAAGAACTGGTTGACACAGGATACTATACACAGGACGATGACGGATATCTTCATCCGGCACAGTAAGCAGAAAAAAATTGCTTAAGTAACCAATAAAACATATAATTTGAAATTTTAGGGCGGGGTGAAGAGCCCCGCCCGGTTTTTTGAAAGGGGGCGCCATTTTGGCAGACAATATTTTAGTAATGGATCACATTACAAAAGAGTTCCCCGGTGTCAAAGCTCTGGACAATGTAAATCTTGAAGTCCAGCGAGGAGAGATTCACGCGCTGATCGGTGAAAACGGTGCGGGAAAATCCACACTGATGAACGTTTTAAGTGGTCAGTATCCATATGGAAGTTATACAGGTACAGTTACCTATGAAGGTGAGGAATGTAAGTTTAAAAACCTGAATGACAGTGAAGCGAAAGGTATCGTTATCATTCATCAGGAACTTGCACTGATTCCGTTGCTTTCTATTGGCGAGAATATGTTTCTCGGAAACGAGATTAAGAATAAACGTGGCAGCATTGACTGGGACAAAACATACAGTGAAGCAGAAAAACACATGGCACAGGTTGGACTTCATGAATCTGCGCAGACACTGATCAAAGATATCGGAACAGGTAAACAGCAGCTGGTAGAGATCGCAAAGGCATTCTCCAAGAAGGTTAAACTTCTGATCCTGGATGAGCCTACTTCATCTCTGAATGATGAAGATGCAAAGATGCTTTTGGATCTTCTGATGGAATTCAAGAAGAACGGACTGACTTCTATTATCATCACACATAAACTGAATGAGATCATCTACTGTGCAGACCGCTGTACGATCATCCGAGATGGTACAACGATCGAGACACTGACCAAGGGTGTAGATGATTTAAGTGAAGACCGTATCATCAAAGGTATGGTTGGTCGTTCTATGGATGACCGTTATCCGACCAGAAAGCATAATGTCAGCAAAGATATCATGCTGGAGGTAAAAGACTGGACCGTTCATCATCCGCTCTATCCGGAGAAAATCGTAGATGATAAGATCTCCTGTAAAGTACATAAAGGTGAAGTAGTTGGTTTCTCAGGACTGCAGGGTGCAGGACGTACTGAATTCGCAATGTCCGTATTCGGTAAGAGCTACGGAAGCAATATCTCCGGAGAACTCTACATCAAAGGAGAGAAAGTCAATTTCAAGAATCCGCATGATGCAATTCGCCATGGCCTTGCATATGTAACAGAAGACCGTAAGACGAACGGACTGATCCTTGGAGAATCTATTCGATTTAATACAACACTTGCACGACTTTCCAAAGTTTGCGAGAAAGGTGTCATCAATACGGATATGGAAGTCCATATGGCTGACGAGATGACAAAGGAAATGGGAACCAAAACTCCTTCCAATGAGCAGAAGATTGGTAATCTTTCCGGTGGTAACCAGCAGAAGGCACTGCTTGGCAAGTGGATGTTTACAGAACCGGATATCCTGATTCTGGATGAACCTACCCGTGGTATCGACGTAGGTGCAAAATATGATATCTACTGTCTGATCAATAAAATGGTAGAAGAAGGAAAATCAGTTATTATGATTTCTTCTGAAATGCCGGAACTTCTCGGTATGTGTGACCGAATCTATGTTATGAGTGAGGGCCGTCTGGCAGGTGAATTTACTGCAGAAGAGGCAACTCAGGAACGTATCATGGCTTCGATCATGCAGGAACAGAATAAAAAATAGAACTGATAAAGGTGCTGTGAGCAAAGTGAGCAGTAACCGGATTCTACTGGGAAAGGGGTAAAAAAATGAAATTTAATGTAAAAGACTTTTTAAGAAAATATACAATGGTCATCGCCCTGGTGATCGTATTTATCCTGTTCTGTGGACTGACAAACGGAAGACTTCTGTATGCACAGAACATGTCAAACTTAATGCTTCAGAATGGTTACGTTCTCGTTCTTGCCTGTGGTATGTTATTATGTATCCTGACAGGTGGTAACATCGACCTTTCTGTTGGTGCTGTGATCTGCCTGGTTGGCGGTCTTGCAGCAGTACTTATCAGCAACAAGGGAATGAACCCATATCTGACCATCATTATCTGCCTGGTTGTTGGTCTTCTCGTAGGTATCTGGCAGGGCTACTGGATCGGTTACAAACGTATCCCTCCATTTATTACAACACTTGCAGGTATGTTCATCTTCCGTGGATTTGGACGTCTGATTCTGGATAACAAAACTGTTTCTATCCAGAACAAAGACTTTCTGAAAGTATTTACATCCTACATTAACATTCCTGGTCTGGATGATACAGCAAATTATTCCGCACTGATCGTTGGTGTTGTCGTTGCTGTCTATGTAATTTTCAATGTTGTTCGTTCCAGAGCAAACAAAGCAAAGAGAGGCTATCGTCAGAATACGGCATTCTCTGACTACAGCAAAGCTGTTATCATTGCAGCAGTTATTCTCTGGTACTGCTACAAACTGTTCCAGTACAAAGGTATCTCTGTAATGTTCATCTGGGTAGTTGCAATCTGCCTGATCTACAACTTTATTACATCCAAAACAGCATTTGGACGTTACTTCTACGCAATCGGTGGTAATGAGAAAGCTACACAGCTTTCCGGTATTGATACAAACAAAGTTTACTTTATCGCTTATGTAAACATGGGACTTCTTGCAGGTCTTGCAGGCCTTCTCTGTGCAGCACGTGTAGGTTCTGTAAATGGTAGTACAGGTACATCCTTCGAGATGGATGCAATCGGCTCCTGTTTCATCGGTGGTGCTTCCGCATACGGCGGCAGCGGTACTGTAGGCGGTGTAGTAATCGGTGCTCTTCTTCTTGGTGTCATCAACATGGGTATGTCAATCATGGGTATTGGTGATTCCTGGCAGTATGTAGTAAAAGGTGCCGTACTTCTGATCGCAGTTGTATTTGATGTATTATCTAACAGAAAGAACGGATAATAAATAATTGAATGACGAGGGTCATTGCGTGTGACGCAATGGCCCTTTTGCGCTATAGGAAAGAATGTGTTACACTTATATCAGATGTGAGTCAAGTTGAACAGAAAATATTAAATTAAAGAAAGAATAAAAACTATGAAAAAATTTACACTGACTGTTTTTTGTGTCCTGGCAGGTTGCATTTTTTTTCTGTCCGGAATCTGGATCTATTTTCAGAAAAGCCTGGATCGGGTGGAATTAGGAGAAGGAGAACATGCAGCAAGCTATCAGAGGCATTATCTCATGATCTCTAATGATAAGGATACTGGCATGTGGCGCTCTGTCTATGAAAGTGCTTCCAGAGAGGCAGAAGGTAAAAATGCATATGTAGAATTGCTTTCTCCGGAACAGATGACGGGGTATTCTCAGGCAGACTGTCTGCGGATCGGGATTGCATCACAGGTAGATGGAATTATTCTGGAAGCTGATGGAAGTAAAGAAGAGCAGCATCTGATAAACGAAGCCCTGAAAGCGGGAATTCCTGTGGTGACGGTTATGACAGATGATACAGCAACCGGACGAATCAGTTTCGTTGGCCTGAACAGTTATCAGATGGGAAGTGCATATACAGAGCAGATCAGCGGAATGCTCAAAGAAAAAGGAAATACAAGTGTTATGTTCCTTTCAACATCCAGCTCCAAGACACAGGAGACCAACCTGGTCTATTCGCAGGTGAAGAAAGAACTGGAATCACAGAAAAAGACAGGACAGTATGTGAATCTGACAGAGTACTGTGTGGACAGCAGTGCAGATTTTGATACCGAAGAGTTTGTACGTGATATGTTTGTAAATGACGAAAATCTGCCAGATATTCTGGTATGTATGGACGAGGTTGTCACAGAGTGTGTGTATCAGGCACTGATCGACTACAACCAGGTCGGAAATGTCAAAGTGATCGGTTTTTACTATTCGGATGTAATTCTGGATGCAATTGACAAGGGGATCATTTCATCAGCCATTGCACTGGATATGGATGAGATTGGGAGATATAGTGTGAATGCACTGGATGAATATCTGTTGTACGGGCACAGCAATGGATATTACAGTGTAGGACAGCATGTGATCACAAAAGACAATACACAGGATTACCGAACGGAGGATAAGGAATGAAACAGGAAAAAGAGATTTCTTCTGTAAAAAACTCCATACAGACCCGCCTGAGTGGAGTCATGCTCCTGGTCCTTGTATTTGCCCTGGGAATCAATGTGTTTATTTTTAACCAGATCCATACGGCAGTGACCAGGATTGATGCAGTTTTTTCCAGTAATACGGCTGTCAATGAGCTCTCCGAAGCTCTGGAACAGGTAGAGAGCACCGTTTATGAATATCTGAATACAAAGAGTACACAGGCACTGGAAAATTATTACCGCTATGAACAGAATTACAAAAATCTGATCGAAGAGCTGAATGATCGAAATCTGGATAATGAAGTCAAGATGCTTGAAAAAAATATCCGAAGAATGTCAGAGAGCTACCTGGAACAGACAAGTGAAACAGTGCAGGCGAAACGAGGAAGAAACGTAGAAAAATATAAGACTTCCTATGAGACAGAAAATGAACTGTATGAATATATCAATGCATATATTTATAAACTGAATAATCTTAGATTTAAGACAAACTCGGCAAATTATCAGCTGCTTTTGGGAGCAATGAATGTACTCTATAAGCTCTGCATCTGTGTTATGCTGATCGTCTATGCACTGGGACTGGCAGTCACAACACTGCTTGTCCGCAACATGATCCGTCCGCTCACGGCATTGTCCAATACAGCACATGAGGTGGCAAAGGGCAACTTAAATGTGCCACAGCTTCCGGTCGTTGTGGAAGATGAAGTCGGAGTCGTAACACGAAGCTTTAACCAGATGCTGGACAGTATCCGGCAGAATATTGAACAGCTGAAAGAGAGTATGGAACGGCAGGCACAGATGAAAGAGCGGGAACTTCTGATGGAGACACACCTGAAGGAAGCACAGCTCAAATACCTGCAGGCTCAGATCAATCCGCATTTTCTTTTCAACAGTCTGAATGCCGGGGCACAGCTCGCCATGATGGGAGATGCGGACAACACCGGTATCTTTCTGGAAAAGATGGCAGATTTTTTTCGCTACAATGTACGAAAGATGGAAGAAGATGCCATGCTCTGGGAGGAAATAGAGGCGGTAGATAACTATATTTATATTTTGAATGTCCGTTTTGCAGGAGATATTACCTATATCAAAGAAGTGGATGAGGGAATTGAAAATATCCGTATTCCAAGTATGATTTTGCAGCCACTGGTGGAAAATGCCGTACAGCATGGAATCCATGACTGTATGGAAACAGGCTGGATCCGTATGGGAATTCATCGTAATGGAGATATGCTGGAAGTTACAGTCAGCGATAACGGGGCAGGTATGACAGAAGAAATGATTGACAAAGTCATGTCGGGACGTGCAGATCAAAATGAGGAAGATCGTTTTTCGACCGGAATTGCAGTACGTAATGTAATAGACAGACTACAGCTGTATTATAAAGAAGATAATCTTTTTATGATCGAGAGTGACGGGCCGGGAACAGGAACCAGAGTTCACATTATCCTCCCGGTGGATAAAGAAGATTTTGCATAACGAAAGCGTGGATAAGTATTACAGAATAGAGGGGACAAGAGAATGTATCGGATTTTAGTTGCAGATGATGAGGGAATTATGCTGGAAGCTTTCAAAAGCGTTATAACCAGTACATTTGGGGATTCCTGTATCATAGAAACTGCCAAGACGGGAAGAGCCGTAACAGAGATTGCAGAAACCTTTCATCCAGACATTGTATTCATGGATATTCACATGCCTGGGATCAATGGAATACAGGCGATGCGTGAAATTCGGAAATTTAACACAACTGCGTTGTTTTATGTAGTATCTGCCTATGATAAATTTGACTACGCGAAAGAAGCAATCGATCTGGGTGTGGAACGATATCTGACGAAGCCAATCTCAAAGGCAAAGATTATTGCTGCAGTAGAAGAAGCAACGGCAAAAGTAGATACCAAGAGAAATCAGAGAAGTAATCTTCTGCGGATCCAGGAAAAGTTGGAGACCGTCATTCCGGTTGTGGAAAACAGTTTTGTGGGCAGTCTTCTTTTTCAGCAGGAAGTGCAGGCTGCTGATTATTATCAGCAGCTTCTGGATATTGAGGAGAAGCAGGGGTATGTCATGATCCTTCAGTTTGGGCAGTCCTATGAGAATGGAAGACTGGTCAGTCCGGTCGGAATGAATGTGAAAGCGCAGGAGTTTTATGCAGAACTCCGGGAAATAGTAAAATCATCCTTCTCCTGTGCGGTGGGCTCTGTTATGTCCAATCGAATTCCAATCGTAGTACCATGTGTTCTGCCTGAGAATCCATATGAGGACAGGATTGATCTGGTGGAGCAGGCGAGGAGTCTGATTACTAGGCTGGAAAGCAGGATTGAAGCCAAATTCCGTATCGGAATCGGAAGAGTCCGGGAGATGCAGGAAATGGAGCGTTCTTATCGCGAGGCACTTCGTGCACTCAATGGAAGTAAAAGTCGTGTCATACATATTGAAGACCTTTCCCAGAATGGTGTCTATGATGAAGAGTTTCCGGTAAAGCTGGAAAAAAATATTTTCCGTTATCTGGAAGAGGGCAAAGAAAAAGAGTGTGTGCAGGAACTCAACGTATTTTTTGACTGGATGCTGGCGCATTATGCGGAAGATATGAATAATATCCGTCTGAAAGTACTGGAGTATATCATCTGGGGGGAGAAGAAGGCATTTGAGGCTGGTGCGATCAATTATGGATTCAGCTACCGCAGGGATTACCTCGATGCGGCAATGGCATGCTGCGGATATGAGGAATTGCGCAAATGGTTTCTGGATAAGATGGTGAATGCCTGCCGTGCGATCCGTGACCAGAAGGAAGATCAGTCCAACTCGGCAACGAAGAAGGCCATGTTGTATATTCAGGAAAATTATAACAAAGATATTTCACTGGATGATGTTTCTGGTATTGTAAATATCAGCCCATATTATTTCAGCAAGATTTTTAAGGAAGAAACAGGCGAGAATTTTATTGAATATCTGACCAGGATCCGAATTGAAAAAGCCAAGGAATTTCTCGTGCAGCCAGATGTTAGCATAAAAGAAGCCGGTATCCGGAGCGGTTATACAGATCCAAACTATTTCAGCAGGATCTTTAAGAAACAGACAGACATAACACCAAGTGAATATAAGACGAGGTATGGGAAATGAAAAAGAAAACAGGCATTTTTTTTCTGATCGGGGTAATGGTGGTATTGCTGCTGACCGGATGTGGCAGTCAGAGAGAAGAAGTGGAAACAGCAGATACATCGGAAGAAGACAAACTGCAGATCGGACTCAGTTTTGATTCGTTTGTGATCGAGCGCTGGCTGCGTGACCGTGATATGTTTGTGTCAACGGCGCAGAGTCTTAATGCGGAGGTCAATGTACAGGTTGCCGGAGGCGTGGTAGAAGAGCAGATCTCACAGATTGAGTATTTCATCCAGAAAAAGATGGATGTCATTGTGATCATACCGATCGATGGGGAGGCATTGTATGATGTGGTCCAGGAAGCAAAAAGCAAGGGAATTTGTGTAGTCTGCTATGATCGTATCATTCCGAATGTAAATGCGGATCTGTATATCACGATCGACAATGAGATGGTCGGAACACTGATGGGAGAGACGCTGCTGAAAGCCTGCCCGAATGGTGGAAATATTTTTGCTATCAATGGTTCCCCGACAGACAAGAATGTGGAAGAAGTGGTGAAAGGATTTAAAGAAGCCCTGAAAGGCAGTAAGCTGAATGTAGTCTATACAGGTTACTGTGACAACTGGTTGGCAGAGCTGGCGGCTAATCATGTAAATAAGGGATTGGAAGTGACGGATGACATTGTGGGAATCATGTGTGGAAATGATGACCTTGCGAGTCAGGTCGTGAAGGTTCTGTCCGAGAACCGTCTTGCCGGACAGGTGGCAGTTGTGGCACAGGATGCGGATCTGGCGGCGTGTCAGAGAATCGTGGAAGGTACTCAGACTATGACGGTGTACAAACCGATCGAGAAGGAAGCGTCTACGGCAGCGACTCTGGCAGTGATGCTTGGTAAAGGAGAGGATATCGGAAGTTCGGATTGCGAGTATCCGGTGACAGAGACAACCAATGATGGCGAATACGAGATCCCGTATTACAAGATCACACCCGTGGCCGTCACAAAAGAAAATATGGACGAAGTGATCATAGATGGCGGATTCCATACACGCGAAGATGTATATCTTAATGTGAAGTGAGCGGTCTTTTCTTCACGTTTTATAATACCAAGAGCAGATAGAAAAAAACGTATCCTTTCTGATTCTACAGGCCTTGAGAAAATTCGAAGATATACTTTGGAAATAAAATACTACTTTGTCCCTCAAAATGACACTGTTTGAGCTCTTGCGAGTTTGGCATTTTGAGGGACGTTTTTTTGTGTAATAGGAAATTACTCCGTAATGTTCCTATTACATAAAAACGCTCCGCGAGGATGCGACCAGATGCATTTGGAATATGTCTGCTGAAGCAGACTGCATCTGGCGCGCAAAGCGTAACAAGTCCCTCAAAGATTGAGGGATTCAGGGAGTTTGAAGCGGACTTGTCCGCTTTGTTCTAGGATTTTCTTTCCTTAGTATATCCGAATTTTGGAGACTACCTGTAGATATCAGATGGATACGTTAATTTATATTGACGCTGGCATTCTTGAATTTTTTATTCAATTCCGTCCATATAGGAATTGTAGATATCCGGATTAATCTTCTCCCTGATGGAATCATAAACACCCTGGGAGGCTTCACGGATCTCTTTACGTGTCTCATCAGACAGTTTAATGATCTGTGTGCCGCTGTCTTCGATCACAGCGACCTTGTCTGCGATTCTGGCATCCGACTGCTCCCTTGCGTATTCTGTGGCAAGCTGGGCAGCCTCTGTCATGATTTCCTGCTCATTCTCTGGCAGATCCTTAAAGAAATCATCATTGACGATCAGAGAGATCAGATGCGGCAGATGATTCGTTTCTACTACATAATCCTGCTGTTCATACAGGTTGTTGGAAACGATAACCTCGTATGGATTTTCCTGTGCATCGATCGTATGCTGCTGCAGACCGATGTACACTTCACTGAAACTCATCGGAGTCGGATTCGCACCAAGTGCTTTCCAGAAAGCCAGATGATAACTGTTTTCCATAGTACGGATCTTCTGACCCTTGAAGTCAGCCAGGCTGTTGACCGGCTTGTTTGTACTCATGACACGGAATCCCTGGTCTGCCATGCCGAGCAGATGATAACCGCCCTCGGTATAGACATCACTGATCAGGCTGTTAAATTTCGGATCATCAATCTTCTTACGGCAGTCATCCAGTGAATCAAAGACACACGGAAGGTCAAATACCGCCAGGTCACTCATGAAAGAAACCTGCGGTGCCGTATTCTGTACGACGAAAGGAATATCTCCGTCTGCACAGGTCTCAAGCAGATCTCGGTCACCACCCAGAGTAGAGTTGGCGTATACCTGGATCTTCATTTTGCCGTCACTTAAGTCTGCAACTTCCTCTGCGAATTTCTCAGCGAAGATCTGTGTTACGGTATCTTCCGGGCTGGCAGTTGCCAGAGGCCAGGAATAACGCTGTACCTCCTCGGTGGAAGAACCACAGCCTGTAAGAGTAATGTTCAGGATTCCAACTGCAGCTACTACCGGGACGATACGGAGGATGCGACGGATATTTTTGTTTGAATTGTATACAGTAAATTTTTTCATGTCTTTCCTCCTATAAGATTCCAATGGAGATCGCCGGGATAAAAGTAATCAGAAGAAGAGCGATCAGGAAAAAGAAAATCATTGGCATCGCCTTTTTGGCAATTGCCATGACAGGTACGTCAGTCAGGGAACTTGCAACGAACAGATTAACTCCGATAGGAGGAGTAACAAATCCGATGGCAAGGTTTACGACCATGATCACACCAAACTGGATCGGGTCCATACCGATCGCCTGTACGATCGGAAGCAGGATCGGTGTCAGGATCAGGATAGCCGGTGTCGTATCCATAAGCATTCCGACGATCAGAAGGAACAGGTTGATGATCAGCAGGATTGCAACCGGGCTGTGGAAGTTTTTCAGGATAAATTCACTGACAGTCTGTGGTACCTGCATCAGAGTCAGAACTCTGGAGAAGGCTGTGGAAGCTGCAAGGATGAACAAAATCGGTGTAAAGGTACGGATAGCTTCGACCAGGATTCCCCAGATATCACGGATATGGATGCTCTTGTATACGAACAGGCTGATGATCAGTGCATAAAATACAGAGATAACAGCAGCTTCTGTCGGGGAAGCAACACCGGTGTAAATGCATCCGAGGATGATGACCGGGCTCAACAGTGCAAAAAAGCTTTCTTTCAGCACTTTCAGGAGACCTTTGTCGTGGAGCATCTGTACTTCTTCATGAATCTTGGCTTTGTCTTCACCATAGCGTTTGCAGTGGTAGATCGCATAGATCATAAGCAGAGCACCGATCATAAGACCAGGAATGATTCCTGCAAGGAACAGGTCGCTGACGGAGGCACCAGAGGCCATACCATACATGATGAACGGGATGCTTGGCGGGATGATAACTCCAAGACCGCCGGCAACAGCAACGATCGCAGTGGAAAAAGTCAGATCATATCCCAGATGGGTAAGGATCGGGATCGTCATACTTCCAACAGCTGCAACGGTAGCAGGGGCTGAACCGGAGATCGCACCGTAGAAAAGACAGGTGACGATAACGGCACACGGCATTCCTGCTGTGAATTTACCAAGAAAATAAGCAAATACATCAAATAATTTCTTGGAGATACCGCCCTTGGCCATGATGATACCGGAAAGGACAAACATTGGGACCGCAAGGAGCGGGAAGGAGTCCAGACCGCCGAACATGGCACGGATCAGATATTTGGCACCGACCGTGAAGGAAGGGTCAAATATAGATGGAAGGACAGATGTTATTCCGAGTGTGATGGATACCGGAACTGCGATGACCAGCAGGGCAACAAAGATTATAAATAAAACTACGACTGGCATTAGCGTTCCTCCTCATTTGAATTTTTGATCGTATTGATACGGTTATCGATTCCTGCATCGATGGCATGTTCAGCAGGAGATTCTGCATTTGCCTGGATGAAGGACTCTGGTGTGTTGCGTTCCGGATGAGCAGGGTCAAATACGTTTTCACCTCTTGCTACGCGGAATTCGATGATCCAGCGCTGCAGGACGCGGAAAGCGACCAGGATGAAAGATACGAATGGAGCCGCCTGAATATAATACATCGGGATACCGCATGCAGGAGAGAGCTGTCCGCTGTGTACAGAAGACATCATGTAGGAATAAGCAAACGGAATCATATAGATGAAAAAGATCAGCTCAAAAGTGTGATTGACTACTTTGAAGATGGCTTTTCCACGACGTGGGAAAATGGCAACAAACTGCTCAATTTTGATTGACAGGCATTTTTTACTGCAGTAGCTGACACTTAAAAATCCACACCAGATAAAAAGGTATCTGGTAAGTTCCTCAGACCAGGAGAGAGACATTCCAAGAATGTAGCGGCAGAATACCTGAATTCCCATAATGAGTGTCATGGCGATCAGGAAGATGACCAGGATAAATTCTTCGAGGTTCTCGTCCAGCCAGTGAAGTAATTTTTTCATGAAGGACCTCCCTTATAAATAAGTATAACTATTTAGTACTTTATAGTTGTAACAAATTACAGTTATAAAAACACCGATATCCTTATTTTAAATAAAAATACCGGTGTTTTCAAGAAGTAATATTAAGATATCAGATGTTATATGATACCTGCAGATTGTTCCGTGCTACGCAGGCATCTTACATTGCATTGTGAAGAAGTCCGAGGACTGTATTCAGATCATTTACTCCCATCTGTCCCGGTGCGGATGCTTTTTTGGCTGCACCGAATGTCATAGAAGACCCAAATACTTCACCGCAGAGACGGCTGATCACGCCGGTACCTGCCATGGACATGGTAATGATCGGTCTGTCTGCATAGTTTGTAGTCATTTCTTCTGTAGCTGCCAGGAGAGTCAGAACGTCTTTCTTATTCTGTGGCATAACTGCAATCTTCGGGATATCTGCATTCATATCCTGCATCTTGCGGAGACGATAGATGATGTCTGCTTTTTCAGGTGTCTTGTAGAAGTCATGATTGGAAGCGATAACTTTGACACCTGCTGCATGAGCTCCGTCGATGATCTTTTTCACGATTTCATCGCCAGTGAAGATTTCTACATCGACAAGATCTACATAACCGGTCTGAGCAGCTTTGATGTTAAGTTCTGCATATGCTTCCGGCTCGATTGCTTTCTCGCCGCCTTCTTTGGAAGTACGGAATGTCATAAGAAGCGGGATGTTGCCAAGTACTGCACGGAGATCCTTGAGTACATCTTCTACTTTTGCAAAATCAAAAACACCTTCGAACCAGTCTACACGCCATTCAACAACATCGATCGGAATAGAATCAAAAGTTTTTGCTTCTTCGATGATGTCTTCTTTTGTAATACCAACGATTGGAACGATGATCTTCGGTGCGCCTGCACCGATCTCAATGTCACGGATTTTAACTGTATTCATGATGAATTTCCTTTCTATTTATATAAGGATTGCTCCGCAGTTCCTGCTCTCGCAATCCTGCAAACATTATTTTAGTTCTCAGCTTCTGCAAGTTCAACCATTTTTTTGTAACGGATGTTTACGAACAGACCAAGTGCCACACCAACTGCTGTCAGAACGATGTTCATGATCATAACCTGAGATGGCTGCATTTTGGATGCCGCTGTCAGGATGGTGTAGTTGCAAAGAGAAGATGCGATCATAACCAGTGCAGTTACAGTACCTTTGATCTTAGGGAAGAGCATGTTGCATACAGATGTTGCAATCTGAAGCAGTCCACCTGCACCTGCCCAACCGATAATGAATGCACCTGCGATCATCAGTGTCTGGTTTTGTCCTGTCAGAACAACGATCAGTGTTGCCAGACAGATAATCGGATAAATAACGATGAAACGAACATCTTTGATTTTTCTTGTGAGGAGGGCTGTCACAACAAGTGCAATCAGTGTTCCTGCTGAATAATAAGTCTGCATGATAGACGGGTCAGCCCAGCCTACATTTTCTTTTGCAAAGTTCTGTGCACAGTTCAGCCACAGCTGGAAAGTACCTGTACATGTGAATCCGATCAGGATCATTGCAATAGATTCGAAGGAGAAGTGTGTGTGTTTCAGGCTGTCGATAAGTCCTTCTTTCTTACCAGCAGCTTTCTGGTCTGCATCTGGAAGTGGGAACAGGAATACCAGTACGAAGAGTACGAGGTAGATGATTCCACATCCGAAGAACAGACGGTTGTAGGAAGTAAGTCCTGCAGCTGTTGTAGCTACGGTTGCACCGAGTACGAATGGAAGCAGCATCTGGGCGATCGCGATGAAGAATTTGATTCCCATGGTTGCAACGCCAGGAGCTTTGTAGATGATCTCGGAAACTGCCGGATAGATACCAGTGTCAAGGAATGAGTTTGCGATACCGCCGATGATCGCACATACATAGGCAATTGTGTAACCGCCGCTTGTGCCTGCATTAAATGCAAGGGCAAGACCGATCAGGTAGATTGCATAGGAAGCACTGCCGATTGCTGTGGAAATGCGACGGCCAAGTTTGTCTGAAAGAGGACCGGCAAACGGAAGCGCGATCAGTCGTCCAAGACCGAGAGCAGCAGAGATCGCTGTGATCGCCATTGCCTCAACGCCCCATGCGGTAGCGAGAGCGTCTTTGATGACAGCCTGTCCCAGAATAGAGCATCCAACACCGTGGATGAAGTAGTTCAAGTACAAAATCAATGCACTTGGCAGGTATTTCTTGTTCATGTTGTTCTCCTTTTCCTGAAAAATAAGTGGGTTGTAATTGTCCTGTTTGGGGTGGACAGTTACATCGGTTTTCCTTTGCTTTTGTCACAAACGGTGGAAATGCCGGGGGTAAATTGTGTTAAAAAAATAACATTTGATTGTATTGTAACAGGTACAATGCATGTAGTCTAATGCTTTTAAAGAGGAAAACTAATGCATTGAATGCATTAATGTGATATAATAAGTGCAAATTTTTGGCGGATATAATAAGGTAAGGAAAGTACGATGAATCAGTCAGGAATGCCGAGGCATTCTTGAAAGATGTGAGAGATACTGACTGTTCATAGGATGAAAGAATTTGGGGTACTTTATACAGGAGGAGAAAGAATATGACTTTAAATCAGATTCTGTATTTTCAAAAAGTAGCAAGATTGGAGAATTATCACCAGGCGGCAGAAGAACTGTATATCTCACAGCCGTCCCTGAGCCGTTCGATGGCAGCACTGGAGAGCGAACTGGGGGTTGCTCTTTTTGAGAAAAAAGGACGAGGCGTGACATTGACTAAAGCGGGTCAGCTTTTTTTGGAGCATGCGGACCGGATCGCGGCAGACTGTGATGTGGCGGTCGGCAAGATGCAGGAGCTTTCTTCGGACGGCGGCAAGATCGATATCGGTTATATTTTCCCGCTTGCAGGGCATTATATTCCGCATAAAGTAAGGGAATTCCTGAATAAAGAAGAGAATAAGAATGTGGTCTTCAATTTCTGGCAGAACCATACACCGGCGATCGCTGCAAAGGTGCGTACCGGAGAACTTGATATAGGATTTGGCGGATATCTTAAGAAAGAAGATATGGAATTTTTTCCGCTCAGTGCACAGGAACTGGTGATCATTACGCCAAAGAATCATCCGCTTGCAGGAATCCGGGAAATACCACTTTCAGAGATGAATCATTATCCGGTGATTGGTTATGAGAAAGAATCCTGGATGGGAACGTATGTAAAACATTTATACAATAAATACCAGATTCATCCGAGTACGATCGTAGAATGTCCGGACGAATATTCAATCGTATCCCTGGTAAAAGAGAATTTCGGGATTGCGCTGATGCCGCAGACAGATATCCTTTTGAATGCAGACGGCATCAATATCCACAAATTAAAGGGATTGCAGATCTACCGTCAGGTATTTATGTTCTGGATGAAAGATCGTTACCGTCTGCCGGCTGTAGAGCGTTTTATCAATTATATGAAGGAGCAGCAGGCGGAAGATGCGAATGATACCGAAAACGTATCAAAAATTTATCTGAAAGATATTGTTAATTTTTAATACAAAGAGTTATGATAATTGTGTCACAAACAAAGGATTGCCACTCATGTGAATGTCATATTATGAATGAATAGGAGATTATTTCATGAAGAGTGATTACCCAAAGATTTTTGAACCAATTACGATTAAAAGAACGACTATTAAAAACCGTATTGCAATGACTCCGATGGGAACCAACTACGGCGAGACAAGCGGCGAGATGAGTAACCGTCATATGAACTACTACTCACTTCGTGCAAAAGGCGGTACAGGTCTTATCATTCTTGAGAATGCCAACATCGAATATCCGGTAGGATCCAACGGTACAAGCCAGATCCGTATCGACCATGACAGTTTTATGCCGCGTTATTATCAGCTTGTAGAAAACCTTCATAAGAATGGTGCTACAGTAGCAATTCAGGTAAACCATGCCGGAGCTTCTGCTTCTTCTGCAAGAACCGGAATGGAAACTGTTTCTTCTTCCAATATCCCGACAAAGGCCGGTGGAGAAGTTCCGCGTCCGATGACAAAAGAAGAAATCCTTACAACTGTAAAGAAATACGGAGAGGCTGCAAAGCGTGTCCAGGCAATTGGATTTGATGCAATCGAGATTCATTGTGGACATTCTTATCTGATGAGTCAGTTCATCTCCCCTTATTATAATAAGAGAACAGACGAGTTCGGAGGTTCTGTAGAGAACCGTCTTCGTTTCCCGCGTATGGTACTCGAAGAAGTTCGTAAGAATGTAGGACCGTGGTTCCCGATTATCGTTCGTATCTCCGCAGAAGAGAGAGTACCAGGTGGAAATACTCTGGAAGATACACTGGAATATCTGGAATATCTGGATGAATTTGTAGATATGTACGATGTTTCCTGTGCTCTGAACCCGTCTCTTCAGTATCAGATCGACTCCAACTTCCTCCCGGATGGATGGAGATCCTACATGGCAAGAGCCGTAAAAGATAAATTTAAGAAACCGGTTATCAATGCTGGTAACTATCGTGACCCGAAGGTTGTCGAGAAAGTTCTCGAGAGTGGTGATGTAGACATCGTCGGAATGGGACGTGGTCTGATCGCTGAGCCAAACTGGGTAAAGAAAGTTGAGAACGGAGAGGAAGACATCCTTCGTAAATGTATTTCCTGTAACGTTGGATGTGCCGGCAACCGTATCGGTGTTAACCGCCCAATCCGTTGTACAGTTAATCCGGCTGTACCGGAAGGTGATATCTATAAAGCACTCAAAGTCAACAAGAACTGTAATGTTGTAGTTGTAGGTGGTGGTACAGCAGGAATGGAAGCTGCATGTACAGCGGCTGAGGTTGGATGTAACGTATTTGTTCTGGAAAAGAAGGATCATCTTGGAGGACTCTCCACATTTATTTCTGATCTTCCGAGCAAGACCCGTATGAAAGATTTTCCGAAATATCTGGAAGCACGTGCTGCCAGACTGAAAAATCTTTATGTTTTCCTGAATACAGAAGCAACTGTTGAGAAAATAAAACAGTTCAAACCGGACATCGTTGTAAATGCAACAGGTTCTGTACCGCTCGTTCCGCCGATCAAAGGTCTCAAAGAAAACATCGAGGCTGGAAACGTGGCTACAATTTTTGATATGATCAACAACCTGAATGCCGGTAAATATCCGGACGAAGCATGCAAGGGCAAAAAAGTTGTTGTAGTCGGTGGAGGCTCCGTTGGACTTGATGTTATCGAATATTTTGCACCGCGCGGGGCAGAGTGTACGATCATCGATATGCTTCCGCAGATCGGTATGCTTGCAGACCCGATCACCAAATGTTCCATGCGTGAGACCCACGACAAATATGGTGTTAAGGAATATGTAAACACAGCACTCCAGGAAGTAAAAGAGAATGCATTTACTGTGAAACTTCCGGACGGACAGATCAAAGATATGGAATTCGATCTTGGATTCAACTGCCTTGGAATGCGTTCCAACAACCCGGTACTTCCGGAAATTGAAGAGGCATTTAAAGATACAGATACTTATGTATACACTATTGGTGATTCCGTTCGTGCCCGTCGTATCATGGAAGGTACCATGGAAGGACGTGCAATCCTGAACGTACTTGAGTCTCAGGGTTATCTGCACTTAGAGCCACTTGAGTAAATGATAGCAAGGGAGTAAAGGCCCAAATGTCGGGCATGTTTGCATGTCAGGACATTTGAGCCTGGATCCCGCTCAAACATGAGAAAGTAGCGATTTATGTAAATACAAAGAAAAGAGGAAAAAATCATGCCAAACGTAACAGGACATACAGAATTAGTAGGATTAATGGCTTACCCGATCCGTCATACACAGTCACCGACAACTCACAACCTCGCATACGACAAAAACGGCGATGACGTTATCCAGCTTGCATTCGAAGTAGACAACGATTCCCTCAAAGATGCTGTTCAGAGTATCCGTGCTCTCAAAATGCTTGGTTCCAACATCTCCATGCCGAACAAAACAGTTGTTCACAAATATCTGGATGAAGTTGATGAAGCTGCCAAATTATGCGGTGCCATCAACACAGTTGTAAACATGCGTGACGAAAACGGACAGGTTACAGGAAAGCTCAAAGGCTACAACACTGACGGTATGGGATACTGGCAGGGACTCAAAGAAGAAGGCATTGATTTTAAAGGAATGAAGATGGTCCTGATCGGAACCGGTGGAGCTGCAACAGCGATCGCAGTACGCGGAGCTCTTGACGGAATCGCTGAGATTGAAATCTTCAATATCAAAGATAAATTCTACAGCCGTGGAGAAGAAATCGTTGACCTGATCAACAAGAACACAAACTGCAAAGCTACAATGAACGATCTTGCAGATCATGATCTCCTCAAAGAAAAAATGCATGCAGCAGATCTGTTCTGTGATGCAACAGGTGTAGGAATGCATCCACTCGAAGACCTTTCCAATATCCCGGATACTTCTTTCTTCAAGAAAGATCTGATCGTAACAGATACTGTATACGCACCACGCGAAACAGTTATGATGAAACAGGCAAAAGAAGCCGGATGTGAAAAAGTTTACAATGGTATGAGCATGATGCTGTTCCAGGCACTGATCGCAATTAAACTGTATACCGGCAAAGATACACCGGTAGATTACATGAAAGAGAAACTTGGAATCTAAGGAAAATTTAGAGTTGACTTTTTCATGAAAATAGCATATTCTTATAACAGTTAAGGAATGTGATGAGATTCCATGAAGCAAAACGAAAGCCCTCAGAGTTGCAGCTCTGAGGGCTTTCTTGCTCGCTGCGGTGAGCTAATCCGTTTAGGCTGATGCTGTTTATCGTCTGCCGCTCAGCCATTTGCATATGTAGTAGCTAACTACGTTTGCTATTACGGAGACAAGAAGTGTGATGAGTATTTCTTCCATGAAACGCACCTCTTTTCTGCTGGAGGGTCAACCGCTCTTTAAGTGTATCATGGCTTAGAACAAAATTGAACATATTTTAGAACAAATTGAGTTGCACATTATATGACAGAGGAGAATTCAAATGATAAAACTTGTGGTAACAGATATTGATGGAACGCTTGTCAAAGATGGAACTCTGGATATCAATCCAGAATATATGGATGTGATAAAGAAACTGACAGAAAAGGGCATTCATTTTGTTGCCTGCTCTGGTAGACAGTACTGCAGTGAAAAGCAGCTGTTTTCCCCGGTAAAAGACAGAATCTTTTTTATTTCTGACGGCGGTACGCTGATCCGTACATCTGAAAAAATACTGAAAGTACATACACTTCCTGCTGAGATATGGAAAAATATGGCACGAATGGCAAAGAAAGAAATGCCGGGATGTGATTATTTTATTTCCAGCCCGGATATCAGCTATGCAGAAAATGCAGATACACCGATGTTTCACTGGCTTCATGATTCCTATGGATATGATATAAGAGAAATACCGGATTTACTGGAGCCTTCTTTTGAAAATGAACAGATCATGAAGATTGCAATTTATAATACTGATCACTGTGAAGAAAAATGTGCACCGGTTTTTACTCCATACTGGAAAGACAAGGTAAATATGGCATGTGCCGGAAAAGAATGGATGGACTGCACACCACATGGAGCGGATAAAAGCTCGGCAGTTGCATTCCTTCAGAAATATCTGGGAATCTCACCGGAGGAAACCTGTACTTTTGGCGACAATATCAACGATATTGAAATGCTGAAAAATGCAGGGCACAGTTATGCCGTTGCAAATGCCCGAGAAGAAGTGAAGCAGGCTGCAAAGGCAGTCTGCCCGTCATATCAGGAAGATGGGGTATTGAGTGTGTTGAAGAAAATGCTGTAATCAAAATGGAATGAACAGTAACCAGAAATAATAGGAGATTTTATGAAGCAAAACAAAAACGCTCCGCGAGGATGCGACCAGATGCATGTGGAATATGACTGCTAAAGCAGACTGCATCTGGCGCGCAAAGCGTAACAAGTCCATCAAAGATTGAGGGATTCAGGGAGCTTGAAGCGGACTTGTCCGCTTTGTTACTTGTTACGGTGAGAATATAAGAAACTGAAAATAGTCTTTGCTTTATCACTTTAAATCGTGTATAATGACTTTTATATACAGGCGGGAGTGAAATCGCCAAATCTTGATACGCGGAAAGGAAAATGGATTATGTCAAAACATATCACAGGACACACCGGATTATTATGTTTACTTGGAAGCCCGGTCGCACACAGCGTTTCTCCTGAAATGCACAACGAAGCATGCGACCAGCTGGGGCTGGATTATACATACCTTGCGTTTGATGTACCGGAAGACAAGATGCCGGAAGCAGTACAGGGACTCCGTACAATGGGAGCCAGAGGATGGAACATTACCATGCCGGGCAAGAATATCATGTGTAAACTCGCTGACAAAGTATCTCCTGCATCTGAAATCTCAGGAGCATGTAATACGATCGTCAATGACAATGGCGTGCTGACAGCTTACACAACAGACGGTGTTGGATTTATGAGAGCTGTTAAAGAAGATGGTGTCGATATTATTGGAAAGAAGATGACACTTCTCGGAGCCGGCGGAGCTGCAACTGCAATCCTTGTACAGGCTGCACTTGATGGTGTTGCTGAGATTAATGTATTCAATGTAAGAGACAACTTCTTCGGAAGAGCTGAGGAAATCGTTGCAAAACTGAACGAGCGTACAGAGTGCAAAGTAACTCTGCATGATTTTTCTGATCCGGAAGTTCTTCGTGCATCCATCGCGGAAAGCACGATCCTTGTAAATGGTACTTCCGTAGGAATGGCTCCGAATGTAGACAGAACGATCATCACAGATACAAGCATGTTCCACAAAGATCTGTTTGTATTCGATGTAATCTACAATCCACAGGAGACAAGACTTCTCCGCGAAGCCAAAGAAGCAGGCTGCAAGACCGGCAACGGAATGTACATGCTGCTGTACCAGGGAGCTGCATCCTTCAAACTCTGGACGGGTGAGGAAATGCCTGTGGAGATTATTAAAGAGAAATATTTCTCTTAAGAAAAAACCGCAAAGGGGTCCTGTCCGTCCCCCTCTGCACACCCCTCGGAGTGCGTTCGACGTGACGAATGGAAGAGAGAGGGCTACAAAAGTTCCAGGTAGAATAAGACGGAGATGTACTAACTTTACTTGGGATGAAAGACAGAAAACGGCTCCAGATGCGAGTGATTGTCTGAGTTACGTTCAATAGAATACCGATAGAATGACAGAATAACGGGATATCTTCTCCACACGATAGAGAAGAGTTCCGTTATTTTTTTCTGCACATTTCATATTTGATGAACTTAGAATTATTATTTCTACGCCCAGGGGTTGCAAGGGGATGGCATTCGAAGTCCCCTTGCATTCTTCCTACATGTCAATGTAATGACGGGTCTCAGGGCAACGCCATGAAAAATACATGTCAATGTAATGACGGGTCTCAGGGCAACGCTATGAAAAATACATGTCAATGCAAATTAACGGGTCCCAGGGCAGTCCCTGAAAGAAAATAGAAGAATATAGAAATGTCAAAGCAAATTGACGGGCACATGGGCAGTACCCATGAAGTCTTGACAAATATCTTCCCCAGTACTTATAATAGAATACAGTTAGTTATATCTAATAATAGTTATATGTATCCTATTTGCTACAGGGAGGCCCGCCACATGCAAAAGAACATCCAACCGACACGCATCGGTCTTGACATGCCATCTTCGCGCCGTGAGATCGAAGAAGACATTCTTGAAGAGCTCTGCCGTTTTTCTCAGGAAGAAAATATGCTGACATTTCAGAATCTCAGCGAACAACTGAATATTTCCGAAAAGGAGCTTACCTATTACATCCGCCAGATGAAACGCCATGGTTACGTGGAGCTTTCGCCGGAGGGGACGCAGGTTTGTCTCACGGAGCTTGGGCGTATCATCGGTGCGGAGTGCAGATACCGCCACGAAACATTTATGCAGTTTCTGCAGTATGTTGGGGTGGAGAATGACACGGCCCGGGAAGATGCCTGCCGTATTGAACACATTGTCAGTGAAGAAACGGTGCGCCAGGTCTGCAATTTCATGAATTATGGTGATACTTTTGAGCGGACACTTCGTTGTACAGACCTCAGTTACCGCTACGAGCCGGGCGATTATTCCTTTTTGATGGGAATTTATTATATGGAAAAAATGTATCCGCGCAGGCTTGCCCGCGAAGGCAGATGTTTTTCCGAAAATATCCGCCTTCATGTAGAAGAAGACAAAAGCTGGTTTGAGCTTGAGCCAGTCGGCGAGGATCCGGGCATTTTGTGGTATCAGGAACATCAGAAATGGATACAGGCCGAAGTGCACGAAGGCAGACCGGTTCTTCCATCGGTTGTTTTTGAATTTGCGATTCAAAGACGGGATCCGATCATAGAAGGAACAGCACTCGTTGCATTTGCTCGAGACGGAGAACGGCCGTCCGACTGGAACAGCCTGGAACTGGACGTACATATCTGGTAAGGAGGAAAAAATATGAATACTTTGCTTCATCCGTCTCTTCTCCAGATTACTTATCTGACTACACTGGAAAAGACGGAGAAAAAGCGCGGCTGCGTTGGGCTGATTGCTGATATCTGTGGAGTGAGTCATGGTCCGGTGAGTCGTTTTTTCAAAGAATGTGTAAGCTGCGGATACCTGACAGAGCAGTATGAATTTACAGAAGCAGGCATTCGTGCACTCAGAATGTACAAAAGAATTCTGCATGATACAAGAGGATATCTTGTCCGGCTTGGCACCAGCGAAGAGGAAATGCCCGAAAAGCTCCGCCAGCTTGTCGAAAATGTTGATTATGAGTTGTTGATGTCGATCACGAGAAGTGACATCAAAGTAAAAAAAGATACGACCAGTATGCCGGAGGAAGAATCGACTGTCTGGCTTCTCGAAAAAGTCCTTGAAAAAGGCAATTACGAAGTGGAAATTGCGCTTCTCCAGGTCAATCGAAATACAAAACCACGTCTGTCTATGGCACATCGGGGATTTGAACATCTTGCGGTGATCCGCCACAATAACAGGGTGAGCTGGCTGGAACTCACGATCCGTCCGGTGCATGGCATTTCCAGGATTGATGGCAAGGATATGACGGGCTGGCTTTCGTCTCTCAAATACGAAAAACAGGGATTGCTTTATGAAGTGGATCTCCGCACAGACAAAGTCCGGATTCCACTGAACGCCTGCCGCTTTGTCCGAAGCAGCCACGGCAATATCAAAGGAATGATCATGATCACCGTTACGTGCAGCGCCGGGAAGGCACATATGCCAGAGAGTACAGCACTGTTGACCTTTTGGATGTGAGGGGGAAACGAGGCTGTTTTCCCCTGATCCCCTTTTCCTATGGATATAGAAGCGTGAAGGGAACTTGGACGTTCCACTCAACTCTTCATTGGAATGAAAAAACTGTGAAGGGACTTGTCCAGTCCCCTCACACACCCCTGGGAGTGAATTCGATGGGACGGATGATGTGGGGAAGGATACAAGAGTTCTTGGTAGAATAAGATAGAAGGTTGTTAACTTTACTTAGGATGGAGAGTTTAGGCCAGGTTGAATGACCAGGGAAAGAGAAAGTTCTAGGGAGGTCCACGGGAATCGGGTGGTTGAATGACCAGGGAAAGAGAAAGTTCTAGGGAGGTCCACGGAAATCGGATGGTTGAATGGCCAGGGAAAGAGAAAGTTCTAGGGAGGTCCACGTAAATCGGGTGGTTGAATGGCCAGGGAAAGAGAAAGTTCTAGGGAGGTCCACGTAAATCGGGTGGTTGAATGACCAGGGAAAGAGAAAGTTCTAGGGAGGTCCACGTAAATCGGGTGGTTGAATGACCAGGGAAAGAGAAAGTTCTAGGGAGGTCCACGGAAATCGGGTGGTTGAATGACCAGGGAAAGAGAAAGTTCTAGGGAGACCAACGGAAGTGCGGAAAATTGGATGACCAGGGAAGAGGCAAGTTGCTACAGGGCACATAAATCTGGGAAAAATGGATGGTTTGGATTGCGGTTGCTTAGATACGGGTCAAAAAATGGTTTGGAATTAGATGATCCAGGTTGCAGTAACCTGTGTGTAAACCAATAGAGTGATAGAATAGTGGGATATCTTCTCCATGAGACGAAAGAAGAGTTCCACTATTTTTTTCTATATATTTCATATTTGAAGAACTAAAAACTTTTATTTTCACGCCCAGGGGGTGGCGAGGGGACTGGCGTAAAGTCCCTTCGCGGTTTTCTTACATCCCAATGTAATGAAAAGGTTTCAGGATTATAATCTTGAGTTAAAAATGTCAATATAAATTGACGGGTGCATGGGAAATACCCATGAAAAATGTCGAACGAAAATTTTTTTATCACATTGAAGAACTTAATGTTCTATGTTAAAATATAGAAAACATAAAATTCATTCTGTCAAATTTATATTCCCATTTTTGTAAATCGAGAGCATGATTGATTTTGAGAGCGAATAACTCGATTACAGAGCAGGAGAATCCGGCGGGGCGGAGTCTTCTGAACCACAACTGAAAAGGAGGATAAGCACTGGAAGTTGGAAGAGATGCGCTCCAGTGGCACCCGGCATTCTATGCGGACATGCAGATCGAGCTTCGCGAAGAGGCGGACAAGCTGCAGTTCCGGAATGAATACCCACTGAGTAAGAAGCCGATGCTGATAGACATTTTAGCTATCAAGAAGGCAGGAGAGGAGATTCACAAAAACATCGGCAGGATCTTTCGTACATACAACCTCATAGAGTACAAGAGTCCGACAGATTACCTTGCAGTCGATGATTTTTACAAAGCATACGCGTATGCCTGCTTTTTCAAGGCAGACACAGGAAAACAGAATGAGATACCAGCAGAGGAACTTACGATAACATTTGTATCGAAACACTATCCAAGAAAGATGATAAAGCATCTCGAAGATGTCAGGAAATATACAATAGAGAAAGCAGAACCAGGAATCTATTATGTACATGGTGATGTAGTCGCAATACAGATCATCGTGACAAGAGAGCTTTTGCCAGAGAAGAATCTGTGGCTGCACAGCCTTACAGATGAGCTGAAAGATTCCGGGACCAAACAGAAACTACTGAATGAATACAGAGGGAAAGAGAATGATGCTCTCTATTCCGCGGTGATGCAGGTGATAACTAAGGCAAATGAGAAGGAGTTTAAGGAGGATGAGGATATGTGTGATGCATTGATGGAGATTATGGAAGAAGTTGCACGTAAGCGAGTACACGATATGATAGCAGATGAAAGAGATGAATTAATGTCAAAGGGAAGAGAAGAAGGTAAAGAAGAAATGGGAATAGCTTCAATAAAAAATCTCATAGAAACTATGAAGATAACAGCAGATCAGGCAATGGATTTTTTGAAGATCACAGGAGATGAAAGAGAAAGATACAGTAAGATGCTGCAAAGCTAATGTGCTTCAATCGGATCAATAAAATGTTGATATCTAAGAAGCTTGTTTCTTAAAATGATAGAATATTCTAATTCACGAGACAAATCTTAACGTGAACCAATAGAATGTAAAAGTATCGGGAAATCTTCCCCATACGATAGCGAAGGATTGAACAAGACTTCCATACACTTCATACCGGAAATGCGAAGAACGATGTATACGCCCAGGGGTTGCAAGGGGATGGCACACGAAGTCCCCTTGCGGTCTTACTACATGTCAATGTAAAAAAGTCTCCAGGGCAATTGCCCTGCTAAGAAATGCCAATGTCAATTGACGGGGACCGGGGAAGTACCTCGAATATTCTGATAAGATTAAAGCTCGAAATGAAGAAATTTCGGGCTTTTTTTGTGGGCAAAATGCGAAAAACCCGAATTTACGGGATTTTCGCATTTGAAGTTTCGTGCTCATAGGGAACCAAACGAGAAGAAATTGTTGACTTAAGCTAACATTATGTGTTAGTTTTGTAGAAGATGAGTTAGCGTAGAGTAACCCACTGAGTCACGCAGAAAAGAGTGGAGTTGAAGGGGAGAGAGCACCCAGATTCTATTACTAAGCTAACGGGGGTCACGCATTATAAGGAGGAACAAAATGAGAAGAAAGAATTTATGGTTACGTGTGTCATCCTGCACGATGGCAGCATTACTTGCAACAACATCTGTAGCACCGGTATCTGCAGCGGACTTTACAAGTGACGTTGTAGTGGAAGACCAGCAGGATGCAGAGGAAGAAGTGGAAGCTCCGGTCATTGAGGAGGAATCTCAGGACGCGGGCGAGGCTGATATAGCGGATGAAACTGCATAAGCAGAATTTGAAGGCGAGGATACGGAAGCCTGCCCAGATTCTTATGAAGCAGATGAATTTATGGATGATGTGGATGTATTCAGTGACAGTGCAGGCGAAGCCGCCGCAGCACAGAACGGCTTCGGTACTGCAAACACTGTTTTTGCAAAGGGAACCTACAAGGTGTCGGTAACTCTTAAGAAAGCAAACGACCTTAATACGGATTCTATGGCAGCAAGCTGTATCGCAGGGATGCAACTCTTAAGGTAGCCGATGACGGAACTGCAAGACATGGGACGATGTGACGACACTTTTTCCTTATGTGATCGCGGGACTTTTTCTTGCGTGCCTGTTTATCGGGGAATGTAATCTGATGTCACTCGAGGACAAGACGGCACGAAGCTTGGGAATGAATGTCAATGCGACACGAATCGTGATTTCTCTGATCGCAGTGCTGCTTGCAAGTATTTCGACAGCTGTGGCAGGTGCAATCAGTTTCCTTGGTCTGATCGTGCCACATATCGGAAGGATTCTGGTCGGCAGTGACCACTGGGTGCTGGTTCCGTTTTCGGCACTGGCGGGAGCTTTTACATTCCTGCTGGCGGATACGATCGGAAGGACGATCGCTGCACCATATGAGATCAGTGCTGCGGTCATCATGAGTGTGGTCGGCGGCCCATTCTTTATCATTCTCTTAAGGAGGTCCAGAAAATATGCAAACTGAGCGAATTAGAGAGGGGAATGAAAAAGGATTCGGCGGGGCTGGAGAAGCTGCTGTGGAATCGGGAAATTTTAGAATGGAAAGTATGCGAGCAGAGAAGAAGGCAAAAGCCGAAAATCAGCAGGGGAAGAAGCCGGCGATGGAAGTACGGGATGTGCATTTTTCTTACGGGAAGAATAAGATTCTCAAAGGGGCTTCTCTGATGATCGAAAAAGGCCGGATCACGACAATCATGGGCGCGAATGGATGTGGTAAATCGACATTGTTCTCGCTGATGACGAAGAACCTTGTGCCGGGCAAGGGCAAGATTTTTCTACGTGGAAAGAATATCAGCAATCTGAGACTGAATGAATTTGCAAGAAAGGTCGCAATCGTGCACCAGTACAATACAGCGTCCGATGACATTACGGTGGAGCGTCTGATCTCCTTTGGACGTACGCCGCATCTGGGATTGATGGGTGCACACAAGGAAGAGGATGAGAAATTCATCGAGTGGGCGATGGAAGTCACAAATGTTACCCAGTACCGCGACCGGGAACTTTCTCGTCTGTCCGGTGGTCAGAGACAGCGTGTGTGGATCGCGATGGCACTGGCACAGGGAACAGAGACGCTGTTTCTCGATGAGCCGACAACGTATCTGGATATCCGTTACCAGATTGAGATCCTGGAACTTGTCAAGAAACTGAACCGGGAGTATGGCATGACGATTTTTACTATGTAGACTGATTTTTGATGGAGAGTGAATGGATGAAAAAATCGCTTAGGATTTTGTGGATTATTCTGGGATTTTTATGTTTGGGACTGGGGACGATCGGAATTGTACTTCCGATTCTCCCTACGGTTCCATTTTATATGGCAACTTTATTCTGCTTTGCGAGAAGCTCCGAGAAACTGCACAGCTGGTTTCTCGGCACGAATCTTTACAAAAAGCACCTCGACAGCTTTGTAAAGCAGCGTGAGATGACAATGGACACAAAACTTCGTATCGTCGGAACAGTGACTGTAGTCATGACGATCGGTTTTCTTTGCATGAAAAATGTTCCAGTTGGAAGAATCTGTATTGCAGTCGTGTGGGTCTGCCATCTGGTATATTTCTTTGTAAGAGTAAAAACAGTAAAACCTGTGCAGGCAGCAGAGGAAGAGTAATGGAGTTAAAACATGATCAAGAAAAGACTTGTGGGGCTTTTGTCCCACGCAAAAAAATACATCGGATTTCAGGTTTTCTGGCAGTGGCTCGCACTGCTCGCACAGATGACGGCAGTTTTTTCCATTGCAGGACTTTTGGAGAAGACTCTGTATGGAACGGCAGATTCGGCGGTCGCACTGCAGACCATTGTGGTGCTGGCAGTGTGTGTGGCCGTGCGGTTTGTCTGTGAGAGACAGGCAGCGGCGGCTTCTTATAAGGCGAGCGTCGATGTCAAAAAAATTCTTCGCCAGAGAATTTATGACAAAATGCTCCGTCTCGGACCGGCATACCGTGAACAGGTGTCGACCTCTGAGGTCATGCAGGTGAGCACCGAGGGTGTGGAGCAGTTGGAAACGTATTTTGGACGGTATCTGCCGCAGCTTTTTTACAGTTTGCTGGCGCCGGTGACACTTTTTGTGGTGCTCTGCCGGGTGAGCATGAAGGCGAGCGTGGTTCTTCTGATCTGCGTGCCGCTGATTCCGCTGTCCATTGTGGCGGTGCAGAAGATTGCAAAAAAGCTTCTTAATAAATACTGGAGTATTTATACAGGACTGGGCGATTCATTCCTGGAAAATCTGCAGGGACTGACGACACTTAAGATCTACCAGGCGGATGATATGAAAGCGGTCGAGATGGATGAGGAAGCGCAGGCGTTCCGTCGAATCACGATGAAAGTACTGACAATGCAGCTGAATTCCACAAGTGTGATGGACATTGTGGCATACGGAGGCGCGGCAGTTGGAATGATCGTAGCAGTGTCAGAGTTCCTTGCGGGACGGCTTGATTTTGCGGGATGCGTGACGATCGTGTTGCTCGCGTCGGAGTTTTTTATTCCGCTGAGACTTCTGGGTTCGTTTTTCCATATAGCGATGAACGGAATGGCTGCGAGTGACAAGATTTTTACGATATTGGATCTGCCGGAGCCGGAGGCGGGAAGTGTGGAGCTGGACGCAACGGAAGGCGGGGGTGCAGATTCAAGGCTCGCGGGCGAGAGTGAAGGTACAGTTGCACGTGGAAATGTGATTGCATCTTCGGGGATTGCGGTGAAGTTCGAGGATGTGCATTTTTCCTATGAAGAGGACCGGGAGATTCTCAAAGGCGTATCGTTTGAGATTCCGGCGGGAAGCTTCGTTGCACTGGCGGGGGAATCCGGCTGTGGCAAGAGTACGATCGCTGGAATCTTATCCGGAAAGAACCGTGGATTCAGTGGAAAAGTGACGATTGGAGGCATTCCGATTGAGGATATCGCAGAGAAATCTCTGATGAAGAATGTAACGCTGGTACGACATAACAGCTACTTATTTAAAGGGACTGCGGAAGAGAATCTTAAGATGGCAAAATCGGATGCAACAGAAGCCGAGATGCGTGCCGTGCTTGGACGTATGAACCTGATGGCATTTCTTGATACACAGGATGGACTGCAGACACAGCTTCAGGAGCAGGCGGGAAACCTGTCCGGTGGACAGAAACAGCGACTTGGACTTGCAAGAGCACTTCTGCATGATTCTCCGGTTTACATTTTTGATGAGGCGACAAGTAACATCGATATCGAGAGCGAAGAGATGATTATGGAAGTCATCCGGGAGCTTGCAAAGACAAAGACGGTGATTCTGATCTCACACAGACTTGCGAATGTGGTCGAAGCAGACCGTATTTATATGATGAAAAATGGCGAATTTGCGGAGCAGGGTGTGCATGACGAGCTGATGAAGCTGGATGGATATTATGCACAGCTGTTCGAGAGCCAGAGAGTGCTGGAAGAGTATTCGAAGGATGGAAGCGAAGGGCATACGAAGGTTGAAGTGAATGGTACTCGGGGCGAAGGTTCAGGGAATGCGAATGTCGGGAGCAATCCTGGCAGGAAGGATTCTGGAAATGGAAGTATGAGAAAGGAGGTAGCGGAATGCGTTCAGAAATGAATAGAGACGGGACTGTGGGAACTACGCGTCGAAGCGCCGGCAGGATCATGCTTCAGTTGATTGGATTGATCAAGCCATTGCTTCATATCATGTTGCTTGCAATCATTCTGGGAACAGCCGGTTACCTCTGTGCGATTTTTCTGACGATCCTTGCAGGACAGACGATTTTGCGCGGACTTGCAGCAGGTGTGCCGGGAATGACCCTGCCGGTGAATTTTGCAGAAGTATCAGGAAGCTTTTTCCTCGGTTCAGTAAGCGTGAAAGGGATTTTTATCCTGATGGCAGTGATTGCGGTCCTACGCGGCTTACTGCATTATGTGGAGCAGTATTGCAACCATTTTATCGCGTTTAAATTGCTGGCGATCATCCGTCACAAAGTTTTTGCCGCACTGCGCAGGCTTTGTCCGGCGAAGCTGGAAGGACGCGATAAGGGAAATCTGATTTCTATTATTACAACGGATATTGAGCTTTTGGAAGTCTTTTATGCGCATACGATCTCACCGATCGCAATCGCAGTGCTAACTTCGCTTGTGATGATCTTTTTTATTGGCAGATACCATCCGGCAGCAGGCGTGTTTGCACTGGTGGCATATCTGGTCATGGGCGTTGTGATCCCACTCTGGAATGGCAAGAGAGGCGGAGAGAGCGGCATGCAGTTCCGTACCGAATTCGGTGAACTGAACAGCTTTGTGCTGGATTCACTGCGTGGACTGGACGAGACGATTCAGTATCAGCAGGGCGTGAAGCGTGCGGATGAGATGCAGACACGTTCGGACGGGCTTGCCGGAATGCAGAAGAAACTGAGCCGTATGGAAGGAAGCCAGCGCTCCGTGACGAATCTGGTGATCCTGCTGGCGTCATTTGGGATGCTTTTCCTGACACTACATATGTATGGACAGGGCAGTATCGGATATGATGGCGTGCTGACATGCACGATCGCGATGATGGGTTCATTCGGACCGGTAGTGGCATTGTCAAGCCTTTCCAATAACCTGAACCAGACACTGGCAAGTGGAGAGCGGGTGCTGTCGATTCTCGAAGAGAAACCACAGGTGGAAGAAGTGATGGGTGAGTGGAAGAATAAACAAAAAACATTTTCCGGTGCGGATGCACAGCATGTGACGTTTGCGTATGAAGATGAGATGATCCTGGATGATTACTCCCTGGATATTCCGGCGGGCAAGATTCTTGGAATCCACGGAACAAGCGGCTCCGGTAAATCCACACTTTTGAAATTGTTGATGCGCTTCTGGGATGTGAATTCCGGTACACTGCATGTAGATGGCGAGGATGTACGCAAGATCCCGACAAAATATCTCCGCGATATGGAGAGTTATGTAACCCAGGAGACGCATCTGTTCCACGATTCGATTGCAAATAATATTGCGATCGGCAAGCCGGGCGCGACACGCGAAGAAATCATGGAAGCTGCCCGTAAAGCGTCAATCCACGATTTCATCATGTGCCTGCCGAAAGGATATGATACAGAAGTCGGTGAACTCGGAGATACACTCTCCGGTGGTGAAAAACAGAGAATCGGAATCGCACGCGCGTTCCTCCACGACAGCCCGTTCCTTTTGATGGACGAGCCGACCTCGAACCTCGATTCTCTGAATGAAGGCATTATCCTCAAGTCCCTCAGAGAATCCGCAGAGGAAAAGACTGTGGTGCTTGTGTCACATAGGAAGTCGACGATGAATGTGGCGGATGTGGTGTTTGAGATGAAAGAAGGAAGGATTTCTTGAGAAAATAAACAGAACCGCGAAGGGACTTGTCCAGTCCCCTCGCCCACCCCTGGGAATGAATACGACGGCAGGAATGCTGTGTGGAAGTGTACAAGAGTTCCAGATAGAATAAGACGGAAGGCTATTAACTTTACCTGGGATGGAAAAATTAACGTGAACCGATAGAATGAAAGAACAGCGGGAAATCTTCTCACATATGACAGAAGAAGAATCCCGCTGTTTCTCTATACATTACATATTTGATGAACCAAGAGTTACTTATGTTTTCGCCCAGGGGTTGCAAGGGGACTGGCTTTCGAAGTCCCCTCGCGGTTTTGTTTATTTTTTAAAAGAAATCTCCCCATCAAATACGGTCGTAGCCGGTCCCGTCATGTAGACCAGATTTTCCTGGCGGTTCCAGAGAATCTGCAGATCACCGCCGAGCAGCTTCACGGTAACAGGCTGGTCTTCATCTACCAGTCCGTTTAGAGTAGAAGCAACCGCAACTGCACATGCACCGGTGCCGCATGCAAGAGTCTCACCGGATCCACGTTCCCATACACGCATCTGTAGTGTGTGGCGGTCGATCACTTTTACAAATTCTGTATTGATACGATCCGGGAAAGCAATGTGATTCTCAAACTTCGGTCCGATTTTCTCGATATCCAGGTTTCTCAGGTCATCCATATAGACAATTGCATGCGGATTTCCCATGGAAACAGCTGTGATGTGATAGGTTGTGCCATCAACGTTCAGAGGTTCATTAATCACCTGCTCCTTGGTAGAAACTACCGGAATCTGTCTGGAAGTCAGAATCGGCGCACCCATATTGACTTTGACAAGAGAGACTTTGCCGTCATCACCAAGTGTCAGATCCAGATATTTGATACCACTTTTTGTAGCAACAGAGATATTGGTCTTGTTTACGATACCGTAATCATAAGCATATTTTGCCACGCAGCGGATACCATTTCCGCACATCGCACCCTGTGAACCATCCATGTTGTACATATCCATCTCACAGTCTGCCACATCAGATGGCTTGATCAGAATCAGTCCGTCAGAACCGATGCCAAAATGACGGTCACTGACAAATTTTGCGACAGCAGACGGATCCGCAACCGTTTCTTTAAAACAGTTGACATATACATAATCGTTTCCGATTCCATGCATTTTAGTAAATTTCATAAAACAAATCCTCCTCATTCAATTAAATATTCTCCCCGGTTAGTTCCGAAATGTTTGCGGTTTCTGATAAAAATGAAGTATTGCAATTTCCAGAAAAACTGGATAAACATTCCAATATCATAGAACCGTAGTATAACGAAAAAATGTTATATCTTTGTGAAGATAACAAAAACATCTTCAAAATAATAAAAACTAATTATAAATATACCATAAACTGTCAGTTACTGTATACCTCGGAATTATCAATGTTTTGTAAAAGTATGCGTATGACCATGAAAAGAATTTTTACAGTCTTACACCAGCTTCTGCATTTCAGGGAAAGGTCCCAGACTGCGTTTGAGGATTCCCGTTACCTGCGCGATCAGGATACCGTAATTGGTGATCGGGACGCCCTGGTCCTGACAGCAGGCGATGCGGTATTTCATTTCACGTTCATTCAGCATACAGCCACCGCAGTGCACAACCATCTTATAGGAAGAAACATCATCTGGAAATTCTGTTCCGGAGGTAAATTCAAATACCGGTTTCTTGCCGGTATAATTGCGGATCCACTCAGGCATCTTGCAGGTTCCGATATCTCCACACTGACGGTGATGCGTACAACCCTCTGCAATCAGGATACGGTCGCCGTCTTCAATCGAAGAAAGTGCAGCCACCCCTTTCAGCTGTGTCTCGAGCTCACCCTTGTATCTCGCAAAAAGAATGGAAAACGAAGTCAGAGTGATATTTTCCGGAACATCTTTGGAAACGCGTGCAAAAGCCTGACTGTCTGTGACAACAAGCTTTGGACAGACACCCTGTGCCAGAAAATGATCCAGTGTGCTTTTTAATTCGGTATCCCGTACTACGAGTGAAAGTGCGCCGCGTTCCAGAATATCACGGATCGTCTGCTGCTGCGGCAGGATCAGACGTCCCTTTGGGGCGGCCTTGTCAATTGGCACGACGAGAATCACCAGGTCCAGAGGCTCGATCAGGTCCTGGATCAGAGGATATTTGTGTGTATCTTCCGGTTTCAGAGAAGCAATCTTTTCTTTGAGTTCCTGAATATTCATGCCATCAGCAGCACTGACCAGAACTTCACCTGCACGGACGGACATGGCGAGATCTTTGACTTCTTCGCCTGACAACAGGTCAATCTTGTTGTACACGACCAGATAAGGGATTCCTTTTTCATGAAAACGATGAATCAGGGCAAGTTCCTCCTCACCTTTGCCAGTCGTACTGTCTACGACCAGAATTGCTATATCCGTTTTATTCAAAACCTGATAGCTTTTACGGACACGAAGCGCACCAAGCTCGCCCTCATCGTCTATACCAGGTGTGTCGATGACCATGACCGGGCCAAGTGGCAACAGTTCCATAGTTTTGTAAACAGGGTCAGTCGTTGTGCCCATGACTGATGAGACGATTGCGAGCTCCTGTCCCGTCACTGCATTGATAACACTGGATTTGCCGGCATTTCTTTTTCCGAAAAAACTGATATGTACCCGTTCAGAAGCGGGTGTCTGATTCATTCCCATAGCACAGCCCTCCTTAAAAATTTCACACAATAAAATGTGAAAGTATATTGTTTATATTATATGAAAAGCACAGGGGATGTTCAAGTAGAAGTTATGCAATGAATGCTTCTGTTTATGCGTTTTAACAAGGTAAAGAGTGAATACAGCAAAAATTTTGTATACTATAATAAGAAAGAATTGCTTGTAATTTTGAGATAGTGTGATACAATAAGAAAAATGAATAGGAATTATGCAATTTCGTGCATAAATATTCCTGGGTAAAACGAGGAGGAGAACAAAATGAATTTAAAGAAAATTACAGCACTTATGATTGGTGCAGTTATGGCAGTATCCATGGCAGTTCCGGCGATGGCTGATGATAAGGTGGAAACTGTTACAGAAGGTAAACTTACAGTAGCAACAAGTCCGGACTTCGCACCATATGAATTTTATTCAATTGATGAAGACGGCAACCCGACACTTGCAGGATTTGATATGGATCTGGCTAAGTACATCGCTGACAAGATGGGACTCGAACTGGAAGTAGTTCCGATGGACTTTGACGGTGTATTAAGCGAACTGTCTCAGAAGAACGTAGACCTTGGTATGGCTGGTCTTTCTCCAGACCCGGCTCGTGAAGATGCAATGGACTTCTCTGATCTTTACTATAAAGGTGGACAGTCATTTGTATCAGTAAAAGACAAAGCAGATGAGTTCAAATCTCTTGAAGATGCAAACAACAAAGATTACTCTATTGGAGCACAGACAGGTTCTATCCAGCTTGATCTTGCAAACGAGAATACACCAGATGCAGACATCGTATCTCTTCCGAAGGTTACAGACATTATCACAGAACTTCTGACAGGTAAGATGGATGGTGCATTCATTGAGACAGACGTAGCAAAGAGCTATCAGAAAAACTATCCGGATCTTGAAATCCTCTTTGACGTACCATATGATGCTGAAGGATCTGCAATCGGTGTTTGCAAAGGAAACGATGCACTTCTCAAAGCAGTAAACGAAGCAATTGCAGATGCTCTTGAAGATGGTTCCATGGAGAAATATATCGCAGATGCAAATGAACTTGCTGCTGGTAACAAATATGAAGGAACACTGGACGAGAACGGTGCAGTTCCGGAAGCTGATGCAGCAGACGACGCTGAATAATATTTAAAATATTTTTAAAAGATATTTCAGGCAACACAAACAAAAAATCATAGATTCCTCCCCAGATATATATGGGGAGGAATTGTTGCTGTTTAAACTTAAGTAATTAAGTTCAGTATTCAGCAATGATATATGAAAATTAACTATACAATGAAAGGAGTTTATATGGACAGTTTTATTAAATTATCTAATTTTGGCAAAATTGCCCCATATGCACAGCTGTTTCGACAGGGTCTTCTCGTAACTGTACTGTTGTCACTGTTTACAGTAGCGATTGGTTTTGTTCTTGCTCTGATCCTCGCACTGATGCGTATGTCAAACATCCGTCCGTTCCGAGCCCTGGCGGTAGACCGTAATGGACATCTGAGAGAGGGAGGACCGCTGGTGTGGCTGTCCAAATTTAATCCCCTTTCTTTTCTTGCAACTGCATACGTTGAGATCCTTCGTTCCACTCCGGTACTGGTACAGATTTTTATCATTTATTACGGCGTATTTGGAATGATCGATCTTCCGTCTTTCCAGATGTTTGGATTTATCAAATTCAACCGTTTCTTTCCGGGTGTCGTTGCTCTTGGTATGAACTCCGGTGCATATCTCTGTGAGATCATCCGTGCCGGTATCCAGTCCATCGATCAGGGACAGACAGAAGCAGCACGTTCCCTGGGACTTTCCCAGACCATGAACCTGCGTTATATCATCCTTCCGCAGGCACTCAAGAATATCCTTCCGGCGATCGCAAACGAATTCGTTGTTATCATCAAGGAATCCGCGATCACATACACCATCGGTGTACAGGATATCATGTCTGCCGTAAACGCAGTCAAAGGTGCGACATTCATTATCATCGAGCCGTTGCTGGTAGCTACAGCTATTTACTTCTGCCTGTGCTTCCCGACCTCCAAACTGATTGCATATTTCGAAAGGAGAATGAGCCATGGCGACAAGCGATAGTCTGATTCAGGTAAAAAACCTCAAGAAACATTATCACAGAGGCGCGATCAAAGCTCTGGACGGTGTGACTGCAAATATTAATAAAGGCGATGTAATGGTAGTCATCGGACCATCCGGTTCCGGTAAATCCACATTTCTTCGTAGTCTGAATCTTCTGGAAGAGCCGACAGACGGTGAGATCATTTTTAACGGTGTGGACATCACCAAGAAGAAATACAAAGATGCTTCCGGCAAGACCGTAAAACTCGATATCGATGGACTTCGTCAGAAAATGGGAATGGTTTTTCAGCATTTTAACCTGTTCCCGCATATGACTATTCTGGACAATATGACTCTGGCACCAATGAAGGTCAAAGGCGTTTCCAAAGAAGAGGCAGAGAAAAAAGCACTCGAGCTTTTGGAACGTGTCGGACTTGCGGATCGTGCAAATGCATATCCGATCCAGCTCTCCGGTGGTCAGAAACAGCGTGTTGCGATCGTAAGAGCACTTGCGATGGAACCGGAAGTGATGCTCTTTGATGAGCCAACATCTGCGCTTGACCCGGAAATGGTAGGAGAAGTTCTGGATGTTATGAAAGAGCTTGCCAAAGAAGGCATGACCATGGTCGTAGTAACACACGAGATGGGATTTGCGCGTGAAGTTGGAAACCGTGTTCTTTTCATGGCAGACGGAAAGCTTCTTGTAGATGGCACTCCGGCAGAAATCTTTGATAATCCGACGAACCCGCGTCTGCAGGAATTTTTATCCAAGGTATTATAATAATGAAGGTGACCGGAACACTCTGGTTGCCTTTGTCTTTTTTTACTTTATTTTATAGAAAGAAGGTACGATACGATGACAACACAAAAACAGTCTGCACTGCAGACAATTGAAGAAAAAAAGTCTCTGATCGCTGGCATTGCCGATAAAGTCTGGGAATTCGCAGAGCTTTCTCTTCAGGAATTCAAATCCGCGGAAACCTACTGTGAAGCACTGGAAAAAGAAGGATTTGATGTGGAACGCGGAACCTGCAATATTGAGACTGCGTTTGCTGCATCATACGGACACGGAAGACCATATATAGGTATTCTTGCAGAGTACGATGCTCTCTCAGGACTTTCTCAGGAAGCCGGCCTTATCGAGCGTAAAGAAAAAAACGCTGGTGGAAATGGTCATGGATGCGGACATAATCTTCTTGGCGCAGGTGCGTTTGCAGCGGCTCTTGGAATCAAGGCATATCTGGAACAGAATGATATTTCTGGTACAGTGATCCTTTATGGATGCCCGGGAGAAGAGGGTGGTGCTGCAAAAGCATTTATGGCTCGTGATGGTCTCTGGAAAAAACTGGATGCAGCACTTACCTGGCATCCGGAAGATGTAAATGAGGTGGCTACAGGCTCTTCAAATTCCTGTATCCAGACACAGTATAAATTTACCGGTATCGCTTCACATGCTGCAGGTGCGCCTGAGAAGGGACGCAGTGCTCTTGACGCAGTTGAGCTTATGAATATCGGTGTGCAGTTCCTTCGTGAGCATATGAGTGATAAAGCGCGTATCCATTATGCGATCACAGATGCCGGCGGATGCAGCCCGAATGTGGTACAGCCTCGTGCAAGTGTTCTTTATATGGTTCGTTCCAACCATGTGGCAGAGGCAGTGGAGCTTCAGAAGCGTGTGGATAAGATCGCAGAAGGTGCTGCTCTGATGACAGAGACTACTTATGAAAAGAAATTCATAGACGGTCTTGCAGATACCGTAAGCAACTTTGC
>CAKRPO010000017.1 GCA_934378195.1 uncultured Blautia sp.
GCGAGGGATAAAGAGCCGAAATGTATATTTAAGTCTTGGAAATAAAGAAGAAAAGACACGAAATCCTGTTATGGCAAAAGTAGGAGACTGCATCAGAGAAGGGTATGCATGGATAAAAGCAGAAGGAATAAACTGCACACTTGAGTGGAACCAGGGAGGACATTTCAAAGAACCGATGACGAGAATTGCAAGGGCATTTGCCTGGGTGATGCAGCAGAATAAAAACGAAGCAGAGTAGAGAAGGAGAACCTATGAAAACACGCGAAGAGGCACTGAAATTTGGATTATCCTTTAAAAATGTATATGAAGAACGTCCATTCAAAGATCCAAACTGGCAGCTGGTGAGGGTGAAAGGAAGTAAGAAAGCCTTCCTATGGATCTATGAAAAAAACGGATATATCAATCTCAATGTAAAGGTAAATCCGGAATGGCGTGACTTCTGGCGGTCTGCGTATGATGCCGTGATCGCAGGATATCATCAGAATAAAGAGCACTGGAATACGATCATTCTGGATGGCAGCATACCAGATAAAGACATCAAAAGAATGATCGCTGAAAGTTATGACATTATCACAGACAGCCCGACGAAACGCATCTACGAAGCAGTCAAAAAGATTCCCAAAGGTCATGTGGCAACGTATGGAAGAGTGGCTGAGATGGCAGGCAATGCAAAGATGTCAAGAGCAGTTGGAAATGCCCTGCACAAAAATCCGGACCCGGAGCACATTCCGTGCTTTCGTGTTGTAAACGCGAAGGGAGAACTGGCCGGAGCATTTGCGTTTGGAGGAGGCGGCGCACAGGCGAAGCTTCTTGAAGAAGACGGGGTAGAAGTGATCGATGGCAGAGTAGATCTGGAGAAATATGGCATTTGATGATTTTTGCGATGAAATGAACGCAGAAAGTGTCAGCTTTTTCTGCGTATAGAAGGAGAAATTTATGTTATTAAGTATTTCGTTGATTCTTATTTTGGGAATGTTCATGGGATGGATATGCCAGAAAATTAAATTGCCGAGTTTACTTGGCATGTTGGTCACAGGTATTATTCTGGGACCATATATGCTTAATATGTTAGATGACAGTATTCTTGGAATATCTGCTGAACTTCGTAAAATAGCATTGATCATTATTCTCACAAGAGCAGGGCTTGGACTGGATTTATCTGGTCTTAAAAAGATTGGAAGACCTGCAGTTCTTATGTGCTTTGTGCCTGCATCTTTTGAACTGATCGGCATGATCCTGCTGGCACCCAAATTAATGGGATTAACTGTATTGGAAGCGGCTATTATGGGAGCAGTACTTGCAGCAGTTTCACCGGCTGTTGTTGTTCCCAGAATGGTGAAGCTTATGGATGAAGGTTATGGAGTAAACGAAGGAATTCCACAATTGATTCTTGCAGGAGCATCCGTTGATGATGTGTATGTTATAGTTCTGTTTTCCACATTTGTTGGAATGATGCAGGGCGAAGGCGCTTCTGTACTTAAGTTTGTGAATATTCCGATTTCAATATTGTTAGGAATTATGATCGGACTGTTACTTGGAGTCTTGCTGGCGTATTTCTTTGAGAAGGTACATATCCGGGATACGTCAAAGGTGCTTATTATTTTGAGTATTTCATTTCTACTTGTAGTAATGGAAGATAAACTGACAACAGCAATTACATTTTCTGCATTGATCGCGATTATGTTTATTGGTATAGGATTACAGAAAAAGAGGGAGGTTGTTGCGAAAAGACTTTCCGTGAAATATGGAAAATTATGGGTTGCAGCAGAAGTTTTTTTATTTGTGCTTGTGGGAGCAACAGTAAACATAGGATATCTTGGAAAAGTTGGAGTGAAGGCTTTAATTGTTATCATTGGGGCATTGGTATTTAGAATGGTGGGTGTATTTATGTGCCTGTTAGGAACTAGTCTTAAAAGAAAAGAGAGATTGTTTGCTATGCTGGCGTACACACCGAAAGCAACTGTTCAGGCTGCAATTGGAGGAATACCGCTTGCATTAGGTTTTGCCTGCGGAGATTTAGTACTTACAGTGGCAGTTCTTGCGATAGTACTTACTGCACCGCTGGGTGCATTTGCTATTGACTTGTCGTATAAAAAATTGCTGCAGCGAAATTACTTGTAATTAATTCCGATTACAACTAATGTACTTGTCAAGATTGCATTTTTGTCGTAGACTGGTAAAAATTAAAAGATGACCTCAGGCCGTCAAAAGGAGAGAAGAACTATTATGAAAGTACTTATGCTCAATGGAAGTCCGAAGACGAATGGAAATACGTCCATTGCACTCAGAGAAATGGAGAAAGTTTTTAAAGAAAACGGAGTAGAAACTGAGATTGTTACAGTCGGCAACAAAGCCATCCGTGGCTGCGTAGCCTGTAATTCCTGTTGTGAAAAAGGAAAATGCGTGTTTGACGATGTGGTGAATGAACTTGCACTGAAATTTGAAGAGGCAGATGGTCTTGTGATCGCAAGCCCAGTTTATTATGCATCTGCAAACGCGACTTTAATTGCCTGTCTTGACCGTCTGTTTTACAGCAGTCACTTTGACAAGACCATGAAAGTCGGTGCAAGTGTTGCTTGTGCGAGACGAGGCGGATGTTCAGCGACATTTGACGAACTCAATAAATATTTCACGATTTCAGGTATGCCGGTCGCATCCAGTCAGTACTGGAACAGCATCCACGGAAGAACTCCGGGAGAAGCAGAGCAGGATGAAGAAGGTAAGCAGACTATGCGGACACTTGCCGCAAACATGACTTTCCTGATGAAGAGTATCGCACTTGGCAAAGAAAAGTTCGGCCTTCCGGAGAAAGAAGAAAGAGTAGCAACACACTTTATTCGATAAAAGTCATTATAAATTGAACGATCAGGAAAAGCTGTACAGCTTTTTGAGATAGAAATTGAACATCTTAGCGGTAAAGAGATTCAGGAGAAATAAATCAAACAGGAGAGTGCCAAAAACAATTTTTTGTTTTTGGCATGTCTCCTGTGGTTACCTTTTTGGTTACTTCTTATAACAGAGTAAAACGAAAAAACCGGAAAACCTTGATTTTACAAGGCTTTCCGGCTCTTAATTTAGCAGGGGATGAGAGAATCGAACTCCCACCAAAGGTTTTGGAGACCCCTATCATACCATTTGACCAATCCCCTATATTATTGAAATAATTGCAACTTCATCTGCAACAAAACGAATTATAGCAGATAGCATGCAGTTTGTCAATAGCGGAGATGGAGGGATTTGAACCCTCGCACCGGTTACCCGATCTACCGCATTTCGAGTGCGGACCCTTCAGCCACTTGGGTACATCTCCATTTCTCAAAATTGTCTCAAACATGTTTTATTATATAGTCTGTTTGTCGAAAGGTCAATTCTTTTTTTTGTTGACGCGAAAAGAATACTATAATATGATATAGAGAAAGGTTACTGTGAACGAAGTGAACAGTGACATCAAATCCGCAGAGTATTAATACAGCAGGTATTAGCAGCTTTGCAGAAAGTGCGGAAAGAGGTTAGATTCATGAACAGAAAAAAAGACGTAATTGTTAAGGCTACGGCAGCTTTGACTGAGAATTATAGAAAAGAAGAGTTATTTATGCCGAAGAATAACCGTGAACTTCCAAGCAGGGCAGCAGTGATCGATGTTGTCAAGGAGCTTCGTTCAGTTATTTTTCCAGGCTATTTTTGGAATGACTCAGCAGCAAAGGTATTTCCAGAACATTTTGCCGGATACCGATTGAATGATCTTTATGACAGACTCAAAGAACAGATTAAAATTGCACTGTTGTATGCACAGCCGGAACTGGTGCAGGATGGAGCAGACGAAGAAGCTGACCGTATCTGTGCCGGATTTTTTGAGCAGCTTCCAGATGTGCAGCAGCGCCTTCTGAAGGATGTCCAGGCTGGCTTTGATGGTGACCCGGCAGCAAAGAGTAAAGAAGAAATCATATCTTCTTATCCAGGACTGTTTGCTATTTATGTATATCGTCTTGCACATCTTTTATATAAAGAAGAAGTTCCATATATTCCGCGAATCATGACTGAATATGCACATGGAAAGACAGGAATTGACATTAATCCCGGGGCGACGATCGGAGATTATTTCTTCATTGATCATGGTACAGGCGTGGTAATTGGTGAGACAACTGAGATTGGATGCAATGTGAAATTGTATCAGGGAGTGACGCTTGGAGCACTTTCTACCAGACAGGGACAGCAGCTTGCAAATGTGAAGCGTCATCCTACGATCAGGGATAATGTGACAATCTACTCTAATGCATCTGTGCTTGGTGGAGAAACGGTCGTTGGAGAGAATACGATCATTGGTGGTAATACATTTATTACAGAATCTGTTCCGGCAAATACAAAGGTCAGTGCCAAGAGCCCGGAACTTGTGATCAAGAAATCCCGCAGTGCAGTATCCAAAGCAGACGTCTGGGATTGGCAGGATTAAATTTTTAAAGCTGACCAAATAATACAAAATAACAGGAAAAAATATAAAATAAAAAAATTTAAAAAAATTTGAAATTACCTGTTGACAAACCATGAGTTATAAGATATACTCAATATCGTTGAAGCGAGCAAAACACAAGCGCAACGCAAGAACAGCGATATGCGGGTGTAGTTCAATGGTAGAACACCAGCCTTCCAAGCTGGATACGTGGGTTCGATTCCCATCACCCGCTCTTATGCGATAGTGGCGTAGTTGGTAACGCGCGACCTTGCCAAGGTCGAGACCGCGGGTTCGAGCCCCGTCTATCGCTCTTAAGGACTCTGAGTTTTCAGAGTCCTTTTTTTATGTAATAGGAAATTACTCTGTAATGTTCCGATAACGTAAAAAATATAAAAGTCAGGAGGAATGAACAATGCCAGTACCAACCCCTCATATCGAAGCGAAAAAAGGCGAGATTGCAAAGAATGTTCTGATGCCGGGAGATCCACTTCGTGCAAAATATGTGGCAGAACATTTTTTAGAGAATGCCAGACTGGTCAACCAGGTCAGAAATATGTATGCGTATACCGGAACGTATAAAGGTAAAGAATTGACCGTTATGGCAAGTGGTATGGGAATGCCATCTATAGGGATTTATTCCTATGAGTTGTACAAGTTTTATGATGTAGAGAATATTATCCGTATTGGTTCGGCTGGTTCTTATACAGAACGTCTTGCAGTACTCGACGTTGTTCTTGCAGACAGTGTATGGAGTCAGTCCAGCTTTGCAAAAGTACAGAATGGATGTCAGGATGATGTACTGTATCCGTCAAAAGAACTGAATGACAGAATTCTTGAGGCAGCAGAGCACCTGCAGATTCCGGTCAAGACTGCACGGGTTCATTCCTGTGATGTGTTTTATCCGGAAGAATATATGGAGGATTTCAGGGAAATCAATCGAAAACATCAGTGTGAGTGTATAGAAATGGAAAGCTTCGCACTGTTTCACAATGCGAAGCTTCTGGGCAAAAAAGCGGCATGCCTCCTGACTATTTCAGACTCTTTTGTGACACATGAAGAATTATCGTCACTGGCAAGACAGGAGTCTTTTGAAAATATGATGAAAATAGCGTTGGAGTCCTGCTGATCAGGAAGAAGTTCTGTCCTGTTCCACCAGACCATAAAAAGAAAGAAGATAGAGCCCGCATAGACCAACCAGTCCATAAATGATTCTGGAAAGCCAGCTCATACTTCCAAAGAGAAGTGCTACGAGGTTCAGGTTAAAAAATCCGATCAGCCCCCAGTTAATGGCGCCGATCACGGCGATTGTCAGTGAAAAATACTGTAAAAATTTATTTCCCATAAGTCACCATCCTTTCATACTGCTAGTATGGCGGGATAACAAAAAAATATTCGCGACAGATTTGGTCTGCCGCGAATATTTTTATTGTAATTTAATTGTCTGTGAAGTGACATTGCCACCGCCGAATGCAAATGCTTCGGATGCTTCAAGAGTAACATCGGATTTGTCATTCAGAGAAAATGCATAACATACGGTTACGGTGTTGCCAGGATCTACTTCGGCAATATAATTGTCGATGGCCGGTTCGTCTTCTTTTGGAACTGCCGGTGAAAGCTTCTCGCCATTTTGTTTAGCTGAGAGCTGGACATCCACCAGTGCGCTGGATGAAGAACTTCCGTTGTTGGTGTAGTCGCAGTACAGCAGCAGACAGTCAGAATCGTCAATTGCCTGAGTAACACGGAATTCTTTTAAACGGAGTGTGAAATGATCGTTATCCATGTCGATGCTGGTGGTATCTGTTGGAGTAACAGAAGTGTCAGTTTCTCCATTTGCAGAATCGTTCATATCGGCCAGAGACTGATTGATCTCATCCTGCACATTTGTGAAGTTTGCAGACATGACTTTTACAGTATCGGCATCCAGAGAAACAATCTTCCATTTGCCGTCAGCTTCAATCAGCGGATAGGTGATATCAATTTCTGTAAATTTGTCTTCCACACTGCCGGATTTTTCTTCCAGAAGAGATGCCAGTTTCTGTTGGGTTTCTTCTTCGGTAAGAGTTGTTCCGGAGAAGGCGGTGGAAACGATCTGTTTCAAAAATTCTGTAATAGTCTCTTTGTAGATATCTGCACCGTCGATGTAGCTGATATGTGCGGTTACAGATGCGGTTCCGTTCTGGATATGAAAGCTTGTTTTGGTGATTTTGTAACTCATTTTTTCGTTGATCTTTTTGAAAAATGAGGAATATGCATCACTTGTAATGTCTGCGTTGTCAAGTGCGGACATATCACTGCTCTGCAGAAGATTCTTCATACCATCGAAATTCATGGCACGCATGTTTGCGAGAAAGTCTTTGGTTGCAGAGATTGGCTTCTGGCGTTCCATAAAGTAGAATCCGGTACCGCCGGCTATAGCAAGAACAAGGATGACCAGAAAAATGATCAGACCTTTTTTCTTCTTTTTCTTACGTCTGGGAGCACTGGACTCTTCTTCGTAAATTTCCTGATTATTAGTATCCATACTTCCTCCTTATGAAGTTGTCTGGTTACTGTTCGAAACAGTAACTGTGTTGTTGTATTGCAAAATAGCAACTGCATTATTAATGAACGTTCTTATTATAACAGAAGGTGACATTACTTGACAAGGCTATTTCAGGACTCTACAATAAACCTATAAAGTGACTGTAGTAAAACAAAAGAAAACGACTGTAGTTCAAAAGGGGAGAACGAAAGTCGGATGGAGGGAAATGATATGGCAATAAAATATGAAGGAAGCTTTCTGTCAGAAGCAGATTCGCTTGAGATTTCAGTACTGTGTCTGCTGCCGGAGCCGAGAGTTCGGCCGAGGGCAATTGTTCAGCTGGTACATGGAATGAGTGAATATAAAGAACGCTATCTTCCGTTTATGGAATATCTGACAGACAAAGGTTATATAACAGTGATTCATGACCACAGAGGACATGGAAAAAGTGTTTCAGACAAAAGAGATCTGGGATATATGTATGGCGGCGGAGCAGAGGCGATGCTTCAGGATATTCTGACGGTGAATGAAGAGGTCAAACGGCATTTTCCGGATCTTCCGCTGATTCTGTTTGGACACAGTATGGGATCTCTGGCAGTGCGTGCATTTGCTGCAGAACATGATAGGCTGATTGATATGCTGCTTGTCTGTGGTTCACCGAGTGAAAATAAAGCCAGACCGCTTGGCAGGGCGATTGCACAGGTACAGGGAAAACTGTTGGGAATGGATCACAGGAGCAAGCTTCTGGAAACCATGTCATTTGGTTCGTATGCTATGAAATTTAAAGATGAAAAAAATAAAAATGCATGGATCTGTTCGGACCCGGCGGTTTATGAAGCCTATACGAAGTCGAGACTGTGCGGTTTTACTTTTACAGATGATGCTTACATCGCATTGTTCGATCTGATGAAGAAAGCTTATGATATACATAAATGGAAATGTACCAGTCCAAAGATGCCGATACTTTTTATCAGTGGTGCAGAAGACCCATGTCTTGGCAATGTGCGTAAATTTGCAGGCGCTGTTCATGCTATGCGAAGAGCAGGATATCTGGATGTGAAAGGTAAATTATATCCGGGTATGCGCCATGAGATCCTGAATGAAAATGGAAAAGAAAAAGTATGGCACGATGTAACTGTATATATGAAGAAAAAAGGATTTTAAAAATGTGTCAAATCTGGTATAATCATTTTTGTGTATATTTACTAGATTTGGAGGAGATAAAATGAGAGCAAGCGGCATTTTGATGGGAATATCCAGTCTTCCGTCAAGGTATGGAATCGGATGTTTTTCAAAGGAGGCCTATGAATTTGTAGATCAGCTTGAAAAAGCGGGACAGCAGTACTGGCAGATACTTCCACTGGGACCGACGGGATATGGTGATTCTCCGTATCAGTCTGTTTCTACTTTTGCCGGAAATCCATATTTCATTGATCTGGAAGAACTGATTGATAAAGAACTTCTTACGAAAGAAGAATGTGAATCCTGCGACTGGGGTGGAAGTGAAGCTTACGTGGATTATGAGAAGATGTATCTGTCCAGATATAAATTGCTTCGCAAAGCATATGAGAGAGCAGATCTGAAGAATGATCCGGATTATGCGGAATTCCTGAAAGAAGAGAAGGACTGGCTTGAGGATTACTGTCTGTTCATGGCAATCAAAAATGACCAGAAGGGAATCTGCTGGATCGACTGGCCGGAAGAACTGAAGGATCGTCATTCCAAAGCAGTAAAAGAAGCAGGAAAAGAGCTGGCAGAAGAAATTGAATTTTACAGTTTCCAGCAGTACTGTTTTACTACTCAGTGGAGAAAACTGAAAGCTTATGCGAATGCAAAGGGCATCAGTATTATTGGCGATGTGCCGATCTATGTGGCACTGGACAGTTCGGATGCATGGGCAAACCCGGAGATGCTGCAGTTTGATGAAGAATACAATCCGAAGGCTGTGGCTGGCTGTCCGCCGGATGCTTTTTCTGCAACAGGACAGCTTTGGGGAAATCCGCTGTATGACTGGAAGAAACTTAAAAAGGATGACTACGGCTGGTGGGTACAGCGTATGGCACACTGTCTGGAACTTTATGATGTGGTCAGAATTGATCATTTCCGTGGCTTTGATGAGTATTATGCCATTCCTTATGGTGAGCAAACAGCAGAGAACGGAGAATGGGAAAAAGGCCCTGGTCTGGATCTGTTCCATACACTTGACAAAAAGATCGGAAAGCTGTGTGTGATCGCAGAGGATCTGGGATTCCTCACCAAGAGCGTCCTGAAGATGCTTAAAGAGAGTGGATATCCTGGAATGAAAGTACTGCAGTTTGCATTTGACGGAAGTGAGAACAGTAGCTATCTCCCGTACAAATATGAACATAACTGCGTTGTTTATACAGGTACTCACGACAATGAGACTACGAAGGGATGGCTGGAAAATCTTCAGGGCCATGATCTGAAATTTGTCAGAGAGTACATAAACTGTTATGAGCAGCCGGTAAATGACTGTGTATGGGCACTGATTCGTACAGCACTTGCAAGTGTGGCTGATCTTGCAATCATTCCGATTCAGGATTATCTGTGTCTTGGAAATGAAGCACGTATGAATGCGCCATCTACGTTGGGTGATAACTGGAAATGGAGGATGACAACAGGACAGTTGAATGAGATCACCCTTTATCATATAAGAGAAGTGACCAGAATTTATGGTCGTCTTGCAAAAAAAACGATAGAAGAACCAAAAGAGATGGAAGCTGAGACTGATGATGCAGAAATAAAAGAAGTGCAGACTGGCAATAAGAAAGAGAAGATAGTTGATTAAGTGTGCGAGAGGAGAGGCAGGATGGAAGAACAGAGTAAGAATCCTGAAGGACAGGAGACAGAAGAATCGACTTCAAAAGGAAATGCACCACAGAAGAATACAACACCGACCAGAAGTTACGTATTGATGCTTTTGGCGGGAGCATACCTTATATATACCGGGTACAGACTGTGCAAAAATGTCATTGATGGTGTAGATGGTGGAAGCTGGGGATTTTTTGCAGCAGGGATCGCGTTCCTGATCGTAGGAGCGGTAATGCTCTTTATCGGAGGAAAGAATTTTATCGAGCGAGATAAAGAGAACCGTTTACAGAGAGAAGAGGAAGAGAAGGAACAGGAGGCAGCAGAACCGGAGCCGGCGGAAGAGAAGAAGCGTATGAGTATTGCAGAGCGGGCAAATCTGGCAGCGAATCTGGCAGAAGAAAATGCAGAACAGGGACAGGAAGCACCGGAAACAGCCGACCAGACAAAAGAATAAGTCTATACTTAAAGAAGCGTCGCAGATGATCATCTGCGGCGCTTTTTACGGGATTTTTTCTTCTTTTTGGATGAAACGGAAGGATTATGTAAGCTGGACCAGCAGAATAGCTGAACCAGAATGATTCCGATCAGTGCTCCGGAGCTGTCGATGCAGACATCTCTTACAGATGGGCCACGGCCGGCGACAAAAGACTGATGATATTCGTCAAGTCCTGCAAATCCGACACAAAAGATACCGGCAAGCAGAAACAGCCAGATCCCGCGGATGCGATAGACGTAAAGAGGGAAAGAAACAGCAACGGCAAGCAGAAAATATTCTGTCATATGAGCTGCCTTGCGGACATAAAACTGAATGGAATTTGCTTCATAATTCAGTTCGTCATAGCTTTTGCCTTCGCGCAGGATTTCGCTTTTGGTCTCTACAATTTTGTAACTGATTTTGTAACTTAATTCCCCGGACACCTCCCCGGTCTGGGCTGAAAATGAAAAAATCAGATACATCATAAGCAAAGCTGGTATAAAAGATAATGGTTTTAATAAAGTAATCAATATTTTCATGGCATTAAATATAGCAAAGGGGGAAAAGATTGTCAACCAAGAGGATGGTATGTTATACTTATAATCAATATGGTTGTACTGTATAATTGTCAAAGAACAGGCAAAACAGTGACCAAGTATGAGAATATAAGAGAGGAACATAGAGATGAGTTTAGCAGATGTTACATTTATTAATATGTGTAAAGATGTCATAGAAAACGGAACCAGTACAGAGGGAGAAAAGGTACGTCCGGTATGGGAAGACGGTACATCCGCATATACGATCAAAAGATTTGGTGTAGTAAATCGTTATGATCTCCGCAAAGAGTTTCCGGCACTTACACTTCGCAAAACAGCATTAAAAAGTGCAATGGATGAGATTCTCTGGATCTGGCAGAAAAAATCAAACAATATCAAAGATCTTCACAGCCATATCTGGGACAGCTGGGCGGATGAAGAGGGATCCATTGGTAAAGCATATGGTTATCAGCTCGGAGTAAAGCATCAATACAAAGAAGGTATGATGGATCAGGTGGATAGGGTATTATATGATCTTAAGAATAATCCGTACAGTCGTCGTATCATGACAAATATCTATGTGCATCAGGATCTGCATGAGATGAATCTGTATCCATGTGCATATTCCATGACTTTTAATGTGACAAAAGAGCCGGGCAAAGACAAACTTACCTTAAACGCAGTACTGAATCAGCGCTCGCAGGATATTCTGGCAGCAAATAACTGGAATGTCTGCCAGTATTCGATTCTTCTGATGATGATCGCACAGGTCTGTGATATGGAAGCCGGGGAGCTGGTACATGTCATTGCAGATTGTCATATCTATGACCGCCATGTTCCGGTTATCAAAGAACTGATCAGTCGTACACCGTATCCGGCACCGACAGTAAAGCTGAACCCGGAGATTAAGGATTTTTATAAGTTTACGACAGATGACCTGATCGTGGAAAATTATCAGACATGGCCACAGATCAAGAATATTCCGATCGCAATCTGATTTTGGGAATTACGAGTATCGAGTATCTATGAACAGTAACAATATAACATAACAGAGAAGAGGGAATTTTAATATGAATATTATTGTAGCCGTAGACAAAAACTGGGCAATCGGTAAAGATAATAAGCTTCTTGTAAGCATTCCGGCAGATATGAAGATGTTTCGTCAGGAAACGACAGGAAAAGTAGTTGTAATGGGACGTAAGACATTGGAAAGCTTTCCGAATGGCCTTCCGCTCAAGAACAGAACCAATATTGTTCTGACTGGCAACAAAGATTACAATGTCAAAGATGCAATCATTGTCCATACGATAGAAGAACTTCTTGAGGAGGTTAAGAAATATCCGTCCGAAGAAGTCTATTGTATTGGTGGCGACAGTGTATACAAGCAGCTTCTGCCGTATTGCGATACCGCACATGTGACAAAAATTGACTTTGAATATGAGGCAGACAGCTATTTCCCAAATTTGGACGAGATGCCGGAGTGGAAAGTAACTGCCGAGAGTGATGAGCAGACCTATTTTGATCTCGAATATGCATTTGTGAAATATGAGAGAGTGAAATAGGACTTTCAGAGGCTATGACAAACATCGATTTTCTGTAAATTATGCATTGAAGTCACCGCGATAAAGTGCTAAAATGGGTAGAAAGAGTTACCGAGAAGCGTAACTGGAAAGAAATCCATATGAATGGAGGAAGATATATTATGGAAAAAAAGAACATTGACTGGGGCAGCATCGGATTTGGCTATATTCCGACAGACTATCGTTATGTTGCCAATTTCAAAGATGGTAAATGGGATGAAGGCCAGCTGACGACGGACCCGAATGTTACACTGAATGAGTGTGCATGTGTATTCCAGTATGCACAGACCGTATTTGAAGGAATGAAAGCTTACACGACAGAAGACGGACATATTGTTACATTCCGTCCGGACCTCAACGCTGAGCGTCTTGCAAATTCTGCAAGAAGACTGGAAATGCCTGCATTCCCGGAAGACCGTTTCGTAGAGGCTGTTGTTCAGACTATTAAAGCAAACGAAGCTTATGTACCTCCATATGGTTCAGGAGCAACTCTGTATGTTCGTCCGTATATGTTTGGAAGTAACCCGGTTATCGGAGTTAAACCGGCTGACGAATATCAGTTCCGTATCCTGACTACACCGGTTGGACCGTACTTCAAAGGCGGCGCCAAACCGATCACGATCCGTGTTACAGATTTTGACCGTGCTGCACCGCATGGAACAGGACATATCAAAGCTGGTCTGAACTATGCAATGAGTCTTCATGCAATCATGGATGCACATCGTCAGGGCTATGATGAAAATATGTATCTGGATTCCGCTACAAGAACAAAAGTAGAAGAAACAGGTGGAGCAAACTTCATCTTTGTTACAAAGGACAATACTGTTGTAACACCGAAGTCCAACAGCATCCTTCCTTCTATCACACGTCGTTCTCTGATTTATGTTGCAGAACATTATCTTGGACTGAAAGTAGAAGAACGTGAAGTATATCTGGACGAAGTAAAAGACTTTGCAGAATGTGGACTTTGCGGAACAGCAGCAGTTATCTCACCGGTTGGAAAGATTGTAGACCATGGCAAAGAAATTTGTTTCCCGAGCGGAATGGAAGAAATGGGACCTACAACAAAGAAACTTTACGAGACACTGACAGGTATCCAGATGGGACGCCTCGAAGCTCCGGAAGGCTGGATCAAAGTTATCGAATAATTTGTTTATATTATGCATTAAAACAAGGTACAGGCAAAGTTCCTGTGCCTTGTTTTTTTGTCTGTATTTCGTTATAATAAGAGATAGTTTACAGGAGGATAGAATGGATAAAAAATCTTATGACGACGGACCGGATTTCAGCTTTGTGGAGCAGAAAGTCCGTGAAGTGCAGACAACAATAGAAAATGCGGTAAAAACCAGCAATTATCAGGAATTAAATCAGTCAATCACCAGGATGGTAAACAATACGCTGAAACAATATCAGAAAGAACATCCAACGACTGTACCGAAACAGCAGAAGCCTGCTTCTGAGAAAAATATACAGGAGACACATCCGGAGCTTTATGGAAATATCAGAGGAGAGAGAGTCAAAGATATCCTTCTGGTCGTATTTGGTGGAATACTTTCCGGAAGTATGGCGATGGGACTTTTGACTGTGCAGATTTTGCAGGCGGTCATGGGACATGGTGGCATCAGCCCTACAGCGATAACCTTGGTTGGTACGTTGGCCGGTATAGGGATGATTGGCGGTGGATGCAAAGGGCTTGGCAGACTGAAACGTTTTAAAAAATATGTACAGGCGCTGGGTAACAGAACTTATTGTGATTTTGAGCATCTGGCACGGGCTGTGAGCCACAATGTGAAGTTTGTAAAAAAAGATATTCGTTATATGATCCAGAAAGGATGGTTTCTGGAAGGGCAGATTGACCAGAAAGAAACCTGCCTGATCACAAGTGAGGAAACATACCGGCAGTACGCACAGACACAGAAGGCACTTGAGCAGCGAACAGAAGAAGCACAGTTGAAGAGTCAGAGGGAAGCGAAGGAAGCAAATCCGGAGGCTGCACAGCAGAAGCATATCAGTCCGCAGGTGCAGGAAGTTCTGGATAAAGGCGAGGCTTACATTCAGAAGATTCATGCGAGCAATGATGCAATTCCGGGAGAAGAGATTTCAGCGAAGATTGAATGTATGGAGCAGATCATAGATCAGATTTTTCAGAGAGCAGAGGAGCATCCGGAGATAATCCCGGACCTCAAGAAGATGATGGATTATTATCTTCCAATGACAGTCAAACTGCTGGATGCATATGAGGATATGGATAAACAGCCGATTCAGGGTGAAACGATCCGATCATCCAAAAAGGAGATAGAGGATACATTGGATACTTTAAATGAAGCTTTTGCAAAACTGCTGGATTCTGTTTTTCAGGATACAGCATGGGATGTTTCCAGTGATATTTCTGTTCTTCAGACCATGCTTGCGCAGGAGGGACTGACCGGAAACGATTTCAGTAAGAAATAGCAGAAAAAGAGTGCTTGATATACAAAAAATGATAAGGAGAACAATATGGGTGAAGAAATGAAACAGACAGAAACCGGGATGCCGACGCTTACACTGGAACCGGATTTTATACCGGAACCAAAGAAGGAACCAGAGCTGCAGGTGAAGGGGCAGCTAATGGAAGTTGCACCAGAGATGGATCCGGTACAGCAGAAGATGGCACAGACAGTACTGACTTCGGAAGAACAGCAGATGGTAGATGATTTTGCCTCCAGGATCGATGTGGAAAATCTGACACAGGTAATGCAATATGGGGCAGGAACACAGAAGAAGATGGCTGATTTTTCTGACGAAGCATTAAAAAATGTACGTGCACAGGATCTTGGAGAAGTAGGAGAACTTCTTTCTGGTGTCGTTGGTGAGCTCAAAGGTTTTGACGCCGAAGAGGAAAAGGGATTTTTAGGATTTTTCAAAAAGCAGGTCAACAAAGTAGAAAATCTGAAAAACCGATATGATAAAGCGGAAGTAAATGTAGAGAAGATTGCAGACGCACTGGAGAAGCATCAGGTTCGCCTGCTCAAAGATTCGGCAATGATGGATAAAATGTATGAACAGAATCTTCTCTATTTCAAGGAACTTTCCATGTATATCCAGGCCGGTAAACAGAGCCTTGCACAGACAAGAAGTGGTAAGCTTCATGATCTGGAAGAGAAAGCAAGAATGACGGGACTCCCAGAGGATGCACAGGCGGCCAAAGATCTGGACAGCAAATGTGCACGCTTTGAAAAGAAACTGCACGACCTGGAACTGACCAGAATGATTTCCCTGCAGACAGCACCGCAGATTCGCCTTGTTCAGAATAATGACACCATGATGGCAGAGAAGATTCAGACTACCCTGGTTAATACGATTCCGCTCTGGAAAAGCCAGATGGTACTGGCACTGGGCATTGCACATTCCACTGAGGCTGCGCAGGCACAGGGTCAGGTATCAGATCTTACGAATGAGCTGCTTCGTAAGAATGCAGAGAAACTCCATATGGCGTCTGTGGAGACTGCAAAAGAATCGGAACGTGGCATTGTGGATATGGAAACACTGCAGAAGACAAATGCAGATCTGATTCAGACACTGGATGATGTTATGAAGATTCAGAAAGAGGGAAGAGAAAAACGGCAGGCAGCAGAAGCTGAAATGCTCAGAATGGAAAATGACCTGAAAGCCAAGTTGTTGGAAATTCAGCACTGAATATAAATAAGAGGAGCTGTTTGGAAACGACAGCTCCGCTTTTTCGCTAAAAGGAGAGTAGATTATGTATCGTGATCATACAAAAGTCGTACAGATAGGAAACAGAAAAATTGGTGGAGGAAATCCAATCCTCATTCAGTCCATGACGAATACCAAAACCGAAGATGCAGAGGCAACGGTTCGTCAGATCCTGGAACTGGAAGCAGCAGGATGCGATATCATCCGTTGTGCGGTTCCAACTATGGAGGCAGCACAGGCACTGAAAGAAATTAAGAAACAAATTCATATTCCGCTGGTTGCGGATATCCATTTTGACTATCGTCTGGCGATAGCTGCAATGGAAAACGGTGCAGATAAGATACGAATCAATCCTGGAAATATCGGAAGTACAGATCGTATCCAGGCAGTCGTGGATGTGGCAAAAGAACGCAATATTCCAATCCGTGTAGGAGTTAACAGCGGGTCTCTTGAAAAAGAACTGGTAGAAAAGTACCATGGCGTTACGGCAGAAGGTCTGGTAGAAAGTGCACTGGATAAGGTACGTATTATCGAAGCAATGGGATATGACAATCTGGTGATCAGTATCAAATCCTCAGATGTTATGATGTGTGCCAAAGCACATGAGCTGATTGCAAAAAAGACAGATCATCCGCTTCATGTCGGTATTACAGAAGCAGGTACATTATATTCCGGAAATATTAAATCTGCAGTGGGGCTTGGTATCATTCTTTCACAGGGAATCGGCGATACGATCCGTGTATCTCTGACAGGAGCACCGCTGGAGGAAATCAAATCTGCCAAACGTATCCTCAAGACGTTAGGGCTTCGTAAGGGGGGCGTAGAAGTTGTTTCATGCCCGACCTGTGGACGTACACGCATTGACCTGATCGGTCTTGCAAATAAAGTAGAAGCGATGGTACAGGATATCCCGCTGGATATTAAAGTTGCTGTTATGGGATGTGTGGTAAACGGGCCTGGAGAGGCGAAAGAGGCAGATATCGGAATTGCCGGTGGAGTTGGAGTTGGCCTTTTGATCAAAAAAGGAGAGATTGTAAAGAAAGTGCCGGAAGATCAGCTTCTGGATACTTTACGAGAGGAACTGCTCCACTGGGAAGGATAAAAGAGAGGCATGAAACGTGGAAAAAGAATTTTTCGATGTATTTCCCAACTTAAAAGTAAAAGATCAGTTGCATGAATGGCTGGAAATGGTAACCGTATCCAGAGTTTCCTGTAATCCGGCGAAGACAAGACTGTGGGTCTATATCCACAGTGACCGTTGGATCCATAAGAAATATATCATGGCACTGGAAGATCAGATAGAGAGACAGTGTTTTTCGGGACTTGAGATGCAGGTGACGGTGATTGAGCGCTTTCATCTTTCCAGACAGTATTCGCCGGCTAATTTTCTTGATGTATATCGTTCCAGTATGGAAGTGGAACTGAAAAATTTTAATATGCTGGAGTATAATCTTTTTAAGCGTGCACAGATTGTTTTTCCATCAGAAGAACAGATGGATCTGACACTGCCGGATTCTGTGATTGCCAGAGAAAAGAGCGCAATCCTGGTAGAATATCTGGAGAAAGTTTTTTGCGAACGTTGCGGCATGAATCTGAAGATCAATCTGCAGTTTGTAGAAGCAGAAGAGAGTAAATACCGCAAAAATGCGGCTTTACAGATTCGGCAGGAAGTTGCGAATGTACTGAAGCATGCAAAACTGACCGCGGAACCGGTACGGGAAGAGAAGACAGAAGAAGTGATTGCGGATCAGAAAAATGAAAGTAAGACAGCAGTAAAGGGCAAACCGGAGCAGAAGCAGAAGCCTTTCGAAAAGAAAGGTCAGAGAGGCGATTTTCATGGTGGTTTCCGCAAAGACAGCAATCCGGATGTCGTCTACGGCCGGGACTTTGAGGGAGACACGATCGATTTGGAATCGATTACCGGTGAGATGGGTGAAGTTATTATCCGTGGGCAGGTCATGGATGTGGAAGCACGTGAGATTCGTAATGAAAAGACTATCCTGATTTTTCCGGTGACGGACTTTACAGATTCTATCGTGATCAAGATGTTCCTTCGTAATGAGCAGGTGCCGGAAGTGACAGAATCCATCAAAAAAGGTGCATTCCTGAAATTCAAAGGTGTAACGACGATCGACCGTTTTGACAGTGAACTTACGATCGGCTCGATTTCCGGAATCAAGAAGATTGCAGATTTCCGCAGCACCAGAATGGATACCAGCCCACAGAAACGTGTGGAACTGCACTGTCATACTAAAATGAGTGATATGGATGGAGTTACTACGGCAAAAGATCTGGTAAAACGTGCTTATGAATGGGGACATAAGGCAATCGCAATCACAGATCATGGTGTCGTACAGGCTTTCCCGGAGGCAAATCACTGTTTCGATGCATGGGGAGGCTGTGTCCCAAAAGATTCGGATTTTAAAGTCCTTTATGGTATGGAAGCATATCTTGTGGATGATATGAAGGGAATCGTTACGAATAGCCGGGGTCAGTCGATTGATGGTAAATTTGTTGTATTTGATATTGAGACAACTGGGTTCTCGCCGTTGACTTGTCAGATTATTGAAATTGGTGCAGTAAGGGTAGAAAATGGTGTTATTACAGACCGTTTTTCAACATTTGTCAATCCAAAAGTGCCGATTCCGTACAGAATCGAACAGTTGACCAGCATCAATGATTCGATGGTCATGGATGCTCCGGAGATTGATACGATCCTTCCGAAGTTCCTGAAGTTCTGCGAAGGAGCGGTCATGGTGGCCCATAATGCGGATTTTGATATGAGCTTTATCATTGAAAATTGCAAAAGACAGGGACTGCCGCAGGAATATACGTATGTGGATACAGTTGGTATGGCACGATTCCTTCTGCCGGCACTGAACCGATTCAAACTGGATACGGTTGCCAAGGCGGTAGGGGTTTCGTTGGATCATCATCACAGAGCTGTTGATGATGCGGCGTGTACCGCTGAGATTTTTGTTCGTTTTGTTGAAATGTTGAAAGAAAGAGACATTTTTGATATGGATACATTGAATCAGCAGGGAAATGTATCTGTAAATACGATCAAGAAACTTCCGACTTATCATGCAATCATTCTTGCGAGAAATGAGACCGGACGTGTGAATCTGTATAAGCTGGTCAGCCAGTCACATCTGAAATATTACAGACGACGTCCGCGAGTGCCGAAGAGCCTCTTTCTTGAGCACAGAGAAGGTCTGCTGATTGGAAGTGCCTGCGAAGCAGGAGAATTGTATCAGGCACTGCTCCGTAATGCTCCGGAACCGGAGGTTGCCAGACTGGTCAATTTTTATGATTATCTGGAAATACAGCCGCTGGGTAACAATGCATTTATGATTGCAGATGAAAAAAATGACCGTGTAAAATCAAATGAGGATCTGATCGAACTCAATAAAAAGATTGTCAAACTGGGCGACCAGTTTAAAAAACCGGTTGTTGCCACCTGTGACGTACATTTTATGGATCCACAGGATGAAATCTATCGACGGATCATCATGGCAGGAAATGGTTTTTCAGATGCGGATAATCAGGCACCTCTGTACCTTAGGACAACAGAGGAGATGCTGGAAGAATTTTCCTATCTGGGAAGCGAGAAAGCAGAAGAAGTTGTCATTACCAATACCAATAAGATTGCCGATATGATCGAAAAAATCTCACCGATCCACCCGGATAAATTTCCGCCGGTCATTGAGAATTCAGATCAGGATCTGAAAGATATCTGCTTTAATCGTGCACATGAAATGTATGGAGAAGAACTTCCGAAGATCGTAGAAGACCGTCTGAACAAAGAACTGCATTCTATTATTTCCAATGGATATGCCGTTATGTATATCATTGCCCAGAAACTGGTATGGAAGTCCAACGAAGACGGTTATCTGGTTGGATCCCGAGGTTCTGTCGGCTCTTCGCTTGCGGCAACTATGTCCGGTATTACAGAGGTAAATCCACTGCCGCCACACTATTTATGCCCGGAATGCAAATACAGTGATTTTGATTCGCCGGAAGTCAAGAAATTCGGTGGTATGGCAGGATGTGATATGCCAGATAAAGTATGCCCGAAGTGTGGGGCAAAGATGAATAAAGAGGGATTTGATATTCCGTTTGAGACATTCCTTGGTTTCAAAGGAGATAAAGAGCCGGATATAGACCTTAACTTCTCAGGTGAATATCAGGCTAATGCGCATCGTTATACAGAGGTTATTTTTGGCAAGGGGCAGACGTTCAAAGCTGGAACAATCGGTACACTTGCAGAAAAGACTGCGTTCGGTTATGTAAAGAATTATTATGAAGAGCGTGGACAGCACAAACGATATTGCGAGATCAACCGTATCGTACAGGGATGCACAGGTATCCGAAGAACGACCGGTCAGCATCCGGGTGGAATTATTGTTCTGCCGGTAGGTGTAGAAATCGAGAAATTTACACCGGTACAGCACCCGGCAAACGATGAAAACAGCGATATCATCACAACACATTTTGATTACCATTCCATTGACGGAAACCTTCTGAAACTTGATATTCTCGGACATGATGATCCGACAATGATCCGTATGTTGGAGGATTTGACAGGCTTAAGTGCCCGTGATGTTCCGCTGGACAGCAAAGAGGTTATGTCTTTGTTTGCAAGTACGGAGGCATTGGGAATCAAACCGGAGGATATCGGTGGATGTAAACTGGGTTGTCTGGGAGTTCCGGAGTTTGGTACAGATTTTGCCATGCAGATGCTTATTGATACAAAGCCGAAATATTTTTCGGACCTTGTACGTATTGCCGGTCTGTCCCATGGTACGGATGTATGGCTGGGAAATGCACAGACGCTGATTGAAGAAGGAAAGGCAACTATTTCTACAGCAATCTGTACACGAGATGATATTATGATCTATCTGATCAGTATGGGAGTAGAGAGTAGTCTTGCCTTTACGATTATGGAAGCTGTTCGTAAAGGAAAAGGTCTTCGTGAGGAATGGGAGACTACTATGAGGGAACATAATGTGCCAGAATGGTATATATGGTCATGTAAAAAAATCAAGTATATGTTCCCGAAAGCACATGCGGCGGCATATGTTATGATGGCGTGGCGAATCGCGTGGTTCAAGGTGTTCAAACCACTGGCATATTATGCGGCATTTTTCAGTATTCGTGCGACTGCCTTTTCCTATGAGACTATGTGTATGGGACGTGATCGACTGGATTTCTATCTGGCAGAACTCCGTAAAAAAGGTGATGAAGCGTCTAAGAAAGAGCAGGATACGATCAAAGATATGAGAATTGTGCAGGAAATGTACGCACGAGGTCTGGAATTTATGCCGATCGATCTGTATCGTGCGAAGGCAAACCGTTTCCAGATTATTGACGGTAAGCTGATGCCTGCATTGAACTGCATTGACGGAATGGGTGACAAAGCTGCCGAGGCAGTTGTAGATGCTGCCAAACAGGGAAAATTTCTGTCCAAAGATGATTTCCGTGACCGGACCAAAGTCAGTAAGACAGTCATTGATCTGATGGATGACCTTGGAATCTTTGGTGATATTCCACAATCCAATCAGTTTTCGCTGTTTGATGGTGTGATTGCCTGAAAATTAGTATTTTGTGAATATGAAAAACAGGGATTACTGGAAAAAGAACCGGCTATGCTACCATAGCAAAAAGGAGAGATTTATGAAAAAAGAGGAGTTAAGGTATTTACAGAGACTTGCAGAATTATATCCGACGATTGGAAAGGCATCTACAGAGATCATCAATCTGCAGTCCATACTGAATCTGCCCAAAGGAACCGAGCATTTCATGTCAGATCTGCATGGCGAATACGAAGCATTTTCACATGTGTTGCGCAATGGTTCCGGAGCAGTACGTAAGAAGATAGATGATGTGTTCGGGCATACTTTAAGCAACAGTGATAAAAGAGCACTGGCGACACTGATCTATTACCCGAAAGAAAAAATGGAGCTGGTCAAAAAGACAGAAGAGGATATGGAGAACTGGTACAAGATTACTTTGTATCGTCTGATTGAAGTCTGCAAGACGACTGCATCCAAATATACCAGATCCAAAGTGCGTAAAGCTCTGCCGACGGATTATGCATATGTGATCGAGGAACTGATTACTGAGAAGGCAGAAGTTCTGGACAAAGAAGCATATTATGATTCCATTGTCAATACGATCATTGAGATTGGCCGTGCGGAGAATTTTATCATTGCACTGGCAGAACTGATCCAGAGACTGGTTGTTGATCATCTGCATATTCTGGGAGATATTTTTGATCGTGGTCCAGGACCGCATTTTATCATGGATCGTCTGATGCAGTACCATTCTCTGGATATTCAGTGGGGAAATCATGATGTCGTATGGATGGGCGCAGCAGTAGGGCAGAGAGCCTGCATAGCAACGGTTCTCCGCAACAGCATTCGTTATGGTAATCTGGATATTCTGGAAGATGGTTATGGGATCAATATGCTTCCGCTGGCAACATTTGCAATGGAAGTATACAAGGATGATCCGTGTACTGCGTTTGAGATGAAAGGAACTTCCAACTATAATGCACTGGAAAAAGAACTTGGCAGAAAGATGCACAAGGCCATTGCAATCATTCAGTTCAAACTGGAAGGTCAGCTTCTTCGAAGACACAAAGAGTTCCATATGGAGGACCGCTGTTTGCTGCATCGGATTGATCCGGAGAGGGGGACTGTTGTGCTCCCGAACGGCAAAGAGTATCCGCTGCTGGATACAGAATTTCCGACGATCAACTGGAAACATCCATATGAACTGACTCCGGGAGAAATGGATGTCATAGAACGCCTGGAAACAGCTTTTCGTAACTGTGAGAAATTGCAGAATCATATGCGACTTCTTCTGGATAAAGGCGGCCTTTACAAGATTTACAATGGAAACCTGCTGTTCCATGGCTGTATTCCATTGAATGAAGATGGAACTCTGAAAGAAATTCAGATTTATGGAAAGACTTATAAAGGACGTGAGCTGTATGATGTGCTGGAAGCTTATGTACGCAGAGCATTTTATGCGGTGGACAGAGAGGAGCAGCGCAAAGGCAGAGATATTCTGTGGTTTATCTGGGCAAGTCCGTCGTCTCCATTATTTGGCAAGGATAAGATGACCACATTTGAGAGATATTTTATTGCAGATAAGGAAACACACAAAGAAACAAAAGGTGCATATTATCATCTGCTCGAAAACGAAGAAGTGGTGGATGGTATGCTGCGTGAATTTGACATTGATCCGCAGACGGGACATATCATTAACGGACATGTTCCGGTACATCAGGGAGATGGCGAGAGTCCGGTCAAATGTAATGGAAAGGTAATTGTTATTGACGGTGGATTCTGCAAAGCATATCAGAAAGTAACCGGTATCGCCGGATATACGCTGATTTATAACTCTTATGGACTGGTTCTGACTGCACATGAACCATTTACTTCCAAAGAAGAGGCTGTTTCCAAAGAAAGTGATATCGTATCCAACAGAGTGTCGGTACATTATACGTCCAAACGTCGCCTTGTGGGAGATACAGATACAGGAAGAGCATTAAAAGAACGCATCGGAGAGTTAAGACAGTTGCTGGATGCGTATCGTAAAGGTGTTATCAAGGAGAAGAAATAAAGTACAAAAGCAATAACAGAGGTGATCGAATGAGAAGAAAAAACAGATTAAAAGTACTGCTGGTGATTCTGATCTCGCTATTTATCATGTTTGGCGCAGCAGCACTTCTTCTGGCCGGTTTTCAGAGAAGTGAGAGAGAGGCACAAAAGAAAAAAGAAGCAATGGCGGCACTGGAAAATCTGCCTACAGCAGCACCTACGGAGGTGCCTGTAACGCCTTCTCCGAGTCCGACACCGAGACCGACAGCAACACCGACACCGATCCCGAAGGAAATGGTAACCTTTAATCCAGATGATTTCTGGGATTACTGGTACAGTACAGATGGATTGGTAACGATCAATGTTTATAATATCAGTAAGGACAGTGTATCCTTTAATTTTTGCCAGACAGATGCGGGGCAGACACAGTCAGTTTCTGCAGATATAACAGCTGAAGTGGCAGGAACAGCGGCAGCCTTTTCTTTTACAGATACGTTGGGAAATACAGCGTCCGGGAATCTGACTTTTGATAATGGACAACTCTATCTGCGGGCAACTACCGCAGAGCCTGTGTCTTCTGTATATCCGAATGTAGGCTGTATTATGAGTAGAACACAGAGACAGCTTGCACAGCCGGAACCGACAGCAACTCCGCAGCCGGAAGAGCAGGCACAGAATACGGCTGAAACAGGGGAATATTTCTTTCCGGAGAGCAGTAGCCGTTATCTTACAGATGAAGAAATATCCGCATATAGTTCAGATCAACTGGAACTTGCAAAGAATGAAATTTATGCACGTCATGGACGACAGTTTGTGACAGATTATATTGCAGAATATTTTAATAGTAAATCATGGTATCAGGGAACAATCGATCCAGATACATTTGATGCAGAACAGAGTTCGATTTTTAATGAATATGAGCTTGCGAATATAGCAAAGATTGCAGAGTGGGAAGAACAGAAAGCGAGTCAGGGAAACTGACTCGCTTTCTAATGTAATAGGAAATTACTCCGTAATGTTCCTATTACATAAAAAATTATTTGATCGGTTCTTTGTTGTCGGTTCGTCCAACCAGATAATCAATGGTGGTATCATAATAGTCAGCCAGACGGATCAGCATTTCAATCGGGATATTGCGGGATCCGGTTTCATAATGAGAATAAGAACGCTGACTGATATGAAGAATTTCACCGATTTTTTTCTGTGACAGATCAGAATCTATGCGAAGATCCTGAATTCGCTGAAATTTCATGATTTCACCTCCTTCATTATGTACAATTATAAAACAGTCCGAAATGTGCTATTGCAATTCGGAGCAAAATGGACTATAATAAAAATCATTTCTTTCTATTTTCTATTATTTCATTCCCAATATCAATACAATATAGCAATGCAGATCAGGGTGCATATGCATACAGGAGGTTTTTATGTTTGCAAGTGTACTATCAGCAGCAATTTTAGGAATGGATGTACATCCAATCCAGGTGGAAGCAGATGTCAGTGACGGACTGCCGACATTTACGATGGTTGGCTTTCCCTCAGCGCAGGTCAAAGAAGCACAGGACCGTGTCAGGACAGCTCTGAAAAATAATGGAATCGCGCTTCCGCCCAAGAGAATAACGGTGAATTTTGCACCGGCAGATATCAAAAAAGAAGGTGCCGGGTTTGATCTCCCGCTGGCAGCCGCTGTACTCGCTGCTTCGGGGATATTAAAACCGGAGCAGCTACGTTGTGTAATGATGGCAGGAGAAATCAGCTTAAATGGTGATATTCACGCAATATCCGGGATTCTTCCGATGATCATTAAGGCAAGGGAAGAAAAATGCCGTTTTTGTGTCGTTCCATATGATAACCTGAGGGAAGCCAGTCTGATACCGGATATGAAAGTGATTGGAGTGAAGAGCCTTCAGGATATGATCCAGTATATCAAAGAACCGGAAACATATGTCAAAGATCCGGGCAGATTTAGTGAACAACCGGACAAAGAAAAGTTGGATTTCAGAGATATCCGAGGACAGGAAAGTCTGAAACGGGCGGTGGAGATAGCGGTCAGTGGGTTTCATAATCTGCTTATGATCGGACCGCCCGGAGCCGGAAAGACGATGGTTGCGAGAAGAATTCCGGGGATTATGCCGGAACTGACATTTGAAGAAGGACTGGAATTGACAAAGATATACAGTATAGCAGGTTTGTTATCTTCTGGAGATCCGCTGATCCGCAACCGTCCGTTTCGAAGTCCACATCATACCTGCTCTGCGCAGGCCCTTGCGGGAGGCGGACGTAACCCGCGCCCCGGGGAAATCACACTGGCACATAGAGGCGTGTTGTTTCTGGATGAGATGCCGGAGTTTTCCCGGAGAAGTCTGGAAATTCTCAGACAGCCGCTGGAAGATAAAGTAATTCATATTTCCAGGGTCTATGGAACTTATGATTTTCCAGCAGATTTTATGCTCTGTGCAGCAATGAACCCATGTCCATGCGGATATTATCCGGATATGAACCGATGCAGGTGTACGCCCCCGCAGGTGATGCGTTATATGGGTAAGATCAGTCAGCCGCTTCTGGACAGGCTGGATCTTTGTGCGGAGGTATCACCAGTAGATTTTGAGGGATTGAGTAACGGACATGCCGGAGAGAGTACGGAGAAAATCCGGCAGAGAGTGATCTGTGCCCAGAATATTCAGAGAGAACGATATAAAATAGAAGGAATTCAATTCAATGGGGAACTGAAGGGAAGCCAGATTGAGAAATACTGTCTGCTTGAGAAGGACGCCAGAAAGCTTCTCAAGATGGCGTTTCAGCATATGCCGTTCAGTGCAAGGGCTTATCACAGGATACTGAAAGTGGCGCGTACGATTGCAGATATGGAAGCCGCAGAGAGCATTCATCGAACTCATGTTGCAGAAGCACTGTCGTACAGAGCATTTGACAAAAAATACTGGAATTAGAATTTTCTGTGAATGGAGAAAGAGTAACATAAAATCCGACTAAAAGAGATAACTTATATGGGAGAGGTATTATATGGAAGAAACACAGAATGAAGGAAAAAAGAAACTGGAAATACCGATACGGACAATCCATAAGGGAGAAGCGGAATATCCACAGAAACTGCTGCATTATGAAGGAATGCCGGAAATCCTTTATGTGAAAGGAAGATTGCCAGATTCAAAATGTCCGACGGTTGCAATCGTAGGAGCCAGGGCAGCAAGTTCATACGGGCGCGTTCAGGCTTTTCGTTATGCGAAGAGACTGAGCGAAGAAGGCGTGCAGATTCTGAGCGGAATGGCCTATGGAATCGATACAGAGGCACACAGAGGCGCTTTGGAAGGAAATGGAGGAACGTGGGCCATACTGGGGAATGGAGTCGATATTTGTTATCCGACGGGAAACAGGGCATTGTATCAGCGAATTCTGCAGGATGATTACGGAATCATCAGTGAACAGTCTCCGGGGACATATGCAAGAAACTATTTCTTTCCGGCCAGAAATCGGATTATCAGTGGACTTGCCGATGTTGTGCTGATCGTAGAGGCTAAGGAGAAGAGCGGATCTCTGATCACAGCACAGTGGGCACTTGATCAGGGTAAGGCTGTTTATGCATTGCCAGGACCTGTAAATACGGAGTTAAGTATGGGCTGTCACAAATTGATTTATGATGGGGCAGGCATTGCCTATACACCGGAGATCCTGCTGCGAGAACTTGGAATAGATTGTAAAAAAATCGTTAAAGAAAAAACAAAAAATGAGTTAGGACTTGCAACGGATTTAAAATTGGTGTATAGTTGTCTCGATTTGCAACCAAAATCTATGGAATTTTTAATCCAGGAAACAGGGCTTCCACCAGAAAAAGTCGGCAGTCTTTTGCTGGAGTTGAAAATATCGGGGATAGCCCGGGAAATCGGCAGACACTATTATGTAAAGGCAATATGAGATAGAAACGAGTCTCCCGGGAAATTTAACAAATAGTTGGAGAAGTGTTGCTGTGAACGAAGTGAGCAGTAACGGAGAAGTAGGAGAGATAGCATGGCGAAATATCTGGTGATAGTAGAATCACCTGCAAAAGTAAAAACTATCAAGAAATTTCTTGGGAGCAATTATGATGTGCAGGCATCAAACGGGCATGTGCGCGATTTTCCGAAGAGTCAGTTTGGCATTGATGTAGAAAATGATTTTGAACCAAAATATATTACGATCAGAGGAAAAGGAGAACTACTGGCTAATTTGCGCAAAGCAGCCAAAAAGGCAGATAAGATTTATCTCGCAACTGACCCTGACCGTGAGGGAGAGGCAATATCCTGGCATCTCATGCAGGCACTGAAAGAAGATCCGGCCAAGATGCGCAGAATTTCTTTTAATGAGATCACGAAGACTGCAGTAAAGAACTCGATCAAGCAGCCGAGAGATCTGGATATGAATCTGGTGGATGCACAGCAGGCCCGAAGAATGCTGGATCGTATGGTTGGTTATACGATCAGTCCTCTTCTCTGGATAAAAGTAAAGAGGGGACTAAGCGCAGGTCGTGTGCAGTCAGTGGCACTTCGTATCATTTGCGACAGAGAAGATGAGATCAACTCTTTTATTCCGGAAGAATACTGGAGTCTTGATGGAGAATTTCGCGTTAAAGGCGAAAAGAAACCGTTACAGGCGAAGTTTTATGGTACCGACAAGAAGCTTCCAATCCACAATAAAGCAGAGATGGATGCACTTCTGAAAAATCTTGAGAATGCAGAATATGAGATTACAGAAGTCAAAAAAGGAGAGCGTATCAAGAACGCTCCACTGCCGTTTACGACCAGTACGCTGCAGCAGGAAGCATCCAAGACACTGAATTTTTCCACACAGAAGACCATGCGTCTTGCTCAGCAGTTATATGAAGGTATTGATATAAAGGGAAGCGGTACCGTCGGCGTGATCAGTTACCTGCGTACAGATTCCACACGAATCTCACAGGAGGCGGATGAGGCTGCAAGAGCTTACATCGGCACACAGTATGGCGAAAATTATGTTTCTACCAGTGGAAAGACGGTAAAGAAAGATCAGAAGATCCAGGATGCACACGAGGCAATCCGTCCGACCGATATTACGAGGACACCGGCGATGATCAAGGAATCTCTTTCCAGAGATCAGTTCCGGCTGTATCAGCTGATCTGGAAACGTTTTACAGCAAGCAGAATGGCTGCTGCGAAATACGAGACAACCTCTGTAAAGATCGGTGCGGGTGAGTATACTTTTACAGTTGCGGCATCCAAGCTCGTATTTGACGGATTTATGTCTGTGTATATGCAGGAAGAGGATAGTCAGAAGGGGAATGTACTCAGTCAGAGCCTTGAGAAAGGTATGAAACTGCAGCTGACAGAGCTGAAACCGGAACAGCATTTTACACAGCCACCGGCACATTACACAGAAGCTTCTCTTGTTAAGGCACTTGAAGAGCAGGGAATCGGGCGTCCAAGTACCTATGCGCCGACGATCACAACAATCATCAGCCGTCGTTATGTATCAAAGGAACAGAAGAACCTTTACGTGACAGAACTTGGCGAGGTCGTCAACAATATTATGAAACAGGCATTCCCGAGTATCGTGGATGTTCGGTTTACAGCGATGATGGAAGGACTTCTGGATTGCGTGGAAGAAGGAACTGTGCAGTGGAAGACCGTTGTCAGAAACTTTTATCCGGATTTGAAGAGAGACGTAGATGCAGCTGAGAAAGAGCTGGAAAAGGTCGAGATCCAGGATGAGGTGACGGATGAAATCTGTGATGTCTGTGGACGTAATATGGTCATCAAATATGGACCTCATGGAAGATTTCTTGCGTGCCCGGGATTTCCGGAGTGCAGAAACACCAAACCATATTACGAAAAGATTGGTGTGGCATGTCCGAAGTGCGGCAAGGATGTTGTGTTAAAGAAGACACAGAAAGGTCGTAAATATTATGGTTGTATCGACAATCCGGACTGTGATTTTATGTCATGGCAGAAACCATCTGCAAAGAAATGTCCGGTTTGTGGAAGCTATATGGTCGAAAAAGGAAATAAGATTGTCTGCAGTGAGACAACTTGCGGTTATGTAGAGCAGAAGTCTAAAGAAGATTAAATATATAAATTTTCTGAAAATGCAGACAAAATCGAAAAAGTTATAAAAATATCTTGTATTTTCGTTGCAAAACGTGTACTATTATACCATAAGATTGAAAACATCGAAAAAACAAGAGAAGGAGGCCGTAATGAGCGTTCAGTTGTTGGATAAAACCAGAAAAATCAATAAACTTTTGCACAACAGCAGTTCCAGTAAAGTTGTATTTAATGATATCTGTCAGGTACTGATGGACACATTAAGCTCCAATATTCTGGTGCTGAGCAAAAAAGGTAAAGTACTTGGAATCAGTTTATGTCCTGGCGTAGAAGAGATCACGGAGCTGATCGAGGATAATGTTGGTGGACATGTAGATTCTCTGTTAAATGAACGTTTCCTGGGCGTTTTGTCTACAAAGGAAAATGTAAATCTTCAGACACTTGGATTTGAACATGTAAACAGCAACTGTCAGGGTATCATCAATCCGATCGACATTGCCGGTGAGAGACTGGGGACTGTCTTCATGTACCGTAATGACAAACCATATGATATTGAGGATATTATTGTCAGTGAATATGGTACGACAGTAGTTGGACTGGAAATGATGAGAGCGGTTCATGAAGAAAATGCAGAAGAAGACCGTAAACAGCAAGTCGTTAAATCTGCGTTTAATACATTGTCCTTCTCAGAACTGGAAGCAATCATCCATATCTTTGATGAGCTTGATGGCGAAGAAGGTATCCTGGTAGCAAGCAAGATTGCGGATCGGGTTGGTATCACCAGATCTGTGATTGTCAATGCACTTCGTAAGTTTGAGAGTGCAGGTGTTATCGAATCACGTTCTTCTGGTATGAAAGGTACCTATATCAAGGTGCTGAATGAAGTGATTTTCGATGAATTGGAAGAAATCAAAGCGCAGCGAAATAAGAAGTCGTGAATGCATGGCAAATAGAATGCACAGTGATAGGAAAAGCCTTTTCCCTGATGGGAGAGGGCTTTTTCTTTTACTTCGAGCTGTTGATAAAAGTTACTGAAAATGAGAAAGTGAGAAAACAAGAGAAAAATAAAGAAAATAAGAGATTATAAAAATAAATACATTATTTTGCAACTGTGAAAAGAGTTGCAGAAAATCATGAATTTCAATAATATAGGGACAGTGATTAGCACTCAAATGAAAAGAGTGCTAGTAATTTAAAAGAAGACAACAATAAAGGAGGAAATAGATCATGAAATTAGTACCTTTAGGTGACAGAGTTGTATTAAAACAGTTAGAGGCAGAAGAAACAACAAAATCCGGTATCGTACTTCCGGGACAGGCACAGGAGAAACCACAGCAGGCAGAGGTTATCGCTGTAGGACCTGGCGGAGTTGTTGATGGCAAAGAAGTAAAGATGGAAGTTACTGTAGGAAATAAAGTTATTTATTCCAAATATGCAGGAACAGAAGTAAAACTTGACGGTGAAGAATATATTATCGTAAAACAGAACGATATTCTCGCAATCGTTGAATAATCGTAACTGAGAATAGGAACGTTACGGATCATTAATTATTTCAGGAGGACATTCATCATGGCAAAAGAAATTAAATTCGGCGCAGAAGCAAGAGCTGCACTCGAAACTGGTGTAAACAAACTTGCAGATACAGTAAGAGTCACAATCGGACCAAAAGGAAGAAACGTTGTACTTGACAAACAGTTTGGTGCACCGCTCATCACAAACGATGGTGTTACAATCGCTAAAGAAATCGAATTGGAAGACAGATTCGAGAATATGGGTGCACAGCTGATTAAAGAAGTTGCATCCAAGACAAATGATGTAGCTGGTGATGGTACCACTACAGCAACTGTTCTGGCACAGGCAATGGTTCACGAAGGAATGAAGAATCTGGCTGCAGGAGCAAACCCGATCATTCTCAGAAAAGGTATGAAAAAAGCAACAGATACAGCTGTAGAGGCTATCAAAGAGATGAGCCAGAAAATCAGTGGCAAAGCACAGATCGCAAATGTTGCATCTATTTCTGCAAGTGACGAAGAAGTAGGACAGTTGGTTGCTGATGCAATGGAAAAAGTTTCTAACGATGGTGTTATCACTGTAGAAGAGTCCAAAACCATGCATACAGAACTGGATCTGGTAGAAGGTATGCAGTTTGATCGTGGATACATTTCCGCGTATATGTCTACAGATATGGAAAAAATGGAAGCAAATCTGGAAGATCCATACATCCTGATCACTGACAAGAAGATCAGCAACATTCAGGAAGTCCTTCCGTTACTGGAGCAGGTGGTTCAGGCTGGTGCCAAACTCCTTATCATTGCAGAAGATGTAGAAGGTGAAGCTCTGACAACTCTGATCGTAAACAAATTAAGAGGAACATTCCAGGTAGTAGCTGTCAAAGCTCCTGGATATGGCGACAGAAGAAAAGAAATGCTGCAGGATATCGCAATCCTGACAGGTGGACAGGTGATCTCTGACGAACTGGGTCTTGATCTCAAAGAAACTACAATGGCGCAGCTCGGACGTGCAAAATCTGTTAAAGTTGCAAAAGAAAATACCGTTATTGTTGACGGACTTGGCGACAAGAGTGCAATTGCTGACCGTGTTGCACAGATTCGTAAACAGATTGCAGAGACAAAATCTGAATTTGATAAAGAAAAATTACAGGAAAGACTTGCAAAACTGGCAGGTGGCGTAGCTGTTATCCGTGTTGGTGCTGCAACAGAAACTGAAATGAAAGAAGCAAAACTTCGTCTGGAAGATGCACTTGCAGCAACAAGAGCAGCAGTAGAGGAAGGAATCATCGCAGGTGGTGGTTCTGCTTATATCCATGCATCCAAGAAAGTTGCTGAACTGGTTGCAACTCTGGAAGGTGATGAGAAGACTGGTGCAAACGTAATTCTCAAAGCATTGGAAGCTCCGCTGTTCCATATTTCTGCAAACGCAGGTCTGGAAGGCTCTGTTATCATCAATAAAGTAAGAGAATCTGAACCAGGTGTTGGATTTGATGCTCTGAATGAACAGTACGTAGATATGGTAGGTGCTGGTATCCTTGACCCGGTTAAGGTTACAAGAAGCGCGCTGCAGAATGCAACAAGTGTTGCATCTACACTCCTGACTACAGAATCTGTAGTTGCTACAGTTAAAGAAGACGCTCCGGCTATGCCGGCAGGTGCTCCGGGAATGGGCGGCATGATGTAAAAAAGATTTATGATTTAAGGGATTGGCGTCATAGACGCTGATCCCTTTTTACATTATAGAAAATTACTCCGTAATGTTCCAATAACATAAAAATGCTCCGTGAGGATGCGGCTAGATGTATTTGGAATATGTCTGCTAAAGCAGGCTGCATCTGGCACACAAGGCTTAGTAAGTCCCTCAGAGATTGAGGGATTCAGGGAGTTTGAAGTGGACTTGTCCACTTTATTATGATAAAATTAAATTAAATATCATTATAAGGAGAACGTACATATGAGCGATCTTTATTCAGAGTTACTGGTAAAGAAGAATCCGACAGCACAGGATGCCGTAATAAAATACGGACTGATCGTGCTGACGGTTCTGGCAGTTTTGGCAGGGCTGTTTATTACTCCGATTTTTCTGGTTGTTGCAATTGCCCTTGGAGTGGCATGCTATTTTGTAATTCCGCGGACAGATCTGGAGTATGAATATCTGTTTGTAAACGGAGAGTTTGACATTGATATGGTCATGGCCAAATCCAAACGTAAAAAAGTCATGTCTATGAAGTTAAGTGAAGTTGATCTGGTGGCGCCGCTTGATTCACATCGAATGGATTATTACAATGGAAACAGCCGTATGAAAACGTTGGATTATTCTTCAGGAAACCCGCAGCACAAACGTTTTGCAGTAATCACAAAAAACGGTGGAGAAAACAGTAAGATTATTATAGAACCAGATGAGCAGATGGCACAGGCTATCAAAAATTCAGCTCCGAGCAAAGTTTTTTTGGATTGACACTGTAAGTTATTTTTGTTACACTTTGAATCAAAATCAAAATAACACAATACAAGGGAGGAAATGCAATGGGTACTATCATTGGTGAAGGCATTACATTTGATGACGTTTTGTTAGTTCCGGCATATTCAAAAGTAATTCCGAATCAGGTAGATGTTACAACACACTTAACAAAAAAAATCAAGCTGAACATTCCTATGATGAGTGCGGGAATGGACACAGTTACCGAACACAGAATGGCAATTGCCATGGCAAGACAGGGCGGTATCGGAATCATTCATAAGAATATGTCCATCGAAGCACAGGCAGAGGAAGTTGATAAGGTAAAACGTTCTGAGAACGGTGTTATTACAGATCCATTCTTTTTATCCGCAGATCATACACTGGAAGATGCCAATAATCTGATGGCAAAATTCCGCATTTCAGGTGTTCCAATCACAGAAGGTAAGAAACTGGTTGGAATCATCACCAATCGTGACCTGAAGTTTGAGACAGATTTTACAAAGAAGATCGGCGAATGTATGACTTCTGAAGGACTGATTACAGCCAAAGAGGGAATCACACTTGAAGAGGCTAAGAAGATTCTTGCCAAATCTCGCAAAGAGAAATTACCCATTGTAGATGATGATTTTAATTTAAAAGGTCTGATTACGATCAAAGATATTGAGAAACAGATCAAATATCCTCTTGCAGCCAAGGATGCACAGGGACGTCTGCTCTGCGGTGCCGCTGTTGGTATCACCGCAAATGTTCTTGCACGTGTTGATGCTCTTGTAAAAGCAAATGTTGATGTTATTGTAATTGACTCTGCACACGGACATTCAGAGAATATCCTTCGTGCAGTACGGCAGATCAAGGATGCATATCCGGATCTGCAGGTAATTGCAGGAAACGTTGCTACAGGAGCTGCTACAAAGGCGCTGATTGATGCAGGTGTAGATGCTGTCAAAGTTGGTATCGGACCTGGATCTATTTGTACAACCCGTATCGTTGCTGGTATCGGTGTTCCGCAGATCACAGCTGTTATGGACTGCTATGAAGTAGCAAATCGTTATGGAATTCCGATCATTGCAGATGGCGGTATCAAGTATTCCGGAGATATCACCAAAGCGATTGCAGCAGGTGCCAATGTCTGCATGATGGGAAGTATCTTCGCAGGATGCGATGAGAGCCCGGGAAGCTTTGAACTGTATCAGGGACGTAAATACAAAGTATACCGTGGCATGGGATCTATCGCAGCTATGGAGAACGGAAGCAAAGACCGTTATTTCCAGCAGGATGCCAAGAAACTTGTTCCAGAAGGTGTTGAAGGACGTGTTGCTTATAAGGGACATGTAGAAGACACCGTATTCCAGTTAATGGGTGGTCTTCGTTCTGGTATGGGTTACTGTGGTGCAGAGACGATTGAGAAGCTTAAGACAACTGGCAGATTCATTAAGATTTCAGCAGCCTCTCTTAAAGAATCTCATCCGCATGACATCCACATCACTAAGGAAGCTCCGAACTACAGCGTAGACGAATAAAAATTGTTTTGATTTTTATTCTTGCCAAACTGAATAAAGTAGTATATTATGTAATTGTTCGTAGCAATATATTATGATTATAACGACTGCATGACTGGCGGAAGTAGAGTTAACTACAGGGAGTGCAGTAAGTGAATTTGCCGACCGCCTGGGCAGCCTGGAAACAGACTACCCAGGCGGTCGCTTTACTTTATTACACTAAAGGAGAATGATCATGGAAAAAATTTCACTGGAAAATGAACTGAAAACCAATTCTTATCCGGGCAGAGGAATCATTATCGGACGTTCTGCAGACGGAACAAAAGCAGTTACTGCATACTTTATCATGGGAAGAAGTGAGAATAGCAGAAACCGTGTATTTGTTACAGATGGTGAGGGAATCCGTACACAGGCATTTGATCCTTCCAAGCTTACAGATCCGAGCCTGATCATTTATGCACCGGTTCGTGTGCTGGGAAATAAGACAATCGTGACAAATGGTGACCAGACAGATACGATCTATGAAGGTCTGGATAAACAGCTGACTTTTGAACAGTCTTTAAGATCACGTGAGTTTGAGCCGGACGGACCGAACTATACACCAAGGATTTCCGGCGTTATGCATATTGAAAATGGAAATTACAGTTATGCAATGTCTATTCTGAAGAGCGACAATGGCAATCCGGATTCCTGTCTGAGATATACTTATGCATATGAAAAAGCAGTACCGGGTGAGGGACGTTTTATTCATACTTACAAATGTGATGGCAATCCGCTTCCAAGCTTTGAGGGTGAACCAAAGCTGGTTGATATCCCGGATGATATGGAAGCATTTACAGAGCTTCTCTGGAACAGCTTAAATACAGATAACAAAGTTTCATTGTTTGTACGTTACATTGATATTGCAACAGGAATCTATAATACAAAGATTGTAAACAAAAATCAGTAAGAAGGAGAGTACATAGATGAAAGAATTACAGTTAAAATACGGATGTAACCCAAATCAGAAACCTTCCAGAATTTACATGGAAGAAGGACAGGATCTTCCAATTAAAGTGCTCTCCGGCAGACCGGGATATATCAATTTCCTTGATGCATTTAATGGATGGCAGCTTGTACGTGATCTTAAGAAAGCAACCGGACTTCCTGCTGCGACCTCTTTCAAACATGTTTCACCGGCGGGAGCAGCCGTAGGACTTCCACTGACAGAGACACTGGCAAAGATCTACTGGGTAGATGACATGAACTGGAAAGAATTTTCACCACTTGCATGTGCTTATGCGAGAGCCAGAGGCGCAGACAGAATGTCTTCTTTCGGTGATTTTATTTCTCTTTCTGATGTTTGTGACAAAGATACTGCAATGTTGATCAAGAGAGAAGTATCTGATGGTGTGATTGCACCAGGGTACACAGAAGAAGCATTGGAAATTCTGAAACAGAAGAAAAAAGGAAATTACAATGTGATTGAAATCGATCCGGATTATGTACCGGCTCCGCTGGAACACAAACAGGTATTTGGAGTAACCTTTGAACAGGGACGTCAGGAACTTGCAATTGATGATGAGCTGATCTCTAACATTGTTACAGATAATAAAGATCTTACAGAAGAAGCAAAGAGAGACCTGAAAGTGTCTCTGATCATTCTGAAATATACACAGTCCAATTCTGTATGCTTTGTTAAAAATGGACAGGCAATCGGTGTTGGAGCAGGACAGCAGTCCCGTGTACATTGTACCAGACTTGCCGGACAGAAAGCGGATAACTGGTTCCTGCGTCAGAGCCCGAAGGTGCTGAATCTTCCATTCAAAGATACGATTAGCCGTGCAGAAAGAGATAATGCAATTGATGTTTACATCGGCGAGGAATACATGGATGTGCTGGCTGATGGCGCATGGGAAAATGTCTTCACTGAGAAACCGGATGTATTTACAAGAGAAGAGAAGCGGGCGTGGTTGGATCAGCTTACAGACGTAACACTTGGTTCAGATGCATTTTTCCCATTCAGCGATAATATTGAAAGAGCTTATAAGAGCGGTGTAAAATTCATTGCACAGCCGGGCGGATCTGTTAGAGATGATGCAGTGATCGAGACCTGTAACAAATATGGAATGGTGATGGCATTTACTGGAATTCGTTTGTTCCATCATTAAAAAGAGTAGAAATTTTGAAGAGAAAATAAAGAATTCTTGAATAGAAGCTCCCAGTCGTTAGATGACTGGGAGCTTTTTGATAAAGAAAAAAGAACCAGGCAATAAACCTGATTCTTGAATAAAAAGAGCGATAGACGGGGCTCGAACCCGCGGTCTCGACCTTGGCAAGGTCGCGCGTTACCAACTACGCCACT